>NZ_JBWKGY010000019.1:0-141983 GCF_056433525.1 Streptomyces sp. NPDC044704
GCGATCGCCACTCGCTACGACAAAACCCGCGAGTCCTACCAGGCAGCCGTCACCATCGCATCCCTGTTCCTCTGGCTAAAGCCCCTTTGAAGACACTGCCTAGGGCTGCCCGCGCGTTCGACGCTGGCGCGCAGGGCTTCCATGAGGTCGACGACACCGGTCGGCTCGGCGGGGGGTTCGGCCTTCTCCACGGTCTCGCCGGCCTTCTTCGCCTCGATCAGAGCGGCGACCTGCTCCTGGAATGTGTCGTGGAACTCCTCGGGATCTCAGGTCATGCTCATCGCGCCGATGAGCTGCTCGGCCATCTTCAGTTCCTTGTCAGAAGCCTTCGCCTTGCCCGGGAGGGTGTCGATCTCCTGCTTCGGGTCCCGGATCTCATCCGCCCAGTGCAGGGTGTGCAGCGTGAGGAGGCCGTTCTCGGCCTTGAGGGCGACCAGGTACTCGTGCTGGCGCATCACGAAGGTGGCGATGCCCGCCTTTCCGGTCTTGGCCAGGGCCTGCTCCAGCAGGCTGTAGACCTTGCCGAACTCCTTGCCGCGGGGCCCGAGGTAGTAGGTCTTGTCGTAGAAGATCGGGTCCACCTCGGCGAGGTCGACGAACCCGGCGATCTCCAGCGACCGGGAGCGGCCCGGGGCGATGTCGTCCAGCTCTTTCGGCTCGACCAGGATTACTCCTCGCCGGTGTCGTAGCCCTTCACCAGGTCCGAGAGGTCCACTTCGTCGCCGGTGCGCTCGTTCACCCGGCGGTTGCGGATCCGGTCGGCGGTGCCGCGTTGGAGCTGATGGAAGTGGATGGTGTGGCTGTCGGTGGCGGTGTAGAGGCCCACCGGCAGGCTGACCTTCTCTGAACTAGCGATCGCTACTCAGGGCCTGGGTAAACCGCTGGCAGCTGGTTCGTCCCCGCGTAAGGATGCAGCCATGCGTTATGCCAGCGTCGACCCCGAGCTGATGGACCTGGTCCGACGATTTGTCACGCCTGGCCGGCGGTACATGCGGCTGGGCGGAAGCCCACTGCGGTTGAGCGGACCTGAGCGCGACTTGTTCGTGAGAGAGCTGGTCCAGGCTGCCGGGGAGATCACTCCCGCGGAACTCGCCATCCTTTTCGAGGGCGGGTGGCGAGAGCGCAGGACTGCCTCCTGGCTGGTTGCCGTGGCCGGGAGGACCGAGTTCCGGAGCCGGATCGGCGACCTGTTGCTGGCCAGCGGAGGCCCTTACCAAGGTTCTCTCTGCATCGCTCTTGCCAGCTTTGGTACCAGCGCGGACGCCGATCTGCTCTGCGAATACCTTGATCGCTACCTGCCTGAACCCGACCTCCGCTGGGACCAAACCTCGGTATTCAGCACCCTGCTTCACCTCGACGCTGTCCTTGGGGCCGAGCGGGCAGCGCCATACCTTGCGCCCGGCGGACTATGGCAGCAGTGGACTGCTGCCACGCCGAACGCGGTGCGGGATCCGCAGGAGTACCGGCAGGTCGTAGACCAGCTCTGTTCCTTCGCCAGCGAGTGCGCTGAACTCTTCGCCAGAACGGAACTCAGGTGACCTGACGGCTGGAAGCCGTCTGCTCTGCTCCCGTCTTCTGGGCGGGGTGAGCCGGGGCCTTGCGCGGCATGCCAAGGTTGATCGCCACTCTGCCCGGCGCGGAGTCGATCTGGTCGATCTTGGATTCGGCGCCGTCGAGGCTGACGCGCAGGCCTTCGATCTCGCCGAGCCAGCCTTCGCGCTCAGCTTCTGCAATCCGGTCGAGGAGGTTGTCGCGGATCTCCACCAACCGGCCGCGCTGGGCGGGGTCGGGGCGCAGGAGGGAGCAGCGGACGCAGGCGTGTTCGTGGATGCAGGCGGTGCCGTAGGCGCGGGCGCAGGTGCCGACGGAGAGTTTGCGGCGTTCGAAGTGGCCGAGGAAGTCCTCCCACTCCGCTTCGGTGGGGGTGCGGTACTCCTCGGCGGGGCGCAGGGTGCGGCGGCGGTTGATGAAGGCGCGGTGGGCTTCGATGGTCTCGGTGGGGTAGACGGCGTTGTAGCCCATGGTGGTGTTGATGTCGGAGTGGCCGACGATGACCTGGGCGATGTGGGGTGGCAGGCCGGAGCGGATGGCGTCGGTGATGAACATCCGCCGGAAGTCGTGGGGTGCGAAGTCCATGGGCTGGCCGCTGGTATCGGTGAGGCCGATGAAGTCGAGGACCTCTCCCAGGGCTTTTCGGATGAGCTCGCCGGTCATGCGGGATCGCTCTCCTGCCCAGTCCCACTGGAACAGCAGTGGTGCGGGAGGGCTCCAGACGCGCTCTTCGTAGTCGTAGGCGGCCAGCAGGGGGATGGTGCCGGTCTTCGGGTCGCGGACCCGGCGGATGACGGCGGAGAGGACGTCGGCGAGTTCGGGGCTGACCCGCAGGACACGTTCCTGGTCGGTCTTGGACGGGGCGATCTGGAGGAGGGGGACGACCTCGCCCGTGGTGGGCAGCCGGTACTGGACCAGGCCGTGGTGGCTGGCCTCCAGCATCTCCTCGATGCGGGCGCCGGTGTGGCGCAGGAACTCCACCGCCGCCCAGGCCCAGAACGCGCGGTGCTCGGCGAGGTCGAAGTGGATGAGCTTGCCGGCTGCGTCACGGGCGCTGTCCCTGCCGTGTTTGGTGCGGACAAATGTGGTGCCCGCGACTGTGAAGGCCGTGCCGCGCGGCACGGCGCGCAGGGCTTCGAGGCAGGTCAGGCGGTCGCGGTGGGGGTCGAGGACGGCCCGCGCGAAGGTGTCCAAGGCCGGCAGGCGTTCGCGGGTGCGCTGGTCCATGCGGGCCTTGATCCGCTTGGTGCGCTTGCCGTCCAAGGTCTCGGCTTCCTTGATCGGACACGGGGCCGCCCAGGGGCCCCAACGGGCCGGCTCCTCCGCCGCCCAGCGCGCCACGTCCAGGTAGAGCGCGCGGACGGACATCAGCACCATGGCCCGGTCCGCCCGCTCGACCACCGTCTCCTCCACGGTGCCGTCCCGGCGCCGACGCCGCTGGATTCTGGTCCTCAGACGCTCCTTCCACGCGGCAGCCACGTCCACGGGTAGGTCGAGGGAGGCGATCCCGGGATGGTGCCGCTCCAGGTCTGACCAGAAGTTCCTGGTCAGGTTGCGAGCCAGACCGTCCAACGAGGCGTAGTCCAGCCGTGGGCGACGCTCTTCCAGGTAGTCGATCAGCAGCGCGCGAATGGGCGCGCACTCCACACCGTGCCGGTCCACCAACTGCTCGCTGGTGAGCTGGCCGGTGACCCGGCCGAGCAGCCGCAGCGTCGCCGGTGCGTCGGACGGCAGATGGTCCAGCTCCCGCAGCCACGAGTAGAACAGGCTGCTCCCGCCGCCCTCGCCCCGTACGACGGTGTGGTGCTCGATCGCGTCGCCGACCGTGATGTCCGCCAAGCCTCCGCCCTTGGCCAGGAGGATCCGGGCCAGTGCCCGGCGGGCCTTGCCGCCGCCGAGCTCTTGCCACCGCTTCGGCCCGACGTGTGCCTTCAGACGCGCGTAGCCGGCTGGATCGCGGACCTCCTCGACGAAGTCCCGCAGGTGGTTGCTGCTGTGGCCAGCCAGCCAGGACACTGGTAGCCGCAGCACGTCGGCTTCGGCCAGGAACAGCAGACCCGACAAGACGGTCGACCGCCGCTTAACCTCGGTGACCGAGGAGACCCAGGTGTGCCCGCGATCGGCCCATCCGCGCGCGGACGCCGACGCCGGGGAGGCCTCCCACCGCTGCTGCCAGCTGCTCCCGGGGAACCCGGCCAGCCAGGTAAGGATCGCCCGTGCCCCCGTGAGCCGGTACCAACACGTGTTCACGCTTGCCCCGGTGAACGGCGGCAGCTGGAGGGCGGCAAGCACCTCGTCCGCAGAGCTGCACGTCATCGGCCACCGGGTGCCCGCCACGCGGGCGGGAAACCGGGCGCGGGCCCGTTCCAGCGGCCCGCCGGCGGCCTGGGGCACCGGAAGCCGCTCGCCGGGGCCAGCGAGGGGCGTGCCTGTCAGGTGCCGGACGCGGGCCGTCACAACGTTCCTCCGAACAGATCGTTGAGAGCCTGGGGTCGATACCCGGCCGCCGGTACCGCGGGGATGCGTGCCAGCCGCTCCTGGCGCAGGTGATGGGCCCTGACCGCGTCGACGATCTCGTCACGCCCGGCCGGTGATGGTGGAGTCGGGTATTGGAACCGCCTGAATGCCTCAGCCGGTGCGGACCCAGGTCGTGAAGTCGTCGGCGAGTCCGGGTGGGTTGGCCGCCTCGGTCCGGCGAGCGATCCCCTCGTAGTACTCCAGTTCGTGGAGGACCACCGGGATCGGCTTGCCGATCACGCTCTTGATGACGCCATCGTTGTGGAGGTCGCGA
The DNA here is from genome assembly GCF_056433525.1 of Streptomyces sp. NPDC044704. Classification (NCBI taxonomy): domain Bacteria; kingdom Bacillati; phylum Actinomycetota; class Actinomycetes; order Kitasatosporales; family Streptomycetaceae; genus Streptomyces; species Streptomyces sp. NPDC044704. Next base: position 4,343 of record NZ_JBWKGY010000019.1, read on the forward strand.
GCGAGATGGACGCATGCCTGGTTGAAGTTGGCCTCGATCTTCGCGGCCATGGGTCCGACGGTTGTCGTCCAGTCCTCGGCGCGGGCCGGTTCGTCGTACCAAAGTCCGAGATCGCTGATCCACCGGTGGCGCGCTGTGGCTCCGTCGGGGTCTCGGGTGAGGTCACCGATGACCGTGAGCTCGTTCTGCAGCCAGAAGGCGTAGTTCCAGCGGGCTTCCGCCTCGTCGGATGCGTCCGCGATGGTGCGTCGGAACTGGGCTTCAGTGTTGTAGCCGATGGTCAGGGTGGGCTGTCGTGGGTCGTCCCTCTCGTTGTCGATGAAGAACGAGACGACGTAGATGTCCTCTGCCTCGCCAGGCGGGATCGAGCTGATCGCTTGCTCGGCAAGGGTGCGGAGATGGTCCTGGAAGGTCACGGGGCTGGAGCCTTTCGAGTGCGGTTGCTGACGTCGGCGGCGTAGGCGGCCCAGTCGCCGGCAGCGGCCCGCTGCCATTTGACGGCGACGCTGATGTGGATGCCCAGGGTGCGGGCGAGGATCGCGGAGGGCAGCTCGGTGGCGAGCTGGAACAGCGCGGTCGATCGGGTCTCGGCGAGCCGAATGCCGAGCTTGCGGAGCCTTTCGCCCATGGCCCAGGCGCTGATCGGGCGGCCCGGCTGGCCGCCGGGGAAGAGCCAGGGCGAGTCGGTCTGGGCCAGGGCCGCGTGGCTGCGGCGGGCGGAAACCTGCTGCAGGGCCAGCTTGGCGACGGGCCCCGGCAGGGCGACCGCGACAGCACCAAGGCGGATGCGGACCGTCGCCGCCGTCTCCTCGATATGACCGATGGTCAGCCGGGAGATGGCCGCCGGCCACTGGGCATAGAGGAGCAACAGCAGGCCTGCCAGGCGGTCTTCAGTCCGGATGGTGTCGTCGTGCAGCAGGCGGCGGGCGGTGGCCCAGCGGGCGTCGTCGTCCATGGCCTGGGACGGGCCGTTCCACTTCACGGCGGGGAAGCTGAGGTCGCTGGCAATCTTCTGGGCGAGGGCCCAGCGCACGAAGTGGCCTGCTTCCCTTCGAAGTCGGGTCTCGTCGCGGGTCATCCAGCGTTCGAGGTCGCTCTGGCGGCAGCTGGCCAGCGTCAGGTTCTGGTCCGTGAGCCAGTCCAGGAGATAGACGGCGGCCCTCAGGTGCACGCGTGCGACGTTGAGCTGGGTGTGCGTGATGTCGTTGCCGCGGCTTCGGCGGCGAAGCCGGCGGATCAGGTGCCAGGTCGCGTAGCGGTGCAAGATCTGCCGGCCCTCGGGGGTGGCATGGGAGGCGACGAGGTCCTTCACGTGCCGTTCGAGGCGGACCATCTGCTCGTCGCGGGGCGGCAGTGCGTCGGCGGCCACGAGGACGGTGCGGATGTGCTCGACGACCTTGCTGTCGGGGAGTTCGTCCAGGGCCTCGTGGGTCAGGGGGCGCCGGCCGGAGGCCAGGTCGGACAGGACGGTGGAGACGATGCCCTTCGAAAGCCAGCTCATGGCCGTCGCCGTCCGCTGGGTGTCGGCCAGGGCGTCGTGGAGGGCCTTCAGCTTGGGCGGGATGGTGCCGGTGTCGTCGGTGAGGAGGTCGTCGAGCCGTTGCTTGAGCGTGCAGCGGCGGCAGGGGCCAGGTGCGGTCAGCCGTTCGGCCTCGCCGCAGGTCGGGCAGGGGCGCCAGAGTTCGGCGTCCTGCTTCGTGCAGGGCCCGCAGACAGGGGCGTCGGTGGTGCCGGAGTGGATGTCCCGGAAGCGTCCGCAGACGGTGCAGTGCACTTCTCGTTGGTCGCAACGACCGCAGCGGGGCTGCCCGGTCAGCTTCGAGAGCATGCAGGGGGCCGTCCGGCCGCAGATCGTGCAGACCAGGGAGGGCAGAGGACGGCAGTTCGGGCAGATCGGCCCGTCGGGAGTACGGGTGCAGACCATGCGCCGCTTGCCGCAGACGATGCAGGCCTCTAGGTTGGCCGGGTCCGTGATCAGGCAGTGCGGACACAGTGGCCTCCCCTCCGCATCGCGCGTGGCTGGCTCGCGCCGGGCGCCGCAGCGCGAGCACTCCTCGATGCGGGACTTGGCGATGCAGTTGCGGCAGACCCGCTGCCCGTCGAGGGGCTTGTCGATGCGGACGACGCGTCGGCAGCGTGGGCAGGCCGGCTGGACGATGCCGACGACATCGGCGGCGTGCAACAGGTCGATGAAGCGCGGGATGGCGCGAAGGGTAGCCAGGTGTCCCTCGCCGGTCAGCAGACGGGGGTTGCTCTCCAAGGTCCAGGCCAGTTTCTGCTGGTAGGAGGGCCGCGGAGCGGACCGGCGGACCGCGTCGGCGACAATCTCGCGGTCGGCGGCCGGACTGATCGTGGTGATCACCTCGTGGATGACGTCGACCGGGTCGCGTGGGTCGGCGTCCGGACACATCGAACAGCGCGGTCGGCCGGCCCGGTCACGCGAGTGAAGGCGGCGGGGGTTTCCGCAGCCGGCGCACTCGGCGGTGTCCTGGTTGCAGACCCCGCAGTACCAGTCCTGGCCTCGGCGCTGGAAGGTCCGCAGGTGCTTGCCGCAATCGCGGCAGACCGGCGGCGAGATCGTCGTGGCTCCGGCCTTGCGGAGCGCGATCAGCAGGTCGCCGATGGCCCGGGGCGCCGGAGAGCTGCCGTCGGACAGGACCTCGGGCCGGGCCGCCAGGGCCTCGGCGAGCCGGCGCGACTTCGCGCGGCCACCGGCAACACTGCGGACCACGTCCCGGACGGCCGCGGGGTCGAGGTCCTTCTCGATGCGGGTGATCAGGTCCGTGATCAGGCCGACGGGGTCCGTGACCGCGCGGGCCGGCTGGTCGGTGGTGGTCATGGCAGGTCGACACCCCTGATCCTGGCCCGCTTGGGCCGCAGGTCACCGAGCCCGTCCGCTGCGGGCGGTGCGGTGCCCGCGGCCGCGGCCTTCTTCGGCCTCTTCACTGCGGTGGCCGAGGCGATCGGCTCGACGAGGTCGTCCATGTGGCAGTCCAGGATGTCGAGCAGGGCCATGAGGATCTTCAGGCTCAGCCGCTCGGGCCGCTCGACCACGAGCCGGTAGACCTGGCTCGTCGACAAGGTGATGCCCCGTTCGGCCAGCGGCGGGATGAGGTCGGTGGTGGAGAACATCCCGCGGTCCGCCATCACCTTGCGCAGGTGCCAGCGGTAGTCGAGCTTGGCGGTCATCGTCAGGGTCCTTCCCGTCAAACCCCAGCGAACGCCGGGGCCAGTGCCTTGTGCAGGGCAGTGTTCATGAAGTCGTCGCTGACGTGGGTGTAGATCGCCGTGGAGCTGTCGCACTCGTGGCCGACCTGCTGCTGGATGAACCGCCGGTCCACTCCGTCCTCGGTCAGGTGGGTGACGTGCGAATGTCTGATTGAGTGCGGGACCAAGTCCTTTGGGAGTTTTAGGGCATCGCGGTATGCCTCGAACCGGTCGTTGATGGAGCCGGGCTGGAGGCGTCCACCACGCTCGGTGATCCACAGGGCCGGATGGTCGGGGAACCCGAACCGCGGCCGGACGTTCTCGACGTAGTCAGCGACCGCCTCGACGGCCCAGTCCATCACCGACAGCACGTTCCGGCGCCTGGGCTGCTGGCCCTTCTTGGCCTTGCCGTAGCGGACGTTGAGGGTGCCGTACCGGCCGAACTGCGGAGCCTGCGGGTTCCGCCCGAAGTCGACGACGTCGAGCTTGGACGTCTCGGTCCGTCGCAGTCCCCAGCCGTAGATGACCTTGAAGAGGGTGGCGTCCCGGTAGGCGGCCAGGGCGCCCTTGCGCTTCGCGCGCACTGCGCGGTCGACCTGGTCGTCGGCGTAGTCAAGGAAACGCTGCAGCTCTTCACGCGTGAACGGCCGGGCATCCGGACTGCCCTCGTAGTCCTGCAGGTGGGGGATGGTGTTCCACTCGTGGCAGATCGCCACGGGGAAGGCGCCGAAGGCTTCCTCACAGGCGGGCACCCAGCCGTACCGGCTGTCGATGACGAACTCGCTGAACAGGCGGACGATGCCCTGGTAGCCGCGGATCGTGGACGGCGCCAGATGCTTCTCACCGGTCAGGCAGACCGACCACTCGTCCATGTGGGCCGGCGTCCATTGCCACGGGTAGTCGTTCGCGAACTCGTGGAACCGGCGGATGAGCCGTTCCCGGTCCTCGACCGTCTCGTCCTGAAGCCCCCGTGCCTTCTGCTGGGCCCGCCAACCCCGCAGCATCGCATCGAACATCGCGTCCTCGGGACGCAGCTGGACCACACCGGAGACGAGCTCTAGGTGAGCCGACCCGGCCAGGGCGACCTTGCGCTGATGCACCATCCAGACCATCCCTTCTGGAGGGCAGATCATGCATCAGATGGGAACATCTCGGCAACATGCCTGGTCAGACCGCCAGCGCGCAGTAGCTTCTGAGAGCCTCGCGTCCCTCCCGTGAGCTGCCGACCTGTGACTTCGCGCCCGTCTGATGCAACTCCCGAGGGTTCAGATAGATCTGGGTGGTGCTCAGGTGGGCGTGGCCAAGGACCCACTGCACGTCCGTCAACGCCAGCTCCGGATCCCGAGCCATCCGGTACGCGGCCGTGTGCCGCAGGTCGTGAAGGGTCCAGTTCGCCCCCAGCAGGGCGTTGGCCCGGTTCAGCATCGCTCGGGCGGCGTGATAGTTCAGCGGCCGAAACGGCCTCCGCAGCGTCCACCACAACGGCGCCGCCAGGTCCCGTGGCGTCCCTGCCCTCCACGACTCCTCCTGATAGAGCCTCAGCCACACGAAAGCGTCTACGGACGACGGAAGCTGCTGATAGGCCCGTGTGCCCTTCCGGACCACCCCCAGCAGCTGATCACCGGGCAGGGGATCCCGCTGTCGGCTCGTCAACAGCTCCTCTGCTCGGGCGCCGTTGGAGACCCAGAACGCCAGCAACGCCCGGTCCCGGTTGTACTTCAGAGCAGCGAACAGCTCGTTGAACCGGTGATCCGGGATCCGCCGCGGCGACCGAGTGGGGACGGAGGGCCGGTAGCGGCCACCGCTCGGCACTCGGAAGGAGCGCCCTGCACCTGATGGGCGGCGGCGGTCCCGGCCCTCGGGAAACGGGTTGATGATCGGGCCCTTCCCCTCCTCCAGGTGAAAGGCGTAGAACGACCTCAGCACCGTCTCGCTGTGGACCCGCGTCCTGGCCGAGTACATCGCTCCCGGCGCCGCTCGGCCGGTCACCGTGTTCGGCAAGCCGGCCAGAGGGCGTGCCGGAGGCGGAGTCGAAGAGCCCTGGGACCGCTGGCGCCAGTGGACGCGGATTGGCTTCGGCGCTACCTGCATCCACCGGGCAAAGTCCCGGGCATCCGCCCGCGTCACCCGATCCCACGCCAGCCCCCAGCCGGCCAGGAACCGCCACCACCTCAGCAGGTCCATCCCGTACGACCGCATCGTCGTCGGTGGCCGCCCACAGGCTTGGAGCTCATCGAAGAACCGCTCCACTGGCTCCACCACGGCCCCGGACGCGTCCAGCAACACGTACGGCCGCGCCGGATCCGCCGATACCGCCAACCCACCCGATTCCGGCAGCACGAAGCTGACCAGATCCCGGGCAGAACCACCCGTCTCAAGCATGGCCGGGAAGCTAGCAGAAACCCGTCCTGACCTGCTAATACACGTTCCCTAGTTCAGTCAACGGGACAGCCCGAACGACAGGTTTCCGGCCCATACGGGACGAGCCACGGGCGCCACCTCCTCCAGTCGGTCCCTCGTCCTTCCAGCTGACGACGTCCGTCCGGTGATCGCATCCCTACTTCGGAGTAACCGGTTCGCCTTGTTCGATTTTAGTTCGATATCTTGGAGGGAGAGATTCCGGCCAAAGTGGCTGAAACTGTTCCATTCGATCGTAGGGAGGTGGGTCATGACCAACGGCTGCCATCTCCACGTCGCGAGCGGCTACTCCGCCCGCTACGGCGCCTCCCATCCCCGCGACCTGGTACGCCGAGCAGCGGAGCGCGGGATCGGCACGCTCGCGCTGACCGACCGCGACACCGTGACCGGCGCCGTCCGGTTCGCCAAGGCGGCCACGGGCGCCGGGATCCGTCCCCTCTTCGGCGTCGATGTCGCCGTCGCCCCCCGCTCACCGGCTCCCCTCACGTCCACGGCCCGCCCTCGTACCCCGGTGCGCGGTGGCGCGCATGTGGTGGAGCCGCCGCTGCGGATCACCCTGCTGGCGATGAGCGCCACAGGATGGGGGCGGCTGTGCCGTCTGCTGTCGGCCGCGCATGCTGCGGCTGCCGGCGGCCCGCCGGTGGTGTCGTGGGAGACGCTCGCCCGGTACGCGGACGAGGGGCTGCTGGTTCTGCTCGGGCCGGTATCGGAGCCAGTGCGCGCACTGTCGGGCGGGCGTCCTGACCTGGCTGAGCAACTGCTGGCGCCCTGGCGTGAGATGGCCGGCGGGAACCTGAGGCTGGAGACGGTGTGGTGGGGTGTGCCCGGTACGGGACCGGGCTCGCTGCGGCTGGCCGCGCGCACACTCGGCCTTGCCGACCAGCTGGGGATCCGAGCGGTGCTGACCAACGCGGTCCGCTACGCCGACCCTGCCCAGCACCGCATCGCCGACGTGCTCGACGCCGCCCGGCTGCTGCGGCCGATCGACCGCAGCCGGCTGGACTGCGGTGATCGCTGGCTGAAGGACCGCGCCAGCATGGCGTCGGCCGCGGAGCGGATCGCGGAGGCGTCCGGCGGCGGCCCGGGCCGCGCGGCCGCGCTGCTCGCGGAGACCCTGCTCTCCGGTGAGGAGTGTGTGGTCGATCCGGTGGCCGACCTGGGGCTGGGCCGGCCGCACTTCCCCGAGCCGGAAGTGGTGGGAGCCGAGCCGGGGCCGGGCGGCGCGTTGCGGCTGCTGCGGCAGCGGTGCGAGGCGGGCATGTTCGCGCGCGGCCTGGACGGAGACCGGCGGGCGGTCGAGCAGCTGGAGTACGAGCTCAAGGTGATCGGCAAGCTGGAGTACGAGGCGTACTTCCTGGCGGTCGCCCAGGTCGTCGCCGACGTCCGCGCGATGGGCATCCGGGTCGCGGCACGCGGGTCGGGCGCCGGCTCGATGGTCAACCACGCCCTGTTCGTGGCCACCGCGAACCCGCTCGACCACGACCTGCTCTTCGAACGCTTCCTGTCGGTGCGCAGGTCGTCACTGCCGGACATCGACGTCGACGTGGAGTCCGCGCGCCGCCTCGAGGTCTACGACCGGATCATCGAGCGGTTCGGGCTCGAGCGGGTCGCGGTGACTGGGATGCCGGAGACCTACCGGGCCCGGCACGCCCTGAGGGACACCGGCCTCGCCCTCGGCATCGCGCCGCAGGTCGTCGACCGGATCGCGAAGTCGTTCCCGCACATCCGGGCCTGCGACATCCGCGACGCACTCACCACGCTCCCGGAGCTGAAGCAGCTCGCTGCCGAGGCAGACTCGTTCGGTTCGCTGTGGGAACTCGCCGCGGGCCTGGACGCGCTGCCTCGGGGGATTGCGATGCATCCGTGCGGGGTGATCCTGTCCGACTCGACGCTGCTGGACCGGTTGCCGGTGCAGCCGACCCCGGGCGGCCAGTACCCGATGGTGCAGGCCGACAAGGAGGACGTCGAGGACCTCGGCCTGCTCAAGCTCGATGTCCTCGGCGTGCGGATGCAGTCCGCGATGGCGCACGCCGTCAAGGAGATCCGCCGGACCTCCGGCCAGCAGATCGACCTCGACAACCCCGACCACGTCCCCCTCGGCGACCCCGGCGCCTTCGAACTCATCCGCAAGAGCGACACCGTCGGGATGTTCCAGCTGGAGTCGCCCGGCCAGCAGGACCTGGTCGGCCGGCTCCAGCCGCGCGACGTCCAGGACGTCATCGCCGACATCAGCCTCTTCCGCCCCGGCCCGGTCAAGGGCGGCATGCCCGCCCTCTACATCGCAGCCCGCCACGGCGCCGCCCCCCAGTACCCGCACCCCGACCTGATCCCGGTCCTGTCCTCGACCTACGGGGTGACGATCTGGCACGAGCAGATCATCGACATGTTCGCCGTCCTGACCGGCTGCGACCGCGCTCTCGCCGAGGTCGCCCGCCGCGCGCTCGCAGACTCCGGCCGCCTGCCCGCGGTGGAGGACTGGTTCAAACGCGAGGCCGGCCACCGCGGCTACGCCCCCGCTGTCCTCGGCGAGGTCTGGGAGATCATCAAGGGCTTCGGCGCCTACGGCTTCTGCCGCGCGCACGCCGTCGCCTTCGCCGTGCCCGCGCTCCAGTCGGCCTGGCTCAAGGCCCACCATCCGGCCGCCCTGTACGCGGGCCTGCTGGAACACGATCCCGGCATGTGGCCGCCACGCGTGATCGTCTCCGACGCCCGCCGCCACCACGTGCCCGTCCTGAACGTCGACATCAACCGCTCCGCCGCCGACTACCGCATCGAGCAGACGCAGGGCGGGGTGTGGGGAGTGCGGCTCTCGATGTCGTCGGTGCAGGGGATCAGCGAGGACCAGGTCGCCCGGATCACGTCCGGCCAGCCCTACAACAGCCTCCAGGACTTCTGGCAGCGCGCCCGACCCGCCCTGCCGATCGCCGAACGCCTCATCAAGATCGGCGCCCTCGACCCTCTGCGTGGACCCCTCACCCGACGCGACCTCCTCCTCCAGACCGCCGAGCTCCATGCCCACACCCGCGCCCGGCCCGCCGACGGCCAGCTCCCCCTCGGCGGGGAACTCGTCACCGCCGAACCGTCCGGCCTGCCGGAGATGACCAGTCGCGAGGCACTCAGCGCCGAGATCGACGTGCTGAAGATCGACGTGTCCCAGCACCTGATGACCCACCACCACCGGCTGCTGCGCGAGATCGGCGCCACCGACGCCGCCCACCTCAAGACCATGCACCCCGGACAGCAGGTCCTGGTCGCGGGCGTGCGCGCCTCCACCCAGACCCCACCCATCCCGTCGGGCAAGCGCGTCATCTTCGTGACCCTGGAGGACGGCTTCGGGCTCGTCGACATCGCGTTCTTCGAAGACAGCCACGACGCCGTCGCCCACACCGTCTTCCACTCCGCGCTCCTGCTCGTCCGCGGCACCGTCGAGGCGCGCGGGCCACGGCGCACCGTCGTCGGGCAGATGGTGTGGGACCTGGAAGAACTCGCCGCCGCCCGTCGCGACCACGGCCCCGCAGCCGTCCTCGGCCTCCTCGGCCAGAGCCGGCTCGCCCCCACCCCCGCGCAGAGCGGCGCCCCCGCGCGCACCCTGGCCAACGGAACCACCGGCGCCAAGCTCCATCCGTACGCCGACCTCCAGCCCGCCGGCACCCGCGCCGCCGACCTCAAGAGCCTCGGCTACACCAGCCCCGGAAGCGCCGGGTGATGATCGCCATGACGGAACGCCGCATCCTCCACGCCCACTGGCACCTTCCCCGCAGCGACGACGCGGACCTGTACGCGCAGCTCCTGGCCGTCGCCGAAGGGATCACCCCGCGCGTGCAGGCGATGGAGCCGGACGCCGCGCACCTCGACATCACCGGCGCGCTCCGCTACTGGCAACGCACCCCGGAACAGGTGGCTGCCCTCCTCAGGCTGCGCACGATGGCCCTGCACGGTGTGCAGACCACGTGCGCTGTGGCCCCGAACCGGATGCTGGCCACGATGGCAGCCGCGGCCACCCCGCCCGGCAGGACCACCGTGATCGACGCCAAGGATGCCGAGCGGTGGCTGCGGCCGCGGCCGGTCGCTGCCCTCTACGGCGTCGGCCCGGCGACCGCGGCCAGGCTGCACACGTACGGCCTGCACACCATTGGGGACGTCGCCGAGACCCCCATGCCGACCCTCGTCCGGCTCTTGGGCGCCTCCGCCGGCCGCGCCCTGCACGCCCACGCCCACGGACAGGACCCGCGCACCGTCCAGACGCAGCCGATCGCGAAGTCCCTTGGCGCCGACCGGGCCTTCGAGCACGACGTCCTGGACCCGGCCGAACATCGCCGGACCCTGCTCGATCTGGCCGAAGAGGTCGCCGCCCGCCTGCGCGACGGGCAGCAAGCCGCGGGCGGACTGGCCCTGTCCGTCCGCTACGCCGACCACAGCACCAGCACCCGCAGCCGCACTCTCACCGAAGCCACCGCCCACACCAGGCCGATTGCCACCACCGCCTACGAGCTCTACGACCTGCTCGCCCTCCAGCGCGCCCGCGTGCGCACCATCAGCCTGCGCGCACACGACCTCCGACCGGCGAGCGAAGCCACCCAACAACTCACCCTCGACCCCGGCGACGACCGCGCCCTGGCCATCGAAGCGGTCACCGACCGAGCCCGCGCCCGCTACGGCCCCGGCACCATCCGACCCGCCACCCTCGCCACCAGCGCCAAAAGGGACAGGGCGAATACCCCGTTGCGCATCCGAAGCGGGAGTCGCTGACGCGGACCTATCCGACAAGGCCGAGCCAGTAGCGGTACGCCGAGGCGAAGGGTTCGTCGCCACCACCATCGCCTTCGCGACGGACCTTCTCCATCAACCACTCGCAGGTCTGCCGGGCCGCCTCGACGACGCTGTCGGGGTAGCCGTAGCGCATCCGCCGTTCGGCGAACTGATCCTCGTCCTCGACATGGGCCCCGCCACCCCGAGGTCGTACGACGTCGAGATCGAGGTCCACCATGCTCACGACGGTCCCGTCCGCGTTCCAATCCGGAACCGTGCACACGTCGCAGTACACCTCCGGACCCGGGTCGGCACAGAACGTGGCCGTCCACCACCCACCGCGCGGGACCAGCACCACGTACGCGAACCGGCTCGGCTCCTCGCCCGTCGACGAACTGACGGGAACACCCTGAGCCGTACCCAGCCACACCCCGTGCTCGTCCTCACCCAGCCGGACAGCTGTCCACCGCGCGCTCAGACTGCCGTCGTACTTCCGGACGTCGACCAGCACCGAAGCGTTCTCCTCGACCATCCCAAGACGCTAGCCGGACAGTGTCGGCCACGGTGCCCGCGCCACAACCGCGCGACGAGTGAAAGCTCGCCGTCGGCGCGGTCGGGGTCGGCGAAGGGCAGGCGGACCTGCACACGAGGTCGGGGAAGCCCGGCCTCCGTCCTGTTTTAGAGATCGTCTCAGTTGGTCAATCTCCTGTAGCAGATGAGGGTGGCGGCGATGCCGGCGAATGCGAGGAAGTGTTCGGCCTTGCGTTCGTAGCGGCGGTGGAGACGACGGCACCCAGACAGCCAGGCCACCGTTCTCTCCACGGTCCAACGGTGACGACCGAGACGCTGGGAGGACTCGATTCCCCTGCGTGCGATACGTGGCGTGATGTTCCGAGAGCGGAGCCATTTCCGCAGGCGGTCGTAGTCATAGCCCTTGTCGCCGTGCAGTTTGGCGGGACGGCGGCGACGCGGCCCTCGGCGGGAGCGGATGGGCGGTATGCCCCGGACGAGGAGTTCAAGACCCTGGCTGTCGTGGGTGTTGGCGGCGGAGATGCCGATAGAGAGGGGCAGACCCGTCCGTTCCGTAATCAAGTGGATCTTCGAGCCCTTCTTGCCGCGATCGACAGGATTCGGGCCTGTCAGCTCCCCCCTTTGAGGGCTCGCATGTTCACGGAGTCGATCGCGCACCTCGACCAGTCCAGCTCCCCGCGGGCGCCGAGCTCGTCCAGCACGAGACGGTGGAGCTTCGCCCACACCCGCGCAGCGGTCCACTCGGAGAACCGCCGGTGGACCGTCTGCCATGAGGCCCCGAAGACCGGCGGCAGCTGCCGCCAGGTGCACCCTGAGGTGGCGACAAAGATGATCGCGGCGAGCACCGCGCGATCATCGACTCGCCGACGGCCACCACCTTGCGGCCTCGTGGGGATCGACGGTCTCACAGCCCGGAACAGCTCCCACAGCCCCTCCGGCACCAGCCCCTCAACGAAGGCCATCGAGTACAGCCCCCTCCACCAGTTCCGGACTCACCGAATCGGCAGCGTCATTCCAGGGCGCCCCGAATCGCGCCAGGTAGTGCCACACCTTCTTGACCGCCTGGGGGTCATAGCGGCCGGCACGTGCGGCATCTCCGACGATCCGAGGATCGAGCACGCCGTCGACCGCGATCTGCGTGCCCAAGTCGACGTGTTCCTGGCCGCGGTAGCCGGGGTGACGTCGGAGTTCTTCAACCCTGAGCCGGAAGCCGGGGTGCCACTCCACCGGGCAACCGAGGCGCAGAGCCGCGGCCTCGACCGTCGTGCCTCGGTAGCAGGGGTCCAGGACCAGCGCCTCCACATGGCAGTCCGGCCGGACCGGCCCGTGCACCTGCGCCTCGATGTAGTCGTCAAGCTCGTCCTGACGATCGGCGAGGGCAAGCTCGAGGAGCCCCATGCGGTCCGCAACACCGAAGTCCGAAGGTTCAAGGAAACTGTCCGGGTAGCAGAACGTGGTCCGCGCCAGCGTCTCGGCAGCCAGCCGAAAGTGGGCTGAGCCGAACCGCGGCGCCCCACCGACCGGCTTTCGACGGAAGTTCAACGACCCGTAGACGGGCCGCTCATGAGCAGGGGCTTTGTCGTACGCCCCGGCGAAAATCCGGCTCTCCCAGCGCGACCGGTCGCCGCCTGGATGCGCCGTCAGTCCGCCGTTGCTGGTCCCCGTGACGAACTGCGAGCGGTAGACGCCGTCCTCGCCCATGGTGTCCAGGATCGGCTTGCCGTGCAGCAGACGGTCCGGGTGGAAGTTGAGAGTCACCCGCAGCGTCGGGTCCATCGGAGGGCCCGATGCCAGTTCCGCGACATGTCGAAGGGCTCGTTCCTGCGAGGTCTGGGAGGCTGCGGAGCTCATCCGCACAGTGTTCCGCAACTTGATCAACCAGTGCACGTGGATTGTCCGCCAACAGCCCGTTCCGGTGTCACAGAGCGTTGAACGCCAATCGAGACGACTTCTTAGGCCCCCTTCACACCCGGCCTGCCTCATCATGGGCGGCGGAGAAGATCTTGAGAGAGGTGAGGGGTCGCGGGTGAACGGTGACGATCGGCGCCGTGTCGTACACGTGGGCGGCGAGATGGACATCGACCGGGCGCCGATGCTGCGCGACGCGCTGCACGCGGCGATCACCCGGCCGTGCGGCTCGGACGAGATCGTCGTCGACCTGTCCGGCCTGTCGTTCTGCGACTCCTCCGGCCTTAATGCCCTCATCCACGCGCTGCACACCGCGACGGAACACGACCGGCGCATCATCCTGCGCTACCCGCAACCCGCAGCCCCAGTTCCGGCGCCTGCTCGAGACGACCGGCGCCGACACGCTCTTCCCGATCATCGACAGCTGACCGGGGCGGTCGGCATCCGGCGATGGGCCCCCCACACGGACCCACACACCGGGCGGCTCACGGTCGGCCATGGCACGGTGACAGGGCGACGAGAGGTCCACGCACGGCTGGGCCCGGCCGGCTGAAGCCACCCCGGCCGGGCCCCGCCCCGGGCGCGGGCATCCTCGGCCCGCCGTTCCCTCGCAGCCTCTCCCTTTCCGTCCCCAGCTTCCGGTCGGGTGATGTACGCACGGCACGCCGCCCGGCAGGCCCGCGGTCGGCGCGGGCGCAGGCGAGGCTGCACGGGCCCGGCCTTCTACAACGGAGATCACCTGTGCTGGAACGCAAGCGGCTCAAGGGCAAGACCCAGGTCACCTTCGTCCTGCCCGAGAAGACCCCCGAGGGACCGGTCAGTGTGGTCGGGGACTTCAACCACTGGGACCCCGCCGCCCACCCCCTCGAACCCCGCGGCGACGGCACCCGCGCAGCGAGCGTCACTCTCCCCACCAACAGCGCACACTCCTTCCGCTACCTCGCCGCTGGTGACTACTGGTTCGACGACGAACACGCCGACCACCACGACGGCACCAACAGCCGCATCCGCACCTGACAAGGGGGCGCCGGTCCGCATCGGGCCGGGAGCAGCGGCTTCGTGGTCACCCGTGCTCTCCTCGTCGAGCTGGCCATCCCCCGGCCGGGCCGCTCCGACAGCTCGGCTGCCGCACCGTGATGCCCAGGTCCTGACCACCACCGAGGTGAGACTTGAACACCCCGATCGGCCTTTCGGAAGGCTGCCTCGCCGCCCTGCACGGCTTGAGGGGGACGCGGGAGATCAACACCGTGATCCTGCGATGCGCGGCAGGTGTTCTGGTTCCCGACGTCGAGGGCAACCTGACGCACGACGAGCTGGTGCAGGCCATGCCCGCGAACGAGCCGCGACTGGTCGTCCACCAGCTGTCCTTCGCGAGCCCAGAGGGCACGCGAAGGAACGAACAGCTCCTGATCTTCTGGATGCCGCCGGATGCTGGCGAGTAGGAGGAGACGTACGCGGCCGGGTACACCGCCCTGAAGGAGCACCTCTCCGACGTTCACGTCCACCTCACCGCCAGGCGGACAGACCATCTGGAATACGGAAGGCTCGTCGCCCTGGCCGGCTGAAGACCACTCGGATGTCGGCGGTGGACGCCCGGTACCTCGGGAAGGCGGATGCTGCCGACCGCGCCTGCGTGGAGGCGACGTGTGACGGCGGCCGATGCCCGGCCGACAGCACCCCGGGGTAGGAAGGACACCGACAGGGCAGGTGCGCTCCTCACCACACCCCATCCCACCCGATCTTCCCGCGAGGCAGACCCACGACCTAGATCCGCAGGGGGCACCGGCCTCGGGGAACATCGGTGCAGGGGTTAACGCTAAGCCGTTGATCATGGTCTCTGGTCGTTCTCGCACGAGGGCTCGGCGTCAGCAGTGCGGCCGGGCGGGCAGGTCAGCTCCCGTCCCCGTGGCAGTCTGCGTGGGCATTTCTGAGGACGACCCCGTGCACGTCCCGTATGAGGTGCTGTTGTGCGGTGGTGAGGCCGCAGGGCACGGTTGCTCCATGGCCGGGCTGGTCATGGTCGCCGCCGATGACCAGGCTGCCGAGGATGCTCTGCTCGGGACCTCCCAGCGCGGACACGACCGAGGTGGCGGTGCCGTTGAACAGTCTTGCGGCGACGAGGTCGTGGGCGGGGCCCGTGTCGCCGTGAAGGCCGGGACCGCCCCAGCCGGCACGCTGGATGATGAAGGTGTCGGCGTGCAGCGGGCGGCCGCCCTCGTCCACCGGGCCCGGGGTGCCCTCTCGGAACTCCAGATGCCCGTCGCAATGGATCACCGCATGGATGCTGGCCATGGCGTCTCGCCTGGTCTCGTGCGCCCGGTAGGCGTGCGATCCGCGAGCGGCAGGCTTGCCGTGACGGCGCCGGGGCGGGATGAGGCAAGGGAGCGCGCCTGTCTGCCCACCGTGGGCTGTTTCCATCCTCCATCGATCTCCCACCGCAGGCCACCACCCGACAACCTGGGCATAGGACCCAGTCCGCCTCCCGGGCCCGGAGGACCGGCGGGTGTAGCCGCATCTGACCTGCGATTGCACGGTTGTGACGGGATACCGCCAGGTAAGTCATGCATCCGACGAAAATCGCACATATTTCGAACGGCCGGTTGGGCTCGGTCCCCCTGCGGCGGCCTCAGGGCCTCCTCATGCGGTCAGCGCGACCCCGGCCGCTGCGGTCCGGCCAGGGTGCCGGCTGGTTACGGGGTCTTGGCGGATCCGTTCGTACGCAGCGGGACAGCCGGGGCCTTGCCGAGGTCCACCACGGCGTTGCCCTGCTGTGCGGCGGCGGCCGATTCGCGGGCGAGGAAGGTGCCGAGTTCGCCGATGGTGCTCATGAGAGGTGCGGGGAAGACGACGGTGCTGTTCTTGTCCACTCCGATCTCCACCAGGCTCTGCAGATTGCGTAGTTGCAGGGCGAGCGGGTGAGCCATCATGGTGTCGGATGCGTCGCCGAGTGCTGCGGCAGCCATCGATTCACCCTCGGCACTGATGATCTTGGCCCTCTTTTCGCGTTCGGCTTCTGCCTGGCGGGCCATGGCGCGCTTCATGCTGTCGGGCAGCTGGATGTCCTTCAGCTCGACCAGCGTGACTTCCACGCCCCAGTCGGTGGTGGTGATGTCGAGGATCTCGCGGATGTCGATGTTGATGCGGTCGGTCTCCGACAGGGTTTCGTCGAGGGTGTGCTGGCCGACGACCTTCCGCAGGGTGGTCTGCGCGATCTGGTTGATGGCCGCGCCCACGTTCTCGACGGCGATGACCGACTTCACGGCGTCGACGACGCGGAAGTAGGCGACCGCGGAGACGTCGACGCTGACGTTGTCCCGGGTGATGATGCCCTGGGACTGGATGGGCATGGTGACGATCCGCAACGACACCCGGTGCAGGACATCCACGAACGGCACGATCAGCCGCAGACCCGGTTCCCGGGTGCCGATCAGCCGGCCGAACCGGAACAGCACCCCTTTCTCGTACTGCCTGACGATCTTGATGGCCATCGCCAGCCCCACCAGGGCCACCACGGCCACGACGATCAGAACGAAGATCCAAACTCCCACGGTACTGCTCCCCAGGATGAGACCACGTCACGCCCGCGAGGCCCCTCGGCGGCGGCTGCAAAGACAGGCGTCCTGCTGCGCCCGGAGGGCTGCACGGGTCCGGCGCAAGCATCGAGCCCTCCACCTCCCCAGCATCGCGCGGGCCCCCAGCGCTGGGCAGGGGCCGAACGGTCCACTGCCTTCATTGACCCCTCCGGCCCCGGGCCTTCCGGCCCAGACGAAACCGGGTCCAGCAGCCTGACCCGACTGGGCGACAACCTGGCTCTGGCCCTGTTCTCCCGAAGCTGCGACGAAGGCGGATGTCCGCGCTCAGCAGGTCCGGGTCGGTCGGCGCGGGGGGCGAGGCGCCGCGGCCGCACGGGGCCGGACCCCCACGTTGGGCCTGCGGTCCGCGGCTCCGATTGCTGCGTGGTGTCGGAGTCGTGCCAGTTTCCCCTACACCACGAAGGTCCCTGATCTTCCCGAGCGATCGGGGCCTTCGTGGTGTCGGAGCTGTGCCGTGCGGACCCGGAGTGGTGGGGCTGTCGGACCGGGGCCCAACCACGGTGCCGGCCCGACAGCCCGGGGAGCGCGGTGGCGAGCCGCCGCGGAAGTCTTGAGGTGGGGTCAGCGTCTGGGCCAGGGGTAGCGGGCGGGCGAGGATCGTCCACTCCTCATCCGCGCCGCCTGGTACCAGGCGGCCGGCACTTTCCCATTACTTGGCGAGCTCGGTGAAGATCGGCTTCAGTCCGGGGCGCAGAACCGTTTCGCTCCTGGGGTGGCCCACGCCATTGACGGGCGTGAGCCGCATCGTTGTGGCCATGCCGGGTTCAACGGCGGCGGGGCCGTTCGGGTCCGGCTGCCGATCAGCTGGCGGTCAGCGGCTGCTGGGGTACCTCGATCAGGTGTGGTTCGTCCGTGGCCAGCGCGGCTGTCACCGCCGCTGTCAGTCCGGCGAGGGTGTCGACGCGGGTGGCGGAAATGCCGTATGCGGAGGCGATGCCGGTGATGTCGATGCCGGGCAGTTCGAGGCCAGGCACGCCTGGCGCCTGCATGACCTGGGTGAATTTCTTGAGCGCCCCGTACTCGCCGTTGCGGGCGACGACGAAGACCACGGGGACGCGGTATCGGGCTGCCGTCCACAGCGCACTGACTGTGTAGTGCAGGGCGCCGTCACCGAGCATGGCCAGTACGCGGCGCGAGGGATCGCCCAGCTGGAGGCCGATGGCTGCCGGCAGGCCCCAGCCAAGGCCTCCGGATGCCGGAAAGTACAAGCTTCCCGGTCGTGAGATGTCGAAGCGGTCCCAGGTGGTGTCGACCGACGTCCATTCGTGGGCGAGAACGGTGCTCTCTTCCTTGGCCGCGTCGAGGGCGTCGACGATCGCCTCCGCGCTGAATGCCGGGCCGGCCTCGTTCAGGCGGCTGGTTCGTTCGAGTTGTGGTGGTGGCGGTCGGTGGCGGGCGGGGACGGTCTCGGCGAGGCGGGCCAGGGCGTCGGAGGGGTTGCCGACCAGGACCTGGCCGAACGGGGCTCGGGTGGCTTCGTCGGGATTGGAGGTCACGGCCCACAGCTCGGTGCCTGGAGGCAGGTAGTCGCCTTCCTCGAATTCGTGGTAGCGGAAGATCGCCGCGCCGAAGGCGACCACGAGATCGTGTCCGTCGAAGTGGCGTGCGACCCCGGGGATGTGCGAGGGCAGGACACCGCGATAGGCGGGGTGCCGGGTGGGAAAAGGGCAGCGGGACGGGCTCGGCGCCACGAATACGGGAAGGGCGAGCCGGTCGGCGAGCCGACAGGCTCCGTCCCATCCGGTGGCGTCGTCGATGCCGGGCCCGACGACCATGACCGGGTTGGCCGCGCCGGTGAGCCGGCGGCGCAGTAGGTCGAGGGCAAGTTCGGAGACGACCGGGTCGCCTTGCACGGTGCGGGCCTTGAGGTGCTTCAGTGCGCCGGGATCCGCCTGGTGATCCCAGTCGTCCAGGGGCAGCGAGAGGTAGACGGGGCCGGCGGGGGCGGATCCTGCCAGCAGGATGCCCTGCGAGAGCGCCTGGGGTACGTCCTCGGGGCGCAGGGGTTCGCAGCTCCATTTCACCAGCGGGTCGGCCAGTGCCGTGGCGTCGACGTTTGTGAGCAGCGCGTTCAGGGCGGTGTAGCGTCGGGCCTGCTGTCCGGAGGTGACGACCACGGGCACGTGGCCGGACTGGGTGTTGGTCAAGTTCCCCATGGCGTTGCCGGTGCCGGCCGCGGCGTGCAGGTTGACCAATGAGGGTCGGCCGGTCGCCAGGGCGTAGCCGTCCGCCATCGCGATCGCCGCGCCCTCGTGCAGTGCGAGGACGTAGCGGAAGTCGTCGGGGAAGTCACGCAGCAGCGGCAGCTCGTTCGAGCCGGGATTGCCGAAGACGGTGGTGATGCCGTGGCTCCGGAGCACCTCGAAAAACGCGTCGCGTACCTTCACGCCACTTTCCTCTCCCGCGGTACGGAGCACAGTGCGTGCCCGGCATGATCAGCTGCCCGGGGTGGAACTGTCGGCGTCATCGGCGGCATCCCCTCCCGCCCAGAGCGCTCGCATGTCCCGCAGCACCCAGGTGAGTGCCTCGTCGGGGATCAGGTAGCCGCCGATGCCGCTGCTGTGCAGCATGTCGTAGATCCGTCCGGATACGTCGGCCAGTCGGGCGGCCGGGTTGACGCCCGGCTCGGGGGGAGCCGGGATGACCGCGGTGATCGTGTCCGCTCGTTGCTCGATGACCTCGATGCGGTACGCGCCGTCGACGACGGAGCCGAAGTAGGCGGCGAGCGCCGCCTTGGGGTCGGCCAGCAGCGCTGCCCTCATCGCCGGGTCGGTGCTGAGCAGCCGGTAGTGCTCGGTGAAACGATCGGCACCGCTCATCGGCCCTCCCCGCCGCCACGATTGCGGTACTGCTCGCGCATCCCCAGCAGTGCCGTCTTCGCGTCCTGGGGCAGGATCCAGACGAACTGGTCGCCGCTGCGCCACAAGTCCATCTGGTTCACGACGTTCTCGCCGCCGACGTCGTCGGAGGATACGGGCGGGATGACGAGGTACAGCGTGTCCGGACGCTGGAGTTTCACGTCGAACCGCAGGGCGGGAGGTACGTCGATGCCGAGCCGGGTCAACGCCGCGCCGGGGTTTTCGGTCACTGCGGGATCGCTCCAGGCGAGCATGGTCAGGGC
Source organism: Streptomyces sp. NPDC044704 (assembly GCF_056433525.1). Classification (NCBI taxonomy): domain Bacteria; kingdom Bacillati; phylum Actinomycetota; class Actinomycetes; order Kitasatosporales; family Streptomycetaceae; genus Streptomyces; species Streptomyces sp. NPDC044704. The sequence continues at coordinate 23,870 of NZ_JBWKGY010000019.1, forward strand.
TTGCTCAAGGTCGAGGCTGCCCGGGCCGTCGGAGCCGGCGTTCTCATCAGGCTCATCCTTCACGAGTTCACGCCCTCTTCCTGGGTGCCCCGGACGGGCTGCCCGGCCACGGACAGCACGAGCCTCGACGACGAATGGACGGTGTTGCGGCTGCTCGTGCCGACGGGCGCATGGCGGAATCCCATGATGGCCGGGGTGCTGTCGTCCTGGTCATCGCTGGTGACCACGAGCCGGATGCGATGCCCGGTGGTGAACCTCCGGGCGTTGGTGACGAGCGGGATCCGATAGGTGGTGACCGAACCCGGGACGACGATCTCGGGTTCACGGCAGGGGAGTCCCGGCGGCCTGGCCGGGTCGGCGTCAGGATCGGTGCGGCGCAGACTGGCCCGGAGCCATCCGGCGGTGACGTAGACGGCGGTGTCGTCGGGTGCTACGTCCTGGAGGGTGACGACCCATGCCGTGTCGGTGGCGGTGGCGGCGGCGTGGAGCTCGACTTCGAAATCCCCGGCGGCGTCGAGCGTCTCGGTCAGCGGCTCGCTGGTCCATGCCAGTTGGGTGGGAGGGTCGGTGTCGCTCGACCACGACCGACCGAGCCCCGCGCCGAGCACCATGAACGAACGCTCGCCCTGACTGTCCTGTTCGTCGCCGAGCGTGCCGTCGGCACGCAGGCTCCATTCGCGTTGCTCAGTTCCCTCGGGGGGCCAGGTATCGCTTGTGCGCCACTCGTCGGCGCCGGGCATCCAGTACCGGATCGCGGGGCCGTCGAGGATGCCCGTGTCGTGATTCTTCAGCCAGTGGTCGAACCAGGCGAGTGCCTCGATGTGGAGGCTCTCCCACGGCCAGGTGAGTCCGAACTCGCCGAGCATCGCGACCCGGACGACCGGAGCGCCGGTCAGCGCCCGCATGGCGCGGAACGTGGAGGGGAGGTGGAGCGGGACGTTCTGCCAGTCGCAGCCGAGATAGGTGGGGACCTCGACTCGGTCGAGGAGCGGCAGGAGGTTTCGTTCGTCCCACCACGCGTCACGCAGCGGGTGCTCGACCGCCATGGCGCGCCACAAGTCGTCCCACGGGTGCGGATCGTGGTGGAGCTTGAGCGCGGCACGCAGGAGCGTGACCGACGACTCGCCGTTCATCGTGGCGAACTTCTTGTGCAGCGGCGCCGCACGCAGAACGTCTCGGGCCGCATCGATCAGCCGGTTGCGCCAGAACCGGTCGCTGCGAGCCGAGGTGAGCCCCACCATGGCGAGAAAGGGCGTCACGAAGCTTGAGCTGAACAGCCCGTGGTGCATAGCTGCTTCGTACAGGTCGGTAGTGACAGCCACCGGGAAGATCGCCCGCAGGTGCGCGGGGCGCTCGACGGCCGCCTCCAGTTGGGCCATGGCGAAGTAGCTGATGCCGATCATTCCGACATTGCCGTCGCACCACGGCTGCTCCGCCGCCCACTCGACCAAGTCGTGCAGGTCACGACGCTCCTGAGCGTCGAAGAACCCGAACGTCCCCCCGGATCCCCCACTCCCCCGCAGGTTGGCGATCACGTGCACGTAGCCGCGCGGCACCCAGAAATCGGACGCACCGGCCTCGATGAAGCCCATCGGCGCGCCCAGGTCCTGGATCTGACGCGGATACGGTGACGCCGCGATCAGTACGGGAAACCGCCCGTCGCTGTCCGGTCGATGCACGTCGGCCAGCAACTCGATACCGTCGCGCATCCCCACGGTGACGTCCCGGTCGCACCGCATGCCGTGCACCGGCTCCGACAGATTGCGGTACTCGCGGCCCGTCGTCTGTGGACCGTTCAGGCGGCGCTGACCCGCTTCGACTCCTGCCACCCTGGACACGCGCTTCCTTCCCTGTTCTGTCGATGCGGTGAGGGCACCCGATCGAAGACTAACAGGGCATATCCGGCGATTCAGACATTTCGGCCTTGGGGGTCAATGGGGCAGCCAGGATCGGTGAGATTGATCTTGAAGGGCCTTGGGGTAGCGGTACAGCGGTTAACGCTACGCCGGTGATCTTGGGATCGGGGCAGGTCGTGGGCGGGACTACCGCAGCTCGGCGTTCGGTTGGGGCTGAGCCTGGAGCCGTTCGCGGAGGTCGATCTCCTCGGGGGTGAGCGGGTCCTCGGGCCGGCGGATGCGTACGGGCGTGGGCCGCGGCGGCAGGCCGTCGTCGGCCGCGGCTTGCTCGGCTTCCGCGAGCGCCCGGTAGAGCGAGGCGACCGACGGAGACTTGCCCGCGTTCTTCCCGGTCTTGATGGTCAGCTTCTTCGCGATCTCGGGGACGGGACGCCCTTGCCCTTGAGCGCGACGGCGAAGAACATGGCGCCCATGCCGTTGGGGTCGTAGATCCCTGAGAGCGGGCCGGTGAGGAGTTCGAGCTGGATGCCGCCGGCCTGGAGCTCGGCGGACAGAACATCAGCTCGGCCGCGTTTCTGGCGAGGCGCTTGAGCTCGTGGACGGTGAGGATGACGGACGTCTCGGGGGCGGCCTCCTTGAACTGGTGGGCCAGGGTGAGCGCCTTCTCCAGCTCGGGCCGGATCTTCACCCGGGTGCTGATCTGCTCCTGGAAGACCTTGTGGCACTGGGCGCGGTGGAGGGCTTCGAGCTGGCTCGCCAGCTCCTGCCGGGGGGGCGACGTCCTGGCGTACCCGATGCGGACTGGGCGCTCCGTGACTGGCGGTCCGGGCGACCGCCACCGCAGCGTGAACGATTCACCACACGCCCGGACACCACGACAGGGCCATACGGAACAAGATCCCCGACTGATCCGCCAGGGACGCTCTGCCGGCGGCTACGTGTTCCCCAATGTCTGGACGAGGGCTTCGAGGCCGACCCCGGCGGCTACCACCAGCCGCCGGGGGAACGCCAGATCGGGGTGGACCGGCCGGTGACCTTCCGGTGCGCGAGGGCACCGAGGACGTACCAGTCCTTCAGGGACCACCAGAGGATCCACGCCTCGGCTACCAGCAAGTAGCCACACAGCTTGACCATTCCAACGAGGAGGACGGCAGCACCACCACCACCGCCTCGGCTGCGGCCTCCGAAGAGGGGGATGGAGCCGCCGACGGACAGCGGATCGGGCAACGGGACGGACCAACGCAGACGCACGATGTTCTCCTGACGTTGCGGCACTGGGGCGGTCTAGCCACACCGACATGTACAACGAGGCAGGGGTTCGGGCCGACGGCTGGATGACGGGCCTGCGGCGCGGATACCGAGGGCTCGTGTATTTGATGCCTCCGTGAAGATCGGCACCCAGAGCTGCAGGACACTTCCCCGCAATTGAACGATCACCATCACGGCGCCCCCGCGTCGAGGACTACCTGGACAGCCTCCCGGATGTCGAGGACCGCCACACCGTCGATCTTCTCGATGCCGCCTGTTCCGAAGCGAACCCACAGCGGATAGGCGCCGGCGTCGCGGGCGAAGGTCAGCTTCTGCGCGGAGGCGGAGTTGGGGCGGGAATGAACCCTGCACGGGCTGGGCCCGGGGCGAGCGGTTCTCCCATCGCGGAGACGTCCCCGACAGCCCCGGCTGGAGCGACGAGCAGAAGGCGACCGTCGACCGGATGTGGGCCGAGATCCGGGAACTGTCGATCGCGGTCGTCGACCACCCCCACTGGGCGACGGTGGCCCGCGAGGAGGTGGTGGACGCGCGGATGCGACTGAAGAAGCAGACCTGCCCGATCGCACTCGGCGACGTGACCGAGGCGGCGTAACCCAGCCATGCAGGACCCTCTCCTGCCCCTGCCCCCGGCGCTGGACCAGCTCCTGGTCATACGCCGCTGGCTGCAGCTCGCCCTGGCCCGCGTCGACGAGCGCATCGGCGCCGTGCGGGCCATCGAGGAAGAGCGGGCCCGCCGCCGGCCGCTACCGGAGCCGCCGCGGTGGTGGATCGAGTACGGCATCGGCGTCTCCCGTCGCTCCGAACGCGTCCACACCGGCGCATGCCGCGTGACCAACCGCGGCAAGCCGACCACCCGGGAGGCCGTTATGAAGGTCCTGCGGACCGTGCCCTCGGTCATCGCGTGCCCACTGGGCCGCCCCGACAGCGAGCTCGGCCTGCTGGACAGCTGAGTCGACGGCCCGACGCCGAATGACGATCCGGGCCCGTGCCTACCGAGGCGTGAGCCGGTGCGGCACTACTGGCTGGCCCCGCGCGGCGCGGTCAGGATCACGTCTGTGTGGATGTGGGGTTGTCGGACGCGACTCGGTCGTCCAGCCAGATGACAGCGGAGGGATCGCCCTGGCCCCGGGCGGCCGCTAGGTTTTCGAGGGCCTCGGAGATGGCCCGGCCTACTCGTCGGCCAATGCCCTGTTCCAGGTCGGTGTGGAGGACGCTTTGTGCCTCGAAGCACCAGTCGAAGAGCGCGGCGAGGGATCCGCCCCCGAGGGGAACGGTGACGATGCCGTCGGCGCTGGTGACGATCTCGTCGCCAGTTGCCGGGCGAAACGCCTCCGGCCGCGTCCTGATGCTGCTCTTGCCGTGGTGCCCCTTCGCCTCGTCGTGCAGGTAGTCCCAGGTGGTGGTGTGGCAGCGGACGCGAATCACACCGACGCCGGCCGCCTTCGCCACCTCGTCGATGCGGTTGCGGTGTCCGGGCCAGACGGCCGGCTCAGCTTGAGCGGGGACGCTCCCGGTGTCGCCGTTGGCGCGCCGCTTGCTCAGAATGCCCACGAGGTCTCTCCTTCGAGGTTCGATCACCCTGTGACCGTGTGTTGCCGGTTGATCACTGTGTCCGATGACCGTACGACGAGGCCGATCATCGGTGGAGGGATTTCGAGAACGCAGTCCGACATCTCAGAGCGGCCTGGGCAGGCGGGTGGGTCCCCCGCTTTCAAGCGCCGGCCGGTCCTTCGGAGCCCCATCGCCGGGTTGGGGCATGAGTCATCCGGCCAGGGCAACGTTTTTGAGCCTGTGTCACTAAACCCCTTGTGTGCGGAAACCGCACACCCGAAGCCCAGGAACAAGGCGCCACGGAAGAACAGCTCCTGGCCATCGCCGCCGAGGGATTCCAGGAGATCTACTTCAAGGACCGCGGCCGCCGCGCCAGCGGGCTTCTGGTCGAGTTCACTGACGTCAACCACATCGATGTCCAGCTGTGAGTGACTCTCACGACCCGTCCTGAACTGCAGGTTCGGGCTCTCCTCTTCACTGTTCAGCCCCAGAAAGGAACTTTGGCCAAGAAGCAGGCACATAAGGGTGGTTGGATGGCAGATGCCGCGCTCCCGGTGACGTGCGTTGCCCGCCGTTGCCGGGGTGCGGCCAGACAGGAGGCAACCGGTGAGTGACCGGAGTTCGATCGAGTGGACCGAGGCGACCTGGAACCCGACGACGGGCTGTGACCGCGTCTCCTCGGGCTGCGACAACTGCTACGCCCTGACCTTGGCGAAGCGGTTGAAGGCCATGGGAGCGGCCAAGTACCAGAACGACGGTGATCCGCGGACCTCAGGGCCCGGCTTCGACCTCACGGTTCATCCGGATGCCCTGGATGTTCCGTACGGGTGGAAGAGCCCGCGTACGGTGTTCGTGAACTCCATGTCGGACCTCTTTCACGCCCGGGTGCCGCTGGACTTCGTACGCCGTGTCTTTGAGGTCATGGCGGACACCCCTCAGCACACGTACCAGGTCCTCACCAAGCGGGCCCGCCGACTGCGGCAGGTCGCGGATCGCCTGGAGTGGCCGGCCAACGTGTGGATGGGCGTGTCGGTGGAGACCGCGAAGGAGCTTCCGAGAGTCGACGACCTGCGTCAGGTGCCTGCCGCGGTCCGGTTCCTCTCCTGCGAGCCTCTGCTGGGCCCGCTCGACGGCCTGCGGCTCGACGGCATCCACTGGGTGATCGCCGGCGGTGAGTCAGGGCCTCGCCACCGGCCGATGGACCCCGCCTGGGCCGCCCAGATCCGCGATCTGTGCATTGAGGAGCAGGTTGCGTTCTTCTTCAAGCAGTGGGGCGGCCACACACCCAAGGCCGGCGGACGATCCCTGGATGGACGGACCTGGGACCAGATGCCGATCCCCGCCGCCGTCTGAGCCGCCTGATCCGGTTTCGGCAATACCGATACACACCGGGTTCACCCACCGCAAACTTGTCCCAGACATTCTGAGATGAGGGGCGGAATCTTGGAAGAACCCGATGAAGCGGTGCTCGAAAACGCCGTACTCGACCTGAGCGGTGAGACCGCCGGTGAACACGCCACCGACGTCGCCAGCCCCTTCTTCGTCAGCAAGAAGGCCGCAGCCGTCCTCAAGCACGCGCTCCTCGACAAGTACGTGGTCCCCTTCGCCAGCAAGGTCGGCAAGTACGCCCCGGACGGCCGAGTCGTCTACCTGGACGGCTATGCCGGCCCCGGCCGGTACGACGACGGCACCCCCGGGTCACCAGCCCTCATCCTCGAGTCCGCCGCCGCTATCTCGGACTTCCGCAAGCTCGACTGCTACTTCATCGAGAAGAACCGCAAGAACTACCAGTCCCTGTCGGCGCTCGTCACAGAAGCCCGCGAGCAGGGACTCTCAGCCCACGCCCTGCAGGGCCGCGCCGAAAGGCACCTGGACCACGTCCTGGAAGCAGCTCAGGGCTCACCGCTGTTCGCCTTCCTCGACCCCTTCGGGCTCGGCATCACCTTCGAGGCCCTCACACAGCAGATCTTCGGAAGCCGTCGCGCAGGAGGCCAGCCCACCGAAGTCCTCCTGAACTTCAACGCCAACGCCGTACGCCGCATCGGTGGCCTGCTCACCAGCAAGAAAGACACCCCTGGCAAGCCGGCGACCCTCAAGGCGCTAGACAATGCCTGTGGCGGAGACTGGTGGCAGCAGGAGTTCCTCGACTCCCATACCAACCCTGAGGCCGTCGACCGCATCACCCGCGGCTTCGCCCGACGGGTCAGCCAATTCGTCGGTGCCGGCGCCTACACCGTAGAGGTCCGCAACCGGGCGAACCTCCAGGTCGCCTACAACCTGGTGCTCTTCACCCGTCACAGGGACGGCCTCTGGCTCTTCGGAGAAGCAGCCAGCCGCGCCCAGGTGGAATGGCGCCGCGCCTGCCTCCCACCGGATACCGCCGACATGCTCTTCAGCCCGGCTGACACCTTCGACGAGGAGGAAGAGGTCCGCCGCCTCGAATGGATCAAGACGATCCGCGGCAACCTGGAGGACCTCCTTCACAAGCACGGCAGTTTCGTCGTGGGCGACCGCCAAGGCGAAGTTCTGGCCGGGGTGATCGGCGAAGCCCGGGAGATGCACGTCCGCGCAGCCATCAAGGAGCTCTACAAGAAGGGCAAGACCAGCTGCACAGGGGTAGGTGACGTACGGAAGCTACGCGTGTCGAGAGCACGCTGAGCCGCAGGCATCACCCAGAAGCCCGCCACACATCAGGGTCTCGAACCGTGCCTGCGTCGGGGCCCTAGGTACACCGCGCGCGATCAGCCGACGGCCCGCACCCGATGCCTTCCGCCACCCGATCGGGGGAACGATTCCGTGTGGGTGACAGGCGGCTACCTCCTGTGGGTGACGCGTTGTCAGTGCCCGTTCGTAGCGTCCGGCCGTGACGATTCCACCGCCTGCGGGCGGTGCCTCCTCAAGGCGGTGACCTTCGAATGAGCCTCACCACCGGACTGCATAGTCCCCGAACTCCGCTGCGCCGGTTTTTGGACCGCGAACTGTCAGCCGGCCCACGGCCGCTGCGCGAGTCCTTCCGCACCCAGCACCAAACCGCCCACCTTCTGCTGCCCTGTCCCGGCGTCGGCACCGAGGCCGGCAACGTCGGCACCGCAATCGACCAGCGACTGCGCCTTGCCTTCACGACGGCCGCACCCGTGGACGTGGCCACGGAGGCCGGGATCGACCTCACCGGCGGCATCGGCCGGGGAGCGGGGCTGCGGATGCGCGCGGTCGGCAACGAGCTCGCCGCGCGCCTGGCCGAGACCGTGCACCGCCTCGACCTCGACAACCGCGCGTTGTCTATGGACCGCGCCCACGACGAGGAGGAGAACCTGGCCCGCATGCTGCTCGCCGCCGCCTGGTACCAGGTCATGGCCCGCAACCCGTACGGATTCACCTACACCCCGCTATACCTCACCGCCCTGGAGGACCCCGGCGGCTACACCTCGACCGCCTCCTGCAGCTTCCCCACCAGGACATGGTCGACGACGTCGTTCACCAGCTCTACCTGGCCACCACCAGCCCTTTGGAGGCCCTGCGCGCCCGTACCCGCCGCCAGGACTGCACCGGCGGGCCCACCTTCCCTGGCGCCGGCATCGCCCACAGGACGCGGGAACGAGAGGAGGCGAGCCGGTTGGCTTTGTCCACGAGAACGGGGTTCTGGCACAGACCTTGGGGAGTCGTCACGGAGGGTGACGTGTCGTTCGATTGGGGTCGCGGGTCCGGGTCCCGTCAGCGGTCCCGGATTCTGGTCCACCACCAGCCGAACACCGCCAACTCGATGTTATTGGGGTCGGGCAGGGTGCGGCGCTCGAGTTCCTCATCGATGCGTGTGATCAGTCGGCCCAAGTCTCGTTGTGCTCCGGGAGGAAGGTGCCGCATCGCCCACTCGAGGTCATCACGGGCATCTCCCACCCCGGGCGATTCGAACTCGGAGGCGTCCAGGTAGCGTCCCGGCTGCTTAAGGGCTCGCTCGAAACACGAGAGCGCATTGGCGCCCGCGTTGGGCCACATCTCCTGGTCTTCGACGCGGCGGATCGCTGCACGAGTCCGCGCGGAGACACCGCGGACTCTCAGGACCGAACACTGCCATCGTGGCCGCCACCGCTCTGCGCGGACGGCCTTGGGACGCCTACGCGGCATCGCCCTTTCGGATCAACATGAGGCCATCCTGCCACGGGTGGGCAGCTGCTCGCGCAGTGTTACTGGAGCAGGATCATCTTGCGGAGGAGTTCGAATCCGGCGCGGCCGTAGAGCTGGCGCTTGATCTTCTTGATGCGGTTGACGGCGCCCTCGATGCTGCCCGAGCTCCAGTCGAGAGTGAGGCCGGCGGTCACGGCGTGGAGGTCTCGGAGCAGGTGGAGCGCGAAGCCGGTGAGGCCGGGGAGCTGGCTGGCGTCGACTGCGTCGATCCAGGTGGGGGTGTGGCGCCGAGGCGGTCGGTGAGGATCTCGCCGAAGTCGCGGACGTGTCCGGCGGCTGTGTCCAGTTCGGGGCAGCGGGCCAGGACATTTTTCAGGCCGGCCCGGTCTTCCTCGCTCAGCGCGGTGGGGTGTCGGGTGAGCCAGCCGGTCACCTGACGCACCGTCGGAGGTCGGGGTGGCGTGCCGGCGGGAGTCCCGCGGAGGGTGGCGATGTGGGCGCGGACCATCTGGTAGGTAACGGGCGCGTTGTCGGCGACGAGTTCGCTGTGGAGCTGGGTGACGCTGGTGCATCCCTCAGCGAAGCGTCGCTCCAGGTAGGGCTTGTAGGGGTCCAGTCTGCTGGGCCGGGGCCGGTTCTCGCGGAAGGTGTCCTGCCAGTGTGCTGCGTTCGCGTACCGGAGCACGGTGTTGAGGCCCCAGCCCAAGTGTCGGGCGATCGCCCGGCGTGAGTGACCTTGAGCGAGGAGCTCGTGGACCAAGGCGTGAGCGGCCTTCTTCCGCTCGGCGCGCCGGCCGGCAGGCTCCGCGTCGTCCTGCGGCTGACCGGGAGCCGGTCGGGTGTCCTGCGGCGGGATGTCGCTGGGCGAGGGCCCACGTAGGCAGTCGCGGTGGGCGGCGACGCAGGTCTCCACAGCCCGGCCGAGGCCCTGCCACAGGTGAAACCGGTCGGCGACCTGCAGAGCGTCGGGGCACCGCGGCGGGCGCCTTCGGCGTAGGGGCCCGGTCCCGGCAGATGATCTCCACGCCTGGGTGACGGACAAGCCAGGCGGCCAGTGGTCCGGCTTCACGGGTCGGGAGCACATCGACCACGCGGTGGTCTTCGACGCTGGTCAAGACCGTGGAGTAGGTCTGGCCGCGACGGATCGCGAAGTCGTCCACACCCAGCACACGCGGCGTGCTGAACGCGGGATCGGGCAATGCCATGACCCTGCGCAACAAGGTCATCCGGCCAGCTCCGAAGCCCAGCTGGGCCGCCAGCCGGGCGCCGGCCCGCCCGGCCAGCGCGAGCCCTACCCGTTCCAGGGCGCGGTTGAGCCGTGTGGTGAACCGTGCGTGCGGGACGGTCAGCCGGGAGAACGGCTCGGCGAACGTCCGGCGCGGGCAGTCCGCCGCTCCGCAGATGAAGCGTCGCACCGTCAGCCGGATCACGAAGCCCTGCTCGGTGAGTGGAAGGTCCCTCAGCCTGCGCTGGTATCGGTCGTGGACCCGGCCCGAGAACCGGCCACAGTCCGGACACGCAGCCCCGGCCGCGCGGCCTCTCGCCATCACCTCGACCGTGCCGAACGCGGCCGTAACCGCCTCGACATCCAGCTCGTCGATCCCCTCGAACACCAGTGAGCCCCAGAACGGTGTATCGGTCTGCATGACCAGCACCATCACCGTCCACAACCGACCGCAGCAGCGATCGGCAGACACCTGAGGGAGCGTCAATTCTGTCTGCGGGACGACAAGGCGTACGCCGTCTCACAAGAACCCGTCTCCTCGCAACCGAACGTCGAGGTAGCGCTCCGTGACGACTCCCCAAGATCTGTGCCAGAACCGGGTTTCGGGATCATCTGATGCTGAGCCTCGTCCACTCTGTCTTCAGTTCTGATCTGCCAGCCGTAGGCTGCGTAGGTGACCCAGTCGCCGGCGGCGGCTCGCTGCCATTTCACGGCGACGGCGATGTCGATGCCGAGGGTGCGGGCGAGGACTGCGGCGGGTAGTTCGGTCGCGAGCTGGAACAGCGAAGCATCACCGGGGCCGGTCCCAGCGGCCCGGCTGCGTGCTGTGGCTCATCGGGCTGGTGTGCCTGGCTGAACCGGTCAGCTCAGCCGGGTTCTTCTGGCGCGTTTCCAGGGCGGCGCACCTCCCAGCGGGAGATGCCGCCGTGCTCCTCGGCGACGTACAGCGTGCCGTCCGGGGCGAAAGCCAGACCGTGGGGTTCGCGGTCGGGGGCCGCTAGGGGGTGCTCGGTGAGCTTGCCGTCCGGGGTGACGGAGCCGATCCGGCCGGTGCCCCACTCGGTGAACCAGCAGGTCCCGTCCGGGGCGACCGCGACGGCGTGGGGGCGGCAGTCGGCCTCCGGCAGCGCGAACTCGGCGAACTCCACGCCTGCTGTCTCGCCGGTCGTGAACCGCCCGATCCGGCCGGTGCCGATCTCGGCGAACCACAGGCTCCCGTCCGGGCCGACCGCGAGCCCGACCGGGGCGGCGCCGGGCGTGGGCAGGGGGTGGAGCCGGACCTCGCCGGAGACGGTGATCCGGCCGATGGCGTTCGCCTGGTTGAGGGTGAACCACAGGGCCCCGTCGTGTCCCGCAGTGAGGAAGGACGGGAATCCCCCCTCGCACGGCAGCGGGAACTCCACGATCCGGCCGTCTATGCCGATCCGGCCGATGCGGTCGGAGTTCGTGCAGGTGAACCACAAGGCGCCGTCGGGGCCGGCCGCGATCCCGTACGGGCCGCCCGCGCCGCCGGGCAGCTCGTACGAGCGGCTCTCGCCGTCCACCGTGATCCGGCCGATCCGGTGGTCGCGGTACCGGGTGAACCACAGCGCGCCGTCCGGTCCGGCGGTGATCAGGGTGGGGCCGCAGTCGGCGGAGTCCAGTACGAACTCCTCGACGCAGCCGGTCGACGGGGTGAGGCGGGCGATGCGCCCGGTGCGGACGAGGGTGCACCACAGCCGGCCGTCCGGTCCGACGGCGAGCGCGTACGGGCCGGAGTGCGGGGTGGGGAGGTCGAGGGTGCCCAGCGGGCTTACGGAGGTGGTCAAGTGGGGGCGTCCTATCGGTAGGGCGGGGAGGGGCGGGCCCGTTGTCACGGGCAGGCGGCGGCTGCGGCTGGTTCCGGTGCCGTGGCGCGCAGGGCAAGCCGGTCGCCCGACCAGCGGGCGCACAGCCGTCGGTCGTGGCTGACCACGACCACCGCGCCGGCGAACCGGGCCAAGGCCTCCTCCAGCTCCTCCGCCAGCGCGGGAGAGAGGTGGTTCGTGGGCTCGTCCAGCAGCAGGACGTCGACCGGTTCGGTGACCAGGCGGGCCAGGGCCAGCCGCTGCCGCTGTCCGACGGACAGGGAGCCGACGGGAGCGGACAGCCGGTCGCGGGCGAACAGGCCAAGTGAGAGCAGTTGTTCGGCGTGCTCCTCGGGGGTCCCGGGGCGGCCCTCGGCGTAGGCCGCGAGCAGCGTTCCGCGGCCCGTGCCGGCATCGGTGTGCTGGGCCAGCAGTCCGATCCGGCCGTGCCGTACGACCTGCCCGCGGTCGGGGGCCAGGGTGCCGGCCAGTACGTGCAGCAGGGTGCTCTTGCCCGCCCCGTTCGGGCCCGTGACCAGCAGTCGGCCGCCGACCGGCACGTTCACGTCCACCAGCGCGAGCCGCCCCTCGACCGCGACGCCCGCCGCGGCCAGCAGCACCCCTCGCGCGTCCCCGGAACCGGCGGGCGTTCCGGGGTCGGCGGCATCAGTGGCAGCGTTGCGCGGTACCGCGGTGAACCGCAGCGGGTCCGCGGGGGCCGGCACCGGCCGGGCCAACAGCCGGGCGAGGCGTTCCTCGGCGTTGCGGACCCGGCTCGCGAGGGACTGCTGGACCCGGCCGGCGGCGCGGTCGTATGCCATCTTGTTGCCGTCTTTCATGGCACGGCCGGGCGCCACCCGGCGGGCGGTGACGGCGGCGGCCGCGCGCAGCCGGGCCGCCTCGGCCCGCCAGGCGGTGTGGGCCTCGGCGCGGCGGCGCCGGTCGGCGGCGCGCTCGGCGAGGTAGCCGGCGTAGCCGTTGCCGTACCGCACGGTCCGGTGCAGGTCGCCATCGACGTCCAGGAGGGAGGTGGCGACGCGTTCCAGGAAGGCCCGGTCGTGGGAGACGGCGACCGTTATGCCGCGCCGGGCGCGCAGGTGGTCCTCCAGCCAGGTCAGGGCGGCGCCGTCGAGGTGGTTGGTGGGCTCGTCGAGGAGCAGCACCTCCGGGGCGGCGGCCAGCAGTACGGCGAGGCGTAGGCGTACGGCCTCGCCGCCGGACAGGCCGCCGACGGCGCACTCGCGAGGCAGGGCCGGCAGGCCGAGGCCGTGCAGGGAGCGCTCCACGCGGGCGTCGGCGTCGTACCCGCCGCGCAGTTCGAAGGCGGTGAGGGTGTCGGCGTACGCGCTGAGGGTCTTGGCGGTGGCGTCGCCGTCGGCCATACGGGCCTCCATCCGGCGCAGGTCCCGCTCCAGGGCACGCAGCTCGGCGAGGGCGCGGTCGACCACCTGCTGGACGGTCAGGTGCGGGGCGAGGTCCTCTTCTTGTGCGAGGTAGCCGACGCCGCCTTCGGCGTGCAGGACGACCTCGCCGCGGTCGGGGCGCTCGGACCCGGCCAACAACCGGAGCAGGGTGGACTTGCCGGAGCCGTTCTCGCCGACGATGCCGAGGCGTTCGCCGACGGGGACGGAGCAGTCGACGGAGTCGAGGACCAGGCGGCCGTTGTAGGACTTGGTGAGGTCAGATGCGGTGAGCTGTGCAGTCATGGGGCGGCTCCAGGGGTTCGGGGGTCGTCGCGGCGGCGGTGTGGTGGGCGGTGGCGTGGTGGATGAGCACCGGAGTTCTCCTTTAAGGCGACGAATGTTGCGTTAAAATGCTGACATGGATTCCCCTGCGCAGGCAAGCGAAGGTTCCGGCCAACAGGAACCGGCCGAACTGGCCACGACACGGCGCCGGACCGGCGGCCGGAGCGCCCGCGTCCGCGCCCAGGTGCTGGAGGCGGCGGGCGCGCTGCTCCTGGAGGCCGGGTACGACGGGCTCACGGTCGACGCGGTCGCGGAACGCGCCGGCGTCCACCGCACGACCGTCTACCGGCGCTGGGGCGACGTCGGTCGCCTGCTGGCCGACGTACTCGACGCCGCGTCCGACGACACGTGGAGCCCACCGGACACCGGGTCACTGGAGAACGACCTGACCGCCCTCAACCAGGAGGTGTACGAGGCGCTGGCGGGTGGCGGGCCGAACGTGACCACGGCCCTGATCGCCGCCGGGTTCCGGTCGGCGGAAGCGGCAGCGGCACTGTCGCGGTTCTGGGAGGACCGCTACGAACGCTGTGCGGTGGTCGTCACCCGCGCGGCCGACCGGGGAGAGCTGCCCGGCCCGGCCGACAGCCGGGCGCTGCTGGTCGCCGCGACCGCCCCGCTCTACCACGAACTGCTGCTGCTCCGCACCGCCCCGGACCCGACGCTGCCGCGCCGCGCCGCCGCGGCCTCCGCGGCGGCGGCCCGGGCCGGCGCCTTCGAAGGCGCGAACCCCAGCCCCGACCGGTGACCGCCGCCCACCCGTTGGTGCACGCCGGCTATTGATGCCGTTCAGATCGGCTCGCCTTGACTGGTGCAGAGAAGACGGCTCCTCTGCACCAGACGACGCCGTACACGTGGGACACGTCGCTGGCCGGTACGGACTACCGGTTCAAGCCGGACATTCAGATCGACGCGAACATTCTCCCCGCCGATGGGAAGATCCGCCCGTTCAAGACCGGCTACCAGTGGTCGCTTGACTACGACGGCGGCACCGAGGATCTCGACCGTATCCGCTGCGACACCCCTGCCGCGGACGCTCCGCCCGGGTCCGTTCCGGGCTGCGTGTTCGTGAATGTCGCTCCGACGTACACGTTCAACGCGAAGGCGTTCCCGCAGGCCGCCGCGCACGCGTGGCTGATCCAGAAGGCCACGCCGAAGCATCCGGGTTCGATGACGGATCAAAAGCCCCTCTACTACATGGGCGACGAGGCGCAGAACAACCGTTCCCGTGGGCGGATCTGCCCCACCGGGTGGGCCGCGAGCAACGGTGACGCCTCCGCCCTGGTCGACGCGGGCGACACCCTGAACTGTGACGAGTTCGCGTTTGCCTCGTCGTACAACAGCGGCGGCATGTCGTCCACCGAGGGCGGCATCAACCCGGCGATCCCGCCGGGGAAGACCACCCCCAGCGGGGATGCGTGCATTTCGATGTACGCGAAGCAGCACGGCAGCATGATCCACCTGTTCTCGCAGAACGGGGCTGACCCCACCTTCAACGAGGTGTGTGGCCGGGCGGCGATCTCGGGCATGCACAACCAGGAATCCATGGGCGGCCACTTCGCGAACTTCATGAAGCAGATGCGCATCAAGGACAAGGATGCGTACTGGCTGGATACCCGGATCGATGACGGCGGCACCTGCACGTACGGTGTCGGCGGCGGTCAGCCGGTGATCTGCCAGCTCGCTGCGCACTAACACCCGGCACAACAGCGAGCGGCCCCCACCCGGGTTCTGGGTGGGGGCCGCTTCCGTGTACGCGGGGTCAGGACATCAGCAGGTGGACGGCGGGGAGGTCACCGGCCATCACGGCAGCCTGGTCAATGACGACCTCGGTGTACTTGCCGGCGGCGGTGAACACCAGCTCCGGCAGGCGCGGCCTGTGCTCCTCGTGGTAGGCCACGACCTCGGCCTCACTGGCGTCGGGGATCGAGGGGAACACGGCGCCCTCGGCGGTCAGCGCCAGGTCGAGGAAGCCGCCCCGGCCTGTGGCGGTGCCGAACTCGGCCCGGTAGGCGCGCCCGTCACCGGGAGCGTGGATGAGCGCGGCGGGCGGGCTGTACCGGTTGACGGTCAGGCACAGGATCTCTTCATCCGGGCAGGGGGTCATGGACTTGACCTTGCCTTGGTAGCCGCCTGCCCAGGTGGCCATGTGCCCGTTCTCCAGCACGTACGTCCAATCCCCGCACGTGCCGTACATGGCGTAGCTGAACTGTGCGGTGGGCGGCGCGTCGGGGAGGGGCCGGGTGCGCAGCTCGGACAGGGGAACGCGCTCGCTCAGTTCGTCGAGGTCAGCGCCGAGGTTGATGAGGAACTCGTCCTGATCGACCCCTCGGGCGAGGGTGAGGGAGATCCCGGCGTACATGCCACGGGTACCGGGCGGGGTGGGGGTGGTCTGCTGTGCGCCTATCCACGCGATGCCGTCGCTCATGGCGGCCACACTATCGGGCCGGTCTGACAGGGGCAGGGCGGGCAGCAGAGTGCCGGCGGGTGGCGACCGGCGCGGGGGTCGGTTCCCGCACCGGTCGGGGCGCTCGGCCTGACCCGCAACCCCCATGGAGACGGGACTAGGTGTAGCGCTGGCGCCAGATTAGCGGTCTGTGCTGGTGGTGGACGGTGTGGCGCGTGGGTGTCTGGTACCTGTGGGGGTGGTGAGTTGGATGGGCAGGGGAGCTGATGCCGGACAGCGGTGAGGCGTGGCTGAAGTTCCGTGCGGCTGTTGAGGCGCAGGGCGGGACGGTGCTGGAGCCGGAGTGGCTCGGGGTGCGGGCCAAGCATCGGGTGCGTTGCGGTAAAGGGTCACGTTGGCGGATCCTGCCGCCCGGGAAGATCGCGGTGATCGTCCTGGCCGTCCTGCGTCACGACCAGCGCTTGGCCGACATGGCCGGCGGCAACGACGTGCCTCCGGCCCGTACGGGCCGACGTGGGTGAGGTGCAGCCACTCGGACCGGCCCTCGGCGTCGAATGGTGCCCACTGGTTGGGCCGTGTGGGAACACCGTCGGACCAGTTGTCCCAGACTGCGCGGGCGGCCAGGGTGGGGCGGTCGTCACCGGGGGTCGGTGATGGTGACGTCGATCAGGGCTCCGCCGAGGACGGATGGGCGTGCCTCGACGGTGTCCAGGCCGAGGTGGTACCCGGTCATCGTCCGGCCGTGGCGATCGAGGCGCCAGAGCGTGATCGGGTCGCCCTTCTGAGGAAGGGGACGACGCAGCAGGGCCAGGAGCGGTGCGGCGGGTTCGCAGCCGATCAGGTGCACGGGCTGGGTGGGTCGCTGCGGGCGCGGGGTGAACAGGCCGTCAATGGAACGGCAACTGCCCGATGAGCTGTCCCCCTGGATCGAGGGGAACCACAGGTCGAACCGCGGACTCGCAGGCAGCCGTTTGCCGCCCCAGTAGTCGTCCTCCCTGACTCCGGTGCCCACGACGATGTCCACGCGTCCGGGATCGCCCGGCGTGGGCCAGTGGGCCAGGACAGTCGTGTCCTCCAGGTCCCAGAAGCGGGCCGGCCCGTCGTTCGCGGGATCCACAGGCTCGATCGAGAGCATTCCGTCCCCCAGCAGCCGCACCGCTTCGGGGCTGCCCGCCACGGCCTGGACCAGCAGACTCTCACGCGGGCAGCCACGCAGCGTCAGAACCTCTCGCGCCCGCGGAGGCGGGTTCACGAACAGGCCCTCGACATCCGCGCACCGCCCCCACAGCAGGCCCTCCTCCTCACCTTCGGGGTCCTCCCGCACCAGGAGATACCGGACCGGGAAGTCCCGCTCCCACCCCACACGTTCCTCAGACCGCACGCTTCTCCCCTGCTACCAGGCTGTCTTGGCGCGCCAACCCTATGGCTCACTGACGCCGAAACCCCTCCGAATATCGCGTGCTTGGAATGACGCTCTCCGCCAGCTGGAGCAGCGGAATGGACGCCCGCGCGGCGGGAGGCGTACGCGAGCGACCAGGGCCAGCCGGCCTCGCTGTGGCAGTGACGGCCCGCTCGAACCGGCAGAAGGCGGATCAGGATCCGGCGGAGTGACTCCCGCCGGCGCCGGATGCGTTGTGCCGGTGCGGCGCGGAGTGGACCGCGACGAAGCTGCGGTGGGGTCTCGCGGTGGACGAGCTGGAGCGCGACCGCCTGCTGGACATCGCGGCCGGCTGCGGCGGCACGGACGTGGAGTTCACCCCCGCCCCGTAGGTGCCGGGTGCAGACGGGCTGAGGGCCGTCACCTCGCCGAGGGTGGCGGCCTTCTCGAACTCCATTCCCTGGCCCGCGGAGATCCTCGCCTGGCACCGCCGCGCGGAGGACGGTCACGCAGCTGGGTCAGCTGTGGCGCTCCGTCTGGTCATCGGGCGGCAGCAGGTCTTTGGCTCTGCGTTCCATCAGGACCGGCAGATAGGTACGGACCCGCGTGTATCTGAGCTCTTCGTATGCCGTCTGTACTGACCTGCGCACCAGTCCTGTGTCCAGCTGAGGGTGCGCCTTCATCAGCCGCTCGCTGACGTGGCGGATAGTACCGGCATCCTCCGATTCCGCCATCCCGCGCCTCACCTTCCTCAAAGGGACCGTCGTCCCTCAGTTTCACGGAACGGCCCCAGGCGGGTAAGTCGATCTTCCGCCGCTTGTGCACGGCGGTCGGCCGCGCCCACCGGCTGGAATCTGCTGGACCGATACCGGCAGGCAGTGGCGGGGGAGTAGTTTCGGCAGTGACCGGCTGCCTGCGTTCCCAGGCAGCCAGCCCGGCCGCAGGCGTTCTTCACCGCGCTCGTCGGCTGCGGGCGTGGTGATCACCGAAGACAGGGATGGGTCGATGGGCGGGTTCACCGCGTGGCTGTTGAGGCACGTGACGGACCAGGACGCCCTCGGCGAGCTTGCGAGGAGGGCCGCAGCCGATCCGGACTGGCCCGAGGCGCCGGACCGGCTGGAGACGTTCACCGCGCACCTGGAGGGCGGCCGTGCCACGCCAACGGCACTGCAGGACCTTACGGACGCCTGGGTCCGTTACGCCTCCCGCTGACCGCTCCCAGCTGGACCCGCGTCTGGACTGAACTGGCGGGCGAACGGCCGTCAGGCCTTCTTGATGGCTCCCGAGGCGAACCATTGAACGAGGGCGGCGGCGAGGTGCACGGCCATCCTGGCGGCTTCGGGTGTCTCGTCGCGCGTCTGGGTGCGGGCCCCGTGCCGGCTGGTCTGGCTCTCCCACAGCAGCGTCATCATCTTCAGGGCCGTCTCAAGGCCTTCGCTGCCGTTTGACCCGGTGATCGCGCTGCGGAGTTTGTTCTGGAGCTGTAGGAGTTCACCCTTCATCGTGCCCAGGGTTGCCTTGCGGTTGTTCGGCTGGATGGTGTCGTGCAGAGCGCATTCCACGGCCTTGATCGCCTCGCTGTACGCCTTCACCGGATCCGGATGCAGCGCGTAGGCGAGATCCATCGCCTGACGGAGGTGCCTGCTGGCAGAGCCACGCTCCGGCTGCTCTGCTGCCTTCAGCGCTTCCTCGACTGCCGCCCCGACCGCGGGATCGACCCTGCGCACCAGAGCACGGCCATCGCTGCGGATCACGGACGCGGCGCGTGCATCGCTGATCAGCTGCCGCAGGGGGACGCGGAAACGGATGTCCGGGAGCGAAGACGCCATGGTCAGGGCAGCCGACGTCCTACGCGACACGATCGAAGCGTTCTTCGCCGAAGTCGACCCCGAGGACCTCGGCTACGACGACCTCGCGTGGGCGCTGACCCGCGCGCTGCGCCGTGCGGAGGCCGTGCCCCTGGTGTGAGTGGTGCCCGGGGCCGGGTGGTGATGAGGCATCACCACCCGTGGCCGCCTCGTGGGATGGCAGGCTGGGGGGGCATGGATGCTGCGTGGGTGGGGCGGGCTGTGTACGGGTCGAAACCCGGTGACCCGGTGGGGCCGCAGGACGGGCGGGCGTACGCCGAGTTGCTCGGCGGGCCGCTGCAGGGGCTGCTCCTGGACGTGACCGGGTGGACGCCGCAGGAAGTCGTGGACGGCGCCCTGTTGATGTCGGATCACGGGGCGTTCGGCCCGGTTGGCCGTTCCGACTACGAGCCGGCTGGACCGGACGCCGACGGTGGCGGGGGTGCCCCGCCGGTACGTGTGGCGGGGCGATTCCCCCTGACCCGTACGTCGGAGCGTGCCGATATGGTTTGCGCGGGTGAGGCTCGGTGCCCGCGCCGGCGGGGGCAGTACCACCGGGCCGCCTCTTTCCATGCTCCTGCGGCCCGCTTTGCGGGATGGATTGCGACATTTTCCCGTCATCATGTGACGGGCGCTGTCGTCATGGATTCGCCGCCATGTGGGGCTACTGTTCGGAGTCATTTCCGCCGTGGATCGACGTGGACGTGGTTTACAGTTTCAGATGTTGGCCGATAGACTTTAATGTGTCAGGCGGCATTGTGCCGTGCGCGTTGCGTACTGGCGTTTCAGTATGTACTGAGGTCGTCTCTGTGCATGCCGGAGGCCTGCCGCGCTGGTTGCGGGGCAGGCCTCCTGTGGACCGCCGTCCCGGGCCTGGCTAAGAGGTCCGGGGCGGTGTCAGCCCAGTTTCACCAGTGCGGCCGCGAGGGTCGCGCAGGCGGCGAGCAGCTTGACGCCGGGGGTGAGGATGCGTGCGATGTGCAGTGCACGGCGCAGGCGTCGACGGTCCCCGGTGGGGCGCTTGCTCATGGTGTTCCTTTCCTTTGTGGGACGCATCGGTTGTGCGTCCTCCCGTGGGGTGCCCTGGACGTCGCAGGTCACCTCACAGAAAGGCGCGTGCGCCCCTCATGAAAAGAAACTCCATGCCCGAACTTAGCTCTTTTGATATCGGCTTGCACGCGATTCTCTGAAATGCCACTTCGGAATAATGCGTTCCGTTTGCGCCGGGTTGTCAGCTGTCGTTCCGGGCTCTGCCGGGTACAACCGGGGTTGCTGCGTCAGCCGGTGTGCTGCTGGTCTTCCGTGGGGTCGAGCTGCTGTCGTGCGGCCAGCTCGGCGGCGGTGGGCTGGACGGAGTTGGGGCCAGTGAGGTCGGCGGCGAGGTCGCGGACGGCGGTCTCGCGGGGGGTGCTGCGTTGGTCGTCGGCTGTGCGGCGGGCGTCGATTTCGTGGCGGGGCCACCAGCGGCGTCCGTGGAGCTCGATGCCGGTGGAGAGGTAGCCGGTGGAGGCGTAGGCGCGGACGGTGTGGGGGCTGACGTCGAGGACGTCGCCGGCCTCACGGTCGGTGAGGAGGTCGCCCGGGTGCTCACCGGGCGGGGGCGGGTCCGGTAGGGGCGTGCCGTTGAGGTGGGCGCGGGCCTGGTCGCGGTCGTAGAGGCGTAGGCGGTCGGCGGGGTTGGTGACGGGGACGTGGGCGCGGAAGGCTGCGCCTTCGCGGCGGCGCCATGTCTGGACGTTCAGCCCTCGGGCGGTCGCGATGTCGTCCTCGGTCATGGCGGGGCGGCCGTGGGGGATAACGGGATGGTGCTCCTGTCCGGAGAGTGGAGGGGTTCTAGACTGCCGTACGCAGTCCTGCCCTTGTGGTGGAGACGGGTGAAGGGGGCGGCGGGTACTGACCGCGCACGTGTGGTTGTGCGTGGGCCACCGACCCCATCGTCTTGTCCGGGGGGCTTTTCGCGCTCCGGATCCGCGGCGTCCCGGATCGAAGCCGGCGGCGACCGACGCGGACGACACAGCGCCCCGTTCGGCCACGTCCTGGTGCTCGCGGGCGTCCACGCGGTGATGGGTCGCCGGCCCGGCCCCGTGGGGGGCCAGGCGGCCGACGGACATCCCGACTTCGGCGGCGATCTCTTCCACGGTGGCGAAGTCGGGGGCGAGGTAGTAGTGCGGGACGACGTGGGCGGTGTGGCAGCTCAGGTACAGCTCTTCCCACTCGTCCACGCCCAGCTCGAAGAAGAGGACGACGTCGCCGGCCTCGGCCCTCACGATGTGGGGGTAGATGCCCCGGCCGAGTTCGTTGGTCGCGACGCTCCACCCGTCGCCGAGCAGCTCGGCTACGGACGCCACGACTGGACGGCCTCGCCCACCGTCTGACCCGGCGCAGGTTCAGTCGGTCTCGGCTGGCGAAGAGGTGCTCCGGCCCTGTGCTGCTTGTGGGCCCGGTATGCGGTCTCGTTGTCGCTCTGCCGCAAAGCCGAATGCCTGCCTGCGCGTTCGTAGATCGGCTAGGTTGGAGAAGTCGTAACGTTACGAGATGTTATGGAGACTCATCGTGACTGACTCGACTGCTGAGCTTGGCCCTGAGGAGCGGCAGCTCGCCGCCAAGGTCTTCGACCTGGCTCGCCATGGAGACACCGCCGCGCTCGCCACGTATCTGGACGCTGGCATGTCAGTCAACCTGGTCGACGACAGGGGTGATTCGCTGGTCATGCTGGCCGCCTACAACGGTCACCTCGACACCGTGCAAGCGCTTGTGGAGCGCGGAGCTGACCTGGACCAGGCCAACACTCGAGGGCATACGCCCCTCAGCGGAGCGGTGTTCAAGGGGCGAGACGAGATCATCCGGGAACTGTTGGCGCGTGGCGCGGACCCTTCGGCAGGATCCCCCTCGGCGATCGAGACGGCCGACATGGTGAACCGGCAGGATCTGGTGGAGCTCTTCAAGAAGGGCTGAGACCGTGCCTTTGCGATGAGCCGGCGTCCGGAGGGTCGTGGTGCCACTCGAGTAGGCCGTTCGGTCCGGCCGCCGCCTGAAGCCGGCTGTCCAGGAAGCGCCTATCCCTGACAGGGACAGGCGCTTCCTGCGTGTCCGGCGGCGACGGGCGGTCCGGCAGACCCTCCGCGGCTGCGGCCGGCCGAAGGGCGACGGTGGCCGGCCCCGGGGCCGGTGGCCGGTCACCTCGCGTGATGTCTTCGGGGACTGGGGGACCTCTACGGCGGTCCGGTCCGCACGGTCCCCACCGCGCGGCACCAGACCGGCCACCCCTTCGCCGCCGTCACCGACTACGTCTCCGCGGCGTACGCCGGCGTCGCAGTGAAGCATCCGACCTCGTAGACAGAGACCAACGCCATGTACTCCTTGCTGCCCCTGACCACGTCAGACTGGGATTCGCTCGCGGACCTCGTCTACCGCCGCAACGACCACGAGATGCGGATCCGAACCGCGACGACCGACGGTTCGTCCCTGCTCCGCCTGGCTGCCGACTCCCAGCTGGACATTCAGCTCATCGGCATGTGGGGAGACGATCAGCTCGTCGGAACATTCGCCCTGGAAGAAGGATCCGACGCCCCGGGGTGGACCAAGGACGAACGCTCAGAGCAGAGCTGGATGGTGCGGCTGGCCTTCACCGATCCCGACCACAACCGGCTCGGCCGGCTGGCCACGCTGCGGATCGGTGACTACGCCGCTCGACAGAACACCCCCACCGCTGTGGATCCGCTGTGCCCTCCCAGACCAAGAGGTCGCCTGGTACCTGGAAAGCCAGTGAGGGTGGCCTCGCGTGCGGACGGCACGCGACAAGCCCGGCTACCAGAACTTCCTGCTGCAGAGAGCCCCAGAACGGATCGAGCACGTCGACCTGCTCGTCACGACCGGGGCCGAACTTGCCGTTGAATCAGTTCTGAGCAGGGCGCTCCTCACGAGCGCTCGCACAGCTCTGAAGAACTGACCACTTCGGGTGGGATTCCTGGTTCTGATGGCGCCCGATGAGGTGCCATCTCTACGCTCGAACAACACGGGGCCGGCCGCGTGGCCGGCCAAGGACGAACTGGTGCAGGAGAGTACGTGCTCACCACGGGCAAGCTGGTACGGGACCGGATCCCTCAGATCATCCGCGCGGACGGAGCCGAGCCGGAGGTCTATGTGGCCGATCCGGCGGAGTACCGCGAGCGGCTCCGCGCGAAGCTGGCCGAGGAGGTGGCGGAGTACATGGAAGCGGACGAGACCGACGCCCCCGAGGAGCTCGCGGACGTCCTCGAGGTTGCCTTCGCCCTCGCGGCGGACCTCGGCGTCGACGCTGCCCAGCTCGAGAAGATCCGGGCGTCCAAGGCCGAGCAGCGGGGCGGGTTCTCGGAGCGCATCGTCTGGACCGGCAACCGCTGACCTGCGGTGCCGGTCCTGTAACACCTCTACAGCTCGGGTTTGACCAGCACGATGTGACTTACTCCCGGCAGGGTCAGCCCGGCCGCCCCCACCGCGGGGGCGAGGCCGGCGTGCCGGGCGAGCGCGGTGGTTTCCGCCGCGCTGATGCCGCGCTGAAAGGTCCCCTTCCCCTCGCTCGACCAGTAGCCGTCATGATGGGCCGTCCAGCTGCCGCTGGCGGCGGCCTTCGTGATCTCCTCGGGGGAGCGGGTGACGACCACGACGCGCCCGCCAGGGCGGACGAACGCGGCCGCGTCCTGCAGCGCGCGGATCCGCGCTCCCGGGTCGGGCAGCACGTTGAGGACGAACATCTGGGTCACCAGGTCGTAGCCCTTCCGCTTTGGACGGGGCCAGCCGAACCCGTCGTGAGGGTCGTACCCGTCGGCGTCCAGCCCGGCGGCCCGGTAGTGGCCGACGTCGGCCCCGCGGCCGCACCCGTGATCGAGGACCGTACGGATGCCGAGCGGGCCCGTCAGGTGCCCGGTGACCGCACGGGCCGCCGGTGAGGCCGCCTGGCGGCTCATCGCGGTCTTGTGCGGCTGGTACGGGCGCGCGCCCGCGGCCGCCGGCTGCTTGCCCGTCAGGTCACTGATCGCGAACAGTACGTCGTCCGGCTCCGCGACCTCCGGGGTGATCGGCAGGTCGAGGAGGATCGCGGAATGGTCGGTGAATGCCACCGGCCCCGTACGGACTTCATGCCGGGCCGCGACCGGGACCCCGGCGGCCAGGTGGTCGCTCAGCAGGGCCAGGTCACACCGGAAGCGGCTGAGCTTGCCGGTGAAGAGCCGCTCGAACGTGAACTCCGCCTCCCTGTCCGAGCTGGTGGTGTCGACGAGCCACGCCGTCTGCAGCAGGTGTCGCAGCGCCTTGCGCTCAGTGTCCGCGGTGAACCCGCTGACCTCCCCGTCGTACAAGCCGTCCTGCGGCCGCGGCGCGAGGTTGAAGTCCCCGCAGATCAGCAGCGGCCGCCCGCCCTCGGCGGCGGCCAGCGCCGCGAGCTCGCCGAGCTGAGTGGCGCGCGCCGCGCTGGTGTAGGCGTCGAGGTGCACTTGCAGGACGGTGAGCCAGCCGAGCGCCACCCGCTGCGCCCAGCTGGTCGGCGCAGAGACGGCCGGCGTGGCGATGTCCTCGCGGACCCAGGTGGCGAGGTGGCCGTCCCCGCCCGCGAAGACGTACCCGGGCAGGAGCGGCGGGCGTCGGTCGGCGGGCTTGTACGGCTCCTGCGCGACGATGACCGCGACCTCGTGCCCGCGCAGCCAGGCGGCGAACCGTGCCCGGGCGCCGTCCGCGCCGAGCCGCTTGTTGAGGTTGATCGAGGCCAGCAGCATCAGAAGTGCCCTTCGGCGGACGGGATGGTCACAGCGGGATCGGCCGGCCGGAGGCGGCTTCCTCGCGGAAGGCCTCCCACAGCACGTTCAGCGGGTGCGAGGCGTCGTAGGTGTCCCGCTCGCCCTTGCGCGCGAAGACTCCCGAGACGAGCTGGAGCATGGGGTCGAAGTCGTCGGCGAACTCGACCAGGCGGAAGCCCTCGCCGCCGGGCAGCCGGCCCGCGACGGCGGCCTCGCCTATGGATCGGGCGCAGAGCATGCAGCCTCGGGTCATCTCTGAGCGCAGCAGGGCCAGCCCGTAGTAGATGTCGTCGATCTCCGCGACGACCTGGAGATGGGTGCGGAAGTCGGTTCCGTACCAGCGCTCGACGAAGTCGGCGATTACCCCGCGGGAGGGGATGACCAGCGGCAGGTTCCGCAGCCGCTCGACGCCGACCTGCCGGGCGGGCAGCTCGCGGACGGACAGGTTCGTCAGGAGGGCGAGGCCTTCGCGGTGCCACTCCAGGAAGTCGTACTCGGGGGCGAGCGGGCCGTTCCCGACCGGCGCAGCCAGTCCTCCGCACAGAAGGTCCACCTGGTTGGAGTCCAGGCGCTGTCGGAAGTCGCGGGTGCGCACGTGGACGACCTTGAGCTCCACCTCCCGCGCCATCAGCTCGGGCTCCACCCGCTCCCACACCCGGGCCAGGAACGGGAGCGTGAACTCGGTGGTGCCCACGGTCAGGGTGGAGCCGAGCCGGCGGCGGGAGTTCGCGATGCCCTGGAGCCAGTCCGAGAACGTGGACCGGATCCGGTCCACGACCTCCAGCCCGGTGGGGGTGAACAGCAGATCGCGGCCGCGGCCCTGCTTGACCACCACCAGCTCACCGGTCAGTGCCTGGAAGTTCCGGTTGAGGATGTCGAGCTGCTTCTGCACGCTCGACTGCTCCCGCCCCAGCAGCCGGGCCGCCGCGAGCGCCGTGCCCTCCTCGTGGACGACGACGAGCGTGCGCATCTGGTCCCACGTCAGGTCCAGCAAGTCCGGGGAACAGGCGAGCAGATCGCCCCGGAACCCTTCAGGACCAGGCACTTTGAGCGGGCCGGACGGTAACGACGCCATGCGCTTCCCCTCCCCTGGGCGCTACCCCACCAGCTTGCACTGTCCGAGCGGCCAGGAGTAGTGGACTTCACCGCATTTCACGCCAGGAAAACCTTGAAATGTTCGGGTGGACATGGAGACATAGCGAGCTATCCACGGGAACATTTCCTCAGTCGCCTTCGATCTGGCGACGGTCACCACACCGATGCCTGAATTCCGGGGGTGAAGCATGCTCTCAGCCGCGTCCATCAAGGACCACATCAACAGCGGCGCCGTGACGTGGGACGGGGAACTGCGCGGGGACGGCCTGCTCTTGAGGCTCGGCGGTCCGGTCCAACCCCTCGTCGCGCCGGACGCCGTCGTCGACCTGGCCGACCAGGCCAGCATCGACACCCTGTACGGCCCGCAGATCGCCGACTGGACGACGTACGACCTGGCGCCGGCGCAAATGATCCTGGCGCCGGCCTGCGAGCCGGTCTCCCTGGGCCCGGACGTCATGGGGATGATCGGCGGTCTGAGCCATCTGGCCCGAGTCGGCCTGGCCGTCCACGTCACCAGCCCGTTCGTCCTGCCGGGCTGGGCCGGCCATCTGACCCTGGAGCTCGTCAACCACAGCCCGGCCACCCTGCGCCTGCATCACGGCATGCCGCTGGCCCGCCTCGTACTCCAGCTCCGCGACGGCGGCCACGCCGCGACCGCCCACCCGTTCTACGGCCATCCCGCAGACCTGCAAAGCCGCTACGCCGACGAACTCGTCGACCCGAACAAAAGGTGACTGACATGGACGACTGCCAGTTCTGCACCGAGTTCACCGCGCGCGAACCCAAGACCCGCATCATCACCGAGACGACCGACCGCTGGGTCCTCCTGCCGACCATCGGCTGCCTCACCCCTGGCTACTCCCTCTACATGCCGCTGGAGCACCTCGACGCCGCCGCCGACGTCCCGCCCGACGACCTCCCGCAGGTCGCCGCCGGCCTCGAGGCGATGCGCACCCTGATCCAGACCCACTACGGGCCCACCATCGTCGCCGAGCACGGACCGCGCGACTGCGAGCTCGGCGCCTCCTGCTGCAGCCACGCCCACCTCCACCTCATCCCCGTACCGGACCCGGACGCCATCCTGGCCGCGTACGAGAAGGTCGGCGGCCCCGGCCGGCGCCTCTCCTCACTCGTCGACCTGGCCGCGGCCACCGAGAGCTCGTACCTGTACCTCTCCCCCCGCCCCGGCGAGCACCACTACTGGCCCGCCGACGGCCGGTTCGCCCGCCAGTTCGTCCGCCGCGTCGTCGCCGACCAGCTCGGCATCGGTGAGCAGTACGACTGGCGCGACCACCCCTTCACCGAGAACCGCCACCAGACCTACGGCACGCTGACCGCTGCCATCCGGGCCACCGCGACCGCCTGACGACGAGGGGGAACATCATGGCGATTCCCTTGCCCCGCCCGCTGCACACTCAGAGCGCCGAGGAACTCGCGGCGGCCGCCCGGGACCGGCGCTGGCCAAAGTGGCAGACCATGGCACTGCTCCACTCGCTCGGCCTCCCCACCCTGAACGCAGCCCTGTTACGGCCCGGCCAGAGCCCGGCCGAGATACGCACCGCCGCCCACGCCCTCGCCACCGCGCTCGGCACCGACAGGCTGATGATCCGCTCCGACGGCGGCGTGGAGAAGAAGGCCTATTACCGCGGCGGCAACACCTTCCCCATCGGCGAGATCGCGCACCGCGCGCAGCCCCTGCTGGCCGACGGGCGCGCGGTCATCCTGGCCGGCCCCACCAACCGCTTCACCAACAAGCTCACCGTCATGATCCGCATGGACCGCCCGGGCCCCGGCATCCGGGGGACCTTCACCCTCGAAGCGCTCGGCCCCGGCTACGACGTCGCCGACCTCACCCGCGGTGAACTGCCGCCCCAGGTCACCGCCCAGCTCGACGACGTCGACTGGGACCGCTACACCGCCCCCCGCTGGAACGAGTGGAAGTTCACCGGCGACCGCTGCCCCGGTGGGGAGGAGGCCCGCCGGCGCCGGCGCCTGGAGCGCCTCGCCGCCCAGACCCTGGCCGACGGCGGCCAGCTCGCCGGAGACCCCCAGCCCGAACACGCCGAGGCCTGGCTGCGCGAACGCGGCTACCTTCAGCTCTTCGGCCCCCAGGACCCGCGCCCGACCCTGATGCGGCGCGCCTCCATGCTCTTCGAGGACGCCTTCGTCCTCACCCGTGCCCAGCCGAACCGGAACTGGCGGTGCCTGGCCACCGCCTACTCCGTCTTTGCCGAGCCCCGCACTGTCTACTGGGACCTCGTCGACGGCGAACGCAAGTACGCCGCGGCCGCGCCGGCCGCTGCCCGGGCCAAGAAGGAGGCAGCGTGAGCAGCCGACCGATCTACCTCGACCACCCGGCCACCACCCCCCTCGACCCCCGCGTCCTGGAGGAGATGCTGCCGTTCCTCACCACCGAGTACGGCAACCCCAACAGCGCCCACGCCTACGGCCGGGTAGCGGCCAAGGCCGTCGCCACCGCCCGCCGGCAGGTCGCCGATCTCATCGGCGCGAAGAACCCCCTCGAGGTCGTCTTCACCTCCGGCGCCACCGAGGCCAACCATCTCGCCATCGTCGGCGGCGCCCTCGCCAGACGCCCCCACGGCGGCCACATCGTCACCACCGCGATCGAGCACAAGGCCGTCTTTGCCGCGGTCCAGCGCCTCGTCGACCACCACGGCTACACCTCCACCCGCGTCGGTGTCGACGAGCACGGACAGGCACACCCCGGCGACATCGCCGCCGCCCTCACCCCGAACACGGTCCTCGTCTCCGTCATGCACGCCAACAACGAGATCGGCACCCTCCAACGGCTCGCCTCGATCTCGCAGATCACCGCCCATCGCGGAATCGTCCTGCACACCGACGCCGCCCAGAGCGCCGGATACGCCCTCTTCGACGCCGACGAACTCGGCGTCGACCTCGCCTCGCTCTCCGCCCACAAGCTCTACGGGCCGAAGGGGACTGGAGCCCTTTACGTCCGGGGCGGTACCGTCTTGGCTGCTCAGCAGACCGGCGGCGGCCAGGAACGCGGACTGCGCGCTGGCACCCTCAACGTGCCCGCCGTCGTCGGCTTCGGCGCCGCGGCCCAGCTCATCATCACCGACACGACCCCGGCCCTCACGCAGATCCGCGCCCGGCGCGACCGCCTCCAGGACCAACTCCTCAACGCGATTCCTGGAGCCACCGTCAACGGCCACCCGAGCAGCCGACTACCCGGGACCCTCAGCATTACCCTTCCGGACGCCGAAGCCGCCGACGTCCTCGACCACCTCCCGGACGTCGCCGCCGCCACCGGCTCTGCCTGCAACACGGGCACCAGCGACCCCTCTCACGTCCTCACCGCCATCGGCCTCACCCGGAGCCAGGCACGCCGCACTCTGCGTCTCGGCGTGGGGCGAACCACCACGGCCGCAGAAGTCGACCTCGCTGCCACCCTGCTCGCAGAGGCGGCCGCCCGAGCCCGAGCAGCTGTCACCGCCGCGGCGTAGACCACCCCGCACGAGACCAAGGCGGTTCACAGGGCCCCGTGATCCCGCGGAGCACGGCTCCGGCACCCGCTCGGCCAGCAACTCCAGCCGCATCCCGACGGCGACCATGGCCTGGATGGAGTCGTCGTGGACGTCCCACGCGATGCGGCGCCGCTCCGTCTCCTGCGCCTGCACCAAGTGGTCGAACAACCGTCGTCGCTCGCTGAGGGCGTGCTGGGCCGCCCGCCGTTCGGACATGTCGCGGGTGACCTTGCCGAAACCCTGGAGTACGCCCTTGTCGTCCCACAGGGCCGTGATGACCACGTTCGCCCAGAACCGGGAACTGTCCTGGCGGACGCGCCAGCCCTCGTCCTCCAGGCGCCCGTCGGCCACGGTCGGCGGTGCTGCCGGTCGTGACGATAGGGCTGGGCGTGACTGCCGAATGGGCGGGTTTCCAGTGATCTGGTGTCCCGACCACGGAAGCGCTGTTGCCCCGGTGATGGAGTGGCATCCCGGCGGCGGGATCCGCTGCACGTACCTGGCCCGGCGACAGACCGCAGCGGCCGTGCGCTGCTGCGTGGCCGGCGGCCCGGCGTGGCCCGGCCAGGCTGGGGCAGACGCCGGCCCCACCGGGCGTGCGGGGCCCGGGTTTGCCAATGCAGTTGCCTTGGAGCTGCGGGGATCGTTGACCCGTCTGTGACGGAGTGGAGGCGCGGGCCAGCGGGTCAGGCATGCTCCGTACCATCCGTAGGTGATCACCCCGTTCTTCCACACACCCAGACGCCGCTTCATCACCCTGGTCATGCTGGCTGCCGTTGTCGCCTTCGGGTGGTACGCCGTTCAGCCGGTCTATCCGCGATGCACGATCCACTCAGCGGTCGGCTCGGGGGGCCTCGTGCCCGCTGTCACCTCGGCGGAGGAGATGGAAGCCGTAGCCAGGCAGGCTTACGAGGCTGCCTTGGCCGACAGGGCGTGCGGACCATCACACGCCCGATTCCGAGACTGGATTGGCTGACCTGAGCCCGCAGCCCGACGCGCTGCGGCCCTTGCCGCCGTCGTGGGGGCCTCGGGCTATCAGAGGCCGCCACTGCCGTCGCCTGGGCCCGAGCCGAGGGACCGATCATCAGTACGTGGGACAGGCCAAAACGCAGCGGTCCCACACCCAGATATGGGCTCAGGGTCCACTGAGGCCGTTCACTGTCCGGCCGCACATGCCACCTGTCATCCACAGCCACATTCTGAGGCAGTGCTTACCCGCCCGTGCATCAGGCCCAGGGCTCCGCAGTACTCCGACACCCTCCAGGGATATCCACGCCCGCGTCGAGGGGACCTTCGCCCGCATGGGGACCTGGAAAATCCCCCGCGACTGCCGACTGAAGGGCGCGAGGGAGCCACCAGGCCATGCTCGGCATCGCCAGGGCCAGTCGGCTTCCCTGGTGGCGGTGACGGCCCGCTCGAACCGGTCGAAGGCGGACCAGGATCCGGCCCAGTGGCTGCCGCCGTCGCCGGAGGCGCTGTGCCGGTACGGCGCGGAGTGGACCGCGACCACGTGGTGAGGGGGGCGAGCTGGGGGCGGCGTCGGTGGGCGGGCCGGGTGCGGGCCGAGCCGGGTGAAGGTGCTTTGGGCTGGCCGGCTCCCCTCGGGCCGAAGGCGCCGCCCGAAGGATCTGCCTGCATCCGATTATCGTCTAGTTGACGATATTGATGCTAGGGTCGGGTCATGAACGAGACGGAGCACGAGAACGCCGATGCAGTCCGCCCGCCCGCCGACACGGACGCCGAACTTGCCTGGAAGGCGGCCGAGCTGGCCACCGCCTGGGTCTCGGCGAGCACTCGCTTGACCGAAGACCAGGGCTGGCACCTCGTCGGTCTGCAGCACATGGGCTCCGCCCAAGGGGAGGAGTACGCCTGGAGGAAGGTCCACGCCTGGGAACGGCAACTGGCCGAAGTCCTCGCCGCCGACGACGGGAGCGAGGAGAGCCGTCTGCGTGTCACGAAGGCGCGCCAGGCGGCCGCCATGACCATGCGCGACATGCTGCTCGCCGGGATACCCGCCGAGGACGACACCAACCAGGCCCGGTGCGACACGAACAGGTACGACCCGCGCATGTACCTGCGCTCCTTTGTCAAAGTCCAGACGGCCCGCGACGCCTGAAGCGACCGAGCGGCCCCGGACGGCCACCCGGCACCAAGAACAATCAGCGGGCACCCCGCAATGACGTCGGCCAAACCCTCAGAGGCCGTTTTCGTCCGATGTTTCATCCCAGAATCGGGTGTTCTGTGGCCTTCTTCGGGTCGCGCCACGAGAAGGCGTTCTCGCTGGTGAGGCGGCGGGCCATGAGGTCGGTCATAGCGATGTGGATCACGGCTTCGTCGGTGGAGCATGAGCCAGCCGTAGGTCCGCTCGACCGCCCACCGTTTGGTTAGGGGGGAATCCCCTGGTCCCGGGCTTGCGGGTGGTGATCTCCATGTCGATGCCGAGTGTGGCGGCATGCTCAACGAGGTGCTGGCGGTAAACGCCGTCGACCCACACCTTGCGGATGCGGGGGTGTTCGGCGGCGACGTGGTCGAGCAGCGAGGTGCCGGCAACGGAGTCCTGCACGCTCGCCGCGGTGACCAACACTGCGAGGAGAAGGCTGAGCGTGTCGGTGACGATGCTTCGCTTCCTGCCGACGATCTTCTTGCCTGCGTCGACGCCCTGGCCGACAGCGGGGACGCTGGTGGAGGTCTTGACGCTCTGGGCGTCGATCACACAGGCCGTTGGCTCTGCCTCCCGGCCCTCCTTCTCTCGCAGGAGCTGCCGAAGCAGGCCGTTGAGCTGGGTGAACACGCCCTCGTCAGCCCATTTGGCGAAGTATCCGTAGGCGGTGTTCCAGTGCGGGAAGTCGTGCGGGAGGTAGCGCCACTGGACCCCGGTACGGTCGACATACAAGATCGCGTCCATAATGTCGCGCAGGTCGTGTTCGGGCGGCCGGCCGAAGTCCAGGGCCCGGCCGCGGCGCTCGAAGCGCCATGCCAGGACCGGTTCGATCAACTCCCATCGGGCATCGGACAGATCGCTCGGATACGGACGTCGCTTCGCCATACTTCCGGCGTACCGCGCCGGACCGCATGCGCCCAGGCGCACACCCGCGACGGTGGAAGCGCACGACCTCGGAGACCGGTCATCCTGGGATGAGACAGGAACGCGTGGCTTTTCGTCCCATCAGTCACCCCACCCGTCCCGCAGGCGTCGATCGCCACCGCAACCTCACCTGCACCCCAACTCGGCACTCCGAGAATCTGTTGATAAGCAGCAGTTCAGGTGAAAACGACCTCTCAGAAGCTGTTTCTGAAACACTCATGTCGATGTGTCAGTGCTGCCTGCGATGCTCCTGGCATGAACGAGGAAAGCTGGTATTTCAAGGGTTGGGACTGGAACGATCTGACGTCCGTCCGGGAGCAGCTTGCGGACGGGGCGTCTCCGATCGCTCACGGGGGGTCATTCGGGCAGACACCCCTGCATTTGGCGGCAGCCGCGGGTGCCGCCGAGTCGGTGGCCGCGATGCTCGCCTACACACGGGAAGTGGATGTACCTGATGACCGGGGGCGTACTCCTTTGTGGTGGGCAGTCGAGCACGTGCGGCGGGAGACCGTTCGGGTGCTGCTGGCGAACGGAGCCGACGCATGGCGGCCGTGTGTAGGTGAGTGGACCCCGGGGCGACTGGCCCTGACGACAAACCTTGCCTCTTTGGTAGAAGGTACGCCGGAAGCGGTGCCGTTGACGGCAGCGCAACGGACCAAGCAGGCGTGGGCCGACCAGCTGATCAGTGTCTTTGCCGCAGAGGAGATCCACACCAATGGCCTGAGAGTGGCGTTCACCGATGTCTTCGATGAGGACGAGGTCATTCGTCGGATCGGTGCCGATCCTGCGGAATGCCCCGTATTCCAGCAGGATTCCGGGATCGACCTGATGGACTTGTTTGACGTCGGCGGTAACCATGCGGTCGGTGTCACCGGTACTGCGCTGGGCTGCATCATCAGCCAACCCTTCTGGGATGCGGTGGACGATGACGAATTGGCCCGCAGACTGTCACCGGCCACCGTGTACAGCCTCTATTTCAATCCCAAGGGCGGGACCTCCGGCACGCTCTACCGCAATGGCATCGCAATACGGCATGAGGAGATAGGTCCTTGGACGCCGTTCGCGGATGACCCGGCCGAGCACTGGCTTTACCGCTTCTGGCAGCAACCCTGCATACCCTTCCCCCATGGTGATGCCAACCTCCTTGCGTACGCCTGCGCGATGGGCGGCATCACCAAAGCAACCACCAGGGACTGTTGGGCACTCAGTCGTGGACCGCGCCGTGTCGTGCAGGTGCCGCCGTTCGCGCCTATTTCTGATCCGATCATGACATAACGGCCCGTGGCATTTCGGTGTTTACCCAGCTCAGGATTCGAACGGCGACGTTCGACGGCTGGGGTCACGGCTGGTCGACGGCTGACGGCCGGCCACTGGTGCGGATTGCCACACGAAGCCGTCGTGACGATGCGACAATGAGGCCGGATCGAAGGCCCCCTATCCAGGGATCGTCACGACCGTGGTCCTCTACAGGGCGGAGGAGTGGCCCTGCTGCCGGGTGGGAGCGGAGGAGTCCGGCATGACGCTGCGCCGACTGACCCACGCTCTACCTCCACCCCGTGCGTGCCGTCCCAGCCGTGCCAGACGTGGCGTGCGACCGCCTCTGCCACGGCGACCGACCGGTGCCCCCTTTCTCTCGCCCATTGCGAGTTGTTGCTGCCAACGCCAACGGACATGTAGCGCCCAGCGTGGGAGCGCGGAGCGCCACCCACCTTCTATCACCCTAGAAATCCAAGGGTTTCCAAGCCTTACTAGGAGTTGTCGTCAAAGTGTCACGCCCACATCAGGAGCGACGCGAGGGTGACGGCTGCTTGGTAGGACTGGGCGGTCTTGTCGTACCTGGTCGCGATGCCGCGCCACTGCTTGAGCCGGTTGAAGCAGCGTTCCACCTACCTGACGACATGACAGACACCGCGACCACCAACCGCTGCTACTGCGGCTGCCGCGGTGGTCAGTCGATGATGCCGAGCGCGGTATCGGGGCGGGGAGCTGCTCCTCGGTGGCTATCCAGTCGCGGAACGACGTGGCTGCGTAACCGGAAGGTGCGCACTGCCGAGTCCCTCGCTGTAAGAGTTGTCGAGGCCGCTGAGCGTCAGCACACCGCCGTCGCCGGAGAGTCCGCCATCGCGAGGATGGTCCACACCCTCGTCAAGGACGTGATGGCCCTCAACGAGAAGGTCACGGAGACCGACAAGCTCATCGAGAGCCAGTTTCGCGAGCACGAGCTGGCCGAGGTGATCCTGTCCATGCCGGGTATCGGCGTCACTCTGGGAGCCGAGTTTCTGGCCGGCGTCAGCGGCAGCCTGGATGCCTTCCCCACACCGGACCGGCTTGCGGTCTTCGCTGGCGTCGCCCCTGCGCCACGTGACTCAGGGCAGGTCAGCGGAAACCTGCGCCTACAACGCGTCTTCTACACCGCCGCGCTGCTCAGCGTCCGTCCTGATCCGAACTCGCGACGGTTCCACGATCGCAAACGTGCCGAGGGAAAGCGCCATACTCAGGCCGTGATCGCCCTCGCCCGCCGTCGCGTGAACGTCCTGTGGGCCCTGATCCGTGACCGGCGCCTCTATGAGGTCATGCCACCACTGGTCACGGCGTCACCCTAACCCTTAGCCCACCCCATGCAGAGCGGCGAGGCCCGTGACATCCTGCGGCGGTGCGATTGAGCGATCATGCAAACAGTGTCGACCTCCGCCCGCTGCGCTATCAGTTCCCCACAGCCAGGGGCGACTCTTACGACGACAACTGGCTGGTCATCGGTGGTTCCGTCACAACTCCCGATGCCAGCTGGTCCTTTGCCGATCCCTGCTTGCTGACCGATGAGGCGCGTGAGGTGGCCGCCTGGCTGCGCGCGGTAGCAGAGGGGACGGTGGCTGTGACCGGACCTGATGCCGACGGCGAGTTGTCCCCGGACACGTGGTTCGTCGAGCCGGTCCTGGCCTTCAGTCTCGCCGACCGAAACGAGGCTGGAGTGGTGCTTCGCGTTCACCTGTCTTTGGAGGGGGCGCCCCCTTGGCAGCAAGGCGATGATGGAGCGGACCTCTACCAGTACGTCGTAGAGGTGCAGCTAGATACGGCTGCACTCCTGCACGCGGCTGACCAGTGGGATCTTGCTTTGGCGTCTTTTCCAACCCGCTGATTAACATCCCTTCTCGATGGATGCGGGGTCTGGTGCAGGTTTGGGTGACAGGTTGGGTCACGCGGCTTGGAGGGCGGTGTGGTCATGACGGTCTCGTATTCGACGGGGGTCAGCCAGCCGAGTGCGGCTTGTCTGCGGCGTCGGTGGTAGGTCCGCTCGATCCAGGTCACGATTGCGATCCGCAGTTCCTCTCGGGTGGTCCAGGTGCGGCGGTCGAGGACGTTCTTCTGCAGCAGGCTGAAGAAAGACTCCATGGCCGCGTTGTCGCCGGCTGCCCCGACTCTCCCTATCGATCCGGCTATCCGGTGGCGGTCGAGCGCCCGGACGAATTTCCGGGACCGGAATTGCGATCCGCGATCGCTGTGCAGGACGCATCCGTCGACGTGTTCGCGCCGGGCCACGGCGTTCTCGAGAGCGGTCACGGCCAGGCGGGACTTCATCCGCGAGTCGATGGAGTAGCCCACGATCCTGTTGCTGAAGACGTCCTTGATCGCGCAGAGGTACAGCTTGCCGTCGCCGGTGGCATGCTCGGTGATGTCGGCGAGCCACAGCCGGTTCGGGCCGCTCGCGGTGAAGTTGCGGCTCACGAGATCGTCGTGCACCGGCGGGCCGGCCTTCTTACCCCGGCCGCGATTCTTGCCGAACACGCTCCACCAGCGGTTCTCCCGGCAGATCCGCCACGCGGTCCGGTCCGCCATCCGGGCCCCGGCATCGCGTGCTTCGTCGGCCAGGAACCGGTAGCCGAACTCCGGGAGGCCGCAGCCCGGCGCAGGACCTCGTTCTCTTGCTCCAGCAGCTTGATCCGCCGACGTGCCTCCCGCAGTTCCGCGTTCTCCTGGCTGGTGGTCCCGGCCTTGGCCCCGTCATCGATGTCCGCCCGGCGCATCCATTTCCACAACGTCATCGGGTGGACGGCGAAGTCGGTGGCGACCTGCTCGATCGTCACACCCGGGCCGCGGTTCCTCGCGACCCGCACGACGTCCAGGCGGAACTCCTCCGGATAAGGCTTGGGCACAGCGACATCCTTCCCACCTGCCCCACAGGGCAAGCCACTTCAGATGTCACCCGATCGTGCGGCAGACCCTGACGGCCGCCTGGTCGGATACGCCCAGCTGGTCCCCGATGCCAAGCCGTCACGCTCCAGCGGTACGTTCCGGCGACGTGTCTTCTGGCCCCTTCCCCACGACCGAGACACCGTCCCCGATGGCCTCTATTCCTCAGGAGCCCCCGCCGAAGCCGTCGACCCGACCACGTTGGCGGCAGACAGCAAGGGCCGAAAGACCGAGCGCTGCGAGCGGCCGACACAGACCGCCGAAGCCTGAGCCGCCCCACTGGCACAAAACCGAATCCCAGTGTCCGACCTTCGGTCGCTTCAGTCGCTTTGCGGTGTGTCCCCAGACCTTTGACCAGGCACTTTCTACAGCGACTGAACGGAATCGGCAGAGTTGCGGATCGACTCACGCGTTGGCCCAAGACGGCCTCAACCGCCGCCCTGAACCCACAACACGGGCGTCAGCGCGCACGGCACGAAGCTGGCCAGGTGCGCGTAGACCAGGGCGATCACGGCGCTGCTTGCGCCCAGGATCAGGCCGCGGGTCCGCGTGCCTTGGTGGGCCGAGAGCCGCCAGGAGATCGCCACCACGGCCAGCGGAGTGAGGTACGGCAGGGCCTGACCGTTGATCGTGAGGCTCTTCAGGCCAGCTGGAACCAGACCCGTGGGCACCTGGAAGCCGCGCGGGCCCATCTCGCGGGCCTGCCCGACATCGATCTCTCAGCACGTTGGAGTTCCTTGAGCACAACGAGCGGGAACTCGCCTTCGACTGCCTGGCCGAACTCGGTGATGACCTCGACCTGCCACTCAGCTTCTGGAAGTCCCTCGACCGAGCCGCTCGTGAGACGCGGCTCTACAGCGATGCACTGCACAACCCCCCTCACGGGCCGCCGACCTCTGCCGCCCACACATTGCCGCTGCCTCCGAGCAGGAATGACCCGCCAACTTGGCGAACCTTCCCGGTCACAGCACCAGCGTGGGGCGCCGGGTACCCGGCGCCCCACGCTAGGTTGGCGGGGGCGATCCGCCTTTCGCGCGTCGCCAGTGCGCTGATGGAGTTGCGGAACGGCTGCCTTGAAAACGTGGGCTGTGGGTCCCGGAGGCGAGCCGGTCGCCGGACTTTAGGATCACGCGATGCCCATCGAACTACCCGAGCATCTTGTCCAGCTTCAGCGCGAGGCCGACATGGCGCGGCAGCAGGCCACCACCCGCGACTACAGCGCGGAGGGATGGAAGCCTTGGCTGGACGCGGTCGAGAGCGTCCAAGCGGCCGTGGCCGCGTATGCGAAGGACACTGGCACGCCGCGGCACGAGGTGGAGCAGGCCCGTGAAGGCTGCGGCCCGAGCCGACGCAGCACCACCGCCCGAAGGCTGCTCGAGCGGGTCAGCCGCCCATTTGCGTCAGGGTGTTGAGGCCCGCCTGCGCGTCTTCGCGCTCGTGGCGATGATGACGGCTCCTGCGATGCTGCGGATCAAGCGCGCGGCGCCAGTCACTCCCGTTGGCACGGATGCCTCAGCCTGCCGAGCCCGACGGCGCAGAGCTCGTGGAGTGGCGGGGTGCCGGTTCTGAGGCGCGGGAGCCGCTGACGTGAGGGTGGTGGGCACCTGCACAGTGGGGGAGGGGCAGGTGCCCACCGGGTGACGGCCGGGGCCGCTCACCGGGCCGGCCGCCAGTTTCAGGTTAGGCCGCATGCCGAGCGCGGTGTCGGGCCGGCAGCGCGCGCAGGCGGGGGATCCCCTCGTTTCCGGCTCGTTACGTGCGTTGATGTTCGGCTGGCACCCCCAGCCCACGGGCCATCGCTCGTGGGCTGGGGGTGTGTGATGGGCCGTGTCGCTGTGACGGTGAGCATCCGTCGGAGACGTGGTCCTCTCGTG
Source organism: Streptomyces sp. NPDC044704 (assembly GCF_056433525.1). NCBI lineage: Bacteria > Bacillati > Actinomycetota > Actinomycetes > Kitasatosporales > Streptomycetaceae > Streptomyces > Streptomyces sp. NPDC044704. Next base: position 62,612 of record NZ_JBWKGY010000019.1, read on the forward strand.
GAGGACCGGGACTGGGTACGGTGCCCGTCGATCTTCTGCAGTCGGCTCGCCCGTGGCAGAGGTTCTGCTGGCACAAGGGCCAGAAGCACTACTCGGGTGGCTACCGGCCGGCGACGATGCGACCACGTGATCTGCGAGTTGCGACTGGAACTGGCGAGGCTGTTCTTCACCGGGGGCGCAACGTGCCGGCGTTGTCTGTGGTCAGTGGTAGGAATAGTGGGTCAGGACGCGTCCGATGAACAGCGCGGTGTCGATGTCGGGCGGGAGCGTCAGGGCGAGAGCGAGGGCGGATGCGTAGTCGGGGCGGGACAGGGTCAGACCGTCGCCGGTCAGATATTCAGCCCGGTTCAGGCCGCCCTGGCTGCGGGCGGCGGTGTGCCAGTCGCGCTCGTAGCGGTTGAGTGCGCGCTTGGTCTGGAAGTAGATGTCGAAGCCGAGCATGCCGGCGTAGGTCGTCTCCTCGTGCGTGGTGCGGGCGGTCTGCGGCCACTCGCGCAGCAGTTGCCCGCCGGAGACGACGGCGAGTTTCTCCAGGACGCGCACGTACTTGTAGCCCGGCTGGATCTTCGCGTCGAAATCCTTCTCATCCAGGCCGTAGAAACGGGCTTCGGGATCGCTCGGGGCGACCCAGGCCCGGCCCAGTCCGCGCGCGTCAAGCACGTACTGGGTGCGCGGCTCGGTCACGTTGAAGGGGTCGAGCCCGTCGGTTGGGCAGTCGTACCTCGTCTGGGTTGGCGGCAAGAACGGCATCGGGTCGCGGCCCCAGGCCGAAGGGATGATCGCTGTCATGAGATCCATGATCGGCCAACGGCGGTTGGAGAAACCACAGGTCACAGCTTTGCCGTATGACGCAGGGGTGAGACCCTACACGGCTGTAGGTTCTCAAATCCCGTGTCATTTTCTCAGCGGCACTGTCATCTGGACGCCGGGCCGTGAGAATGACCAGGTGAGTGGTTGTGTCCTGTCGCACTGCAACTGGCTGATTTCCACTCGGCCTTATCGGTGTTGTCGGATTCTCACCGCTTCGCGTGCAACGGCAGCGGTTCGGGACGGCCGCGATTGTGAGGAAATGCCACGTTAGTGAGACGGAGCGGCTGTTCCATCGGTCTGAGACAGCGAAAGAACCGATGGTCGGCGAGCACGGCCTGTGCCACGAGCCGCGAGATCCTACAGTTGGCGCTTCCCCCGCAGCGCCAGCGCGGTGGGCTCTGGGCTCCACGCTTCAGGTCGTAGCGGTGAGTGCCCTTCGGATCTCGGCGACGAGGTGCTCAGGGTGGCTGGTGGATCCGGGATGTGCAGAGGCTCCGGCTGCCGTTGCCACCGCAGGCCGTTCCAGCTCACCGCACCGCCCGCCTCATAGGCCGCGTCGAGCAGGCCGGACGTGTCCTTCCGCTGTTGGGTGCCGCCCGGCAGACTGGCTCCCTGCAAAAGGCGATCAAGGGGGAAACCATGGAGCTAGAGCCCACTGAACTGTCCGAGGCGATCAAGGCGGTGCGCGGGGGACTGGCGGCCGCGCAGCAGGACGGGGACGGGTCGCCGGTCCGGTTCACGGTCAAGGAGATCGTGCTGGATTTGGGGATCGAGCTGCGACACACCGCGTCGGCCGGCGGCGGGGTGAAGGCGTTCGTGGTCTCCGCGGACGCCAAGGGCGAACGGGCGAAGACGGCCACACACCGCATGACGGTCACCTTAGCGGTGGTTCCGGACGGCGACGGCAGCGATCTGCTGATCGGTGACTCCGCTGGAGGCCGCGGCGGACCGGTAGACGGCCTGCGGTAGAAGGAGCGGCGTGATGGCGGGGGAGCGGCTCTTCGGACCGTTGAAGTCACCAACCGGTACAAGGACTCGTACGGGACCGGCTGCCTAATCGCGCCCGGCCTGGTCCTCACCGCCTACCACGTGGCTCTGCCCGAAGAAGGCAGTGTCGCCGTCCGGGACACAGCGAGCGCCGACTTCATCGAGGCGGTGGTGGTGTGGGAAGACGCCGAGCTGGACGCGGTGCTGCTGAAGGCCGACCGTGTCGTCGGAGCCGGCTTGGGCGTCGTGCGCTGGGGCGAACTGGTCGGTGACTTGCCCGGTCACCGCCCCGTGTGCTCGATGACGGGGTTCCCCAAGGCGATGCGCCGCCGGGCCTCCTCCCGTTCCGAGCAGTACGTCGACGACCTGAAGACGGTGGAAGGGACCATCGCCCCGCACACCGGATCCCGCTCCAGGCTGTACGGGCTTGAAGTCGACGGCGCCCTGCCGACGGAGGTGAAGAACTGGCAGGGGCTGTCCGGAGCTGGGGTCTTCTGCAACGGCGTTCTGATCGGCCTCGCTCGCCTGGTAGATCGCCAGTGGGACCGGATCCTCATGGTGCTGCCGCTCTCGCACCTGCTGTCCGCCGACGGATTTTCCGGCGCGGTCGTCGCCCATACCGGCATGACCCCGCGCCTCCAGCCCGCCGACCTGCGGCCGTTATTGGACAACGCACCCGACCCGAAACTGTCCTCCACCTACCTGCTCGATCCACGCTCCCAGGTCGCCGACCTCACCGGCGTGAGCGAACTCGTGCACCAGATCGAGCAGTGGTGCAAAAGCGGCGAGCGGATCGATGTCGCCGCCGTGACCGGCCTCGGCGGTACGGGCAAAACCCGTCTCCTCACCGAGCTGCTGCACCGCCTCACCACGGGCTCAGGCGGTCAGCGGCCGTGGAGCGGTGGCTTCCTTGCCGAACACCCCACTCACACCGCCTACGAAATGCTCGCCACCGCCAGCTACCCACTGGTCCTGGCTGTCGACCTCGCCGAAACCCGCCTCGCCCAGATTCGCGACCTCATGGCGTCCCTGGCCGGTTCCCAGGAAGGAGCTGTTGTCCGGGTCCTGCTCCTGGCCCGCGGACATGAAACCTGGTGGCCGGCGCTGCGGCGCCACCTGCGCACTCGAAATCTCAGCCCGGCCGGGCACGTCTTTGCCATCACGCCCGACGACGCGTTGAACGGCCATAGCCCGGAAGACATCTACGTGGAGGCGAAGGTGGCCTTCGCCCGCCGAATCCGGCTGCTGCAGCGGGCTGGGCACGGTGACGATACCTGGCCGGACAGCGTCGTCGCCGACGCGCCGCGCCTCTACGGAGCCGGCATCGAACACGCTGTGCACCAGCCGGTGATCTACCACCACATTGCCGCGCTCGCGGATGTCCTGGCACACGCGAACCCAGAGTTCGCCCTCAAGGACCACCCCATAGAGGTCCTGCTCGCCAACGAAGTGGAGTACGTGCGGCGCGTCGCCGAAGCCCGCCTGTCCGAAGGCACCGTGGACGACAAGTTGCTTCGCACCCTGGTCACCGCCCAGTTCCTCGCCGGAGCACGCACCGCGCAGGACGGCCGGGCCGCCGTCCGAGCCGGCTTCGACGTCCATCACCGCGGCTACGGGATTACCGCCCCTCCCGACGCCCGCCAGCTGGCAGCGCTCGACGATGTCCTGACCGCCGCCTACCCGGCAACCGACGGGTCCCACTGGGGCGCCGTCGGTGAACCGCTGGCCGCTGCCTGGCTCGCCGAAGTCGAGACCGACAGCGGTGAAGAGTTCATCGAAGCTTTCCTCCAGCATGAAGCCCTCGCCACTGAGCAACGCCACCAGACCCTCAGCACCGTCGCCCGCACCGCCCAGGACCACGGCCTCGCCGCCGGCGCCCATCGGGCCGTGGCCGCCGACCCGGAACGCCTGCTCCCGCTGGCGGCTCGGACCATCACCGCTGAACTCGACACCGACCAGGCCCGTCAGTGGCTCACTGGCCTCGAACACGCCGTCGCCCGTCGAGCGGCGGACCAAGACGCCGACCCCGACACCTACCAGTGGGCCCACAACCTCATCAGCGAAGCCCAGCAAAGGACAGCCGCCGACAGCGACGACCTGGAGAACGTGATCGGCGAACCCCTCGCTGAGGAGGTCGATTCCCACGAGGAACCGACGCCGGAGTCCCGCTCCGGTGCACCTTCCGCTGACTCCCGCCTTGTCCTGGTGAAACCACAGGTGGCCTGGTACGACCGGTACGTCGTCGGCCTCCTCGGCCTGTGTCACCTAACCCTGGTCGGGGCCATCCCCACCGCGGTCGCCCTCAGTACCGGTCTGGAGACCGATGGTTGGATCCTGTGGCTTTTCGTTCCTTTCAACATCTGCCTGCACCTGATCGTCGCGAGCAGCTTCGGCGTTCGCCAGTACGGCACCGTCCCGATTGGTTTCTGGGTGATATCGCTCTTCGCCGTCGGGCAGACGACCTTGTCGGCTCTCATGGTCGCCCCGCGCTTGCCTGCCGAGTTGCCCCCGCCCTGGCTCATCTGGCCAGCCCTTCTCTCCTGCGGCCTCACAGCCCTCACCTTCGCCTGGCGCTTCTGGGTCGGCCAGCTTCAGACCCCCCGCCGATAGGCCACCGCGCACCGCGCAGAACCTACGCGCGCGCCGTTGCCCTCGCCCTCTTGATCGCCAGTGAGGATTTCCGCACATCAGCCGGACCGGCCGCAGGGCGTCGCTGAGCTCGAAGCACAACCGCCCCGCGGCCTCACCGCCGCGGGCGCGCTACCCGTAAGGGCGTCCACGCCGACCCTGCAGGAATACCGGGGGCACCACAGCCGGGCCCCGGCTAGCGGAGACCCTCGCGTGATCACGTTCCGGCTCCTCCCGGCCCTGTCCCGAAGATGGGCGCTTCCTGGGTCGTCATGTCCAGCCGGAGTCGACGCAGCCTGACCGAGTGGCGGTATACGCCGTGGTCGACTGCTGTGTCGGCGCTGATCTCCGCGACGAGCTCGGGACGAACGAGGGTCACCTCCAGCCAGTCCCGGCTGCCCCACATCGGCGCCCGCGAGTACGAAGCCACCACGGGCCGCTTCATCTCCGTCGACCCGGTCATCGACATCACCAACCCGACACAGATGAACGGGTACACGTACGCGAGCGGCAACCCGGTCAACAAGAGCGACCCGTCGGGCCTGATCGAGACCGACTGCAAGAACGGCCACTGCGGCGGCCACTACAACCCCCGCCACGACACCCTCCCCGTCGGCCACCCCGACCGCCCCGTACGCGCCCTCCGAGGTGATTTCAACAGCTCGTACACCGACAGGGACCGGGAGCCGCAGCCGTACTACGGCTCGATGGCCGGCACCGGCTCCTCCAAGAAGAAGGCCCAGGCCCCCAAGCCCAAGAGCTGCGGCTTCTTCTCGACATGCTCCTTGAAGAAAGCCGTCGACTGGTCGAAGGACGTCTGGAAAGAACACAAAAAGACGATCGTCTCCATCGCCACCGAGATCGTCGTCGGGGCCGCCTGCATCGGCGCGGCAGCCGCACTCGGCGCTGCCACCGCCGGAGTCGGATTCGCAGCGGCCGCGGGCTGCGGCGCCATAGCGGGCGCGGCAGGAGCCGCAGCCGGCAACTTCATGGATCCGAACGCCGACCACAGCGTCCTCGGAGTCCTCAAGGACATGGCCGTCGGCGCCGCCGCGGGAGCCGCAGGAGGTGTCCTGGGCGCGGCCGCCGGCCCGGTCATAGCGGCAGCGGGCAAAGCCGTCGGCAAGGGAGTCGGCAAGGCCCTCTCCAAGATCCGCTCCGGCGGCGGCAGCAAGTGCCTGGACGGCAACAGCTTCGCGGCCGGAACGCTGGTCCTGATGGCCGACGGCTCCTCGAAGCCGATCGACGACCTCCAAGCAGGAGAGAAGGTCCTCGCCACCGACCCCGAAACCGGCGAAACCACCACGAAGGAAATAACGGCGACGATCCAGGGCGAGGGCAGCAAGAACCTCGTCGAGGTCACCGTGAACACCGGCTCCGGCACCGAGGTCATCACGGCCACGGACAAGCACCCCTTCTGGTCGGTCGACCTCGCCAAGTGGACGGACGCCACCGACCTGCAGCCGGGCCAATGGCTTCGCACCAGCTCCGGCACCCACGTCCAGATCACCGCGATCAAGCGCTGGACCTCCCAGGCAACCGTCCACAACCTCACCGTGGCAGACCTCCACACGTACTATGTGCTGGCGGGGGCTAAGCCGGTCCTGGTTCACAACTGTGGAGACATCGAAAAAGCGGCGAAATCCGCGGCAGATTCGGCACCCGCAGATGCCACGATGAGTGCAGCGGCCCGCTTTCGGGGGACCAAATTGATCGCAACCGGCCACTCTGGTCACTCGTCTCGCCCGGCATTTTATGAACCTGAAATTGATTCCGCTCTCGCGGATGGCGGTCAGATAGCTGGCCGAGGTGCCGACAACTGTGCTGAGATTCGGGCCTGCAACGCTCTGATCGCAATCCACGGGGCCGATTTCGAAGCAGTCGTGAAACGTCCCCTGCAGTTGACGGACATTGAATTTTTGACCGTCCGCAGCTCCACTGGCGCTCCGGAAGCGGCATGCCTGTCCTGTCAGAGTGTCCTCGTACGTCGTGGTGTGACAGACCTATCGAGATGAGAAGAATGCGCGAGTCGGACCTGGAGGAATTCCTCAGCTCGTTCGGCTGGAAGGCGGCTGGAGTGCGTCGTGATACGGACGCCATAGTGGCAGGTCTAGAGCGTGTCGGGTTTGTCTCTCATGAGGAGGCAAGAAGCTTCTTGGGCGAATGCCTCGGCCTGAAGATCGACCACCTTCCGGCCCTAGATATCGCTGGAGAGAGGATCTCAAGCTGGACACATTTCGATCCCTCCGCTGTGTGCACCGCACGTGATTCGCAGGCGGCTCGCCGATGCACAGAGGTAGCTGGCACTGCGCTGTTCCCGGTCGGAGTGGATAGCTTTCATCTGACCGTGTACTCGGGAAGTGACGGAAAGTTCTATGCAGGGTTCGACTCGTCGGTCTTTCGGTATGGGGGAGACCGTAATACGATGTTCTCGATGATGAAGGCTGGAGTCCGTCCAAGCCTTTTGGGTGAATGGAAGCTCCAGTAGGGACGCTGCGTCGTCACATTGGTGAAACTGGGTTCATTTGCGTTCCGGTCTCCTCGGTGGCTGATTATGTAAAACCCTGAAGAAAGTACGCACGAGCCCTCATCGACAGTGATGTCGATGAGGGCTCGTGCGTGTTTGACGGCAACGCTGACGACTGTTGCGCGTGGGTCGTCAGCCTCGTCACCTAAGGGCTGTCCCGGAATCCGTACCGGGCTGGTTGGCACTACCCAGAAGGTGGGAGGTGTCGGCTACTGGCCTTGGCGCTTGCGTTCGACGTCCGTACCGGGAAGGGTTCCGTCCTGCGGACGCCGTTCGGGGCGAGGCCGTGGGAGCGGGGGCATGGAGATGTGTGTGATGGATGCAGCGGTCAAAGAGGCTGCCATCGCTCGGTTCCTCCGCGAACATCCGCAGATAGAGCAAGCTGTACGCGACCACCCCGCGCTGCTGGGCTGCGCCGATGTCAGCTGGTCACAGATTCCTGGGTGCCCCGCCGGGATCCCGCTCCTGTTCCATGGTCTCCTGGACGAGGCAGCCGGCCCCGAAGCCTTGCGGGTGCTCGGCAATGTGTTGATGAACAGCGTCTTCCACATGAGCGCCGCGATGCCGGCTGCCCTGCCCTTCCTGATCCGCTTGGCAGCCGTCCCTGACATTGCGGTGCGGCCCGGCCTGGTTGACCTCTTGGTCGTTGCCGCAGAGCTGTCTCCGCCCGTCGACGCAGACGATGAACGCCAGGTGCTGCTGTTCGGGAAGGACTGCGACCACCCGGAACGCGAGTGGTGCAGGGCCGCCTTCGCCGCACACGCTTCCGCCCTGCGCGCGTTGTTGGAGGACGAGACTCTTCCGGATGGACTGATCAGCGCAGACGACCGTGAGTGCCTGCTCAAGGCTGTGGAACCGCAGCGATTCCCCTCCTGACCACCCGTAGGCCAGCACTGCGGGCCCGTGAAAAGATCTTGTGGTGTCTGGTGTAATTACGGCGTCGGAGCCGTCATGGATAGCCCCGTTCACCGGGCTGAGCCCGCGACAGTTCGGGAAGCTGGTGACGGTTCTGCGGCACGAGGGTGCGGATGCGGGCCGCAGAGGCCGTGTCAACGGTCATTGAGATGCCCAGGTGGGTGGCCGTTGGGTGTCCAGGCTGGTGGCCATCAGAAGCCCAGGCGTGTGGCCAGTGGTGTTCCTGGGGGTGGGGGTCAGTTCAGGGGGATCACTCCCTTCCCGGCGAGGGCCTCGGCGAGGCGGTGTGAGTCGCCGGTGGTGGTCACGAGGTGAGCGTGGTGCATGAGGCGGTCGGTGCTCGCGCCGGCGAGGGTCTTCGGCATGATCGTGTCGAAGCCCGAGGGGTGAATGTTGCTGGTCACGGCGATGGAGCGCCGTTCGTAGGCGGCGTCGATGATGCGGTAGAACGCTTCGGCGGCGTCTTCTCCGACGGGCAGCAGGCCGATGTCGTCGATGACGATGAGGTCCGCGCGGCAGATGCGGGCGACGGTCCGTGCGGTGGACCCGTCGACCTTCGACTTGCCGATCGCGGCGCTCAGCGTCTCCAGGGTGAACCAGGACACCCGTAGGTCCTTCTCGATCGCGGCCTGGGCGAGGCCCTCGGTGAAGTGGCTTTTGCCCGTGCCCGAGGGGCCGGCGATCACCAGGTTTTGGGCGCGGCCGATCCATTCCAGGGTGATCAGGGAGTTCTGGGTGGGTTCGGGGATGGTGGAGTCCTCGGCCCGCCAGGATCCCAGGGTCTTGCCGGTGGGGAAGTTCGCCGAGTGGCGGCGAAGACGCCGGGTGGCGGCGTCGCGGCCGGTGACCTCCTCGGATATCAGCAGCCGCAGGACCTCGGCGGGATCCCAGCGTTGGGCGCGTGCGGTGGCCAGGACGTCGGGGGCCGCTCTGCGCATGTAGGGCAGGCGCATGCGACGCATGAGCTTGTCGAGTTCCTCGGGCAGAGCCGGGGCCTGGGGAAACGTCATGGTTGTTAATTCCTTCATCGGTCTGGATAGGCGCCGATACGCTCGGCGGATGATCGATATGCAGGTGCGTGGTGACAGCGGCGACGTCGTTGCCCGAGCAGGCGGGGTGGAGTGGACGTCTGCTTTCGGTGATTTGAATCCGGGTCTGTTCCCGATGCTCTGGGGCCTGATCCCGTATGGGGATGCGGTCTTCAACCATCGGCAGGTGGCGCTCCTGCTGACGGAACTCGACCGGCTCCCGGCCGCTTGCGGTGGTGACTGGGTCGATCAGGCCCGCGAGTTGTGCCGAGTCGTCGAGCAGGGGTCCCACCGGTATCTATGGTTTGTCGGCGACTGACCGCGGAGTCGTGCGTCATCCTGAGGGCATCGACTACTGGCCTTAGGCTTGCCAGGCGATAGTTCCGTTCTGGACGGAGTGAGCCTCGTCCGCGTGGACGACCTCGCCGGCGGGCTTGCTGTCCGCGATGTGTCCCAGGATCGAGAGCAGGTCCTCGTCGGCGAAGCGCCCGGCCGTGGCCGCAAGTCCGAGCGCCTGGTCGACTCGGTCGTTGCCCAGGACGGTGGCCAGCTCGACTGCGCGGGCCATCTTGGCGCGGATGCGGGTGGTGCCTGCGGGTCCGGCCTCCTTGAGCCAGCGCCCGGCGCCGGGACCGATCCCACGAACGCGATCTCCGCTTCCGAGCGGGGCTGCAGCCTCGGCTGGTGGATGCCACGGCCGTCGGGATGGTCGGGATAGTGGGCGTCGATGATCTGCGGAACACCCGGGGTGGAGAGCTGGTGGCGCCAGATCTCCGAGAGATCACCGGAGCTGGTGCGGGCGGTGATGGACAGTTCCTCGCCGACGACCCGGCACCACACCCTGGCGCCGGTATGGCCCGGCGGGGTCGAGTAGCGAACCGAGTTGAAGCTGATGGTGCGGTCCGAGCCTCGGCGGCTTGCGCCAGCATCGACTCCATCGGCGGCTTCAACGGCACCTGGAGCCTCCCTCGTCATCCCTACCTCAGGGTCCGCCGAACCTGGCGGCCTTGGCCTACCGCGTGCCCGGGGTGTCACTCGTCCGAGAGGCCGGCGGGTCCGTATGGGGGTTGGGTTGGGGATTAGGGGGTGAACGCAGCAGGAGGCGCCGGCCCCGCCGCGGGGGCCCGGACGACGGACGGGGAGCCGTACCGGTGTGCGGATGAGGGCCTGGTGGTGGAAGTGGCAGCCGGGACGACACGGCACGCGGTGGTTACGGTCGTGCGCGTTCACGATTAACGCGTACGCATCAACCGGAACGCGTGAGCCTGGATGCTCAGGCTCCGGGGTGGGGCTTTTGCTGGGCCTGCTGGAGTGCGGTACGGCACGCCGCGCAGAAGGGGTTCGCCGGGGCGCCGTATTTCGCGGTGGGAGCGTGACACCGGGCGCAGGGTCCGGTCTGGCTCGGGGACCAGGTGGCGATCTGGGGTCTGGCGGGGTCTGCGGGGGTGGTCATCGTCGGCTCCTGGCTGGTGCGGAGGGCATCACTCCATTAGATAGCATGTTCGATTTTTTGGGGCGAGTGCTACGCGAGGATCGTCATCCGTCCGCCACGGCTGGCGAGGCGTCGGGGGTAGGGGCGTGTGAGGGTGCGGGTGGGAACCGGCAACGACGGCGGCCCCACACAGACCCGGCCGGCGCCCCGGTTCAGGCCGGCCGGGTCCTGTCACGAGCGGGACCCGCGTTCCGGTGCCGGCGCGCGGACGGTGGGGACCGCATCGGTGCGACAGTCGGGAGGGGCTGCTCGGATGGTGTTGCGGCCACCGGTGGAGCCGATGTTGGCGCAGGCCGCCGAGGCGATCCCGCCCGTACGCCCCCGCGCCGCCGCGGTGGCCTATGAGCAGAAGTTCGACGGTTCTCCAGACACTCGGAGATGCCTCATCTGGGCGAGCCATTAGAGTGGCGGCAGTCAAAAGAAGAGATCCTCCGATGGACTCCCGCATATCCCGCATACGCTCCCAGCTGGCGAAGGCCCCGTACCAGGCGCAGTGCAGCCAGTCGTCCGGCGCCTGGCGTCACCAGTTCCGCGTTGGCCCACGGCTCAGTTCCGCGCAGGCGGACGCTTTCGAGTCCGAGCACCATATCGAATTGCCTTCCGCCTACCGGAAGTTCCTTGTCGAACTGGGGGGCAGCGGTGCGGCCCCCTTCTACGGTTTGCTTCCGCTGGAGGAGTGCAGGCTGTTCACCATGGATCGACAGCCGCCGGACGGCACCCCGCGGGGGTTCCATCACGTGAGCCACGCGGACGCGATGCAAGGGGACCTGTTCCTCGAAATCATCAAGATGGGCTGCTCCGACCTGTGCCTCATCGGTGTGACCGGGCCCCTCACCGGCCGCATGGTCACCGGCAATGCCGATGGCTTCTGGCCTCCGAACGTCTCCTCGGCCCAGGACTTCCTGAGCTGGTACGAACGGTGGCTCAACCACATGCGGGACGGCAAGGACAACAAGGCGTTGGGGCTCACCTCCCCGGCGACCGTCGCAAGCGCCTCCTGGGGGCCCCGGGCCGGAGCTCGGAATACTGTGTGGTCGCAGGCCGCAGGGGGGTAAGGCGGCGGAACTCGGAACCGAGATCACCCCAGCGCCCCTGTCTCATGAGACAGGGCGAAGTCTGGAGAACGACGGGCACCGGATGCTTGTCTTCACCCCGGACGGCCCGGGTGGGCGCGTGTTGCTCCAGACCCGTCGCGGCGCCCTGGTGCAGGACGCGTTCCCCGATCCGGTCGCGGCTGCCGAGCAACTCCCTCACGGCCTGGTCCTGGACGGCGAAGTCGTGGTGTGGGATCCGGAGGCCGGCGCGTTGTCGTTCGAGGGGTTGCAGCGGCGGGCCGCCGCCCGCGCCCGCACCGCCCCCAACAGCGCAGCCCGTCTGCCCGCCCATTACGTGGCCTTCGACCTCCTTCAACAGGACGGCGCCGAGCTGCTCACGTTGCCCCAGCGGGAGCGACGTCGGCGCCTTGAGGTGCTGTTCGCCGCCCGCGCCCTGACGGCTCCGTGGGCGTTGTGCCCGATGACCACGGACGTCGCGAGGGCCCGGGAGTGGCTGGAGACCTGGACGGACGTCTCGGGCGTCGAGGGCCTGGTCATCCAAAGCACGGCGAGCCGGTACCTGCCCGGACACCGGGGCTGGACCAAGGCTCGCCGTCGCGACAGCACCGAGGCGATCATCGGCGCGATCACCGGCACCCTTGCCCGTCCGCAGCTCCTGGTCCTCGGCCGCCACGACCCGGAGGGCCGGCTCCCCGCGGTCGGCCGCACCGTGACCCTGCGCCCGGACCAGGCCCGCCAGGTCGCCGAGCACTCGACCCCAGCCGACCCCCGACACCCGTGGGCGGGTGTCCGGTTCGCGGCGGCGTGGGGGCGCCGTGACGTCCTGGACGTAACGCCGGTCCGGCCGGACCTGGTGGCGGAGATCAGCGCCGACCGGTGTGTGGTGTGGGGTTGTCAGTGTGGGCGGGGAGGGGGTGATCTTTGTGGGGGGATTTTTTAGCCACTGCCTGGCGGGCTTGGCGTGAATTGCCATGTGTTCAATTGCCGCGTTGAAGCTATTCTCTGCTCACCAAAACACACTTGGGGGCACTGTGAGATTTTGGCGATCGGGCGTGTTTGTTGCGGCTGCGGCTGCAGCAACGTTGGTTCTGGGAGTCAGCCCGGCCAGTGCGGCCAGCTACGCCTGGAAGAGTTGTAGCGGTTCGCTATGTGACTACGGGGCCGTAGCGAATAATACGTCGAACGACACAGCTACGGCGACGGTCCTGGACGATAGCGCCGACGGCATGGGAGTGGCTCTTCAAATTCAGGACTACCACTCTTCTACGTACTACATAAGAACGTTCGGAGGTAAGGGTTCGAGTGCCAGTCAGTACTACCATTTCATAATTCGGAGAGCCCGTATCTGCGACACGATCATCGGCACGGGCGACCACAACTGCGGTAGCTGGAAGAATTTCTGACCCGATTGCAGTCCGCCCTGGCCAGAAGCTTGCAAGCTTCCCCGGTGCGGTGGGACAGTCCCAGCCGGTCAGCTTGTCGTTTAACGTCCGGCATCGAACGCGGATCGCACTTGCCCGGAGTTTTCCCAGTTCATCGGTCGTTCCGGAGGTCGGGGCCTGATCCTGTGTTCAGGGTTGATCCAGTACGGAGGCCGGGATCGTGGGACTGGTCGAGCATGAGGTTGAACGAGACGCGTTGACGAAGGTGTCGGAGTTCCGGGCGGAGCTGTACGCCTGCCTGATATCGCGGGCGGATGCCCTGTTCGACTTGTGTGACGCTCTCTTGTGCACCGATGGATCGGTCCGCACCCTCGTGGACCTGGCGCTCGCGCCGGAACACCGGCGAGGGCGCGGGGCCTTGTACTCCGGGATCAATCGGGGCCGGATCGACGTCGCCCGGCTTCGTCGCGTGCTGGCGGGCGTGCCGTTGCCCCGGGCGAGCGACGGCCGCCTGGTGCTGGCGGTGGACGTCTCCCCGTGGCTGCGGCCGGACGTAGATACCTGCTCTGACCGCTCGTTCTGCCACACCTTCGGCCGCGGCCTGGGCAAGCACCAGCGCGTCCTGCAGGCATCGATGGCCTCCGATGCCAAAGCGGCCGGACGTTAAACGACAAGGTGAGTGCCTGTTTTCAATCCTGAGCTGCGCGTTTGCCCAGCTCAGGGCTCGAACGGTGCTGGTTTCGGGTGCATACCGTCGACGCATGGTGCGTGTAGCCGTTGACAGGCGTCTTCGCCGGGCAGTTCTGGCCCCACTGTGCCGAGTCTGAGAGGTCTGAGGGAGGAACGGATTGTTCTGGTCCTACCCCCTCCATATGCGCGACTGACGCCCACGGGCCGCAACCCCGATACTCCGTTGCTTGATCAAAAATCAGTCCGACAGTATGGCGTGATGCGACGACATGAGTACGTCGGCCCCGCAGCACTGCGAGCCATGCAGAGCCTGGTCACCCGCACTTGCACCGCGGTGCTGCACGCCTTCGCCGACGCTGGCGGCCACCGTGCCATCGTCTACTCGCGCGGCGATGCCGCATACCCCATCCCCAAGCGGCTCTACGAGTCCATGGGCTTTACCGAGTACACACGCACCCACACCTACGTCGGCACACCGACCGGCTTAGGCCGCTGACCGGATCCCATTGATCAGAAAGACCGGGACCCTAGCACTTCGCCGATCAGCTAGCGGGGAACCGCCCTTTTCCACCAGGACGGACAGGCGGCCAGAAAAATCCGTTCCTCACGCGGGGCCAAGAGAAGTCGCTTTTCCGGGGCCCAAAGAGGCAGTCCTGGACAGACAGGCTTCGTCGGCGGTGGGGGGGGTAGTACTCAAGGCAACGATTTCGGCTGGGGCAAGGCCAAGGTGGTGGCGCTGGCCTTGAGAACGATCAGTCCCGTTGCGCTTCGCGGAATGCCGGCTGTCTGCTTCAGCGGGAGCTTCGGCGGGTGCTTCGCCTGGTCATGAGCGTGATCGCGGCCCAGGTGATGAGCGATTCCGAGTGCTGGATGAGTCGTTCGTAGTCCCGCGCGTGTCGGCGGGCGTGCATGATCCAGGCGTGTGACCGCTCGACGACCCAACGCCGGGGCAGAACGACGAACCCGGGGACGTCCTTCGGACGGCTGACGGTCTTGATCGTCAGGTCTAGGTAGGTTTTGGCTCAAGTCACGACCTGGAAGCAGGCCGCACTGAGGGCCGGCCAGGAGGGGACGATGGGCGAGGCCGTGCGGCGCAAGCTCAAGCGGCAGGGCAACGAGTACCTGCGCAGGGTAGCCCGAGCCCGTTGATCACGCACCGGGCTGGCGGGCACACCCGACAGGGTCTCCTCCAGCACCCGCGGGAGATAGCTCTTGCAGGCCGAAGTAGCCGCATCGCCAGACGGGTTGGAGGCACGCGGCCTACGATCGCGGTATGACGATCGCCCGCACGGCCCCTGCCAGGCTGCGGTTCCTGTCGCTAGAGATCACCAGCCGCTGTCAGCTCACCTGCCCCACGCTCTGCTACGCCGCCTCAGGGCCGACGCGGAGTCACGGCACGATGAGCGATGAGGACTGGTTCCGCACCATCGACCAGGCCGTCACGCTCGGAGCCGAGGAGGTCCAGCTGATCGGGGGTGAGCCGACGCTCCACCCCGCCTTCGCCTCGATCGTCCGGCACGCGCTGGACGCCAGCCTGCGTGTCCGGGTCTACAGCAACCTCTTCCGCATCCGCGACGACCACTGGCGGGCCCTGGAACAGCCGGGCGTCCGGCTCGCGACGACGTACCACAGCAGCGTCGCGGCCGAGCACGACGCGGTCACCGGCCGCCCCGGCTCCCACACCGCGACGCGCGGCAACATTGTCGAGGCCGTCCGGCGCGGCATCGCGTTGAAGGTCGCGGTCCTCGACGCCGCCGACCCGGCGCGCGCCGAGCGGGCCCGGATGGAACTGGAGGCCCTCGGTGTCCGCGCCGTCCACGTCGGAAAGGTGCGGGCGGTCGGCAACGCCGCGTCCGCCGCGCTGCCGTCCACGGCCGAATTGTGCGGGCGGTGCGGGGACCAGCGGGCCGCGGTCCTGCCGGGCGGCGAGGTGGCGGTCTGCGAGATCGGGCGCTTCCTGACCGCGGGCAACGTCCTGGACGACGGCCTGGCCTCGGTCCTGTCCGGCCCGCGGTGGGCTGAGGTGAGCGGCAGTGTCCCGCGGCCGACCGGTCCCACGGCCTGCCACCCCGACTGCCAGCCCTCCAACTCCGACTCCTGCGACCCCGGCAAGAACGACCCGTGCGACCCGATGGGCTACGCACCGGCGATGACGGGCTCGCCCGCGGCCGCCGTGCCCGCGCTCCTGTGAAAGGGCCCCTGCTGATGGAGTGGACGCCGGCGGGCTGGGAAGCCCACGCCGCACGGATGGCTGATGAGACCGTACGCCCCGAGTCCCGCTGGCACGGCCCCCTGGCCTCCGTGCCCCGGCACCTGTTCGTGCCCCGCTGGTGGACATCGGCCGAGCAGAACGGCTCGTGGGTCTACGAACTCCGCGACGGCGCGGCCGACCCCGCCGCGTGGATGAGCAGCGCCTACGACCCCAGCCTCAGCGTGATCACCCGCGTCGGCCCCCACCACGCCGACCACGCCGCGCCCGCCGCCGTGGTCCCGGAGGCGTGGCCGACCTCGTCTGCGACGCTGCCCAGGCTGGTCGTGAAGCTGTACCAGCACGCCATCCTCACCGACGACTCCCGTGTCCTGGTGACCTGCGGCAGCGGCTACGGAACCGCCCTGGCCTGCCGGCGCCTGGGCGACGACCGGGTCACCAGCGTGGACGTCGACCCCTACCTCATCGACGCCGCCCGCGAGCGCCTGGCCACAGCCGGGCACCGGCCGCACCTGGAAGTCCGCGACATCACCGGCCAACTCCCCGGCATTCACGACCGCATCATCTCCACCGTATCCGTCCCGGCCATCCCCGCCTCCTGGCTCACCGCACTCGCCCCGGGCGGCCGCCTCGTCACCACCCTGGCCGGCACCGGGCTGCTCATCGTCGCCGACAAGACCGCGGACGGCGGCGCCACCGGACGGGTCGCCCCGGAGCCGGCCGACTTCATGCGCACCCGCCACGGCGACGACTACCCCACCACGCCCGACCACACCAGCCGGTGGGCCACCGCCCGCAAGGCCGACGGCGAGTCAGTCACCACCGGCCGCTACCCGGTGACCCGGGTCAACAACACCTGGGACGTGCGCTCCACCCTGGAACTCACCGTCCCCGGCATCCAACACCGCGCGGAGACGGCCGCGGACGGCACCCGCACCGCCTACATGCTGCACCCGGACGGCTCCTGGGCCCGGGCCACGGCCGCCGGGGCCCGCGAGCTGCCCACTGTCCACCAGAGCGGCCCCCGCCGGCTTTGGGACGAACTGGACCGCATCCGCACATGGCTCGTCATCGACGGCGCTCTGCCCGTGGCGGGCGCGGACGTGCGCATCGACCCGGACGGCACCTGCCGTCTCAGCCGCAACGGCTGGTCGGCAACCGTCGGCACGCGGTAGGTGTGGCGTCGAGACGGCTTCGCGCCGTTGCCGCAGCCTACTGGTGGGCGACCTCTCAGGAGCGGCCGCTCCGGTAGCAGCCGCGGCGTGCTCGGTCTCCTCTGACCTCGTGAAGCCCGAGCTCGGCGGACGCGATGCCATCCATCGCTCCGGCCCGTTCACTCACCGCCCAGACATGGTCCTGGAGAGGACGCCCGGCGGGGTCGCCCGAACGCCGTCGGCGATACCTCAGAAGGCCGTACCTCGTCGCGCCGTGTTGGATGACCAGCTGGACCCAGCGGGCCGCTGCCTCCCGCCCGCCGATCTTCGTCACAAGCGCTACGTGGTCGATGAGCACGTCACCGGGCCAGATTCGCCCGGCCTTCAACAGCTTGATCAGCTGCCACGCCAAGGCAGCCCGGCCCCGCGCTCGCCGTCGTGCCGACTCCCCGCACCGAGCGCCCGGTCCGCATCGGGTGGCGTCAGCTGAAGTCGAAGGTGGCTACTACGGGGGCGTGGTCGGACTCGGGGTACTTGTCGTCGGTGGCGAAGGCGATGGAGTCGTCGTGGAGGATTTCGTTGTGGATCTCTGAGCCGCGGTAGTGGGCGAGGAGGTTTCGGGTGATGAGCATGTGGTCGATCATCTGGCCGCGGCCGTGGTGGAAGAGCGTATAGCGGGCCTCGCCGGGGATGGTGTTCTCGATGGGGACCAGGACTCGGGTCGAGAGGTCCCTGTTGTTGGTGTCCTCGACGTTCCCGCAGATGGCCAGCACCGGGACCTCTTCGGGCTCGGCGTTGAAGTCGCCAGCGACGATGATCCGGGCGTCCGGATCATCGTCGAGGATCTGGTCGATGAGACGCCTGACTTCCAGGGCCTGGCTCATGCGCTTCATTGATGACAGGAAGCTTCCTTCGGCCCAGCTGTCTGCGGTGAGCCAGACGTCGCCCCTCTTCGGAATGCTGATCACCTGGCCGGGGATGTCGCTGGGGTGCTTGGATTTCAGGTGCACGGTGATGACGTGCAGCACGCGCCCGGGTTCTGCGTGGTCGATGTCGATCTGTGCGTGCAGGATGGGCCGCTCGATACCGATCGCCACCGGCTGTGTGTCGGGGGGATTGGCGGTGAGCCGCTGGTAGCGGGGCTCCTTGACCAGGTCGTTTTTCAGCTGCTGGTGCTTGATGACCGGCAGGTGGGTGGCGATGACCAGGTTGCGGAGATCGAAGACCGCCTCGTCTTGGGGTTTGGTGCTGACCAAGGGCGCACCGTCTAGATTCGTGCCGGCCAGCAGCTCCTTCAGCGCGAGCAGCTCGCGCGGCTGCCCCGGGCGTTCTTGGCCGTGGACTTCCTGGAAGCAGACGATGTCTGCCCGCAGCCGCGTGATCTGAGGCTTCATCAGCGCGATGCGGTCAGCCAGCGACGGATGATCCGTCGGGAGGGTCTCGTCGAAGTTTTCGAGGTTGAACGTGGCAATCCGGATCTGTGTCACAGCTGCCCCCAGGGACGTGATAGCCGGGAAACGCAGCGTAACCAGAGTGTGCTGACGGTGGAGGTGAGGCTCGCACGGCGTTACGCCGACTGCCGGGCACTCCATGGAACCCGCAGGCCAGCGGGAGGTCGGATGGCACAGCGCAGCAACATGGGGCTGGTGACGCCGTGCGCGGCAGGGCACAGCACCTTCGGGGCGGAGTGTTCCGGCACCCGCTCCGGTTCAAGCGGCTGCGCCTGGACAGGGGTGTCCGCCCCGGGTAATCAGGGGCTCGGGAAATAATGGCCCGTATGGGGACGTGCTGGGTGTATCAGTTCCGGGACGGTCCCGAGCGTCAGGTCGTCGAAGTCCTGGCCGATAGGGACGGAAGACCCTGGCAAATTCAGGTACGGGAGTGCACCGGTGCGTACGGGATGGTGGACGGGTACGTTCTGCGGCATTGCGACACAACGGCCCGGGTGGCCGTCTACACCTGGGTGGAGCGGGGCCGGCCCGAGCCGGTGACCGCTCATCTGCTGGAGCTTCTGGCCGAGGTTTGCCCGCAGGAAAACACCTGGTAGGTCTCCTCACCGGTGGTTATGCAGGCGCCAGAGGAGGCCCGGAGACGGTGGCCGGGCCGACAGCGGAGCAACATGCCGACGCCGCGTCACGGGAGGAGCCGGGGCGCCGATCCTCTTGGGCACGCCTGCGGCGCATGCCCGCACCGGCAACGCACCGTGCCCGTCATGACCGTCGGGCGCCGCGGCCTGGACGTCGGCATTCTCCGGCGATCACCACGTGTGGGCCACGACGGGGTGGTTCAAGGCTTCGGGGCGGGGGACCTGCAGTCATCGCGGGGGCGGGGGGTCCCACTGTGGCGGGCGGTGAGGCGTCGGTGAGGTCGGCGCCGGTGGCGGCGTCCCGTTCGGAGTGGTGGATGCCGTGCCAGTCCAGGCACATGACGGTGGCGTCGTCGTCGAGGTGACCATCTCCGGCGTCGACGATCGCTTTGATGAGGGTGCGGGCGGCTTCGCGGGGATGCAGTGCGCGGGTGCGGATGATCAGGTCCGCGAGGTCGAGGTTCTCAGCGTTGCGTTCCAGCATGCCGTCGGTCAGCATGACCAGCCGGTCGCCTGGCCGCAGGTCCAGTGTCTGTATCCGGTAGGTGTTGGCCTCGGATGCATGGACATTGAGGCCGAACGGCCGGTCGACTTTCGGAACGATCTCCTGGACTTTTCCGTCTCGCATCCGCAGTGGCCAGGGGTGTCCGGCGTTGACGAATTCCGTTCGGCCGTTGATCAGGCTGATGCGCAGCAGCTGCCCGCTGACGAAGCCGCTGCGGCCGTGGCCGTGCATGGCCCGGTTGGCTTGGCGGGCCTGTTCGGCAAGGTCGGCGCCCTCTCGTCTGGCCCGTCGCAGGGCGCCCACCACCAGGGTGGCGAGCAGTGCGGCGTCGACGTCGTGGCCCATAGCGTCGGTTACCGACAGCTGCCGTCCCGGGCCCCGGGTACTGCTCGGCATCCGGGGCCGCGGCAAGTTCGTCTCTACCCTTCCAGTCTTGCGCAGGTGGTGGCCTGGGCTGGCGTGGCCCCTGGTGGTGGATCGCCGGGCCGGGTCGGCATGATGAGGGCTGTAGGACGTGCGTGGTCTTGTCGTCATCTGCCGGCGAGGTCATGGATGTGGGAGCGGAACAGTGGAGTACTGCGATGGTGACGGCAACGACCAGTGACATCGAGCGGGCGGCAGAGGTGCTGCGCGCCGGTGGTCTGGTGGCCCTTCCGACCGAGACCGTCTACGGTCTGGGCGCGAACGCTGAGGACCCTGCCGCCGTGGCGCGCATCTTCCAGGTGAAGGGGCGTCCGCCCTCCCACCCGCTGATCGTCCACATCGCCGCCGCGGAGCACCTGGACGACTGGGTCGAGACCGTGCCCGCCACTGCGCGTCTGCTGGCCGAACACTTCTGGCCGGGACCGCTGACCCTGGTCCTGCGGCGCGGCCACCGGGTGCCGCTGGAGGCGACGGGTGGGCTGGAGACGGTGGCTGTGCGCGTGCCCGACCACCCTGTGGCCCTCGCGCTGCTGTCGGCTTTCGGTGGCGGCGTCACGGCCCCGTCCGCCAACCGCTTCGGCTCGGTCAGCCCCACGACGGCCGACCATGTCCGTGCGGAGCTTGGTGGTGCCGTGGACTTGGTGCTCGACGGCGGCTCGTGCGAGGTCGGCGTGGAGTCGACCATCGTTGATGTCACGGGGGAGGTCCCGAGCATCCTGCGGCCCGGCGGGGTGACGCGCGAGGACCTCGAAGCGGTGCTGAGTCGCTCGATGGCGGTGCCTTCGACGAGTCATGTCCGGGTGCCGGGCCAGCACCCGTCGCACTACGCGCCGCGTGCGCGCGTTGTCCTGGTCGAGCCTGAGAAGGTCATTGCCGAGGCCGAACTCGCGCAGGGGCTGGGGCACAGGGTCGGCGTGTTTGTGCCTGCCGCCTTCGCCGACGCCCCGGTGAAGGCGCACGCCGTGGTGACGGTCCCCGGCTCGATGAACGCCTACGCGTACGGCTTGTACGGGTTCCTGCGCGAACTCGACCAGCAAGGATGCGACCTTATCGTCGCGTCCCTGCCGCCGGAGGAGGGGCTGGGGCTGGCGATCGCCAACCGGCTTCGCCGCGCTGCGGGGCCCCGGCCCTCCCTGTGAGCGGCCGCGCCCGGGACGGTCAGGACGCGGTGGGAACCGCCGCATCGATGCCGCGGGTGGCGACGATCTGTGCGCTGCCGTCGGCCAGCCGGTAGGACAGCCCCACCACGGCGAGGCGGCCGTCAGCGACCCGTTCGGCCAGGACGCGGGAGCGCTCCAGCAGCAGGTCCACGGTGTGCTCGATGTGCTCGGCCAGGATCTCCTCGGCCGTCTCGCGTCCTGCGGCGCGGGCTGCCAGCACGCTCGGGGTCACCCGCTCGACGACATCCCGCACGAAGCCCCCTGGCGTCTGTCCATCTTCCAGGGCGGAGCAAGCCGCTGCGACGGCGCCGCACGAGTCGTGGCCGAGGACGACGACCAGGGGCGCGTTGAGGACGCTCACGCCGAATTCGATGCTGCCGAGCACTTCCGTACCGGCGACATGCCCGGCGGTGCGGACCACGAACAGGTCGCCCAGGCCGCGGTCGAAGATGATCTCGGCGGCCAGCCGGGAGTCGGAGCATCCGAATAGCACGGCAAAGGGCTGTTGGGACGGTGCGGTCTCGGTGCGGCGGGTGGCGTCCTGGTTCGGGTGCTCGGGGGTGCCGGAGACGAAGCGCTGGTTGCCGGCCATGAGCAGCGCGAAGGCGTCGCGGGGCGTCTGGGTCTCAGTCATGGCCGCAGCCTACGAGGCGGCACCGGCCGTCGCTGCGACCGGTCCCGCCGGAGGCGCCGGGCCGGGCGACGCTGCCAGCCCCGGCATCACCCCCACGCGCCGGGCGAGGGCGCCCTCGACGCTGAACTCAACGCGCGACGCAACTGCCGGCCCCGTACGGGTCCCCAGCTCTGCGGTCGTCCTGCACAACCGCTAAACGAGCCAGGCGCTGCTCGCGCTGTCGGCCGGACGGGCCGTGCATGGTCACTTTGACGCCTGCGGTGGCGTGTGCGCGCCGCGCCGGTCAGTCCAAGGGGGCATGGAAGCGTGCCCAGCTCGCTGAGTGGGGCGTGCCGTGGCCCCCGCCCACGGGGTGGAAGGACGAGCTGATCGAGCCCTGGGAGGCCGCACGCCAGGAGGGCGCACCGCCCCGCCCAGACCCGCCCCGGCCGACTTCGCACAGGAGACAATCGACTTCGGCTGACCCGACAACAGCGGGGCCGGCCAGGAGCACCCTGCCCGGCCTCCCTGCTCTTTCCGTGCTGCTCACCGGCTGACGCGGATGCGGGCCCCTAAGCGAACTCGAGGTCGGCGAGCAGGACGGCTTCCAACGCCTCGTCCCATCGGCTGTGCAGAAGTGAGCACGGCCCGCCCACTTGTCCGGATGTGCACGCGGCTGTTCTCCTCGTGCAGCGCCTCCCGGCACAGCCCTGCGCGGAGGGGCAGCTTCCCTGCACGCACAGGCGACCAAACCCGCCGCCCTGCATCTAGCTTCGGACGTGCGCCGCCCACCGATCCGGTGTCGGCACACACTCCTCGCTCCGCAGAGAGGCCCGATCCATGAGCGACCACAACCTTGTCGCGCCGGTACTGGAACCGGAGGCCGCCGCCTTCGCCGAGGCGACCGCGACACCGCCGTTCCTGTTCCAGCTGCCGCCGGCCGAGGGCCGCAAGGCCGTCGAGGAGGTGCAGTCCGGTGAGATCGACCTGCCGGCCGTCGACGAGGAGTGGGTGGGCGTCCCCGGCGGCCCGACCGGTCAGGTGCGGGCCCGCATCGTGCGACCGGCCGGTGCCGAGGGCGAGCTGCCTGTCGTCGTCTTCGTGCACGGCGCCGGCTGGGTCTTCGGCAACGCCCGCACCCACGACCGCCTGGTGCGCGAACTCGCCGTCGGCACCGGCGCCGCGGTCGTGTTCCCCGAGTACGACCTCTCACCCGAGCACCGCTACCCGGTGGCGCTGGAGCAGGTCTGGACGGTCGCGCGCTGGGTCGTCACCGACGGAGCCGCGCACGGCCTGGACGCCACCAGGCTCGCGGTCGCCGGTGACTCAGTGGGCGGCAACCTGAGCACCGCGCTGACCCTGCTCGCCAAGGAGCGCGGCGGCCTCACCCTTGCTCACCAGGTCCTCTTCTACCCGGTGACGGACGCGAACTTCGACACCGGCTCCTACCGGCAGTTCGCCGAGGGCTACTTCCTGCGCCGCGACGGCATGCAGTGGTTCTGGGACCAGTACACGACCGACGAGCGCGAGCGCGCGCAGATCACCGCCTCCCCGCTGCGAGCCGCAGTCGAGCAGCTGGCCGGCCTTCCCCCGGCGCTGGTGATCACCGCCGAAGCGGATGTGCTGCGCGACGAGGGCGAGGCGTACGCCGCCAAGCTGCGGCAGGCCGGTGTCGAGGTGACCGCCGTCCGCGTCCAGGGCGTCATCCACGACTTCGTCCTGCTCAACGCGCTGCGCCCCACCCAGGGTGCCGAGGCGGCCATCGCGCTGGCCGTCGCCACCCTGCGCAAGTCCCTCGCCGCCCACTGATCCCGAGCGGCGGCCCTGGACCAGGCGCCGCCGGCACGGGCGAATCCGGCGCCCGGCCCGCCGACGGCGCCCACCCCCAGCCCGAGGAGACCGCGTGGCCACCAGCGACACCATCCCCGAGGGGCCCGACGCCCCGATCCGGCCGCCCGGCGGCCGGCACCACGAGCCCGACCTGCGCGCCATGACGCGCATCACCCTGCGGCCCATCGCCTCGCCGATGCCGCTCGGCTTCTACGCCGTAGCGATCGCCTCGATCATCGTCGGCTGCTTCCAGCTCGGCCTGTTCGAGGACGGTGCCCAGCGCGCCGTCGCGCTCGCGATCCTGCCTGCCTTCTACCTCCAACTCATGGTCGGCCTCCTCGCGTTCGGCGCTAGAGACGTCCTGGCGGCCACCCTGATGGCCTGCTTCTCCGGGATGTGGCTGGCCAGTTCACTAGTTCTTGCCATCGAACCGACCGGCGGTGCGCAGGTGTTGGGCGTGCTGAACCTCTGCTTCGCCCTGTTCGCCCTGATGATGGCGAGCGTCGCCATGCCCAAGCGGGCGCTGTGGCTGGTCCTGTGCACCGCCGTGCCGCGCTTCACCATGGCCTCCGCTGCCAACCTGACCGGCGTGCACTGGATCGCCACCGTCTCCGGCGCACTCGGCCTGCTGCTGGCCGCAGTGGCGATGTACGCCGCGTTCGCCCTGATGCTGGAGGACATGCGCGGCCAGGAGGTCCTGCCGCTCGGCCGCAGCGGTCCCGCCCACCAGGCCGTGCACGGCGACCTGACGGTCCAACTGCGCAACCTCGAACGCCACGCGGGCGTGCGCCGCACCCTGTGACGGCCCGGCCGCCCGCAGTCCCGCCGAGCCGACCGTCCACACCGGGGGCCCGTGCCGCCGCCCCACATGCCGTGACCACTCCCGAAAGCGAGCCACCATGCCCTCGATGCCGGTCAGCGGCGTCACTCCCGTGCCCGCAAGCGGCGACGGCGCCGACCTCGTCCTGCGCAACGCCAGGATCCACACCGGCGACCCGCTGCGCCCCGCCGCCACCTCCCTAGCCGTGCGCGCGGGCCGGATCACCGCCCTCGGCGACGACGGCGATATGGCCGCGCACGTCGGACCCCGCACCCGGGTCGTCGACGCCCTCGGGCGTCGGGTGGTGCCCGGCCTGAACGACTCGCACCTGCACGTCATCCGTGGCGGTCTCAACTACGTTCTGGAGCTCCGCTGGGACGGTGTCCCCTCGCTGCGCCAGGCGCTGGCGATGCTACGCGAGCAGGCCGGCCGCACTCCGAAGGGCCAGTGGATCCGGGTGGTGGGCGGCTGGACGGCGGAGCAGTTCGCCGAGCGGCGGCTGCCGACCCCGGCCGAGCTCACCGCCGCAGCCCCCGACACTCCGGTGTTCGTGCTGCACCTCTACCAGTCGGCGATCCTCAACCGGGCTGCCGTCCGCGCGGCGGGCTTCACCCGCGACACCCCCGACCCGCGCGGCGGCCAGATCGTGCGGGGCCGCGACGGCGAGCCCAACGGCGTGTTGCTGGCCGCGCCGAGCGCACTGGTCCTCTACTCCACCCTGGCCGCCGCCCCGACCCTGGAGGAGGCGGACAAGCGGACCTCCACCCGGCACTTCCTGCGCGAGCTGAACCGCTTCGGCCTCACCTCCGCCGTGGACGCCGCCGGCGGCTTCCAGAGCTTCCCCGACAACTACGCCACCGTCATCGAAATGGCCCACGCGGGCGAGCTGAGCGTTCGGATCGGCTACCACCTCTTTCCGCAGACCGCCGGGCAGGAGCTCGCCGACCTGACGCGCTGGGTGGAGACGGTGCGGCCCGGGGACGGCGACGAGTGGCTGCGGCTCAACGGCGCAGGGGAGAACCTGACATGGGCAGCAGCCGACAACGAGAACTTTTCCGAGCCCCGCCCCCAGCTGCCCGCCGGGTACGAGGGAGAGTTCGAGCAGGCCGTGCGGCTGCTGCTGGAACACGGCTGGGGATTCCGGCTGCACGCCACCTACGACCAGACCATCCGGCGCGACCTCGCCGTCTTCGACAAGCTCGCCGCCGAGGGCCTGTTCCCCGGCGGCAACCGCTGGCTCTTCGACCACGCCGAAACCGTCACCCCCGACAGCCTGGAGCGGATCGCCGCGCTCGGCGGCGCAATCAGCGTCCAGAACCGGATGTCCTTCCAGGGCAAGACGTTCGCCGACCGCTACGGCGCCGAGACAGCGGCCCGCACCCCGCCGCTGAAGGAGATGCTCGCCTGCGGCATCCCGCTGGCGGCCGGCACCGACGCCACCCGCGTCTCCTCCTACAACCCCTGGGTCGCCCTGCACTGGCTGGTCACCGGCCGAACCGTCGGCGACCTGTCCCTCTACCCGCCGGACCGGCTCATCTCCCGCGAGCGCGCCCTTGAGCTGTACACCTGCGGCGGAGCCAGGATCACCGGCGAGGACGACGTCAAGGGCGTCCTCAAGGAAGGCTGGTACGCCGACTTCGCCGTCCTCAGCCACGACTTCTTCGCCGTGCCCCCGGACGACATCGCGCACATCGAGGCCGTCCTGACCGTCGTCGGCGGCCGGATCGTCTACGCCGATGGCGAGTACGAGGGCCTCGACGAAGCCCTCCCGCCGCTCAGCCCGGTCTGGAGCCCGGTCGCGCACTTCGGCGGCTACCAGGCCACCCCCGTGCCGTCGACGGCCGGCGCCCGCCAGGCCGACATGCTGGCGCAGGCGGTCGCCGCTGGCGAGGAGCACCGCCAGTGGCGGGTCGCGCGCGGCCTCGCCGCCCCCGAGCAGGCGAGCGCCGCCCTCGACCAGTGCTTCGGTCCCTGACCCACACATGGATGGCAGCCCGTCCACCCCTCGCCGTTCCACCCCACACACCGCCCACCGTTCGGAAGGTACCCCTCGTGTCTGACTTCCACTTCGACCTCGACGCCGTCTCCGCCGCGCCCAGCCGCGACCTGCTCACCCCCGACAACGCGATGATGCTGTTCGTCGACCACCAGCCGCAGATGTTCTTCGGTGCCGCCAGCACCGACCGCGTCGCCGTCATCAACGCCACCGTCGGCCTGGGCAAGGCCGCCCGGGCCTTCGAGGTCCCCGTCGTCCTGTCCACCGTCGCCGCCGCGTCCTTCTCCGGCCCGATCCTGCCGCAGCTGCGCGAGGTCTTCCCCAAGCACGACATCGTCGACCGGACCTCCATGAACGCCTGGGAGGACGAGGCCCTGGTGGAAGCCGTCAAGGCGACCGGCCGGCGCAAGATAGTCCTCAGCGGCCTGTGGACGGAGGTCTGCCTGGTCCTGCCCGCCCTCTCCGCTCTCAGCCAGGGCTACGAGGTGTACGTCGTCGCCGACGCCTCCGCCGGTGTCACCCCGGCCGCTCACGAGCACGCCCTCCAGCGGATGACCGCCGCCGGCGCCGTGCCCGTCACCTGGCTCCAGGTGCTCCTGGAACTGCAGCGCGACTGGGCCCGCACTGAGACCTACGTCGCCACCACCGACATCGTCAAGGAGCACGGCGGTGCGTACGGCCTGGGCATCGTCTACGCCCACTCCATGATCGACCCGCACGCCGCCGGCTGACCGGCAACCCCGATCATGGACACCGACACCGGACTGCTCCTCCTGCGCCTGCTGGCGGGCCTGCTGATCGCCGCGCACGGCGTGCAGAAGGTCAGCTTCCTCCTGGGCGGCAGCGGCCTGGCGGGCGGCACCGAGGAGTTCCGGCACGACGGCTTCCGCGGCGGGGCACTCACCGCCATCGCCGCGGCAGCCAGCCAGATCGGCTCCGGCCTGCTGCTGGCCGCCGGAGCCCTCACCCCGCTCGCCGCCGCCGGGGCCATCGGCGTGATGACCGTGGCGCTCACCGTCAAGTGGCCCAACGGCCTGTGGGTGCAACACGACGGCTACGAGTACCCCCTCGTCCTCATCACCGTCGCCACCGCACTCGTCCTCACCGGCCCCGGACGCCTCTCCGCCGACCACGCCCTGGGCCTGCCCCACTGGCCCGGCTGGTCCGCCGCGGCGGCACTGGCCTTCGGTGTGGCCGGCGGCCTCGCCGTCCGCGCCCTCCTGCACCACCCACCCCTACCCGCCCCCCAGACACCGCCGACATCCCCGTGACCGCACCGGCGCCCGCTAGCTCCACCGTGTCCCAGCCCCCGGAAGGACCCTGACCATGACCGGCCGTCCACTGAGCCGACGCCGCACCCTGAAGTACGCCGCCGGCGCCGCGACAGCACTCACCGCCGCAGCAGCCACCCCGGCCACCGCCGCGCCCGCGCCCGCCGAGACCGGCGCCCGGCCCGGCCAGAGCGGGACGGCGACCGTGGTCCTGGTCCACGGTGCATTCGCCGACGCCTCCAGCTGGACCCCCGTCACCCAACGGCTCCAGCACAGCGGCCACCCGGTCATCGCCGTCGCCAACCCGCTGCGCGGCCTCCCCCACGACGCCGCCCAGGTGGCCGCCCGGCTCGCCGCCGTCCGCGGACCCGTGGTCCTGGTCGGCCACTCCTACGGCGGGGCGGTCATCACCCAGGCCGCCGCCACCGCGCCCAACGTCAAAGCCCTCGTCTACGTGGCAGCGTTCATCCCCGACAACGGAGAAATCCTCGGCGAACTCGCCGCCCGGTTCCCCGGCTCCCAACTCGATGCCGCCCTCACCCCCGTCCCCGTCCCCGGACCCGACGGCACCGCCGCTGTCGACCTCTACATCCGCCCCGACCGGTATCACGAGGTCTTCGCCCAGGACGTCCCGCGCTCCACCACCCGAGAACTGGCCTCGGGCCAACGCCCGCTCAGCGCCTCCGCGTTCACCGACCGAGTGAGCGCCGCAGCCTGGCACACCGTCCCGTCGTGGACCCTGGTCTCCACCCGGGACCGGGGCATCGTCCCCGAACTCCAGCACTTCCAGGCCGCCCGCGCCCGCTCCCGCACGGTCGAGGTACCCACCTCCCACCTGCCGATGCACGCCAGGCCCGACGCCGTCACCGCACTGATCCGATCGGCCGCCCGCACCGTCACCCCCTGAACCCGCCCCCGAGGAGCCACCCGTGTCATCCCCCCAACCCACCGCGTCCTACGCACGCGACCTCACCCGCATCGAGACGGCCAACTCCACCGGCCGCATCCCCGTCGTCTTCATCCACGGCCTGTGGCTGCTGCCCACCAGCTGGGACCGCTGGGCCGCCGTCTTCGAGGAGGCAGGCTACGCGCCCCTCGCCCCCGGCTGGCCCGACGACCCGCAGACCGTCGAGGAGGCCAACGCCCACCCCGAGGTCTTCGCCGGCAAGAGCGTCGGCCAGGTCGCCGACCACTTCTGCGACCTCATCGGCAAGCTCGACCGCAAGCCCGTCGTCATCGGCCACTCCTTCGGCGGGCTGATCACCCAGATCACCGCCGGACGAGGCCTGGCCCGGGCATCGGTGGCCATCGACCCGGCACCCTTCCGCGGCGTCCTGCCACTGCCCCTGTCCTCGCTGCGGGCCGCGAGCGCCGTCCTCGGCAACCCGGCCAACTACCACCGGGCCGTCCCCCTGACCTACGAGCAGTTCCGCTACGCCTTCGCCAACGCAGTCAGCGAGGAAGAGGCCCGCGAGCTGTACGACACCTTCGCC
The DNA here is from genome assembly GCF_056433525.1 of Streptomyces sp. NPDC044704. Classification (NCBI taxonomy): domain Bacteria; kingdom Bacillati; phylum Actinomycetota; class Actinomycetes; order Kitasatosporales; family Streptomycetaceae; genus Streptomyces; species Streptomyces sp. NPDC044704. The sequence goes on from NZ_JBWKGY010000019.1 coordinate 91,686, forward strand.
GTCCCTGCCCCGGGAGAGCCCCTCTTCCAGGCCGCCGCGGCGAACGTGAACCCGTGGACCGAGGCCAAGGTCGACACCACCTCCGCCGACCGCGGACCGCTGCTGGTCATCTCCGGGGAGAAGGACCACACCGTCCCCTGGGCCATCGCCAACGCCTCCTACAAGAAGCAGGCCCACAACGAGCACGCCGTCACCGAGATCACCGAGATCCCCGGCCGCGGCCACTCCCTGACCATCGACCACGGCTGGCGCGAGGTCGCCGACACCGCCCTGGCCTTCGCCCGTCGCTTCGCCGACCCCACCTCCTAGAACCCGACCGGGAGCCGCCGCCGGAGTCCGGGACCTGACCGCTCCCCGCGTCCGACCTCGAAACCGGAGCACAGGCAGCACAGGCGAGCAGCGCGTCCGGCAGGCCGGACCGGCCCACGACGAGCGCAGACAGGCCACGCCCGGTAGTCCGGCCAGGGAGCACCGCTCGCCAGGCACCCCCGCCGCAGCCGCTGACCAAATTCACACCCACGGACAGAACAAGGAGCATCACATGATCATCGCCAGACTGTGCCGACGGGGGGCCCGGCGTGCTGCCGGCCTCCTGGTGGCATTCGCCATGTCGCTCGCAATGCTGGGCGCGGCCGTACCCACCGCCCACGCCGACCCTACCCAGCCGCTCACGGTCGTCGACTGGGACATCACCGGTCTCGAACATGGCGGCCAAGGGCACCACGACCGGTACTGGAACGTCATCGACCAGATTCACCGCATCAGCGGCCACGACTTCTACCAGGTCCTGGACGAGACCACGACGACCCCCAACCGGCTGATCCAGGTCCGGGTGAACTATGCCGGGCAGCACGCCGTATCCCTGTACTTCTGGGCCAACACCCTCTATCTCGCCGGCTTCTACCAGCCCGCTCAGTCCAACGGCACCGGCAATCGCCACTACGTGTTCCCCGACGGCTACCCCGCCGCCTTCGACAGCGTCCTGGGAGTACGGGCCATCCACCTGCCATGGAACGGCAGCTACGCCAACCTGCCGGACGGCGGCGCCCGGGCGGAGCGACAGCTCACTCCCCAGAACCTTCAGAACGGACTGCTCACCCTGCGCAGGACACAGGAACTGCTCAGCTCTGAAGCCGGCACCCGCACCGTCGGCTCGTACCTCGTCGACATCATCGGTGCGACCGCCGAAGCTGCCCGCTTCGGCTACATCTTCGACGTGGTGCGCCAGAACATCAGGAACAACACGTCGACGGCGATCGGCCCCTTCGGCGTGGCCTTGGAGCAGAGCTGGAGCAACCTCTCCACCTGGGTGTACGAGAGGCTCGCCAACCCCTCCGGCCCCGGGTTCACCATCGGCTCCCAGAACTACAGCCGGTACTACCCGAGCGTGGCGGCAATGATCGCCAACCTGGGGTACATCGAACTCAACGGGTACAAACGGAGGCACTGACACAGCCGGCGCCCAGCACTCCCAGCCCGCGCGCCACCGGCTCGCCGACCCGACGGCTCGCGGGTACGGGACCGGTCCCGACCGCCACCGTCAGCCAGAGGACTCCTCGCTCCGTGACCTTGACGCCATGCCGGCCGACACGACCGGGCTCTCACGGCTGACGGCGTGCAGATCCCGCCAGTCCCTGGGGGTGAGGCCGAAGGCCTGTTCGAAGGTGCGGCTGAAATGGGCGGCATTCGGGAAGCCCCACCGGTACCCGACTGAGGCGATCGGCCGGTGGAGTGCCGACGCGGACGCGAGCTCCTCACGACAGCGTTTGAGCCGCTGCGACCGGATCCACTCACCCAGGTGCACACCGTTTCGGGACAGGATCTTGTACAGCTGGCGAAGCGAGATGTGGTGGTGGGCCGCGACACGAGCCGGCGTCAGGTCGTGATCGCCGAGGTGGGCCCGGACATAGTCCATGACCCGCAGACACAGGGTCTCGTCCGAAGCCTGGAACGCTGTGCGGTGATCACCGAGCCGAGCTGCGATGAGAGCACGCAGCAACTGGATACTCGGCCTGCCAGCCGCCTCCAAGCCGGGGGTGGGAGACGCCGCAGACCGGGCCTGCCGGCGGGCGATCCGCCGCAGGTACGTGGTGGTGAGATCGGCCAGGGGGTCCCGGCGACTGAACGGCACTGCGGTCGCAAGCTTCAACAGCCTTTCTGAAACGGCGAGTTCGGCGCACGGGACGCGGAAGTAGTGCTGATAAATCCCGTCCCTGTTCAGGAGTGTGTAGGGGCGGGTGGTGTCGTACAGCGCCAGGTCGCCGGGACGCAGCACAGCCTCCCTGCCATCCTGCACGACCATGCTGCTGCCGGTGACCTGCAGCCCGACGAACACGCTCGGTTCCATGTCGTCCCGGGCAAGTGCGGGAGTACGCCGGACCATGGTGGCGTTGGCGCGTACCGAGCAGACAGTCAACGGTCCAACACGGCTGATCACCCCCGACGTGCGGATGAGCCGCGGGTCGGGCTGATGGGTGATTTCCACCCGCACTACACTGCTCCAGATCACCTCGCGAATCGCCTCCGCCCGCTCGCTTGGCGCCATGACCGTACTGTCAATCAACATCTGCTGATCGCCCCCCGAGCGCCACTCGACAAGCAGGCGCCCAAGCAAAGTCAAAGGGGTGGCAGCACCGGTGACAAGGCAGGACCGGACAGAACGTCCAGCGAAAATCCGGCCGAGGGTCCCGCGCTTGCGATCTCGGTCGTCAGGATGACTGGGTGTGCGCTGGTCCTTCCTGGCGGCCTGTAGGTGCAGGTGGCCCCGACGCGTGCCGCTGGAAGCGACCGGCGGCTTGGAGACGGTGGCCGTCCGCGTGCCAGACCACCCTGTCGCCTTCGCGCTGCTGTCGACCTTCGGCGGCGGCGTCACGGCACCGTCCGCCAACCGCTTCGGCCAGGTCAGCCCCACCCTCGCGGACCACGTCCGAGAGGAGCTCGGCGATGGAGTCGACTTCGTCCTGGACGGCGGCCCCTGCCAGGTCGGTGTCGAGTCGACGATTGTCGACGTCACGGGTGAGATGCCGACCATCCTGCGGCCCGGCGGAGTGACGCGCGAGGACCTCGAAGCGGTGCTGGGCAGCCCGATTGCCATGCCTTCGACGAGCGGTGTGCGGGTGCCGGGCCAGCACCCGTCTCACTACGCACCGCGAGGGCGGGTCGTTCTCGTCACCCCGGAGAAGGTCGTTGCCGAGGCTGAGCTTGCGCAGGAGCGGGGGCACCGAGTGGGCGTTCTTCTCCCGCCATCCTGCGCCGGCGCCCAGGTGAAGGCCCAAGCCGTGGTGGCGGTCCCCGGCTCAATGGCCGCCTACGCGCACGAGTTGTTTCAGTTCCTGCGCGAGCTCGATCAGCTGGGGTGCGACCTCATCGTCACGTCCTTGCCGGTGGAGGCAGGGCTGGGCCTTGCGATCGCCAACCGGCTTCGCCGGGCTGCGGGGCCCCGGACCTTCGCGTGAGCGTCCAAGACCGGGGCGGTCAGGACGCGGCGGGGACCGCCGCGTCGAGGCCGCGAGAAGCGACAAGCTGCGCGCTGCCGTCGGCGAGCCGGTAGGACAGCCCCACCACGCCGAGTCGGCCGGCGGCCACCCGCTCGGCCAGGACGCGGGAGCGTTCGAGCAGCAGGTCCACGGTGTGCTCGATGTGCTCGGCCAGGATCTCGTCGGCCGTCTCGCGTCCGGCGGCACGGGCCGCCACCACGCTCGGGGTTACCCGTTCGACAACATCACGGACGAAGCCGCCCGGCGTCTGCCCGCTCTCCAGCGCGGAGCAGGCCGCCGCGACGGCGCCGCACGAGTCGTGGCCAAGAACGACGACCAGTGGCGCGTCGAGAACGTCCACGCCGAACTCGATGGATCCGAGGACCTCCGCGCCGGCGACATGCCCGGCGGTACGCACCACGAACAGATCTCCCAGGCCACGGTCGAAGATGATCTCGGCGGCCAGCCGGGAATCGGAGCACCCGAACATCACGGCGAACGGCTGCTGGGAGGGTGCGATCTCGGTACGGCGGGCGGCGTCCTGGTTCGGATGCTCAGGGGAGCCTGAGATGAAACGCTGGTTACCGGCCATGAGCAGGTCAAACGCCTCGCGGGGCGTGGGGGTCTGGATCTCCGTCATAGCCGCAGCCTACGAGGCGACACCAACCTGCGCATTGCCTGGTCCCGCCGAATCGGGCGACCCGGTGATCTTGAGCGTCACTCCCAGGCGCCGGGCGAGGGATGCCTCGACGTGGAACCTCAGTGCGCGGCGCAGATGCCCCGCCCCGTACGACCGATGATTTGCGGGTGTCCGTCCATCCCGCAGATTGAGGATGAGGCCCCGCTCTTGGCCGGTGACCTCTGCCGTCACCCGGTCCGGCGCTTTAGCGGCGCTCTCGCCGGTTTCCCCGTCGGCGACGGCCCACAGGGTGCAGTCGCGATGCCGTACGTCCACAGTGATCAACTCTTGCCTCCCGTGAGCTGTCGCAGCGTGGCCGCGTCGAGACGAGAGGGTCGTGGCGAGGCGAGCGGCGGATGCGGGGCCGCAGTGTTGGACCGGAGGGTGCTGCTTCAGGCCTAACGGCGGGTGCGCCCCGTCGCCTGCCACGTGCCCTGGCACTCCCCGCTCCGAGGCCGGCGACGTGACGGCAAGCCTCGGAGCAGGCAGTGGTGAGCCGCAGCCACCCATCCCGGGGTGAGCCGAGCTCCATCAGCAGACATCCTGTGCACGTCGCCGTGGCGGCGCCCCACCGGTGGCGGTCCTCCGTTCACCTGAAAGTCGGAGTCTCACCCGGAGTTGTTCGCCTGAGGCTTCTAGCTGGGCTACCGGCCTGCGCGACCTGGCGTCGGTCTGGAACCACCCCGGGAAGAGTCCGAAGCAGACCGCGTCGCCCCGCTGCCTCACCCCGCAGGTACGACATCGCTCGCCCCCGGTCAGCCTGCACGCGCGAATGCCATGGCCGGACCCGGGCGAACGCCTTCGCCGTGCAGAAACGAATCCTGAAGCCAAGCCTCACCTTGCGCGAGGAGGGGCCACCATCCCGAGTTGGCGCTCGCCGCCGCCCTGTCCGCGGGCGCACCGAGGGCGGCCGCGGACACCGACGAGGTCGGCGTCTCCTTTGGGACGGGTGCACTGTGGGCCGTGCCGAGCGCGCTGGTGGCATCGGACAGGCCCTGTTGCGCCATGGGGTCTGCCCGGCCCGGCCGCCTGGCTGGCCGGCCCGGTCCTCTCCGCCGGTCAGTGGTTCGCGTGCGCGGGGATGGGCAGGTGCCGCTTAGAGCAGGTAAGCGACAGATTCGGCTTTACAGCCATCTGCCGGGGCTCAGTATTCTGCTGTGTTCGCAGGTCACGTTGGCGTTCGGAAGGGGGCGGGGTGAGGTCGGTGCGGGCTTTGGCGACGCTGGACGAAGTCGAGCTCGGTGATCACGTCTGCTGGCGCGTGGACCCGGGCGACGTGTTGGCGGGTGCACGTGCCTATGTGGCCGATGGAGCTCTGTACGGGGACAAGGTCGTCGTCATCGGTTCGCTTGGCAGCGTTGCTGTTCAGCGAGACCGCCTCCCCACGACCTCGGTGATCCTCGATCTTCCAGACCTGGCCGATACCGACGTGATGCTGGCCGCGGTGCGGCGGGAAGCCAGCGCGGCGGTGCGAGAGGGCTATCGATCCGTACGTGTCCTCGCCGAGCAGACTCCGTTGGCGGAGCCCGGTGGCGCGGAGGAGCTGCTGGCGCGGGAGCTGAAGCTGGAGGAGTTCGCCTCGGAGAGCGGGGCGATCGTGGTGTGTGCGTTCAGGTCGGCGCGGTGGGAGGCGTCCACGCTGGAGCAGGCTGCGTGTGTGCATCCGCAGGAGATGGGCACGCGTGCTGCGCGTCCGGCTTTCCGGATGTTCAGCACAGGCACCGACAGCTGGGGTGTGGACGGAGTGGTTGACTCGGAGTGCGCGGAGGCGTTCAACGCGGCGCTACGGGCTGTGACCCAGCGTGTGTCCGTGGTGAAGCTGAGGTTCGACGCGGTGGAGATGATCGACGCCGCCGGAATGCACGCCTTGGTCGACGCGGCCCTTCACCTGCCGGACCGCCGGATCTTCGTGGAAGGCGCCAACGAGATCGTGCGACTGTGCTGGGACCTCGCGGGCTACGCCACCGAAAGCGTGCCGGTGGTGATGGCGGCATGACCGAGACCGTGCCCTCGACACAGTCCGGCCGGGACGAGACCCCGTTCCGCCACGAGCTGTACCCCTACCGCGGGCAGGACCAGTTCCTGACTGGGACCCTGGACTACATCCACGAGGCACTGGAAGCCGACGAGGCAGTGGTCGTCGCGGTCCCCTCGGACAAGACCTTGCTCCTGCGCGGCGAACTCGCCGACGAACCCGCCGTCACCTTCGTGGACACCGCGACGGCCGGCCCGAACCCCGGCCGGCACATCGCCGCCTGGTCGGCATGGATGAAGGAGCGAGGCGAAGGCGGCCGGCCTGTACGGGGCGTCGGTGAAACCGCCTGGAGCCAAGCGCGCAGCGCCGCGCACCTCTCTGAGCTCCGGTACCACGAATGGCTGATGAACCGGGCCTTCGCACGGAGCGCCACTTGGTCGATGCTGTGCCCCTACGACGCCGCCGACGAGGACCAGGACGCGCTGTGGTCGCTGTCCAGGTGCCACCCGCAGATCCGCCGCGACGGCCAGTACGCGCCCAACGAGGACTACCTCATCGGCGGAGAGTACGCCTTCGACGCCCTGGTCGACCCGTGCGACCCGTTCCAGGAACTGAGCTACACGCACGGCGACCTGGGTGCGATCCGCTCGAAGGTCTCCCAGTGCGCCTCCGACGCGGGCGTCCGCGATGACCGCTTGGCGAAGCTCGCCGTCGCCGTCACCGAGATCGCGTCGAACAGCATCCGCCACGGCGGGGGCCAGGGCACCCTGCGCACCTGGGCTCAGGACGCGACATTCCTCTGCGAGCTCCGCGACTCCGGCTACATCCCCGACGTGACGCTGGGCCGCACCCGCCCCGAACCGACGCAGATCGGAGGCCGGGGCCTGTGGCTCGCTCACCAGCTCTGCGACCTCGTCGAAATCCGCTCCACTCCCGACCAGGGCACCACCATCCGCCTGCACATGGACGCCCAGCGGCTCCCGTAGCGGACTGGGAGGCGCCACCTTCACGGCCGTGGGGACGTCTCAACGCGTTGTGGTAGCAGCTCAGCGGGACGCTGGGTCGTGTCACATGGTGACTGAGAAGGTGCCGGAAACGCTGCGGTTGGCGCGGGCCTCGAATGCGTTGTTGAGGTCGGCGAAGGTTCCTTCTGGTCACCTGCCCTGGAACTGGCCCTGATCCGTGACCGACGGTGTTATCAAGTCATACCCCCAAGGCTGCTCGACAACAGCATTAGGAAGCGACGAGGAAGATGGCGGCGTAGTGCGCGGTGAAGGCTGCCACGGTCAGGGCGTGGAACACCTCGTGATATCCGAACCAGCGGGGTGAGGGGTCGGGGCGCTGGAGGGCGTACACCACCGCGCCCGCGCTGTAGAGGAGCCCGCCGGCCACGATCAAGGCGAGTACGGCCGCCCCGCCGTTGCGCAAGAAGTCGGGCAGGTAGAACGCCGGTGCCCATCCCAGGGCCAGGTAGCAGGGGGTGTAAAGCCAGCGGGGAGCACCGACCCACAGGACACGGAAGGCGATGCCCGCCAGAGCGCCCGTCCACACCACCCACAGGAGGACGGACCGCTGGTCCGGGGAGAGCAGGAGCACGGCGAGCGGGGTGCAGGTGCCTGCGATGATCAGGAAGATGTTGGCGTGGTCGAGACGACGCAGGACGGCCTCGCCGAGCGGTCCCCAGGTCCCGAGGTGGTAGACGGCGCTCGTCCCGAACAGCATCCAGGCGGTGACGGAGTACACGGTGCAGGCCACAGTGGCCTGCGGTGTCCCCGTAAGGCAGATGAGGACGATGCCCGCGGCCAGTGATGCGGGGACCATTCCGGCGTGAAGCCAGCCTCGCAGCTTCGGTTTGATCGGCTCCACCAGATCGGCCGCTCGTTCGAACAGGTCGGAAACCGGGTGGGAGTCCTCACATTCTCCGACCGTTGCTGCGAAAGAGGCACTGCCGGGTTCGGCGTCGTCTCGGGGCACTGCTTCCCGTCCGGGCTGGGGGTGCTGGGCATCACGGGCAACCATGTGGTCATGGTAGGAGCCCGCTCGCATCAGCTCCCCAGAGGTCCGCCGCGGACGTGGCACGTCACCCGCCCCATGGTTCTGCTCCTGGCGGTCCGCCCCCGGTTGAGGCCGCGAAAGTCGTGTAATTCGGCGGCTCATGGGAACGATGAAGGATCCGAATGGGCCTCTCCGCTCTCCTACGTTCAAGGACCGCCGATGCTTCCCGAGTTCCGCTCCCACGCGTCCGTCCTCCTTTCCTATCAGCTGGAACAGCGGCTGGGACTGGACCCCCGCCTCGAAGCCGGCCGACTCGACGTGGAGCGCGTCGCGGACATCGCCGTCGTCGCATCTGCCCACTCCGACGGATACGCGGCCACCGCGCACCTCCTCGGACTTCTGGCCGCGCTACCCGCTCCCACCGAGGCCGGAGAGCACTTCTGGTCGGACTTGTGGAGGTCCTCGGGCTCCCTCTACCTGCTTCCTGCCAACATCAAGGAGTACGTGCTCAGTTCGCTGGCGGGCGAAGGCGCCGGTCTGGCGGGGCAGATCCTCTCGGCCTTCGATGAGATGACCCCGCCCCAGCGCATCGCGGCGGGGGAGGTCATCGGCCAGGCGCTCTCCGAATCCGACCACCTCCCCGACCTCAAAACGCAGGTCATCGGCGAGCTATGGCTCCGGGACCTCGAACTCACCGCCTGGCGCGTCCTGCACGCCGACCACAAATCAGCCGATCCGGCCAGGCGGAAAGCCTTCCTCGCCGCATGGACGAGTGCCTGATCGACAAGGTCGCCTGTGCCGTTTGGCCCCGACGGCATCCGTAGAGCAGGTGAGGGGAGGGATACCTGAAACCTCCCTCCCCTCACCCCCGATCGTCAGGCGCCCCTCGCTGAGTTGGGCAAGGGAGAACTTCGTAGCGGCAAGCCCGATCCGGGCACCCTGGCCACCTCCACGACAACGACTGCGCGCTCGTTGTCTACAGGACCTCACCTCCGCTAGGACCGCTCCAGTGGTCCGCCCCGGCGGCACCCGCCCCCATACGTCCTCGACCAGCCGACTTCGCGACGGCCTCGCTGCCGCATCCTGCAGCCGACGGCGAGCACGTGAAAACGCTGCGCTCGGGGTGAATAAATATCTGTCACCGCGACCTGAGGATTTAACGGATCCTGCGGGGAGAGTTTCTGCCGCCATGCGGCAGCCCGAAATATCTAGCGCACACAAGCCGCTGCAGCGTGCTACTGTCGATCTCGGTTGCAGTTTTGGTACCCAAGAACTTCAAGCGCCTCCAGTCGGACTTCGGGCCGCAGGAAGCGTTTTGTATTTCCCGGTCAATTTCCGGGCGGGGCATCATCGCGGCGACACGGCGTCTGCACAGTGCAGACGTCGATGTATTGCCCCAAAGGAGATAGCCATGGCTGCTGGTACCGTCAAGTGGTTCAACGCGGAAAAGGGTTTCGGCTTCATCGAGCAGGACGGTGGCGGCGCTGACGTGTTCGCCCACTACTCGAACATCGCCGCCCAGGGCTTCCGCGAGCTGAACGAGGGCCAGAAGGTCACCTTCGACATCGCGCAGGGCCAGAAGGGCCCGACGGCCGAGAACATCGTTCCCGCCTGACGCTGACACGCATTCTGTAGCTGGGGCCCGCATCCCTCGGGGTGCGGGCCCCAGCTACACGCATTTTCCGCGGTGCGTTCACCCGCGGTATCAAGCATGGAGAGATGCGGCCGACCGGCCCTCTCAGAGCTGCACCCGATTTCTTCTCTTGGTTGTCGCGTCCGCATGACGCCACCTCATTTCAGCGTCTGAGCCCGAACAGATTCCTGTCCGCCAGATCGCCATTCCATTAGGCCCGTTCTCGCAATTCCCCGCGTCTCTCGTACGCTGCGGGAATTCCTTGATGCGTGCCGTATCAAGGAAGGTTCCGCATGAACCCCACACGTACCAACGAGCGCTCTTCTCGCACCCGCGGCCGCACCGGCGGCCCCGCTTTCGGCACCGGCGCCGGTTCGGGTCGGGGCAGCCGCTTCGGCTCGTCGAACCCGGGCCGTTCCGGAGGTCCGAGCCGCTCGGGCGGATACGGTCGCCGGCCCGCCGCGATCCAGGGCGAGTTCGCACCGCCGAAGACGATCACCCCCGCGCTGGACGCCGTCGAGGCATTCGCCGACCTCGACATGCCGGCCCAGCTGCTCACCACGCTCACCCGTGAGGGCATGGCCACCCCGTTCCCGATCCAGGCCGCGACGCTGCCCAACACCCTCGCGGGCCGCGACGTCCTCGGCCGCGGCCGTACCGGCTCCGGCAAGACCCTGGCCTTCGGCCTCGCGCTGCTGGCCCGTACGGCCGGCCAGAGCGCCGGGTCGGGTCAGCCGCTCGCGCTGATCCTCGTACCGACGCGAGAGCTCGCCCAGCAGGTCACCTCCGCGCTCACCCCTTACGCCCGGGCGGTCAAGCTGCGCCTGGCCACCGTGGTCGGCGGCATGCCGATCCACCGCCAGGCCGGTGCGCTGCGCGCCGGAGCCGAAGTGGTCGTCGCCACGCCCGGCCGCCTTAAGGACCTCATCGACCGCGGTGACTGCCGCCTGAACCAGGTCGCCGTCACCGTCCTCGACGAGGCCGACCAGATGGCCGACATGGGCTTCATGCCGCAGGTCACCGCCCTCCTGGACCAGGTACGTCCCGAGGGCCAGCGGATGCTGTTCTCCGCCACCCTCGACCGCAACGTCGACTTGCTGGTCCGGCGTTACCTGACCGACCCGGTCGTGCACTCGGTCGACCCCTCGCAGGGCGCGGTCACCACGATGGAGCACCACGTCCTGCACGTCCACGGCGCCGACAAGCAGCGGATGACGACGGAGATCGCGGCCCGAGACGGCCGGGTGATCATGTTCCTGGACACCAAGCACGCCGTGGACCGCCTCACCCAGGACCTCCTCGACAGCGGGGTCCGCGCCGCGGCCCTGCACGGCGGGAAGTCCCAGCCCCAGCGCACCCGGACCCTGGCCCGGTTCAAGACCGGACACGTCACCGTGCTGGTCGCCACCAACGTGGCGGCGCGCGGCATCCACGTCGACAACCTGGACCTCGTCGTCAACGTCGACCCGCCGACCGACCCGAAGGACTACCTCCACCGCGGCGGCCGTACCGCCCGCGCCGGCGAGTCCGGCAGCGTCGTCACCCTCGTCACCCCCAACCAGCGCCGCGAGATGGCCCGCCTCATGCAGGCCGCTGGCATCACCCCGCAGACCACCCAGGTCCGCTCTGGCGACGAGGCCCTGAACCGCATCACCGGCGCCCAGGCCCCCTCCGGCATCCCGGTCACCATCACCGCACCGGTGTCCGAGCGGCCCAAGCGCAGCACGGCCTCCCGCGGTCGACGCGGGCCGGTGTCGGCTGCGCGGCGCGCGAGCCTGCGACAGACCGCCTTTGATGCGGCGGCCTGAGAACCACGTGATCAGGACACTGACCCACCTCTGCAGGAGGCACCTTTTGACGCTGGTCCAGATGCAGCCCCGCCCGGCGCATGCCGATGCCGCCGACCTCGGCCACCGGACGGTGGACGACGCCATGGAAGCGGCGGGTCCACAGGTTTGCGATGACATGACCGTCGAGGTGGCCCTGGCCGTCATGGCCGGCGCCCGCGCGGACCATCTGCTCGTCTGCGACGAGGACGGCCTGTGCACCGGGATGGTCACCCGTGCCCGACTCACCATCGTCCGCGACAGCGCGGAGTACACGGACCGGACCCGTCTGCGCGATGTCCTCGGCGACCGCGGGCCGTTCGCCTCCCCCATGACGACGATGGCCGAGGCCGACCACGCGATGCGATACCGCAGGCTCACCGCCCTGCCCGTCGTGGACGAACAAGGCAGCGCCATGGGCGTCCTCGCCCTCAGCCGCTGAACCACCGGCACCGTGGTCCGCCCGTTTCCCCTGCACCCTGTGAGGCATCCATGCGCTGTGTCATCGCCCGTTTCCCGTTCGACCTGACCAAGAGCGGTGTCCTGGAATCGATGAAGGGCATCAAGCCCGAGCAGGTCACCGGCGAGTCAGTGATCATCGGCCGCCGCACCTACCCCGTCAAGCAGGTCGGCCAGGTCATCACCCGCCAGGACCGCCGCGACTTCAGCGCCGGCGAAGTCCTCCGCGCCATGACCCAGCTCGGCTTCACCTGCCGCGGCAGCCTTCCCCGGCCCGCCGTGCCCACGCGCGTGCTCAGCCCCCTCCAGCGGGCCTCCGCGATGCTCGGCACCCCCGTGACCGCCTGACGGGTGGCCGGGCGGTGCCGCCACCCAATGAGCGGAAGGGGCCCGACCGGCACACGCCGGTCGGGCCCCTTCTCGCGTACCCAGGGCTTCTTGAGCTGGCCGGTTCAGTGGTCGGAGTAGCTGAAGTCGCCCACGGTCCAGGCGCTGACATCCGCGATCGAGACGCGGTACATCCCACCCGTCTCCGGGATCCCCACCGTGCCCTGAAGAATGCGGGCAACATGGAAGTGCAGGTGAGGGTGTCGGGATCCGAGTCGCAACGCCATTCACCGACGGGCAGGTCATCGAGAAGGGGAGGGATCTACGCACGGGTGAGCGGCTCTGACCGCTCGGTTCTCGGCGGCCGGTGCCGAAGAACGTCGAGGCCAGAGCACGGAGCAAGACGGTGAAACGCATGATTCTTCCGACCGCAGTGGGGGTGGCCCGGCCGGTCAGGCGATCGGGTTGATGTCGTGCTTCACGTCACGATTGCTCGTGATCGGGGGCACGACGAGCGGTTCCACACAGGTGACGACCCGCAAGATGGCATCGAACCAGTTAATGAGAGAGCACCACAGCGGCAGAAAGACGCTAGCCGATGATCATTCGATCAGCGTGGCCCCATCGCTCGCAGGGAAAGATTGAAAGTGATCGCCCATCGCCGGTTCCGATCGTGTCCACGAAGCGGGCGGACGGTGCCACGCGTGTCCAGGGCCATGCGGCCGGTTCCCCGACCACTGGGCCGTTCCCGTCGACCGGCTTCCGGGAGCTCGCGTTCGATCGGGTCGCTGCCCGGGGGCGCGCCGACCCTTGGCCAGGAGCCGTTCGAGCTGCCGTTGGCTCGGCGGGCCACCACGGCATTTCCCGGTGTCAGCCGTGTGCCCAGCCCCGGTCAGTCCTCGACGGCGGCCACCATCGCTTCGCAGCGAGCCAGCAGCGTGTCGTGAGCACGCTGGAAGGAGGGTTGCACCGTCGTGAAAGTCCGGGTCACCGACGAATGCTGCCCAGCGGTTGGCGCCCCCGATCGACAGGAAGTTTCCCAGCGGGGTCCCCAAGGGCTCCAGCGACCGGCGGAAGCCGTTTGCGGCCTGCTTGAACTCGTCGTTGACGATGGACAGGACCTGGCCGCCCGGGCCTCCGGAGGAACCCGAGATCGTGGCGAACAGGTTTTGGATCGCGTCGTTCTCCGCTGAGATGGTGCGGGCATGGCCGAAGGCCCGGTTGTCGTAGTTCCGCTTCAATCGGTCGAGCGAACTGCGTCCGATCATCAGCACGTTCTTGCCGGCGGAGGACCGTAGCCCGGTCTCGAAGCTCCCGGCGCCCAGCACGGTCACCGGGGTGCCGATCCAGCCCAGTTCCCGGACGAAGTCGGTTTTGAACTCGTACGCCAGGCCCTCATATCGGCTCAGCTCCGCCCTCGTGCTCTGGCAGGCCTGATAGAGGGTGGTCATGCGCTTGGCCAGCGCGTCCCAGTAGCTCTGCACGGCGTCGACTGTGGCGCCCCTGCTGTCGGCGATGGCGGAACAGGCGTTGTTCCCGCGCAGGCGTACGTCGCCCACGGCATCCGAGAGTCCGTCGAGGTCGCCGGCCGCGGACGTGATCAGGGATTCGTCCACCCTCGGCTAGCCGATCCCCAGCGCGGCCCTCACCGGCTCCAGGGCCTCCGGAATCCTCAGACCCATGGCACGTTCCTTCCTCGTGTGTTCGTCTACGCTTCTGGCCCGCACGCAGGCGCTCGCGCTTCGATCGACGGCGTGTGCGCCGCTCCTTGCCCGTCCAGTGCGTGCGGCACGGGCCCCGGGTGCACACGCGGGGTTGCGTGGCGTTGCCCTTCAGGCCTCCATCGGGGTGGAGGTGAAGAGGAGGTGGACGTACCTGACCGGGGGCCAGAGGTTCTCGTCGTAGTCCGGTGCCTGGTCCCAGGAGCGGCTGAGCGTCCGCAGACGGCTCCAGGTCTCGCCGAGCTCGACCTCCATCTCGTCGTTGCCCCTGTGGAAGAAATCGAAGCAGTCCTCGAGCTCCGACCAGGTCATGTCGATGAGCCGGTGCAGCGCGTCGGCCGCTCGGTACTCCTCGGTGTGGGGCGGGTTGGCTTCGAGGAGATGGTTCGTACGGCGCAGCAGGAACCCGTGGAGAGCGCTCATGTGCCCGCGGGTGAGGCTGCGCGCGTCGATCTCGGGGGCCTTCCACCGGCGTGGAACCACCGGGCGCCGCCAGGCCGGAGCAGGGATGTCAGGCTGTGGCATGGGCGGTCCTCCAGCGGCGCAGTCCGGTTGCGGAGAGCTCGATGAGTTCGCCGCGGACGGGATCGTGGTAGGTGGGCCGGAAGTCGGCGAGCGTGCCGAGGCGGGCGCCCGAGGTCGGGTCCCAAATCTCCAGGCCGGATTCCGAGGAGGAGAACAGCAGGCCGTCCGCGGCGAAGAAGTGGCCCTCGGGGCCGCCGAACGTCGCGACCTCCTTGAGTACCGGCCCGTCCAGATCGCGGCCGAGGAGGAAGACGCGGGCTCCGGGGACCAGTTCGTCCTCATCGTCACCCAGACCGCCCACGACGAGACGGTCCTCGTCTAGCCAGGCGACGGGGCGGTTCCAGTAGTAGGCGCAGCTCGGCAGGGGCCACCGGTCGACGTCCCGGTCCGGGGCGTGTTCCCCGCCGGTGAGCCACTGGTCCAGGTTCCATACGAAGGGCTGGCCCACGGGATGCCACAACCAGGCGTCGGACGCGATCCTGGTGCCGCCGGGGCTGAGGTACAGGGCGCCGTGGAAGTAGCCCGACCAGTCCGAGGAGGCGTCGTCCGCCGGGGTCCGGGCCACCGGTGCCCCGGTTGCGGGGTCCACGGCTTCGACGACGCTCCACTGGGTGCGGTGCAGGACGACGGTGCGGCCGGCGTGTTCGGTGAAGGTCAGGGAGAAAGGGACGGTGTAGCTGTGGTAGCCGTCGTTGTGCAGGGGGATCGTGACGGTGCTGGTGGACAGGTCGATGACTTCGCCCGTACGGCCGTAGTCGAGCACGAGGGCGGCGAAGGCCCCGTCCCGGGAGGCGTGCAGCCGAGGTGCCTGCTCACGGCCGGACCAGGGCTTCGCGTCGGCCGGGACGGCGACGCTGCTGCGGGCGGCCTCGGTGCAGGTTCCCGCTGCCGTGTCCCAGCGCAGGATGCGGCCGTCGTCGCAGAGCAGGACGAAGCCGTGGTCGGTAGGTGCGAGGTCCAGTACGGTCCCGGCCCCGTCGGGGAGCGCGGTGGTCTCGACCGGCCCGGGGACGGGCCGGGACGCGTCGATGGTCTGCGGGCGGCCGATCACGCCGAGTGTGCTCCCCTCGGTCGCGTCGTAACAGTCCTCGCAGACGGCGGCGGTCACCGCCGTGGCGGCCTCGCTCCGGCAGATGCCGCACAGGTGCTGCCGCTCCAGGCCCAGGCCGGTGTAGTGGAGGTAGTGGTCGAGGGGGTCGGCGCTCGCGGCCCGGATGTGCTCGCACAGGGGCGCACCGTAGGCGGGCGCGTCGTGGCCGCAGATGAGGGGCATGGTGGAACTCTCCTTGGGGAGGGAAGGGCCGGGGACAGCACGGGGGCGGGCACCGGCTCGCGAACGGCACCGCGAAGGCACCGGAAGGCCGCACAGAAGGGCACCGTCACCGGTCCGTCAACGGGTGCCCCGGGCGGCCGGCTCCGTGGTGATCACCATGCTGCTACCCGGACCTTGGCAACCGCTTGGCATCGGCTTGGCACCCGCACCGGCCGACCGGGACCGGGCTGCGGGGGCGCCCGGGGCACCCGGTGCCGTCACGGGCCCGCGGGCTCCGGGAGGGACCGTACGCCCTCCAGGGCGGCGGCCGCCGCGTGTTCCGATCCCCACCTCCGGGCCACCTCGCGGGCCTCCAGGAACGCCGACCGTGCGGCGGGTACGTCGCCCAGCAGCGCGTGCACCTCGCCCAAGGCGAGGCCCAGCGGACGGGTGCAGAACGCGGTGGTGGCCGCCGACCCGAACTGGTCACGCACGGGCTGGAGAAGGGGCACGAGCGCTGCGGCGGCCTCGTTGTCGTGCAACAGGCAGGCCAGCCGGGCGCGGGCTCCGAGCCGGACCCCGTAGAAATGGTCCTTCACCGGGGCCTGATCGAAGCGGACCGCGCGCGCCTCTTCGAACCTGCCCTGGAGGGCGAGGACCAGGGCGAGGGCCTCTCCGCCCCGCGTGCCCCAGGCGGCGGCCACCGTGCGTGAGAGGGGCTCGATCTCCGCGATCCGGCCCTGACTCAGCCGGATCGTGATCACTCCGCGGGCGTGGAGGTCGGCCGCGCGCGGGGCGTTGTGCCGCACCAGCCGCTCCCGTACCTGCTCGTACAGCTCCTCCGCCTGCGCGAACCGGCCCCGGGCGTGGGCGAGCATGGCCAGCGTCGACAGGCTGGCCGCCTCGGCCTCCGGCATGCGGTAACGGCGGGCGACGGCCAGGCCCAGGCGGGCATGATGCTCGACCGCCTCCGCGTCGTTGCCGATCGCCGAGACCATCGCGTCCACGTGTTCGCAGACCCACCGGTAGGCGGGCAGGTCGTGCCGCGCGGTCAAGGCCCGCAGCTCGGCGACCACAGGAACGCAACGTGAGGCCTGCGTCTCGTGCGGCAGCAGCTTCGTCATGGTGGTGAGGGCGGCGGCCAGCAGGCCGGGGTCACCGGTGCCGCGGGCCAGGACGAGCTGCCGCTCGGCCGCCTCCAGGGCCCGTCCGTCGGCCTCCTCCGGCATTTCTTCCACCTGCGCCTGCAACAGACGTGCCAGGTCGGAGGGCGGCAGGCCGGGACGGGCGACGAGTCGGTCGAGGGTGTCGACGACGTGCCGGTCCGTTTGATGGCTGCGCGTCAGCCACGGGGTGGGCTCGGTCCATGCCGTGAACGCAGCGACTGCCAGGTCTTCACGCCCGGCCCGTTCGGCGACCTCAAGGGCCCGGTGGCGGGTCCGGATGGCCGCGTCACCGGATCCGGCCCGGACGTGCGCGCGCAGCAGCGCTCCGAGGAGCCCGACCGCACGCTCGGCGCGTTCCTCGTTGGGCGCCGGTATGAGCTCGGCCGCGTCCAGGGCCTGGCCGAGCAGTTCGACGCTCACGTCGTGGGCATAGCGGTGCTCCGCGAGTTCGGCGGCGCGTAGGGCGAAGCCCACCGCCTGTGCGGCCTTCGCCGGGTCGCCGGAACGGGTGAAATGCACGGCGAGCGCCGACAGGTCGTCCGGCCGCAGCAGGGCGAGGGCGTCGGCGAGGCGTCCGTGGAGCAGGCCGCGCCGCAATCCGGTGAGGTCGCCGTAGACGGTGTCGCGCAGCAGGGGATGGGTGAACGAGACGCGTCCGGGGCCCGGTTCCGTCAGGAGTCCGCCCGCGATGCAGAGCTCCAGCACGCCCACGACCGCCGTCGGGGACAGGCCGGAGGCCTCGCACAGCACCGCGACGTGGGTCTCGCTGCCCGCGACCGCCGCCAGGCGCAGGATGTCGGCGGCCTCCCTGGGCAGCCGGGCGAGGCGCTGGCGTACGACGTCCCGTATGCCGTCGGGCACTCCGGCGGCCGCCTGCGACGGATCGCCGTCCGTCAGCAGGCGGGTGCTCTCGCCGACGAAGAAGGGGTTGCCGCCGGTCCGTTCCGCGAGAAGGGTTACGACCCGCGTGTCTATGTCCCGGCCGCAGAGCGAGCGCATCAGGGCGGCGACCTCGGTGACGGCGAGGCCGGTCAGGGTGATGCGGAAGGGGGTGCGCCGGGCGAGCGCTGCCATTAGGGGTGCGAGGCGGTCGTCGGCGTGCCCTGGCCGGTACGCGGCCACCAGCAGGAACGGGACTCCTTCGACGGTGGCCGCACGGCCCAGCAGGGCCAGCGTCTCCTCGTCCGCCTCGTGGAGGTCATCGATGAGCACGGCCAGCGGGCGCCGCGCCGCAGCAGAGGCGAGCCACCGCGTGACGGCGGTGTGCAGCCTGAAGCGGCCCGCGGTGGCGTCGCCGTGCGGGGCGGAGGTGGAGTCCAGGGGGTCGAGCAGCGCGGACAGCGGGCCCACGCGCTCCGGCGGGAGGATCCGCGCCAGCTCGCCGAGCGCTTCCGCCCAGGCCCACGCGGCGGGGACGCCCGCGTCGTCGGGGCACCCGCCGCGGACCACCGTCCAGCCCTGTGCCCGCAGCGAGCCGGTGAACCGTGTCAGCAGCGCGGTCTTCCCCACTCCGCCCTCTCCCGCGACCAGGGCCAGGCCGCCGCCCTGCAGACCCGCCCGCGCCGCCCGTTCCAGCATTTCCAGCTCATGCCGCCGGCCGACGAAGGGGTGGGGCGTGCCCTCCGGGGGAGAATCGCCGTGGGGAGCGGGGGGTGCGGCGGCCGGGTCGGGCTCGCCACCCACCGGCGGTCCGTGCAGCGCGGCGTCCGCGCGCGGGGCCGGCGGGGCCGCGGCCGACAGGACGTCCAGGTCCTGGCGGAGGATCGCCCGCTCCAACTCCACCAGTCCCACTCCCGGGTCCAGCCCGAGCTCCTCGGCGCACACGGCTGCGGCGCGCCGCAGCGCCGCCAGAGCGTCCCCCTGGCGCCCGGTCGCCCACAGTCCCAGGGCCAGGAGCCGCCACCCCTCCTCCCGCAGCGGATGCCTGCTCACATGGGCCTCCGCGGACAGCACGACGTCGTGGGGCCTGCCCGCGACGAGGCTGCACTCCATGGCCAACTCCTGTGCCATCAGGCGCAGTTCGTTCAGCTGTGTGATCTCGGCTTCCGCCCAGGAGTCGAGCCGCCACTCTCCGTACGCCTCCCCCCGCCACAGACCGAGCGCCTCGTCGAGCAGCCAGCCCGCTTCCGCGGAAGGTGCGGACCGGAAGCGGCGCACCGCGGACTCGAAACGCCAGGCATCCACGGCGTCGTCGGGCAGGCGCAGGGCGTAGCCGTCCGGGCTGCCGAGCAGGATCCGGGACGGGGTGCGGGCCTGCCGGCCGGGCTCCAGGATGCCGCGCAGGTTCGAGACGTAGGAGTGCAGGGACGTAAGGGGCTTGGCCGGCGGTCGCTGCGTCCAGAGCAGCTCGACGATCCGCTCGACCGGAACGCTCCGGCCGCGGGCCGAGAGGAGGATCCCCAGGACGGTCCGCTGCCGGCGCCGTCCGACGGTGACCGGCTTGCCGTCGACCTGGACGTCCAGCGGCCCAAGTATTCCCACACGCACCATGATCGGCCAAATGTACCAACGGGCCCGATGCCCGCGCCCGCCGTGGTCGACCGCGGGTACGTGCGGATGCTTCTCCCGGCAGGACGCCGCTGCCGTGGGCCGGCGGGGACCCGCCGGATCCAGCAGGCCTGCAGCCCGGCGCGCGCCTCGTCGGCCTTCACCACGGGGGAAGGCATCGTGGCCGGGCGGGCCCTTGGGGCAAGAAGTCCTCGAACAGCCGTCGGAAGCGGGGGATGCGGGCCTTGCGGGCGTGGCGGACGTTGCCGCTGAGATACGCCCAGGGTGTGGCGTGCCGTCGCGGCGGGTGCGCGGCCGGTACAGCCTCCCGCAGCGGGGGTGTCCGGGGTGGGAGCGGGCACCTGTGGCTGCCGTGGTGGAGGAAGGAGGGACGGGCTATCGAGTGCCGAGTCGGTGACCGGTGCCCGCCCGCGCATCTCTCGCCAGTGACGTTCCGTTACGCTCGATGCATTTCCAATGCCGCCGGTTTGCTTCGCGAGGCCCTTCTCTGGGCGTCCACCGGTCGTCCTTGGCTGACGGCGAGACGCAGGCCGATCGTCCGTGGACCAGGTCTCATGGCCCGCCGTCCTGCGCGAACGCCAGGCCCACGGTGAAACTCTTCCGTGCCCCTGTCACTACGGTGGCATGGTCTCGGACAGGCGGACAAACAACGCTTGCCGACCCGCGCGCGGACCGGCTGCGGATGCCGTCGGTCAGGGAACGGATATGCCGTTGCCGGGGGGAAGTCGCCCGTCAGATACGTGCCGTGCGTCAGGTGCGGTGTTCCCCTGTTCTTCGGACGACAGCAAGTCCTTGGCCCGGCGCTCGATGAGGACTGGCAGGTAGGTACGCACGCGTGCATACCTGAGTTCTTCGTACGCTGTCTGCACCGATCCCCGCACCAGGTCGATGTCCAGGTGAGGGTGCGCCTTCACCAGCCGCTCGGCTACGGCGCGAATGGTCTGGGCATCCTCCTCGGATTTCGGCATCCGGCACCTCGGCCTTCGCTCGGGGGTATGTCTCTTCAGTTTCGGGGGAGTGCGCTCGAGTCGATCTTCCGTCGCTCTGCGGAGCCGGACTGTGTCCACGGCAGGCCGGAATCTGGCGCGCTCGTTCCGGTGGTTGGTGGTGATCGCGTATCGTGCGTCGCGGCATTCGGTGCTCGGCCGCTACTTGCGCGGGATGATCGCGCACCCCGCCGATGTGCACTGCAGCTTGGGCCGGTTCCGGCGATTTCGGATGCGGGGATGGACCTATGGGTGAGTTCACGGCGTGGCTGTTGGGGCACGTGACGGACCAGTACGGGGTCGGGGAACTCGCCAGGCTGGCTGCTGCTGATCCGGACTGGCCCGAAGGGCCCGACCGGCTGCAGACCTTCACGGATCACCTGGAGGACAGCGGTGTCACTCGGGCCACGCTGCAGAGCCTCACGGACGCGTGGGTGCGCTATGCCTCCGAATAGCCGTCGGCCGGCCGAGTGGTCATCAGGCCGTGGGCGAGATCGTGTCCGGGGGCGCGTCCGGTGGGGTGCGTGACGAGTCCTGGATTCGGTGGCGCCGCCATTCGCGTGGTGTGACGCCGTAGGCGGCACGGAACCGGCGGGTGAAGTGACTGGGGCTGGTGAATCCGCAGCGTGCCGCGACGGCCGACACGGGGAGGCCGAGCTGTTCGAGCACCTGTTGATGCCGTCCATTCGCTTCGGGATGTGCTGACCGTGACTGATGGTCGCATTACCACGGGCGGCCGGAGCGGCCCTGTTGAGCTCCCCGAGGGGGCGTTTCCGCTGTTCGGCCGGCCAGGTCGCGACGCTGGGAACGATCACGGGTCCGAGAGCCGCAAGGACGCCGTGCTGGTCACGGGGCCGCCTTGCCCCTACCTGTGTCCATAGCATCACCGGCCAGTCCAAGATTTGCCGACACTCCACCAACCACCAGATCGCCATCGGTGCCGACGCCCGACTGGTCGTCGTGTCCGACCGACTGACCGCCCGCAGGCAACCGCAACGCCTGCAAGCCATAGGCCTCAGGCATCACTTAAGGCCCTCGGCCGGTGTGTCTGCTATAAGGCGTCGTCGCGCTTTTTCCCACCTGAGGCCGGGGCGCGCTTCGGGATTCTCGTGGCGGACCACTAATTCACGATGACATCGCCGAAGGCGGACCGACAGCTCAGACTCCTCGTGCGAAAGCTGGCGTGCACCCCGCCCCGGGCAGTGCACGGCGTTCGGCATCATGGCCGGGCTGTGAGTGGATAAGCCCTGCCTTCGCCCGCACCCAAATGCTTTTCGTACGTTTCTCCAGCAACCGATGCGGCTCCCGGTGACGAATCCAGCGGTAGAGGATGCGAGACCGCCCTCTGAGCGCGGTCTGCCCCTCCCGCCCCCGGCGCCGTACACGTCCGGGACGGCATATCCGCAACGAGGCCCGCCTCCTGAAGGAGGACTCATGAACACTCGAATCGTCCGCCGCAGCGCAGCGGCCGCGGTAGTTACCTTCGTGCTCCCACTCGGCCTGGGAGCGGCAGCGCCGGCGTTCGCCGGGTCGCTTCCCGCCGACCCGTACGGACCTGCCTGCGCATCGGTGCCCCAGGAGGGCCCCGGCAGCCTCACAGGTATGGCCAAGGAACCCGTCGCCACGGCGGCGTCGAACAACCCGGCGCTCTCGACCCTGGTCGCTGCGGTGAAGAAGGCCGGCCTGGTCGACACCCTGAACAACGCCAAGGACATCACCGTCTTCGCGCCGACCAACGACGCCTTCGCGAAGATCCCGAAGGCAGACCTCGACAGGATCCTGGCCGACAAGGCCGAACTGACCAAGATCCTCACCTACCACGTGGTCGGCGAGAAGATCATGCCGGACCAGCTCGAATCCGGATCGTTCAAGACACTCGAAGGTGGCACTCTGACCACGGCCGGATCTGGGGATTCGTTCACCGTCAACGGAAAGGCGAAGATCGTCTGCGGAGACGTCCCGACCGCCAACGCCACAGTCAACGTCATCGACACAGTGCTCACGCCCATGTGAGCCAACCCAACCACGGTGTGTACCTTGTCGCGGTGTTCCCCCCTGTCGGAGACAGGGGGGAACACCGCGACAAGGTACCGGCAAGCACACTTTGCGGCGGTGAGCGTCGGGCTCAGGTCAGGAGCAGGACGGTGGTGATGGTCTTGCCCTCCGCCTGTGCGCTGATCCCGAGGCACGCGGTGAGCTGTTGTACGAGCGGCCATCCGTGGCCACCAGGTCGATCCGGACCGGCGCTGCGGGCAGTGGGAGCGAGGCCACTCGAGTCGCTCACGGCCAAGCGCATGACCCCATTGCTGATGTGGGTGTGAAACCCGGTCATTCCGCCGCCGTGACGAATTGCGTTGGTAACGAGTTCCGAGGTGACCAGCAAGGCATCCGTAGCAGGCACGCTGTCGAGGCTGATGCCCGCATGCCGCAACAACGAACGCACCATATTTCGCGCGGACGCTGCGGAGGCAGGTGTGGCGTCGAGCGTGTGATGGACCCGTCGGATCATTGCCTTACCAATCTCATAGTTCGCCGCCAACGCCTTCGTATCTCGGATGCCCGGAAGATTAGCGGTCATGCCTGCTGACGCCTGCCGAAGGATGTGCGTGATGATCAGTCGGCTGCCACGGGCACATGGGCCCGAAATCGGCTCGCGCGGGCGGCCAAATTCCGGCCTTACCGATCGGCCTGTCGGTCCGCAGCCTGAAAGTGGATTATATCGATGGTGAGGATCTTCCCGCTGTGACGGAATTTTGCAATGTTCATTCATAGAAGTCCGGGAAAATCTGCGGTGTGCGGTCCCCGTGTTTCTTTAGGGATTATCCGCCAGAAATTCGGCCAGACCCGCACCGCGAAATAGCCAATCGTCTACTCCGGTGAGGTTCCCCAGTCACCCAGCTACGCCTATACGGTGCGTGACCTGATCCACCGGTTGAACGAGATCGGGCTGGCCTGCCTGGACCCTCGGTGGGAGGGGGGCCGTCCTCCTCGCCTGTTCAGCCCTGACGACGAGGACTTCGTCGTGGCGACCGCCATCACCCGCCCGAGCAAGCTCGGGCGGCCTTTCACCCGCTGGTCGATCCGCAAACTCGCTGCCTACCTGCGCACGGTCCGCGGCCGGACGATCGGATGAGGCGTGAGGCCCTGCGCTGCCTGCTCGCCCGCCACGGCGTCACCTTCCAGCGCACCAAGACGTGGAAGGAGTCCACCGACCCTGACCGGGACGCCAAACTCGACTGCATCGAGCACGTCCTTCAGCACTTACCGGACCGCGTGTTCGCGTTCGACGAGTTCGGGCCGCTGGGCATCCGCCCCACGGGCGGATCCTGCTGGGTGAAGCCGGGCCGTCCCGACCGGGCCCCGGCGACCTACCACCGCACCCACGGCGTCTCCTACTTCCACGGCTGCTACTCCGTCGGCGACGACACCTTGTGAGGTGTCAACGACCGCCGCGAAGGCGCCGTGAACTCCCTGACCGCGCTCCGGTCGACCCGGCCAGACGGCGCCCCGATCTACGTGATCATGGAC
This sequence comes from Streptomyces sp. NPDC044704, assembly GCF_056433525.1. Lineage (NCBI taxonomy): Bacteria > Bacillati > Actinomycetota > Actinomycetes > Kitasatosporales > Streptomycetaceae > Streptomyces > Streptomyces sp. NPDC044704. Next base: position 115,742 of record NZ_JBWKGY010000019.1, read on the forward strand.
AACCTTTCCGCCCACAAAGGCACCAAGTTCCGCACTGGGCGAAAAAGAACAAGGTGGAACTGTGCTTCACCCCGACCAACGCCTCCCGGGCGCTCGCGCCAACTCGAACCACCCCAACCACACCGTCCAGACCCGTGAACTGCACCGGCACCTGCGCTGGCGCAATGCCAACGCCCGCCACCCCGACGTCCTGGCCGCCCAACGCCGCGAGCGCGCCCGCATCCGCAGCGAAAAGGGCATCCGCTGGGGCGGACGCCCCCTCAACACCGCAGCCTGACCACGCCGCCGAACCTGCCTGGTCACAGCCCTAGATATGGATGAGAGTCTGTCGCAGGGGATGTCCGAGCGCACCCGCGAGAGAGGCCAACTCCCCGTCGGTCAGCCAAGCCCGGTTGGGATACAAAACCTCGATCCTGAACCACGCGAACCCATCGGCCAGTCGTACACCAGCTCGTTAAGCGACGTCTCAACGTCGCAGCAGGGAGCCGTCACCATGAGCGTCGAAAAGCCCTCGTCGTAGCACTGCGAGACAGCATCACCCCACCAGCCGGGTGCGAGCTCCGTGCCGCACTGCGGGCAGGAGATCCTCTCCAGGTTGGCGAAGCAGTGGACCACCTCGACGCTGTCGTGCCACTTGGCTTCCAGACCACGTCGGGCGTCGTCGTCAGAAAGCATCCCGGACAACACAACCGCAGCACGGTCCGCCGCATCCTTACTGGGCTGCCAGTACGGATCGGTCGGAATCACCGTCAGGTAGTTGTCACTCATCGCCCGCCCCCACGCCCGCCACCGTCCGCTCCTCGTCTCGTCGTCAGACCCGGCGAACCTATCCGGTCACAGCACTAGCCGTCGCTGCGGCGGCGTCATCAGCGCCGCCGGACTCATTCTGGCCGCCACCTTCGCCGCGCTGGCAGTCATGCCCCTGCTCTCCCTGGCACAGATCTGGGGCATCGTCGCCCACGGTGTCCTCATCGACACCCTCCTGGTACGCCTGTTCCTCGGCCCCGCGCTCATCCTCGGCCTCGGACACCGCACCTGGTGGCCCGTCCGCCTGAGCGGTGACCGCACCCCTGGACGTGACCCGGCCGCCCCCTCGCGCGTCCGTGACCAGGGACGCACGAAGGCGGCGACGACCGGCTGCGAAGGCAACACAGGCGATCGGTTCACTCCTTTGGGTGTGGGACCAATCCGCCGGGCGGGTGCTGCCGAATGACGGGTGTGAGCAGCTTCCGCAGCACCCTCTTCCGCGCCGCGCTCGGCGCGCTGGCCGGTCTCCTGGCCGCGTTCACGGCTCTGGCCGTGGCTGAGCTGTCCGCTGCTCTGGTGCGGCCCGCTGCGGGACCGGTGACCGTGGTGGGCGGCGCGGTCATCGACCGGACGCCGGCACCGGTCAAGGACTTCGCGATCCGCACGTTCGGAGAGAACGACAAGACCGTCCTGCAGCTCGGGATCCTTGCCCTCCTCGCGCTGTTCGCCATCGGCCTGGGCACGCTGAGCCTGCGTCACCGGCGGAGCGGCGCAGCCGGCGTGCTGCTGTTCGGTATCGCCGGCGCGGCCGCGGCCTGGAGCCGGCCAGACTCTGCCGGAATCGGTGACGCCCTTCCCTCGATCGCCGGAGCAGTAGCCGGCGCCGGCATCCTCTATCTCCTGGCGGGCAAGGCATCAGCCCCCGCACCGGCAGGCGGCGAAAGCGACGGCTCGGGATGGAGCAGGAGGGGGTTTTTGACAGCTGCCGCCGTGACCGCCGGCGCTGCCGCCTCCGCCGGTGCACTTGGCCGGTTCCTCGCCGGCCGGCGGGGTGAGGGCGTCGTGGCTTCCCGCAATGCCCTCGCCCTTCCCCAGCCGGCCTCACCGGCCCCTGCCGTCCCGGCGGGCGCCCAGTTGAAGGTGCCTGACATCAGCCCCTTCACGACACCGAACCGGGATTTTTACCGTGTCGACACCGCACTCGTCGTTCCCAAGATCGACGCGGGTACCTGGCGGCTGCGGATCCACGGCAAAGGCGTCACCCGGCCCCGCACCTACACCATCGACCAGCTCCTGGCCCGCCCGCTCATCGAACGCGACATCACCCTCACGTGTGTGTCCAACGAGGTCGGCGGACCCTACATCGGCAACGCCCGCTGGCTCGGAGTCCCCCTAGCCGACCTCCTGCAAGAGGCCGGCGTCCGGCCTCCCTCGAAGGGCGGGAGAGCCGATCAGCTGGTGGCCCGCTCCGTGGACGGCATGACCCTCGGCTCCCCGGTCGAGGACCTCATGGACGGCCGCGACGCCATCCTCGCGATCGGCATGAATGGCGAACCGCTGCCCTTCGACCACGGCTTCCCCGTCCGCATGCTCGTTCCTGGCCTCTACGGCTACGTGTCCGCCTGCAAGTGGATCGAAGACATCGAACTGACCACGTTCGACGCCTACGACCCCTACTGGGTCAAGCGCAAGTGGGCCCGCAAGGCGCCCATCAAGACGCAGGCCCGCATCGACACCCCCAAGCCGTTCGGACGTCCCGCCGCCGGCCCCGTCACGGTCGCCGGTGTCGCCTGGGCCCAGCGCCGCGGCATCACCCGCGTCGAGGTCCGGATCGACGACGAGCCGTGGCAGGACGCAGACCTCGCTGCCCAGGACACCATCGACACCTGGCGCCAGTGGTCCTACCGCTGGATGCCCACCCCGGGCGGACACACCATCACCGTCCGTGCCACCGACGGCACCGGAGCGGTGCAGATCGAAGACCGCACCCGGACCATCCCCGACGGAGCCAGCGGCTGGCATAGCGTCTTCGTCACCATCCCCTAACCCACCGGAACGCCCGCTCAGGACCGGATCCGGCAGCACAACCAGCATCCATCGAAACCCCTGAAGACGATTTCCCAAGGAGCAAACCGTAATGAACAGCATGAAGATCCGCCGTACCGCGATCGCCGTCGCCGCAGCCGCCCTGCTGCCTTTCTCCCTTGCCGCCTGCTCCGACTCCGGCAGCGACACCAAGGCCGCCCCGACCGCGGCCGCCGGAGATGAGGCCAAGACCGACGCCAGCACCCCGGCAGGCGAGGGGATGACTGGCGACAAGCCCTTCGGCCCGGCCTGCGCCGGCGTGCCGAAGGACGGCGCGGGCTCCTTCGACGGCATGGCCAAGGACCCGGTCGCCACCGCCGCGTCCAACAACCCGGCCCTGTCGACCCTGGTCGCCGCCGTCAAGCAGGCCGGTCTGGTCGACACCCTCAACAACGCCAAGGACATCACCGTCTTCGCGCCCACCAACGACGCCTTCGCGAAGATCCCGAAGGCCGACCTCGACAAGGTCCTGGCCGACAAGGAGCAGCTCACCAAGATCCTTACCTACCACGTCGTCGGCCAGAAGCTCACTCCCAAGCAGCTGGAGAAGGGAAGCTTCGAGACCCTCCAGAAGGGCATGGTCACCACCACCGGCTCCGGAGAGGCCTACAAGGCCAATGACACCGCGAACGTGGTCTGCGGCAACGTCAAGACCGCCAACGCAAACGTCTACATCATCGACAGCGTCCTGATGCCGAAGTAACACCCCCTGCCTCGGCCCAGGAATGCCAGGTGGCCCTGCACCCCTGTTGCCGGGGCGTGCAGGGCCACCGGCTTGGCCAGCAGCCGGGCCATGCCAGAAGCACGCCCCGGCCCCGACCCACAGGGAGCTCTGTGACGCGGGACCGGTTCGGCTCCACCAGCTTCCTCATCGGCGCCCTCGTCTCACCCCTCGCCGGCCTCACCGACAGCGCCGCCCCGCGATGGCCCTGATCCAGGCCCTCGCGGCCGCTGGAGCCCTGACCGGCTTCACTCTTCTCACCCGCGGCCGGCTCACTGCCGGCACGTAGAAGTAGCCAGCCCGCACAGCCACTTCCGTAGATCGGAGTCCGTCCCAGGGCCCCCGGCCGCTTCACGCCGGGGCCCTGGGACGGACTCTCATCGACGGTCCTTGCCCAGAGAACGACCGGACGGCGGCGCCCCAGAACTCCGTCCGCGCCCCGGAATTGCTCGCATAACTCGATCTCACTGTCCCGGGTGACGCCCGGCTGTGCGGGGCCTGGATGGGAGGAGGCAGATGCCGGAGGCACAACCCGAGCCAGTGCCCTTCCTTCAAGGGAAGATCCGGTCTCGGGGAAGCCGAAGCCCGCCGTCCCCGAGTCGCACGCACCCCCAGCAGCGACGCGCGGGAGCGAACTAGATGATCTTCTCGGCGAGATCATGCGGCTTCTGGCCGAGGCCGGCTTCGAGCCCGGCCGCGAAGGTGACGGTCTGCGCGTGCGCGCCGACGGGGAGGGAGTGCTGCCCGGCCGGCAGCCCACTGACCTTCTGCGACCGTACGGCCGGCTCCACCGCCACGAGGAGAACTACGCCGCGCGCACCGAACTGGCCGGGATCCGCACCGCTCTCCACTCCTCCTGTCCTGGTTGCGACCCTGACCGTTGGTCGGCGACCTGACCGATAGCTGGCGCGCCCTGCGACCGGCCATGTCCCTACGCGGAGCTGAACAGGTAGGCGGACTGTTCCGGCGGATAGGTGAAAGATCGTGGCGTCTGGGTGAATTCTGCTCGGGCGGTGCACGCGCCTGCGTTCACGTGGCGTGACACTCACCGGCAGGGCCCGTTGATCGTCCCCGCACGGTGAGCCGTCCGGCCCGGCCCGTAGTTCCTGTGGCTGGCAGACAGTCCCGAGCCGGAGGTAGACCGCCGTGGCGGGGAATGGAAACCCGACCGTCAGAAGACGCCGGCTGGGCGCGGAGCTGCGCCGGCTCCGGCAGTCCAGTGGCCTGACCAGTACGGAGGTGGCCGAACGCCTGCTGATCTCCCAGCCCAAGATCAGTCACCTGGAGAACGGCCGCCGAGCCATCAGGCCCCGTGATGTGCGGGACCTGTGCGGCCTCTACGGAGTCATAGACCCGCAGGCCGTCGATTCGTTGATGCAGGCGGCCGCGGAATCGGACCGGCAGGGCTGGTGGGTGGCCTGCGGCGACGTTCCGTACGCCGTCTACGTCGGCCTGGAGACGGCAGCCTCCTCGATCCACTCCTACGAGCCCCTGGTGATCCCCGGCCTGCTGCAAACCCCCGCCTACGCCCGAGCCGTCATCGAGGAAACGATCCCTCTGGCCACCGCGGAACAGATCGCCGTGCGCCATGAGGTCCGCCTGCGCCGCCAGCACCGCGCCCACCACCCGGCGCGCCCTTTGCGCTTATGGACCGTGCTCGACGAGTCCGCACTGCGCCGTGTGGTCGGCGGTCGCAGGATCATGCGCGAGCAGCTCGAGTACCTGAACCGTCTCGGCATGCAGCCGCACATCACCGTGCAGGTCCTGCCGCACGGAGCGGGGGCCCATCCGGGAGTCTCGGGGCAGTTCTCCGTTCTCCGCTTCCCGGACAGTATGGCGGGGACGGTCTATCTGGAGCGGTTCACCAGCGACCTCTATCTGGAGAAGCGGTCCGACGTAGAGCAGTACAGCGTCATGTATGACCACCTCCAGGCCAAGGCGCTGAATCCGCAGGACACCCGTGACTTCATTGCCCGCGCCGCCCAGGAGCTGCTGACCGCCAGGTAGGTGCCGGGCAGGCCTGGCGGCCCGGCACTCCTCCGCCGACGCCGACCGTCCCGGACGCCGCGTGCGCGGACATCCGCATCGGCTACGCCCGCTGCTCGACCCTCGGGCAGGAACTCGACTCCCAGCTCGACGCCCTCGCCGGGCACGGGATCGACCGCGACCGGATCTTCAGCGAGAAGATCAGCACCCGCATCCGGGTCCGACGACGAGGGATAGTGGTTCGGCGGTCAGCGGGGAGGGTGGTGCCGGCCCCGCGGCGTCACTGGTCATCGGGACGAGATGATCGCCGTCTCCGGGCGGGGGACTGGGCTGCCGTCTGGCTGGAGCGGGACCGGTGGTATATCGACGAGCTCCCCTCGGCAGCCATGCCGAGGTTGTCTGCCGTGAACCGTTCCACGGGCAGGGTGTGAGTACCTGTCAGGGGCCGGGCATCCACCCGGTGCCGGAGTCGGTGAGGTGGCGGGCGTGGTGTGCGCGTTCTTCGATGAGCCGGCGGAAACCGGCGAGCGCGTACCGTTCCCCGGTGGCCGAGCCGGGTCCGCGGATCCCGGCGACATCGGCCATGAGCTGCTGGGGTTGGGGCTGCCAGCCTACGACCAGGACCCGAAGTCCCCAGCCCTCCGCCCGCCGGTGCAGGTCCAGCAGGTGCAGCAGCCCGTCACGGTCCATCAGGACCACCCCGTGCAGATCGATCATCAGGACCCGCTCATAGGCGGTGGCTTCCTCCAGTACCCGCCCCAGCGCCATGCCCGCCTCGGCGTCGAGGTTCCCGTCGGCGCTGACCCACAGGGTGCTGTCGCGGTGCTGCACGTCGACACTGATCAAAGGGTTTCCTCCCGTTACCCGGAAAGCCGGTGCCCCCGGGGCCCTCATCTTGGCGCGGACCTGCCGCGCCCGGCACGTGACTCGCTGGCGGCCTCACGCTCTGGGACGGGTGGCTGGTCCGGCCGCTGGCGGCGGACCGCGGGCCGGGATGGAGCGGCCCGCGGCAGCGTGACCAACGTGTCCTGCCCTGGGATGGTCACGATGGTGAGGGGCCGGGCGTAGTCGCTGTTGCCTCCCGTCACCGGGACTGTGCCCTCTGGAGCTTTCACCTTGGCGTCAGGACCTACGAGGCGGGTACGTGACTTCGCCGGGACCCGGCGCTTCGTGCTGACACCGGTGAGAGGTCCGGGAGCGCGTTGGTCCGCGCCTCGCGGCAGGCGTCCACTGCGGGGCCCCGGTAAGAGGCGGGTGCGCTGTGCCCTCCGTCGGAGTGGATCCTCTCACCTTGCCCAGCGCGTCAGCCGGTGCCGCCGGTGCGGAGCAGTTGGATTGATGCTGTGGGGAGCGGTGCCCGGACACCGCTCCCGGCCCCGTGGCGCTGCCGGCCGCGGCTGGCCGGCAGCCGTCACACGCGCCGTTCGCCGTCGCGCCCGGCAGCATCCGTTCCCGGCTCGCCGTACGGCAGATGAGCCCGTGTTCTGAAGCAAGCGGGGCGGCCTGTCCCGGAGCTCATGGGTATCCCAGCCCGATTGCCGGCGAGTACTGCGGCAAGGTCGCCTCGGTGCGCGGTCTGGGCGCATGGGATGGGGTGGTGCTGCGGCCCCTTCCCGCGTGGTGGGGGAGCCGCAGCACGAATCGAACGTCTGGGTCAGCTGTGGTCCTGGTAGTACTGGCCGAGCTGGTCTCGGTAGGCGGCGTCGCCGCGGTGCTTGTCCTTGTCGTATTCGGGGGAGTCCTTGATCTGGTCCTTGGTGAGGCTGACGAGGATCTTCTCGTCCTTGGTGTCGACGCGGACGATGGTTCCGGCGGGGATCAGGACGTGCTTGCCGAAGATCCAGGGGCCGGTGTCCACGACGATGTAGGAGGAGCCGACGTCCTCGGTGTGCTCGTCGACCTTCCCGATGTGACCGTCGGTGGCCTCGACCTTGAAGCCGACCAGGCGGGTGCCGGGCGTGTAGTGGGACTGCGGGTTGTGGCTCCACATGTCAGTCACAGCTGCTTCTCCTTCTCGTGGTAGGGATCACGTGTGGAGGAGGCCGTCATGGCCGTCGGCTTCCTCCTCGTCGAACCAGTTGCCGTCGTGGGCGAGGTAGCGGAACCCGTGCTGTTCACCGGCCAGAGGAGTGACGGCGACCGCGCGGCTCCCGTCTGACCGTTCGGCCAGCGGATGGAGGCCGGGCTCTCAGCCGTTGAAGCCGCCGACCACACCGACCGCACCGGCCGGATGGCCGACGGGCAGGACGAACGTGACTTCGGTCCGTTTCTTACGCCGCGTCCGTTCCGCACCGGCACTCAACTCCTCACCAACGACGGCAATGACTTCCCCATCCCTGCCCAGCTCGCCGGGACGTGTGGGGGAACTGCTCCAGACGCGCGATGGCTGCCACCCGCACGGACCCGACGCATGGGCCGACTGGGACCTGCCAGCCCGGGCGGAAGCCTCAGCGGGGCCGGCACCACGACGGCCCTCGGTTGTGAGGTTGACGCTCGTCGTGTCCTTGAGGTTTCCCCTGGTCTCTGGATCGTCAATGCCCGGTGGTGCCCGCGTGGTGCTTGTGCCCTGGCCTGTGACGGGCAATCCGGTTGCGGCCGCCCCTCGCGCCCCTCCGTGTTGTTGTTCGAGGCCGATTACCTGATCGCCGAACGCGCGGAAATCTATGCTGGCCGGAGTAGACATTAGGTGTTGGCTTGGTTATGGTTTCTCTCGTAACCAAGAAGGACCGCAGGGCCCGGCAGAGACGAACTGCCGGGCAGCAGTACCCGCAGTTGCAGTGCGCATGACGGTGCGGTGGCGGAGTTCCGAAGCCAGGGTTGTTGCAGGACGGCGACGGGACTGGTGACCGGACCGGGTGGCCCGCAGTGATCAGGGGCCGCCATGAGCAGTACCGCAGTTAACGCAGTGGCAGTACCCGTAGTAAGTGCAGTGGGCAGTACCCAGCAGTGATGTCAGTGAGTGGTACCTCGGTGAAGGCGTCGGCTGCGGGCGCGCGCACCGGGAGGTTCGGCAGTGGGGTTCTAAGCCAGAGCAGATGCAGGATGGGCGACGGGGCTGGCTGCCGAAGTGGCGCTAGGTGAGGTCACCAGCAGTACGCAACACCAGCAGTACAAGCAGTTCGCAGTGTCAGCAGTACGCAGTTCCCGTTTGGTAAGTGGTTGATCCAGAGGGAAGGAACGGAGGAGCCGAGCGCCATCAGGATCGCCCGGGCGAGCAGTACGAAGCCCGGGTACCGCAGGACATCGATAGTGAGGTGGTCTCCGGTCACGCATCCGCGATCCCCGCACCCCCGGCAGCGTTCAGGCCGGCCGTGCGGAAACAGAAGGCCGGCGCAGCATCAGGGCCGGCAGATGGTGTGAGTAGTTCCTTCGGGGCCCGGGTGCCAGTACGGCACCCGGGCCCCTCCACGCGTTCCACAGAGAGGTGCAATGACAGCAGACGACTCGTTCGGCCGTCTCGATGACGACGGCTACCCCGCCTACACGATGGGCCGGGCCGCCGACATGCTCGGCACTACCCAGGGCTTCCTTCGCGCCCTCGGCGAACACCGCCTCATCACCCCGCTCCGCTCCGCCGGCGGGCACCGCCGCTACTCCCGCTACCAGCTGCGCATCGCCGCCCGCGCCCGGGAACTCGTCGACCAGGGCACCCCCATCGAGGCCGCCTGCCGCATCGTCATCCTCGAAGACCAGCTCGAGGAAGCCCAGCGCCTCAACGTCGGATACCGCCGCGCCGCCGAATCAGCGAATCCGACGGCTGCGGCCTGAGCGCCTGCCGGCCTTCAGCGGATATGCGCGCAACTGGCCGCGCCGCGACGTGTACAGCTTTGCTGTGGTGACAGCATGTGCGGACGTGTACCGTCTGCGTCAGCTGTCGTGGTTCGGAAGTTCCCGTTTGCCCACGCCTCGGCGTGGGCGTTTTGCTGTGCTGTGCCGCAGGAACCAGGGCGATCACCTCCGCCTTCCGCATGGTGCGGGAGGCGTTCATCGACTGGAAGGCATCAGCTATGGCTACGGGAACTGTGAAGTGGTTCAACGCGGAGAAGGGCTTCGGCTTCATCGCCCAGGACGGCGGCGGCCCGGACGTCTTCGCCCACTACTCGGCGATCAACTCCTCGGGCTTCCGTGAGCTCCAGGAGGGCCAGACCGTCACGTTCGACGTCACCCAGGGCCAGAAGGGCCCCCAGGCGGAGAACATCAACCCGGCCTGACCCCAGCCTCCGCACGTTGTTGGCAGCCGAGCCTGCCCCCGGAAATCCCCTGCTCCTCCCGGCTCACGCGGAGGAGCAGGGGCTTCCTGGCGCCCGCCGCCTGGCTGACAGCCTTGCGACGGGCCTGACGCCTGTGACGCCCACCGCATCCCGACCTTGGACAGCTGCTCCACCCGCTCCGGTGTCAGCGTGGCGGCCCGGCGGCGCTGGTTGGCGACCCACGTACCGAGCTTCAGCGGCACTTCCCGCCGCGCCTGGCCGTCGCCGATGGAGATCGTCTCGACGTGCTTGCGGGGAACCGTCAGGTGCCCTTCCCGCTCGAAGAACCGCGACGCGGCGGCGTAGTGTATGGCCCACTTGTCGGCCTGGCTGGTGCGCGGCTTCGGCTTCTCGTCCTCGCCGGCGGGCTCGATGCCGAGGATCTGCTCGCACATCCACTGCTGCACGGTGGTGAGCTGGTCCCACCGCACCCGGACGGAGGTCACCCATCGGCCGAGGTCCTCGCCCTGGCGCACGACTTCGCCCGCCGTGGTGGGCTGTGCCTGGCCGGTGTCCCCAGGTGCAGGCCGACACGGTGCGCACCGCCCGCAACGCGCATGCGGCCTGGCACCTGCTCCGGCAGGAGGACCCGGAAGCCGCCGCCGACCTCGCGGCCCCCCTGGCGGACATGCTCGCCATCCTCGGCGAGGACGACCGCCGCCGTGACGTCTTCGCTTTGAGCAGGTGTTCTTCTTCTTAGAGCCCCGTGCGGCCTGCGGAGCATGGCGGCATGCCAGGTGTTGCCTTGCGCGGTCGAGTGCGGATCAGAGAACTCGATCCGTTCCGTTCCTCTCTGCGATCATGTCGGCACGGAGCGCTACGGATCAGCCTGAGCGGCAATGGCGAAGGGTGGAGCCACGACCATGACGACCCACACCATCACCGTCGGGACCGGCAAGCGCATCCAGGTTGATCCGGTGGGCACCAGCGTCGCGCCGGGGGACACGATTGAGTGGGTGCATGGCCCGGACACGGAGAATTCACCTCACAGCATTTGCTTCAACCATGCAGGCAACTCCATGCACGACAAGGAGGTGCTTTCGGCACTGGAACCCAAGGTCCAGCTCTGGGAGGGAGGCAAGGTGACGTTCGCAATCCCCGCCGACACGCCCGAAGGTGAGTACCGGTGGTTCTGCCGCCGTCACAAGGAGAGCACCATCAACACCGTCAAGAACCCCGCGTAGTTTGCTCTTCTTCCTGCTGGCTCGAGACACCTTTGGGTGGGATACCGCGGCGAGGTGAGGGCAGCCCGGGAGTCCCAGCGTCCTGATCAAATGGAACCCGACACCGCCCTGTGCCACCGCACCCCAGCCCAGACGGCCCCTCGCCTCGACCGCTGCATGCCCGCCTGCGCGAACATCGCCGCACCGACAACCACGCCCGCCAGCTTCTCGATAAGGCACAACAGCTCGAACAGCGCGTCGCGTGCCTGCCCGCCCCGCTGGCCGAACGGCTCCGCAGCACCGCGAGCAGACTCCGGCAGCACGGCGCGCGACACCACCAGAGCGTCACCGCCCAAGATGGAGAGGTCCTCTGAGCCCCGCTCTGGACGAACGCGAGCGCATCCGCTCCGCCATGAACCGCATCCTCACAGGCACCGCCCAGCACTCCAACGGAGCCCTGACCATCGTCGCCCTGGCCCAGGAAGCCGGCGTCCCCCGCAATGCACTCACCCAACGCCATCCGGATCTGAAGAGCGATTTCTACGCCAAGGTCCGCCAGAAGGCCCAACCTGCCGAAGCCGAAACGCAGCTGCGCAAACAAGTCGTGAAACTCAAGGAACTCCGCGCAGCAGACAAGGATGAGATCGCCGAACTCCGCGCCGACCGCGAAGCTCGCATCCGCGTCGTCCACCAGCTGACGCTGGAGAACCGGCAGCTCGGCCAGCAGCCCACGGCCCCTGCCCCTGTCGTCCGTTTCCTGCCCACCCAGCCTCAACCACCCGTCGCCTGAGGATCGGGCAGCGCACATCGCCGCCATCAACCTATGGCCCCCAACCGGTGAGGGCGGGCAGAGCCCGCCCTCACACCAGCTTCGAAACACCCCCACGGCTCCGGAGCCGTGTACTTCAGAGGCTTGGTTTCCGCGCCGGAGCGCCTCAGCCCCTGGTCAGGGTGCGCCCGAGAAGGGGCAGCAGGCGGTCCCAGTGGCGCTGCAGTGCGTCGGGGTTGAAGGCATCGGTGTCAGACATGGTGAAGCCATGAACGGTGCCGGGATAGATCTCGGAGGTGTAGCCGACACCCGCCGCATCCAGGGCCTTGTTGAGCTCGCCGAGAGCCTCGGGCGTCAAGTCGCTCTCGGCATGGCCGAAGTGGACCTCGGCGGAGAGCTTGGAAAGGCTGTCGGGTCCGTCGACTCCCACCGGGCCGTGGAAGGCGGCGAGGGCGGCTATCTGGCCGGGGTGGGCCGCGGCGGTGCGCGTCGCCAAGAGGCCACCGATGCAATAGCCGGTCACGGCGATCGGTCCGGCGCTGACCTCGGGTTGAGCAGTGAGGAACCTGAGGTATGCGTCAGCATCTCGCAGGACACGGTCGGCGGTGTGCGCCTCGATCATGGGCATCAGCTGAGCGAAGACTGCGGGCCGGTCCTCTTCTCCGATGTGCTCGGGAAGTTCGATCACCGGTGCCGGACCGTGCCGGTAGAAGAAGTTGGGGACGAGTACGTAGTACCCGTGCCCGGCCAGTTCGCGGGCCATTTCTCGCAGCACGGGCCTGATGCCGAAGCCGTCCGCGTACATCAGCACCCCTGGGTGCTGATCGCCGTGGACGGGCAAGGCGGCAAAAGCATCGGCCTGGCCGTCCGCGGTGGGAATCTGCAGCGTCTTGGTGGGCATGAATTCTCCTGTCGTGGTTGATGTGTCGAACCTGTTATCAACACGACGGAGGCGGAGCCCGCGCGGCAGCGCACGATCCTCGATCGAACAGCGGGCCCGTACTGGCCCGTACGGCGCTCAGAAGGGCACCGGGTCACCAATCCGTGTGTGGCGCGATGCCGTCCCGGTAGTCATGCCTGCAACATAGCCCACCCAACGAAGGTGCCGCCAACACCGTCAAACCACAATGCAGTTCGCACGAATGATCTCGGCCAACACCTCGCTCCCGAACGCGCTCGACGCGCTGCCCGGCACCCATTCCGATCTTGGAGCTGCACGGTCCTTACTGCGCTGTGAAACACCTCCTCGCCTCAACACGCAGGACTTGACAGAGAAGCCTCCGCGTGGGGATCCCGCGATGTCCTCGACGCCGTCCTGGTCCGCCCCGATCTCGTGGCAGAGATCAGCGCCGACCGGGCCATCGACCACGGCGGCGTCTACCGCCACCCGCTGCGCTTCAAACGGCTGCGCCTGGACGCCAGCGCCGAGGACGTACCGCGGTTTGGAGACGGCCCCGCCGCAGCCGCCGGCTGACCGCACCGCAGGGCTACTGCGTGGACCCGTGTCTCACGGGCAGTGGATCCGCGCGTCATGGTCGAGGGCATCTGCACGGCCATCGATGCCCATGGCCCTCCGTCGCTCGACTGGACCGCCCGCCCCTGAACCAGGTGAGGTGCGGGTTCTCGGAGGCCGCTGACCTGGGCTGGGGAGGTTATCGGTGACGTTATCGGTGGGGTCACCGCGGGGCTGGGCCGGTGCCCAGGACGCGTGCCCGTGCTGCGGGCGGCGGGAGAGGTGACGGCCTGGGCGTCGGCCGGCCGCTCGGTGGCGAGCCGGGCGCGCGGAACGTCATCCCGGGCGCGGGACGGCTGCGGATCGTCGGACTCGGGGCCTATACCGAGCCGGCGACGCGTGGTGCTCACCGGTCCATTCTCCCGGCCCACCATTCCGACCGGCGGTGAGGGCGAGTTACTGGTTACCGGTTACAGCCCTCCGCGTGTGCGGGGTCGCGCTGCTGAGGGCAGGGGCGGGGTCTCCCGGCCTGTAACCGGTAACCGGTATCTCGCGCGGGCGGGGCTGGGCAAGCCTGGCCGGCGGCTGCCGGTCGGGGTTGCATCGGAAGGGGGCTCCACGGTTGCTTGGAGGGTTGCTCCCGGCGGGGTACCGGGAGTGTGACCGGAGGTGGGACCCCCCAAAGTCGATGATCTTTCATAACCGCAGGTCAGGTGCCGTGGGCAAGCCCCTTTGGGAGAACGACACCTCTTTGTACGCGTCAGCCGGACAAAGAGGCTGGTCTGGCAGGGCCGGCCGGGGCGGCGCGACCGGCGGCGGAGCCGTCCCCATGCCGCGTCCGCCAGGAGTCGTTCAGGAACCAGTCCTGGCCCCCGTTGTTTTCAACGGGCCCCACTGGAACGGGACGAGGTGGGAACGCGGCGTGATGGAACGGGGGATGCAGCCGCGGGTGTACGGGTGGGAGCCGGCGGGGCCGACGGCCGGGCACGGGTACGTCGAACTGGTCGGCGGCCGGCTCGATGGTCAGTTGCTCGACGTGACCGGCTGGACGGCTGCGGATCGGGCGGGAGGTGCGCTTCTGATCGCTGGTCTCGGCCTGTACGGGCCGGGCGTCCGCGCCGGCTACGCCCCGATGACGATGCCGCGGGCGGCCCGTTCCGGTGGCGCGGCGGCACGTCCTGAACCCCCGGCCCCTTCCTCGACGGACGGGGAAACAAGGGGGAAACAAGGGGGGAACCATGGGGGGAACCTAGAGGGGGAAACGGAGGGGGAACCTAAGGGGGGAACCATGGGGGGAAGCCGGTTTCGGGGAGGTTCCGCGTTTTGGCTGGTCAGGTGCCCTTCTGCGGGTGGTGACTTTCCGGACTTTCTCTTTGTGGGTGGTTGTAGGTAGTTGATTGGCTGTTGGTTTCTGGTTGTTGGGTTGCTCGCGGGTGTTGGTCGGTTGTCTGGTTCTCGGTTGCGTGTTCGGTCATGCATGCTGGCTGTGTTGGAGTCCCTGGCGTTGCTGCCCGCAGGTGATCCCTTGGCTGTGTTGAGGCCCTGAGCCCCTGGCGGTTGTCCGCAGGCGGATGTGTACGGACTCCTGACGTCTGCGTCGGCATACACCCGCTGGTCCCGTCATTCGATAACCGACGCACGGCCTTGAGCTGCGAACGCGACGGCTCGCCGGCTGGTGGGGTGCGCCGGACGAGGGGCCGTCGTAGGGCGAGCCCGTGCGGTGTCCTTGGCTCCGGCGCGGTGGGTCAGCGGCGTCCGACGGAGCCGCGGACGAGGGCGTAGGGAGTCACACAGAAGGCACCGAGGGTGGAGGCGACGATCATGGTGAGGAATAGCCAGTAGGTGAAGCCGTGGCCGTGGGAGGACGCGAGGAGCCACCCGTAGGTGAGGGTCGTGAGGATGCCGGTGAGGGCGAGTCCGGCCGCCCAGCCCGTCTTGCTCAGCCTGATGCCGAGCCCGATGAAGGCCCAGAACACGGTGGGGCGGCGATGGCGCGATGGCCAGGACCACCGGGAAGTCGATATCCCGGCCGTCCATGTACTCAGTGAGCTGAGGAACACCGCGTCCTGGAAACTCTTCGGCCGGCCCGCTGGTCAGCTCCGCGCCGTGGTCTTCTCAGGTCAGGTAGTTGTCGATGTCGCGCGCGGAGCGGTAGCCGCTCTCGATCGCCCCGTCGATGAAACCGCGCCACGTGGTTGACGAGTCGCTGCCCGCGAAGAACAGGCGTCCTTCGGTGGTGCGCAGGTCCGGCAGCACCTGTGTCAGCTGTCCCGGCCGGTAGATGCACCACGTGCCGAGCGCGTGCGGGTCGTTGGTCCAGTCCCAGCCGACGATGCTCTCCACCTCGACGCCCGGCAGGAACGGTTGCAGGGCGCTCTGCATGCCCTGGACGTCGTCGAACGCGGTCAGCTCCAGCGTCTTCGGGTTGGAGGCGAACGCGATCAGCCACGAGCCCTCCGGCCCGTGGGCGTAGGTGACCAACCAGTTGATCGGCTGGGACTCGGGGCCCACGATGCTCACGTTGCCGATGTCGCCCTTGACGCGGACGAAGCACTTCATGCCGATGCCCGCGTGCCGGTCGGCCGACGCGGTCCGCTTGATCTCCGACAGGGCGGGCTCGAACTCCACGCTGTTCAGCACGTTCATCGGCAGCGCGATCAAGGCGGTCGGCGCGCTGACGACCTCGCCGCTCTCCAGCTCGACCCGCACCCCGTCATCGCTCTGGACGACACGCCGCACCGGCGAGTTGAGACGGATGTCGGCCAGCGTGGCCTGCTCGGCGATGGAGTTGACCAGCTCGCGTGTCCCCTTCACCAGCTTCGTCGCCGACAACGAGGCCATCGTCTGCTCCGCGCTGTGTCCCGACAGGGCATAGATCCGGAACACCTCGCTCGCGCCGGACTGTTCGAGAGGACCGAACGCGATGGTGCAGCACATCCCCTCCACCCAGTCACGCAACGCCGGCTCGGCCTTGAAGACGTCGAGCTGCTCACGCAGCGACCGGTCGGTGAGGCCCTGCGGGTCCGGGCCCAGCGTTTCCGCGAACGGCTCCGGGAACAGGCTCACACCGGGGGCACAGAACTCGTCGAGAGCTGCCAGCGCCCGTACTGCATCCTCGTCGGACAGGTCCACGAGGCGGCCATCGGACACCACTGCCTGTCGGAGCCCTTCCAGGACCGGGAAGGTCTCGGTCTCGACGTCGTAGCGATGGATCTCGGACCATACGTGCGGCTGCAGGGGGTGGACCCACGTGCCGCCGAACTCCATCGGATGCCCGTCGTGGTCCTTGGTCCAGGTCCGCCCGCCCAGGCGGTCACGCGCCTCGACCAGGACCGCACGGCGCCCCCGCGCCGACAACTCACGCGCGGCCGTCACGCCGGCGAAACCGCCGCCGACGATTACGACATCCACTTCAGAATCTGGCGTCGCCACGTTTCTGCTCCTTTACCGTCGTCTGACCTGACTCGCGAACCACTATCCGGGAATGGGCGGCAGCCGGTCCCGCGCCACGCTTGCCTGTTTTCTCGGTTGATCGCCTGTGGGTACGCCGACGCCGCTGTCACGCCGCGTACGTGTCCGGTCTCAGCCCACGACGAAGAACTTCATGAACGGCGAGCGTGTTCTCCACGTGGCCGCGAATCCGGCCGGGAAGGAGTAGATGCCCCCGGCGACGAGCTCGATCTTCTCGCCGTCAGGGGTTTCCAGCTCTGCCTCGCCCTCGATCACGTGGAAGGTGTCGGTGGCCGCGGGCTTGTAGGGGAACTCCGCGCCCTCATCGGGGCCGATCCTCCACAGACCCGACACCTGGCCGTCTTCTGTCTGGACGAGCCAATGGATCTCCCCCGTCTCCCGGCCGTCCTCCACGTAGGGTTCCCAAGACTGGGCCGTTACGGATGAGCTTGCAAAACCCGCACTGTTCAACACTCTTTCCCTCCGCAGGGACGCCGACGGGCAATTCTCGGTCCGCCGGGAAAGCGCTGTGGGCGGCAGGCCCCCCTGTCACCACCGCCATCGGACATTTCCCCAGGCACTTCGGCCGCCGTTTCATCCGCACGGCATGAATCACAGGTGCCCTGGATGGGCCGTGCAGCCATATGCGCACGACCTACACACCACGTTAGCCACTTGCGGGCTTCCTGGCCTTCCATGCCCCAGGTTCGCCCCGGGACGCTGTGGTCGCGGGGCCGGGGAGGCGTGGCTAGGGCTGTGTCGAGCGGGGCTGGGTCGTCGGGATGCGGTGGGTGAAGAACAACGCGAGGAGGGCGGCGAGGGCGAGGATGGCGAGCGCGGCCTGGAGCCCGTCGAGCCTGGCTGCGGCGTTCGCCTCCAGCGCCTCCTGGGTCACCTCGCTGCTGGTGCCGGCTTCGTCGAGGGCCGTCTTCAGCTGGGCGTCCGACAGAAACGGTGCGCCGCTTTGGATCCTGACGGTCGCCTGACTCTTGACGCTGTCCGGGATCGCCGGATTCTGCTCGACGCTGGTCAGGAAGGAGGAGGCGAGCGCGGCGATCATGATCGATCCGGCGAGTGCCGTCCCGATCGAGGCACCGAGGTTGGTGACGGCGTTCTGGACGCCGCCGACCTCCGCGCTCTTCTCCTCCGGCACCGCGGACACGGTGACCGACCCGAGCTGGGACGCCAGCGCGCCCATCCCGAGCCCGATCAGCAGCATGGGGACGGTCACGATTTCCGCACCGGCGTCCGCGTCAAGGGCGGCCATCAGGATCACCGCGCCCGCGAGCAGGGCGAGGACCCCGAGCCGTACCACCCGCCTCGGCGAGACGTCGGGGAGGAAGCGGGGGATCAGGACCGCGGCTGCCAGCAGTGTCACCGACAGCGGCAGGAGGCGGGCACCGGTCTGCAGTGCGGACAGGCCAAGCGCGACCGACAGGTAGAGCGGGACGACGAAGAACACGCCCATCTGCACCAGGTACTGGAAGAAGAACATGGTCAGACCGCCGGTGAGCTGCTTGTTCTGCAGCATGGCCGGGTCAACGAGCGGGTCCTTGCGCTGCTGGACGAGGCGGGCTTCCCAGCGCAGGAAGAGCCAGATCAGCAGCAGACCTGCCAGCATCAGCCACACGACCGGCGAGATCCCGAACAGCGCGGGTGCGTCGGGCTTCGGCCGGAACCAGCCCCACTCGTCCGAGCGGAGCACCCCGTAGACGAACAGCCCGAGCCCGAGCGCGGACAGCACGGCGCCGACGAGGTCGATGCGTCGGCGTTCGCCGATGGGGGCGTCGGCGATGCGGCGGGCCAGCACCAGGATCCCGAGCACCACCAGCACCTCACCGGCGAACACCCACCGCCAGGAGAAGTACGTCGTCGCCACACCCCCGATGAGCGGCCCGACCGCGATCGCCACGGCCCCCGCCGCCGCGACGAGTCCGTACGCGGCGGGACGGCGTTCAGGAACGAAGTTGCCGGCCACCAGCGCCACGATCGCGGGCAGGATGAGCGCCGCCCCGAGACCTTCCAGCAGCGCCCAGCCGAGCAGCAGCACGGTCAGGTTCGGCGCGAGCGCCGTGGTGAGCGAGCCGGCCCCGTAGATGCAGCAGCCGATCAGGAACGCGCGCTTGCGGCCGATCAGCGCCCCGACCTTGCCACCGGGGATCATGAACATCGCCATCACGAGGGTGTAGGCGGTGATCGCGCCCTGGATGCCCGATACGGTCGTGTCCACGTCCTCGGCCACCGTCGCGATCGAGACGTTCATGACCGAACTGTCGAGCGCCATCAGGAACTGACCGGCCGAAAGCGTCAGCAAGACGACCCGCGCTGTTGCCGAACTCTCGACCGAGCCTGCCTTTGATGCCATGGGCGGGATCGTCCCAGCACACCCGAAGGACGACTCCGCGACCCGCCTCACACGTCAACCGATTGGCAGACATCCGCTGCGCCATGGAGCAACGAGCCCGACGCTTGTTTCCCGATGGTGTGCGGGGTCGACCGGGAGAGGGGCCCTGAGGCTCGGCAGCGACCTCGATGCTGCAGCGCTTCCAAGGACGCTGACGGTGGGTCGCCGCCGATGAAGGCCGGTATTGGACACGTGGTGGCCGGCCGCCGGCTCCATGGAGTTGGCGACCGGGGCCCGGGCCATGTCGACCGGCGAAGCGCCGGCCGGATACAGCGCACCGAAGAGCCAGGTGCCGAGGCCCAAGGGTTCACGCGCCCGGCCCCAAGACGGCGCCTGTGCAGATCCGCTACCTCGTCCGCCTGCTGATGGGGACCCGGGCGGCCGCGGCCGCGCCGGCCGGTTGCCCGAGCCGGCCAGTCAGCGCGAAGACGCCTGCCGAGCTATCGTCGCCTGCCCGGGAGATGATCCTCGGCGTCCTGGACGCTCCCCGTGCGGCTGGTCGCGGTGGAGCGCCGGCGATCCTGAGGGCGAGGACGTCCGGGCCGCGTTCGTCGGTCAGCTGTCCGTCGTCTGCAGCCCACGCCTTTCCGCTCGTGCGTCCTGGGCCTCGAACAGCTCGGGTAAGGGCTTCCTTGCTTGGTGGACGTCTTGAACCGGAAGCCGAAGAGACCACCGGTCTCATGTTCGTCGGTGAGGCGGGGGCTGCGGATGTAGGGCTTTGGGTCGAAGCCCCGCTGGGCAGCGACGCCGAGGCTGTCGGTGTTGATGGTGACGATGTACTGCAGCTGTTCTTCCGCCGTCACTTCCGCCGCGAGGGTGAGGGCTTTGGCGATCTGGCGTTCGTCGACGCCGTCGTAGAGGTGGCTGTCGTGGATGAGGAAGTCCGGGCCGCGTCCGTGACGGTGGGCCAAGACGGCGAGTGTGAGGTCGAAGCAGAAGATGACCATGCTGGCGATGCCGCGGCTGTCGTCGCTGTCGATCCTCGGTGTGATGGTCAGGCTGCTGCGGCCTGCCTGGATGGCGAGGTATGCCTCGCGGCCTTCTCCGTAGAGGCTGTGCGTACTGGGAGAAGAGCAGGATCGCTTCGTTCGTCTGTTGCCTGCGCTCCTGGAGGTCGGTGTCCACGGCCTGCTGGAGCTCGACGCTCTTCGCGGTGATCTGCCGAGCGCTTGCTTCCAGGGCCTGCGCTGCTTCGAAGCGGTGGCGTAGAGCTCCAAGTGCGGCTTCTTCACGGCCCAGGGCTGTCTGGAGCGCGGTCAGGGCGCCCAAGGCGCCTCCGTCAGCCAGTTCCCGCAGCAGGCGCGCCTGATCCTCACCCAGGCGGGCGCGTTCGGCCCGGCGCGCGGCAAGCCGCTCGGCGAGCTCGCTGATCTCCTCCTCGAGGAACCGCCGACGGTTGCGGACGACGGAGTGGTGGAACGCCTTGACGTCCTCGAACCGGCGCCGGACCTGGTCAGTGAGGATGACGCCCAGCTCAAGGTACGCAGGCTCCAGGTACTCGACGTCGACGTCGGTGGTCTCGGTGACGGCAGCCTGTAGCTCTTCCAGGTTGTGCTGGCCGATCACGTCGTCCTGGGCCAGCTGTTTGATCCGTCGGCTGACCTGGTCTGCGCGGTCTTTGAGGCGTTCGTACTCAGGGACGACCTGGAAGGCGGTGACCTGTCCTCGAAGCCGTTCCACCTGGGCCTCGGCGAGGGTGATCTGTCCCCGCAGGTCGGCGGTGGACCCGACGATGCGCCCCCAGACGGGATCATTGACCGCCTTCTGCAGCTGGGTGCGGGTGGCTTTGCGGGCGGCGAGTTCCCGGTAGCCGTCGACGAGCTGCCAGTCCAGCCCGAGCAGGTAGGCCAGGTTGGTGGATGCCTCCGACGCGGACTGCTGGGAGAACGTACGGGTGGGCTCGTTGAAGGCGTGGGAGGAGGCCCGTCGGGCCAGGAACGAGAGCAGCGTGCGCCCACTGACGCCCGGGTGATCGCCGCGCAGAGCGAACAGATCCCGCTCGATGGCGCGGGTCCACTGCTCTACGGTCAGCTCGACACCGGTGGTGTCGGGGAAGAGTCCGTCGGTGGGGAGCCCGAACACGTCCTTGCTGAGTGCCACGGTCTTGTGCCGGCTGCCGCTCCTGCGTACTTCCAGGGCCGGTCGAGGCCGGGCCAGCTCCATGTCGAGGCCGAAGGTGATGGCGCGCAGCGCCTTGTTCATCGCCAGCGACTTCGTGGTGGCCCGGGCTCCGAGGAGGAAATGGATGAGTTCGATGACACTGGACTTGCCCGCGCTGTTGCGGCTGTCGGTGTCGGACGAGGCCGCCGTCTTGTCGGCTACCAGCAGGTTCAGTCCTGCGGTGAAGGTCACGGGCTTGAACCTGGGGTCGTCAGCGCTCAGACGGCGCAGCAACCGTACTCCTAGCAACGAGGACGTCCTGGACCAGCTCCACCGCACCCATGGTGTAGAGCACATCCAGGGCTAGGACGAACCAGCCGAACGATACCGGCGAGATGTGCGCGTGATCGGCCCGCCAGCTCTTCAGACGGGACCATGCCTGGCTGACGGTCCGAGGCTCGTCCAGCTGGAGGAGGATCTGCGCTCCGATGGCCAGCAGGCACCTGTCGGGGGCGATGCCCTTGGTCGGCGTGATCACGCGGACATGTCCAGCCCGGGCTGCCAGCCGGCGGGAGGAGCCTCGAAGATGTCGCAGCGCTCGAAGAAGTGGGCCAAGACCACCAGGGCAGCGCGCAGTACCTTCGGCCGGGGCTGGGCGTTGCCCATGACGTACATCCGCAGCTGCCAGAGCACGTCCTCCGGGTCGGGCCATTCCCTGCGCATCTGCTGGTAGTACACGCGGAAGCCCTCTGCCACCTCGTCGTGTTCCAGCTCGCGCATCGTGCCTTCGTAGAAGGCGTCTACGAGATGGCTCTGACGCATGCCGCGCAGGAGGTCCTCCCGCTCCTCACCGTCGATCCGGTTGAAATCCAGCTTCTCGATCGGCACGTCAGGCAGAGACATGAACGGATCGGGTTCCCGGCGGCGCTCCTGGAGCTGCTTCAGGAGCGGCTCCAGATCGTCCATGCCGCTACCGAAGGTCATTTCCTTGATCGGGATCTCACACCGCAGTACATCCTCGGCGGTCATGAGGTCGAGCCGCAGACACTCCTGCCACAGCCGCCTTACCCCCATCTGCTCAAACCGCAGGGAAGGAGTGTCCGAGGCAGCTGCCGGCAGCAGGCCCGTCACCTCCGGGTGGAGCCCGCGCCGGTCGTTGTGGACGAAGACGAACGTGTCGAACTGGCCGCTGCGTTTCGCGATGGCACCGGCCAGGTCCCCCTCGAACTTCTCCCGGATCTTGTACGGCTTCACCGTCTGGGGCGTAGCAGGCATAGAGGCGCCGCGAGTGCAGGGTAAGGCCGTCGGCCGACATGTCCCCCAGGCTCCCCGCCGTACGCACATCGAGAAAGTCCGGGTACCTGGAGCACATCAACCGATGGAAGAAGTCCTCGAAGTCGTTCTCGTAGAGCTCCGCCATCAGCTCAAGGAACTTCACATGAGCGTAGGCACGTTGCTCGTACCGCATACACCCCCCTGACGCACAAAGGGCAAGAATAGCTTCGGTCTGATCACTCTGGGTAGTCCACCAAGCCCCCTGCTGCGCTATGCCCAGTCCACGCCCAGCTTTGCGAGGGCGGCGAGCTGGTCGGCGGTGAGCTTGTCGCGCCGAGTTTTGGTGTTGGAGACCCATACGCCGAGCTTTACGACGACTGGCTCTGTCTCGCCGTCGATCGCGATTTCCTCGCTGTGGGCGCGGGGGACCGGCCGGTGGGCGCCTTCCCGCTCGACCCATTGCGTGAGGGCTGTCAGGCCCCGCTGGAACGCCTGCTGCGCCTTGCTCGGCCCCTTCGCCCCGCGACTGGCCGCGGGGGCGGGAGACGGCTTCTGGTCGGGCTGTACGCCCAGCGCGGTCAGCCGCTTCTGCTGCTCGGGGAGGAGCCGCGTCCAGGGGGCCGGTTGCTTCTGCTGCTGGAGCCACCGGCCGATGTCGTCGCCGTCCCACATCACGCCGGGGGCGATGTCGGGCAGCTGCCCGTCGGCGTCGACGAGGTCGGCGAGGACGCGGTGGTGGCGCTGCCAGTCCAGTGGCCAGGGGCAGTCCCAGTCCTGGTCGATCGCGGTCAGCTGCGCTGCGCGTTCCGCGGCGCGGTCCGGGTCCTTGCCCAGGCCGTTCTTGGCGCCTTTGCGGCGGAGGTTGGCCATGTGCTGCCCGATGGGCACCATGGCGTCGTCCTCGCCCCACACGGCGTCCTGCCGGGGCGCGAGGTGGCCGGTGGCCTTCCGGTACGACCGGAGCGCGGCGAGCTTGGCCTCCCACGCCTCTTCGCCGGGCTCCCAGACCATCCCGGCCTCGGGTGCGTCCAGCAGGGTCTTGCGCCGGTCCTCGAGTTCACCGGTGCGTAGGGCCTTGCGCTGCTGGTGCACCCACCGGCCGAGGGGGAATGCCTTGGTGACGCCGACTTCGACCTCGGTGTCGTAGGGGACGGCGTGGAGGCCGGTGATCTCGTTCTCGGCGCGCCACCGGATGAGGGCTTGGTAGCCCTCCAGCCACACCAGGCTCTCGGGTCGGTAGACGCGGGTGCGTAGGAACGCGGCGATGGTGGCGGCGTCCCGGGGGCTGGAGAAGTGCAGCAGGGCCGACTCGGCCGCTGCGTCGGTGTCCTCGTCGTGCTCCGGGTCCTCGGCGTCCCCGCCGGCCCCGACGATCCGCCCGTCCTCGTCGCGCTGGAGGTGGACTTTGCGTCTGCCGCTCGTGAGGGCGCGGGAGGCGAGCTGCTCGACCAGACGGTCGTCATGAGAGCGGAGGCCCTGCAATACGGCTACAAGAGGGCGGAAGCTGGCGCTGGCGACCATGTCGGTCGGGTCCTCGTTCGGCTCCAGGAACACGGGCACGATGATCCGGGCGATCTTCGTGGTGCCGTCGCGGTTGAGTCGGAGTGCCCGGCCGATGTTCTGGACGATCTCTACCTGGGAGCCGCGGGTGTCGGCGAAGCAAATCGCCTCCACACCCCGTTCGCCGGTGATGTCGATGCCTTCGCCGAGGACGCGTACGGAGGCGAGGAACGCGCGGTGTACGCGCCGGTTGTTCGCGTCGATGCCGCCTGCGAACTGCCGCAGGACCTCGCGGCGCTCGGTGACGAGGTGGTCTCCGCACAGCCACGCGGACCAGACGCGGTCCGGCGGGACGTGGCGGCCGGCCTCCAGCTCGTAGAGCTCCGCCTCGATCGACGACGCGGGGAGCTTCTCTGCGGCCGCCAGGTCGGCGTCGGGGGTGTCCGTGGCGTACAGCTCCGCGGCCGTCTCCGGCAGCTTCTCCGCGAACGCGGCCGCCTCCTCGACCTTCTGGTGGAAGGTCATGACCGTACGCAGGTTGTACGCCGCGGAGTGCTCCAGGAGCGCGGCCTGCAGCAGCGCCAGGCGCCGGCCCCGCCGCGCCGCCTCGGACTCGCCGAGGACGGGGGAGGGGTCGCGGATCTCCAGGACGTCGATCTCGAACCCGGCGAGGATCCCCCGCTCGATGCTCTCGCTCAGCCCCAGCTCTGCGATCCACGCCCCGTAGGTGCCGTCGGGGTCGTTGGTCATGCTCGCGATCTCCGGCTCTCGGCCCTCCGCGCCCTTCTGCGGGCGGGCCGCGGCGAGGATGCGCGGTGTGGCGGTGAGGTAGAGGCGGAAGTCCGCCGGGATCCGGGTGTTGTCGTGGATCGCGGCCCACGGCCTTCCAAGATCACCGGCCGTGCCGTGCGCTTCGTCGACGATGGCGAGGTCGAAGCCCGCCATCCGCTGCCCGTAGAGCCGTTCCCCGCCTGCCAGGGCGGCCTCCAGGGGCCCGCGAACTTTCCGTTGGCCCTCGGGTGCGTCGATGTCCTCGCGGTCGACGAGTGAGGCGTACGTGGCGAACACGACGATCGGCCCGGAGGCGGCCCACAGTGCCAGCTTGATGGGGTTCGTGGTTGTGCGTACTCCGAGTTCGCCCAGGACTGGATCGTTCTCCAGCGAGCAGACCGCGATCATCGGGGCCTGGTGGCCCACCAGCCGCCATGCCTGGGCGGTCTGTGCGAGCAGGTCCAGGGTGGGGACGGTGACGAGGATCCGGCTGCCGGGGAAGCACTCCAGTGCGCTGGCGGCGGCTGTGATGGTCTTGCCCGATCCGGTCGCCGACACGATCGTCCCCCGAGCCCCCTGCGGGGGGACAGGTGACCTTGCAGGAAATCCGACCCATTTTCGGAATGCCGATTTCTGGTCCATCTGATGTTCTCGGAGCTGGATCAAAAGAATTCCCCTGGTTCGGGAAGGACCTGCTCGACGGAAACAATCCTGTACTCGCCGTCCTGGTGGGAGCTGCCGGGCCAGTTGAACAGGCGCCGGGCGTGCTCTACGGCCGAACCGGCGGAGGCCGCGAAGACGTGGCGAACCAGCGCCCCTTCGCCCGCGGGGGTGGTGGCCGGGCGGGCTGTGATCCGGTAGACGCGGTGCCGCAGCACCTCCACCGGCAGCCCGCCATCAGCATCTTCGCTCCAGGCAGCCTCGACGGCCTTACGCTGCGCGCGCAGGTCTTCCCTTCGGGCGACTCGGGGGTCCTGGGCCGGCGAGTACACGTCCATGTGCTGCTTCGTCATGACGTGCTTGATCCGGGTCCATTCGAGTCTCTGAGACACCGCAATGGCCAGCTCGGTCGGCTTCCGCGGCTCCTGCGGTGCAGCGAGGGCCCGGTCTTCGCGGTCTCGGGCAGCCAGGCACTGTTCCCCCACCTCGCTCAGAGTGAGCCCGGTGGCCCGCCTGACCACAGAAGTCCGCGCCAATTCATCCGGATGGTATTCATAGACAGGCATCCAGAACCCAGCTCCTAAAACATCTACTGCATGCAGCCTGTTTCTACCAACGGTACATGCTGCATCAGGCTGATGCAGCCGCTAGACTGGAACCCGATGCGAACGAGTGACCCATCCCGGTGAAGAAGGATTGCCCAGTGGAACCCACTCCTTAAGAACTCCTGGCCGATCTCTACGGATACGACGAGGACGCCCGCTTCGACACCACCCAACTTCTAGAAGGCCTGGCTCATCGGATGTCCCCGACCCGACCCGACCCGACCCGACCCGACCCGACCCGACCCGACCCGACCCGACCCGACCCGACCCGACCCGACCCGACCCGACCCGACCCGACCCGAC
>NZ_JBWKGY010000019.1:142081-143134 GCF_056433525.1 Streptomyces sp. NPDC044704
CCAAGCTCATAGCCGCCGTCGAAGCCACAGGGGATCCAGCAGTCGATCTCGCAACAGTCACGGCACTTCTCGCTCACAACCGCTAGGGCTCCGGAGCCCCAATGCAGTTGCCTTAAGTACCTCGCCCACTTCGCAGGGCTTCTCTGTGTTTCGGCTTCGCCGCCGTCGCCTGCAATTTCCAGGCCTCGGGATACACTGCCTCGCCCCACCCCGACTGGAGGTCGTCCCAGTGCTCCCCGCGCGGGTATTCGCCGTTGCACCGATGGCCCTGATGATCCTCGTCCTGTCCGGCTGCTCTTCCTGGGGCTGCACCGATACGACGGCGGAGCGAGGTAAGGCGGGTGTCAGGGTGCAGGTTGTGGACACGGACGGCCGGCCTCTCGGTGTCACCGCCGCTGTCGTTGACTGGAGGCTTGAGCCCCACCCGCAGTTGCCCTCTGAGGGCGACCAGGTCCGCTTCCGCTTCCGCTTCGACGGCGCCGATGCATATTCCGACCCCGCAGTGGACGCCTGCGCGGTCGACAAGGCGCGCGTGACGTTGGGGTGTCGGACAATTTACTCCACCCAGGCGTTCGGGCCGACCGACGATCCCCTCACGGGCGACGACTGGCTCACCGTCGAGCACCCTGAGCAGGTTGCCGGAGTGTTGTTGATCCCCAATGACCAGTCTTACGACGGGCGAACCTGCGCAGTCGACATCAAGGACGGTGGCGGCATGCATCCCCCGGAATCACCCGGCAGGGGGGACCAGCTGTAGGGAGGCCAAGGCGGCTGAGGACGAGGCACGGGCTGCCTGCGCCCCGTTGTTTGATGGCCTGATTGTGCACCCATCACCCTTCGCGGAGCGGGCTGGTCCTGAAGGCGGAGCCGAAAGGGCCCGGGGTGGGGGAGCGGAGCGGACCCATCCCAACGGGCCGCAGGCCCGGACCCCGTGAAACGGGGTCACCCAGGCCCGCGGAGCGGGCCGTTCGGGAACCGAGCGCAGCGAGGAACCCGAACCGTCCGGAGCGCAGCGAGGAACCCGAACCGTCCGGAGCGAAGCGCAGGACCCCG
>NZ_JBWKGY010000020.1:0-133597 GCF_056433525.1 Streptomyces sp. NPDC044704
GCGATCATCCGTGACCTGGACCTGCTGCGGCCGATCTACGCCCAGACCGCCGCCTACGGCCACTTCGGCCGCGAACTCCCCGACTTCACCTGGGAGCGCACCGACCGCGTCGACGCCCTGCGCACGGCCGCCGGTCTGTAAGACCCTTTCGCGAACGGCCCCGGACCTCCTGAGGTCCGGGGCCGTTCGTTGTCGGCGGCGTTTGGTAAGAATGCTGTGTGAGCAGCGCGAACGATCCCCCGCCGGAACAGCTCGCACTGATCCGGGAGATGGTCGCCGAGGCGAAGGCCAAGGCGCCCAAGGCCAAACCGCGCACCTGGCGCGGAGCCGCCCTCGCCGAGGAACTCCCGGTCGCCCGGGTCTTCGTCAACAAGGGCGTCCTCCACCTCGACCGGCCCTTCGACTACGCCGTGCCCGCCGAGCTCTCCGAGGCGGCGCAGCCCGGCGTCCGCGTCCGGGTGCGCTTCGGCGCGGGCTCCCACCGGGTGCAGGGCGGCCGCCGGGAGGGCGGCGGGCTCATCGACGGGTTCATCGTCGAGCGGCGCGCCGAGTCCGACTACGAGGGGGCGCTGGCCGCCCTGGCCCAGGTCGTCTCGCCCGAGGTGGTCCTCGGCCCCCGCATGCTGGCCCTCGCCCAGGCCGTCGCCGACCGGTACGCGGGCAGCCTGGCCGACGTCCTCCAGCTCGCCCTGCCCCCGCGCAACGCCCGCGCCGAGGCCAAGCCCTCGCCCGAACCGCTCCCCCCGCCCCCCGCGCCCGGGCCCGGCGGCTGGCAACGGTACGGCGCCGGACCCGGCTTCCTGCGCGCCCTCGCCACCGGCGGCACCCCCCGAGCCGTGTGGACCGCGCTGCCCGGCCCCGGCTGGGCCGACGAACTGGCCCGCGCCATGGCGGCCACCCTCGCCTCCGGCCGCGGCGCCCTCGCCGTCGTCCCCGACGGGCGCACCGCCGCCCGGGTCGACGCGGCGCTCACCGCCCTGCTCGGAGAGGGCCGGCACGCACTGCTCACCGCCGACTCCGGCCCCGAGAAGCGCTACCGTCAGTGGCTCGCGGTCAGCCGGGGCTCCGTGCGCGCCGTCGTCGGCACCCGGGCCGCGATGTTCGCCCCCGTACGGGACCTCGGACTCGTCGCGATCTGGGACGACGGCGACTCCAGCCACGCCGACGACCGCGCCCCCTTCCCGCACGTGCGGGAGGTACTGGAACTGCGGGCCGTCAGCGACGGCTGCGGATTCCTCGCCGGGAGCACGAGCTGCACCGTGGAGGCCGCCCAGCTGGTCGAGACCGGCTGGGCCCGGCCGCTGGTCGCCGACCGCGAGACGGTCCGCGCCGCCGCGCCCCGGATCCGCACCGTGGGCGACGAGCTCCTCGCCCGCGACGGGGCGGCCCGCGCCGCGCGACTGCCGAGCCTGGCCTGGGAGACCGTCCGGGAGGGCCTCAAGGACGGTCCCGTACTCGTCCAGGTGCCCCGGCGCGGCTACGTGCCCCGGCTGGCCTGCGAACGCTGCCGCACCCCCGCCCGCTGCACCGTGTGCGCGGGGCCGCTGGAGGCCCCCGACGAGCGGGACCTGCACTGCGGGTGGTGCGGGCGCGCGGAGCCGGCCTGGCACTGCGAGGAGTGCGGTTCCTTCCGGCTGCGGGCCCAGGTCGTGGGCGCGCGGCGGACCGCCGAGGAACTGGGACGGGCCTTCCCGGCCGTGCCCGTACGGACCTCCGGGCGCGACCACGTCCTGGACGAGGTCCCGGACCGGCCCGCCCTGGTGGTGTGCACCCCGGGCGCCGAACCGGTCGCGACGGGCGCCGGGTACGCGGCCGCGCTGCTCCTCGACGGCTGGGCCATGCTGACCCGGCCCGACCTGCGGGCGGGGGAGGAGGCGCTGCGCCGCTGGATCGCCGCCGCCTCCCTGGTGCGGGCCGACGGGCAGGTGGTCGTCGTCGCGGAGCCCACGCTGCGGCCAGTACAGGCCCTGGTGCGCTGGGACCCGGTCGGACACGCCGTACGGGAACTCGCGGACCGGTCCCAGCTGGGGTTCCCGCCGGTCTCCCGGATGGCCGCCGTGGCCGGGCAAGGGGCGGCGCTGGAGGCCTTCCTCGCGGCCGCCGAGCTCCCGCCCGACGCGGAGGTCCTGGGCCCGGTACCGCTGCCCGGGCGGCGCGGGGAGCCCTCGCCCGGCGAGCGGGCCCTGGTACGGGTCCCGCCCGGCAGCGGAGCCGTGCTGGCGGCCGCCCTGAAGTCCGCGCAGGCCGCCCGGATGGCGCGCGGCGTGCCGGCGGGGGAGGCGGTCCGGGTCCGGATCGACCCGCCGGACATCGGCTGACCCGGGGCGCGGTCCCCGCCCCGGGCGCGGGCGGGCACGCCGGAAGCCCCCGGGGGGAGCGACCGGAGCGGTCGCCCCGCCGGGGGCGGGTGGTGCGGAGCCGGGGCCCGGCCGTCGGGGGTCGGCGACCCGGCGGCGACGGGCGCCCGGTCAGCCGTTGCGCGGGCCCGGGAAGGCCGGTGAGCGCGTGGCGGAAGCGGTCTGGGGGGACCCGGCGGCGGAGTCCTCGCGTACGGGCTGCGGCGGTACCGTGCGGGCCGCCGGGATCGTGGGCAGCGGGCCCAGGGTCCGGGTGGTGGTGCCCTCGGCCGGCGGCTCCGCGGACTCGGCGGGCTGCGCGCGGCGGGCCCCGTAGCGGCGGTGCACGGCCTGCTTGGTCACGCCGAGCGCCGAGCCGACGGCGTCCCACGAGAAGCCGAGCGAGCGGTCGAAGTCCACGGCCGCGGTGACCAGGGTCTCGACGCTGTCCCGCAGCTCCTGCGCGAGGCGGACGGTGGGTGCCGGTGCCCTGCCGTAGACGACGAAGCCCGTGGAGGGCCCGGAGCGGCGCGGGCGGTACACGTTGCCGAGCTGGGCGGTGAGCGTACGCAGAGCGTCCACTTGCCGGCGAACCCGCTCGATGTCCCGCACCAGGAGGTGCAGGCTGGCCCGTGCTTGGGCGTCATGGGTGGCGTGGTCGGCCATGGAGAAGCCTCTCGAACCGGTGCTGAAGAGCGGATCGGGCCGCAGACACCGTTCTCATTTCGCGGCCCGTTTCGGTCAATCTCTCTTGACCAACGCGCCACCCGGCGCCCAGGTCACGCACTGGGGGCGTGTCGGCATATGCGAGAGGCGCGCGTGTGTGCGTACGCCCCCTCGGGACCGCAGGTGGGCGGCCCCGCACGGGCCCCATAGACTGGTGTGCTGCTGACAGCCGAGATAGCGAGGTAGGACCCAAGTGAAGCTCGTCTTCGCAGGCACCCCCGAGGTCGCCGTGCCCGCCCTGGACGCCCTGCTCGCCTCCGGGCGCCACGAGGTCGCCGCCGTCATCACCCGGCCCGACGCACCCGCCGGACGGGGCCGCCGCCTCGTCGCCAGCCCCGTCGCCCAGCGCGCCGAGGAGGCCGGGATCGAGGTCCTCAAGCCCGTCCGCCCGCGCGACGAGGAGTTCCAGGCCCGGCTGCGCGAGATCGGCCCGGACTGCTGCCCGGTCGTCGCCTACGGCGCCCTGATCCCCAAGAGCGCCCTCGACATCCCCCGCCACGGATGGGTCAACCTGCACTTCTCGCTGCTGCCCGCCTGGCGCGGGGCAGCGCCCGTGCAGCACTCGCTCATGGCCGGTGACCAGGTCACCGGAGCCTCCACCTTCCGCATCGAGGAGGGGCTGGACACCGGCCCCGTCTTCGGGATCCTCACCGAGGACGTCCGCCCGACGGACACCAGCGGCGACCTGCTGACCCGTCTCGCCTTCGCGGGCTCCGGACTGCTCGCCGCGACCATGGACGGCATCGAGGACGGCACCCTGCGCGCCGTGGAACAGCCCGCCGACGGGATCTCCCTCGCGCCGAAGATCACCGTCGAGGACGCGCGCGTCGACTGGAACGCCCCGGCGCTGCGCGTCGACCGGGTGGTCCGCGGCTGCACCCCGGCCCCGGGCGCGTGGACCGTCTTCCGCGGCGAGCGGCTCAAGCTGATCTCGGTCGGCCTCGTGCCCGACCGCACGGACCTGTCGCCCGGCGTGCTCGCTCCCGCCAAGAACAACGTCTACGCCGGCACCGGCTCGCACGCCGTCGAGCTGCTCTGGGTCCAGCCGCAGGGCAAGAAGCCGATGAAGGCCGCCGACTGGGCGCGCGGGGTGCGGATCGCTCCCGGCGAGCGCCTCGGCGGGGCCGACGTAGGCTGAACCCAGCGGTGACGACCCCGGCGGCGCACGCCCGCGCGGCCCGTCGGCCCGTCACCTTCCTCTTCCGCGATCCTCTTCCGCACACCCGCAGCACTCGTACCTCCGGAGCACCTTTCACGTGAGCGAACAGCCCCGTCGCCGTCCCGCCCAGGGCGGCAAGCCGTCCGGCAAGCAGGCCAAGCCCTACCGCCGGCCGCAGAAGGACCCCGTCCGGATGCTGGCCTTCGAAGCGCTGCGGGCGGTGGGCGAGCGGGACGCGTACGCGAACCTCGTGCTGCCGCCGCTGCTGCGCAAGGCCCGCCAGGACGAGAACTTCCAGGCGCGGGACGCGGCCCTGGCCACCGAGCTCGTCTACGGGACGCTGCGCCGCCAGGGCACGTACGACGCGGTGATCAAGGCCTGCATCGACCGGCCCCTGCGCGAGGTGGACCCTCCGGTCCTGGACGTGCTCTCGCTCGGCGCGCACCAGCTCCTCGGCACCCGCATCCCGACGCACGCCGCCGTCTCGGCGAGCGTGGAGCTGGCGCGGGTGGTGCTCGGCGACGGGCGCGCGAAGTTCGTGAACGCGGTGCTCCGCAAGATCGCCGCGCACGACCTGGACGCCTGGCTGGAGCTGGTGGCCCCGCCGTACGAGGACGACGCCGAGGAACACCTGGCCGTCTACCACTCCCACCCCCGCTGGGTCGTCAGCGCCCTGTGGGACGCGCTGGGCGGCGGGCGCGCGGGCATCGAGGACCTCCTGGAGGCCGACAACGAGCGGCCCGAGGTGACGCTGGTCGCGCGGCCGGGCCGCTCCACCCCCCAGGAGCTGCTGGAGGCCGTCGGCGAGGACTCGGCGCTGCCGGGACGCTGGTCCCCGTACGCGGTCCGGATGGCCGAGGGTGGCGAGCCGGGCGCGCTGGAGGCGGTGCGCGACGGCAGCGCCGGAGTGCAGGACGAGGGCAGCCAGCTGGTGGCGCTGGCCCTGGCGGCGGTCCCGGTCCAGGGCCGGGACGCGCGCTGGCTGGACGGCTGCGCCGGCCCCGGCGGCAAGGCCGCCCTGCTGGGCGCGCTCGCCGCCCGCCGCGGGGCCTTCCTGCTGGCCTCCGAGAAGCAGCCGCACCGGGCGAGGCTCGTCGAGCACGCGCTGGCCGGCAACCCGGGCCCGTACCAGGTCATCGCGGCCGACGGCACGAGGCCGCCGTGGCGGCCGGGCTCCTTCGACCGGGTCCTGATGGACGTCCCCTGCTCCGGCCTCGGCGCGCTGCGGCGCCGCCCGGAGGCCCGGTGGCGGCGGCGGCCGGAGGACCTGGAGGGCTTCGCCCCGCTCCAGCGGGGGCTGCTGCGGCAGGCGCTGTCGGCGGTCCGCGTCGGTGGCGTCGTCGGCTACGCGACCTGCTCCCCGCACCTGGCGGAGACCCGCGTGGTCGTGGACGACGTCCTCAAGGGCCGCGGCGCGGGCGCCGAGCCGGTGGCCGCCGAACTGATCGACGCCCGCCCGTACATGGAGGGCGTACCGGCCCTGGGTGACGGTCCCGACGTCCAGCTGTGGCCGCACCTGCACGGCACGGACGCCATGTACCTGGCGTTGATCCGGCGCACGGCGTAGCCCGGGCCGAGGCCGCCGCCGCGGGGGCGCCGGCGGCCCCGGCCCCGAGTTCCGGGGCCATGGCCGGAAGTGGGCGGGGGCATGGCAGGCTTGGGGGCATGGCCGTTCAGATCAATCCCAGCATCCTGTCCGCCGACTTCGCCCGACTCGCCGAGGAGGCGAGGGCCGTCGAGGGGGCCGACTGGCTGCACGTCGACGTCATGGACAACCACTTCGTCCCGAACCTGACCCTCGGGATGCCGGTCGTGGAGTCGCTCAGCCGCGCCACGGACATCCCGCTGGACCTCCACCTCATGATCGAGGACCCGGACCGCTGGGCGCCGCAGTACGTGGAGGCCGGGGCCGGATCGGTGACCTTCCACGCCGAGGCCGCCGCCGCGCCGGTGCGGCTCGCGCGGGAGATCCGGGCCAAGGGGGCCCGGGCGGCGATGGCGCTGAAGCCGGGCACCCCGATCGAGCAGTACGAGGACATCCTCCCGGAGCTCGACATGGTGCTGATCATGACGGTCGAGCCCGGCTTCGGCGGGCAGTCCTTCCTGGACATCATGCTGCCCAAGGTGCGCCGCACCCGTGAGCTGATCACCAAGCACGGTCTGGACCTGTGGGTCCAGGTCGACGGCGGGGTCTCGGCCTCGACGATCGAGCGGGTCGCCGAGGCCGGCGCGGACGTGTTCGTGGCCGGCAGCGCGGTGTACGGGGCGGTCGATCCGGCCGCCGCGGTGCGGACCCTGCGCGAGCAGGCGGGCGCGGCCATCGCCGCGGCGCCCTGGGCTTGCGACCACTGAGCCAAGCGTTGGTGAACAGCTCGGTGAACGGAAGCCGTCCAGGCTGATCAACGGCCGTCGGATCTGACAGGATGAACGGCGAGTCGAGAGTGTGAACACGACAGTGTGAACAGCAGTGAGGAGAACGCGGTGTCTGCAATGTCGGCGGGACGGTCAGCCCTGCGGATGGGACCCGCGGAGCTGGTGCAGGCGGCGGCCATGGCGCGCCGCTTCTACCTGGAGGGCAAGTCCAAGATCCAGATCGCCGAGGAGTTCGGCGTGAGCCGCTTCAAGGTGGCCCGGGTCCTGGAGACCGCCCTCGAACGCGACCTCGTACGGATCGAGATCCGCGTACCGGCGGAACTGGACGCGGAGCGCTCCGACGCGCTCCGCGCCCGGTACGGGCTGCGGCACGCCGTCGTCGTGGAATCGCCGGCCGACGCCACCGAGGACGCTCCGGATCCGGAGAACCTGGGCGCGGTCGCGGCCGACCTGCTGGGCGAACTCGTCAACGAGGGCGACGTGCTCGGGCTGGCGTGGGGGCGCTCCACCATCCACATGGCCGCCTCCCTCCACCGGCTGCCGCCGTGCACCGTGGTCCAGCTGACCGGCGTGTACGACGCCGGGACCGCCGAGCGCGGGTCCGTGGAGGCCGTGCGCCGGGCCGCGCAGGTGTCCGGCGGGGACGCGCACCCGATCTACGCGCCGATGCTGCTGCCCGACCCGGCGACCGCGGCCGCGCTGCGCGGCCAGACGGGGATCGCGCGGGCCTTCGAGTACTTCGACAAGGTGACCGTCGCCGCCGTCTCGATCGGCTCCTGGGAGCCGGGCATCTCGACCGTCCACGACATGCTGACCGACGAGGAGCGCGCGCACTACGCCTCGCTGGGCGTCGCGGCCGAAATGTCCGCCCATTTGTTCGACGCCGACGGGCGCCGGGTGGGCCGGGACCTCGGCGAGCGGTGCATCACCGTGGAGGCCGACCGGCTGCGCCGGATCCCCGAGGTGGTGGCGATCGCGGGCGGGCTGCGCAAAGCCTCCGCGATCGGCGCGGTGCTCCGCTCGGGCCTCGTGACCAGCCTCGTCACCGACACGGCCGTGGCCGACTACCTGCTGACCGAGTCCGCTCCGGGACTGCGGCCGGCGCTGGACCGGGCCGACCCCGACGACTGACCGGGCCGTTTCCGGACCCCGTGATCGGGATGGTGCCGGAATCGAGACCCGAACAGCGGACCGCGAGGCGCCCCCGGGGGCGCATACTGGCTTCAATGACTAAGTCAGCAGTACCTCGCCGCCATTTGCCGTCCAGCCCGTTCAAGGCCCCCGTGGAACCGCCGCTCCGGCAGTTCAGCGTCGGCGACCGGGTGACTCACGACGAGCACGGCCTCGGCCGTGTCGTCGGTGTTGAGGAGGGAATCGCTGTTCTCGTCGACTTCGGTTCGATCCAGTGCCGTGTCCTGAGTCCGTACACCAAGATGGCCGCTCTCTGAAGCGACCGGGCGATTCGCGAGCGAATCGGATGTTTGGCACGATCGGTGCATGATCCTTCGGAACGTGCCCCGATCATTGCTGCGCGTGCTGGGGGCGCTGTTCCTCTGTGCCGCGCTGGCCGGTGCGGTGGGCTGCGGCGGTGATTCCGCCCCGGCCCCGCCTGCCGCAAGTACCGCCGAGGCCTCCTCCGGAGGTAAGCCCACGGGCGGCCCCGCGCTGCCCGGGTGGGCTAAGGGGATGGCGACCGTACGCGCGGACGCGCTGCCGTCGCAGGCGCGCGAGGTGCTCGCGCTGATCGACAAGGGCGGACCGTACGCCTACCGCCAGGACGGCACCGTCTTCGGGAACTTCGAGAAGGCCCTGCCCCGGCAGAAGCGCGGCTACTACCACGAGTTCACCGTGAGGACACCGGGAGAACGTGACCGCGGGGCCCGGCGGATCGTGACCGGCCAGGGCGGGGAGTTCTACTACACGGACGACCACTACGAGACCTTCAAGGCGGTTCTCCGATGAGCCTGGACCCGCGCCCGCTCGCCCCCGCGCTGAGCGCCGCCGAGGAGGCCGGCTGGACGACGCTGCGGCTGGACCTGGACGGCGTACGGAGCAAGGCCGCGGTGCTGCGCCGCTGCGGGCGGGTGCTGCGGGCGCCGGAGTGGTTCGGCGGCAACTGGGACGCCCTCGCGGACGTGCTGACCGACCTGTCCTGGCTGCCGGCGGCGCCGGGACGGCTGATCGCGGTGACCTCGTGGCGCGCGTACGCGGCCGAGCGGCCCGACGACTGGGAGACCCTCGGGGAGATCCTGGAGGACGCCGTGGACTTCTGGAGCCGGGACGCGGACGGCCGGCCGCCGCTGACGGTGGTGCTGGCGGACTGACGGGGGCGGACCGGCGGCGGCCGGACCGACGGGGCGCCGTGGGGGCGGCGCGAGCTGCCCCCACGGGTGTGTTCACTCCGCCGCCGCCTCCTTCGGGACCCACGGCGGGGTCTGGCCCCAGGACCAGACCGGGATCTTCGCCGCGTCCACCGGAGGGGGGTTGGGGCCCGAGTAGATCAGGGCCATCCGGGTGCCCCACTCGATGTAGTAGACGAACACCGCCCGGAACTCGGGGTCCGTGGGCAGTCCGACCTCGTCGGCGGTGTCCAGCAGCAGGTCTACCCAGCGGCGGCGCTGCCGCTCGGTGATGGCGCGGCCCAGGTGCTTGGTGGCCATGTGCTGGTGGCCGCCGTGGTGGGCCGAGTAGTCCGCCGGGCCGCCGAAGACCTCCGACAGCCAGACCGCGACGTGCCGGGGGTGCCCGGCGTCCATCCCCTCGAAGACCGGGGCCAGGACCTCGTCCCGCAGGGCGTGGGCGTAGAAGGCGTCGGTGAGGCGGACCATCGCCTCTTCGCCGCCCATCCACTCGTAGATCGTGGGCGTGGTGCTCATGACCGGCCGGCGGCCTTTCCCGGACCCGCCACCGCGGTCACGAGGTAGTGCTGCATCTCCTCGATGGCCGTCACGTACGGGCGGATCGCGGCGAAGAACGCCGGGAAGTGCTCGCCCTTGCGGAAGCCGTTCAGGTGGGCGTCGATCGAGGTCCAGCGGATGCGCAGGATGTAGCGCTCCCGCTCCTCCTCGCAGCGGGCCAGTTCGTAGTCGACGCATTCGGGCGAGGCGGCCAGGGCCTCGGCTCCCCGGGCGTACGCCTCCTCGAACGCCTGCTGGTCGTCCAGGGCGATCCGGTAGCGGATGTACTCGACGGTCGTGGTCATGGGTGTGCGTGCCTCTCCCCGGGATCTGGTGGTCTCGGTCACCCTTCCGTGGATCATGGGTGCCCGGAAGGGCTTCGGGTCATGCGGACCCAGACTTCGTGACGTCCGGGCCCTGTTCCCGGACCCGGCGCACCCCGTCGAGGGAGTCGCGCAGCTCGGTGAGCCACGGGTCGGCGTTCTGCCCGACCAGGCGCACGCACCAGGCCAGTGCGTCGGCCCGGCTGCGCGCCACGCCGCCCTCGACCAGGGTGTCGAGGACCTGGCGCTCGGACTGGCGCAGCCGGGTCATGACGGGTACGGCCAGATGGGTGAAGAGGACGGTCTCCTCACCCGACCGAACGCCCCAGGCCACCTTGCGGCGGTACAGCTCCTCCGCCGCCCGGGCGACCTCGACGCGTGCCTCGCGGGTGCGTTCGCGGAACCCCTTGACCGACTCGGCCGCCGGGAGGGTCCCGACGACCGTGATCTCCTCGCGGTCCACGGCGACCGAGACGAGGGACTCGTAGACGTCCGTCGGCAGGCGCTCGGCGAACCACGCGCGGAGCTCTTCGCTCTGTTCGGCTGTAATCATGTAATCAACGTTGCATCCGGTACCGCCTTGATCGCAAGGCCCGGGCCGTTCGCCCTCAGCCCATCGAGCGGTAGCGGTGGATCAGGGACACCGCCATCGCCCCCTCGCCCACGCCCGAGGCCACCCGCTTCACCGAACGGGCGCGCACGTCGCCGGCCGCGAAGACCCCGGGAACGCTGGTCTCCAGCGGGTACGGGGCCCGCTCCAGGCTCCATTCCGCCGGGAGTTCGCCCCCGTTCGCGATCAGGTCGGAGCCGGTGAGGACGAAGCCGTGCTCGTCGCGTTCCACGACCCCGTTCAGCCAGTCCGTGTGCGGCCGGGCGCCGATGAACGTGAACATGAAGCGGGCGGGGACCTCGGTGTCCGCGCCGGTGTCGCCGTCGTGCAGGGTGATCCGCTCCAGGTGCTCGCCGCCGTCGAGGGCGACCACCGTGGTGCGGACCCTGACCTCGATGTTGGGGGTCCGTCCGATCTCGTCGACCAGGTAGCGGGACATGCTCGCCTCCAGGGAGGCGGCGCGGACCAGCACCGTCACCCGGGCCGCGTACTTGGCGAAGTGCACCGCCGCCTGGCCGGCCGAGTTGGCGCCGCCCACGATGAACACGTGCTGTGAGATGCACGCCGAGCTCTCCGTGGTGGCCGCGCCGTAGTACAGGCCCGCGCCCTCGAAACGGTCCGCGCCGGGGGCCTGGAGCCGGTTGTACGAGACCCCGGTCGCCAGCAGCACCGTCTCCGCGCTGATCTCCGTACCGTCCGCCAGGGTCAGGACCTTCGCCGGGTCGTCCCGGGTCAGCGAGACCACCTCCACCGGGTGCAGGATCTCGGCGCCGAACCGGGAGGCCTGGATGGTGGCCCGGCGCGTCAGGTCCCCGCCCGAGAGGCCCGAGGGGAAGCCGAGGTAGTTCTCGATCAGGCTGGAGGTGCCCGCCTGGCCGCCCGGGGCGCGGGAGTCCAGCATCAGCGTGGACAGGCCCTCGGAGGCCGCGTACACCCCGGCGGCGAGCCCCGCGGGCCCGGCGCCGACGATGACGCACTCGTAGTGCGGGCGGGAGGCCGTCGTGGCCAGGCCGAGGCGCCGGGCCAGCTCGGTGTCGGAGGGGGCGGAGAGCACCGCTCCGTCCGGGAAGCGCACCAGGGGCAGTGCCGCGTCGGCCCGGGCGGCGGCGATCACGGTCAGCGCCTCGGGGTCCCGCTCCACGTTGAGGAACCGGAAGGGCTGGCCGTTGCGGGTGAAGAAGTCCCGTACGGCGTGGGTGCCGGGGGAGACCAGGTGGCCGGCGACGATGATCCCGTCGTAGGCGGGGCGGTAGGTCGCCAGCCAGTCCGAGAGCAGGTCGTCCAGCACCGGGAAGAGCCGCTCGTGGGGCGGGTCCCAGGGTTTGAGCAGGTAGTAGTCCAGGCGCACCCGGTTGATGGCGGTGATGGCCGCGTCCGTCTCCGCGTAGGCCGTGAGCAGCACGCGGCGGGCGTCCGGGAAGCGGCTGACCGCCTCCAGCAGGAACTCCACCCCGGTGACGTCCGGCATCCGCTGGTCGACCAGGAACAGCGCGGGATCGTGCCCGCGTTCGTCGAGGGAGTCCAGGATCTTCAGGGCGTCGGCCGCCGAGGAGGCGCCGAGGACCCGGTACCGGTCGCCGTAGGCGCTGCGCAGGTCCCGGCGGACGGCGCGCAGCACCTGGGGGTCGTCGTCCACGGCCAGGATGACGGGCTTGCGGCTCTCCGCCCGCTCGGCGGTGGCAGCGGCGGCGGCGGCAGCGACGTCGGCGACGGCAGCGGCGTCGGCGGTGGTGGTGGGAGTGGTGGCGGCGGGCGCGGCGGCCGGTGCGGCCGCGGCCGGGCCCCGCGCGGCGGCGTCCCCGCGGGCCGCGCTCATGCCGGGTCCAGCATCAGCTGGTCGGCGTAGCACCAGGCCCAGTCCTCGCCGGGCTCGTGCGAGGCCGCGACCGGGTGGCCGCTCGTCCGGTAGTGCCCGGTGGCGTGCCGGTTCTTCGACGAGTCGCAGCAGCCGACGTGCCCGCAGCTCAGGCACATCCGCAGATGGACCCATCCGTCGCCGGTCCGCAGGCACTCCTCGCAGCCCTCGGTGCCGGGTTCCACCGGACGTATCCGGTCGGCGTGGGTGCACAGCAGGTCCGTCGTCATCGTCCCCGTCCCTTTCCTCGCGCACTCCTGCTCCCCGGCCCGCCCGTGGTGCACGGCGCGTCCAGACCATAGGGCGGGCACTCGGAAAAGGTTCATCGATTCGGCCGAAGTCAGGTAGTCCGGAAGCTACTTCATGACCTCTCCGGGCGACTACGTGAGGTGCCCGCACCACCTTGCCCGCTACCTCACGAAGTCGCGTACGGGCGCTTTGACGCAGGCCCCGGGCGCACGCAGTGTGGGGGACGCCAACGACAACAGGCGGCGCCTGGAGGAATCCGTGAGCAGAAAGATTCTGGTCATTGTCTCCGAACACGGATATTGGGCCGAGGAACTCATCGGCCCGGTTTCCACGTTCGACGAGCGGGGCTACGAGACCGTATTCGCGACGCCGACCGGAAAGCGTGCGCACGCACTTCCGCCGAGCCTCGACGCGAACTACGTCGACCCCCCGCTGGGCCGCTCGGTGACCACCGAGGAGAACGCCCGGCTGGGCCGCGAGTTCGAGCAGTCGAGCCGGCTCGACTCCCCGCTCGACATCGAGGCCTGGGTGCCCGAGCGCCCGTACACGAGCGACGAGGGCTACCTGCGCAAGCTGGAGCAGTACCACCGCGATCTGGACGGGCTCGACGCCGACGTCGCCGGATACGACGCGATCCTCGTCGTCGGCGGCAGCGGGCCCATCGCCGACCTCGCCAACAACGAACGCGTGCACGCCCTGATCCTGGCCTTCCGGAAGGCCGGCAAGGTCGTGGCCGCCGAATGCTACGGAGTCGCCTGCCTGGCCTTCGCCCGGGACTGGAGCGACCGCAAGAGCATCATCTGGGGCAAGCACGTGACCGGCCACTGCAAGGAATACGACTACAAGGACGGCACCGGATTCCTCGGTACCGACTTCAACATGGGGCCGCCCCCGTATCCGCTGGAATACATCCTGCGCGACGCGACCGGCCCGCGCGGCGCGTACCACGGGAATTTCGGCAAGCCGGTCTCCGTCATCGTCGACTTCCCCTTCGTCACCGGGCGTTCCACCCCCGATTCCTATCTCACGGGGCAGAAGATCGTGGAAGTGCTGGAGGACGGCCTCACCCGCTACGGCTGGTAAATCCATCAGGGGGAGTTCCATGAAAGCCGAAGCCACTCCCGGACGGGAAAGGCTGATCCAGCAGTTCAAGGCCGACGGCCTGAAGGTGATGTTCGGAAACCCGGGAACGGTGGAACAGGGATTCCTCGACGCGGCGGACGCGGCGGCGGACTTCCGGTACGTCCTCGCCCTCCAGGAAACGGTGGCCGCGGGCGTGGCCGACGGCTACGCCCGCGCCACCGGCGGTGCCGCCCTGCTCCAGCTGCACTCCGGTGTGGGACTGGGCAACGGCATCGGCATGCTCTACCAGTCCCTGCGCGGCCACACCCCGCTCGTCGTGGTCGCCGGCGACGCGGGCGTCCGCTACGACGCCATGGACGCGCAGATGGCCTGCGACCTGGTGGCGATGGCCGGGCCCGTGACCAAGTACGCGACCCGGGTCACCGACCCCCGGTCCGTGCTGCGCACCATCAGGCGGGCCGTGAAGATCGCCCTCACCCCGCCGCGCGGCCCCGTCTTCGTCGCGCTGCCCATGGACGTGCTGGACGAGCTCAACTCC
This sequence comes from Streptomyces sp. NPDC044704, assembly GCF_056433525.1. NCBI lineage: Bacteria > Bacillati > Actinomycetota > Actinomycetes > Kitasatosporales > Streptomycetaceae > Streptomyces > Streptomyces sp. NPDC044704. Next base: position 14,150 of record NZ_JBWKGY010000020.1, read on the forward strand.
GAACCCGTCCTGCCGGCCACGGTGCCGCTCACCGACGTGGCGCCCTCACCGGCCTCGGTGGGGAGGGCGGCCGAACTGCTGGCCGCCGCCGAACGGCCCGTCGTCCTCGTCGGCGACGGAGTCGCCCTCTCCGGGGCGCAGGCCGAACTCGTCGCCGTCGCCGAGCTGCTGGGCGCCGACGTGTACGAGGTCGACTCCTCCGAGGTGAACATCGCGGCCTCCCACCCGCTGCGCCGGGGCCAGACGGGCCACATGTTCGGCCCGCACAGCAAGGAGCTGATCGGCGCGGCGGACGGGGTGCTGATCGTGGGCACCTACGTCTTCCCCGAGGTGTTCCCCGAACTGGAGAACCCCTTCCGGCCCGGCGCGAAGGTCGTGCACATCGACCTCAACGCCTACGAGATCGCCAAGAACCACCCCGTGGACCTCGGGCTGGCCGCCGATCCGCGGCACGCGCTGCGCGCGCTCGTCGGCGTACTGGAACAGCGGCTCACCCCGGCCCGGCGGGCCGCCGCGGCCGCCCGACTGGACCTGCGGACCCGGGAACGGGCCCGCGCCGCACGGCAGCCCGACGAGGACGGCACGCCGATGGCCGTCTTCCTGCGCACGCTCGCCGAGCGCACCGGCGGGGACCTGATCGTCTTCGACGAGGCGCTGACCACCTCCCCGCTGGTCACCCGCCACCTGCCCCCGGAACGCCCCGGCGACTACCACCTCACCCGGGGCGGATCACTGGGCGTCGGCTTCCCGGGGGCGGTCGGCGCGAAGCTCGCCCGCCCGGACCGGCTCGTCGTCGGCTTCGCGGGCGACGGCGGGGCGATGTACACCTACCAGGCGCTGTGGACCGCGGTCCGGCACGGCATCGACGCCAAGTTCGTGGTCTGCAACAACCGCAAGTACCGGCTGCTCGACGACAACATCGCCCAGTACTGGCGGGAACGGGACATCGCCGAGCACCGCTTCCCGGGCTCCTTCGACCTCTCGCACCCCGAGATCGACTTCGCGGGGCTGGCGCGGGCGCTCGGCGCCGACGGCACCCGCGTGGAGAAGCCGGACGAGGCCGTCGCCGCCGTCGGCCGGATGCTCGACCACCCCGGCCCGTACCTCGTCGACGTCCAGATCTGACCGGCCCCCCGCACCCGGCGCCGCCACCGGCGGCACCGGAACCGACCGAGCGACACCGACGGACAGGAGGAGACCGCATGCCCGCCGAGCGGCTGACCGAGGACGCGATCCGCACGTTCACCGAGAACTGGTACGCGGCCCTGGACCGGCACCTGCCGCTGGACCAGGTGCTCGCGCTCATCACCGAGGACCTGGAGTTCAAGGTCCCGGAGGACACCTTCCTCGGACACGAGGGATTCGGCCGCTGGTACGCGGCCGTCACCCACCGGTTCTTCGACGAGGTGCACACCGTCACCAAGGTCGAGCCCGTCGTCGAGGGGGACCGGGCGATCGTCCGGGTCCTCGTCAACTGGCAGGCCAAGATCTGGGACCCGCCGGCCGCCCGCAGCCAGTGGCTCGGCTTCGACGCCGACCAGACCTGGACCCTGGTGGCCGGCCCGGACGGCCCGCTGATCAAGCAGTACACCGTCAACGAACTGGCGCCGATGCCCGGTTCGGGCTCGCTCTGAGGGGGCGGCGACGATGACCGAAGTGACACGCGAGCGGGTCGGGGCGGCCTACCGCGCCCTCGGCTCCGGCGACCGCGCGCGCATCCTGGAGTACTACGCCGAGGACCTGCGCTGGCTGGTCCCGGGCAACCACCCGCTGGCCGGCTGGTACGAGAGCCTCGACGCCTTCCTGGAGCTGATGGGGCAGACCCACAAGCTCACGGGCGGCACCTTCCGCATGGACCTGGAGGCGGTCCTCGTCGGCGACGGGTGCAGCGCCGACGTGTGCCGCAACGTGGCCCTGCGCGAAGGCGCCGACCCCGCGAGCCTCTCCCCGTACGAGCGGATGGACTACCCGGTCTTCCACTTCATGAGGTGGCGGGACGGCCGGATCGTCGAGGGCCGCGACGGGCTCTTCGGCGATTCGGCGGCCGCCTTCAGCCGCTTCTGGGCGCCCTTCGCGCCGGACGGAACCCGCAGGGACCGATAGGGGGATGAACGCGATGGACGCCCACGAGATCCTCACCAAGTACTACGAGTACGCCAACGCGGGGGACTGGGACCGCTGGTGCGACCTGTTCGCCGAGGACCAGGTCATGGACGAACAGCTGGCCGGACACATCGAGGGCCTGGAGACCCTGCGCTCGATGATGAAGGGCATGGGGAGCATGTACCGGGTCTTCCGGAACGAGCCGGTGCACTTCCTGGTCGACGGGGAGAAGGCCGCCGCCGTCTCCCACCTCAGCGCCGTCAGCCCCTCCGGCGCGGCCATCGAGGCCCAGGTCATGAACTTCTTCCGGATCGTGGACGGACGGATCGCCTACATGGCGAACCACCACGACACCGTCCCCTTCCAGGTGCTGGGCCAGGGCTGAGGGGGAGCGATCGTGGCCACGGAAGAGTACGACTACGTGATCGTCGGCTCCGGCACCGCCGGCAGCGTCCTCGCCGGCCGCCTCTCGCAGGACCCGGACGTCTCCGTCCTGGTCCTGGAGGCGGGCGGCTCCCGCATCCCGCCCGAGGTGGACGACCCGTCCTCCTGGTACAAGCTGCTCGGCGGGCCCGTCGACTGGGGTTACACCAGCGTCCCCCAGCCCGGCCTCGACGGCCGGCGGACGTACGAACCGCGGGGCAAGGCCCCCGGCGGCAGCAGCAACCTCTACATCATGATGCACGTCCGGGGCCACGCCTCGGACTTCGACAACTGGGCCTACCAGGGCGCGGCCGGCTGGTCCCACCAGGACGTCCTGCCCTACTTCGCCCGGCTGGAGGCCCAGGAGGACGTCACCGCCGCCACCACCGGCACCGCCGGCCCGCAGCGCGTCACCCACGCCGGACGGCACGGGCCCAGCCCCGCCTCCCGCGCCTTCATCGACGCGGCCGTCGAACTGGGCCACCGGGAGATCGCCGACTTCAACACCGACGGCCCCCGGGGCGGCCTCTTCGGCACCGGCTGGCACCACATCGACGTGGCCGACGGCCGCCGCCAGGGCGCCCTCGCCGCCTACCTGGAACCGGCTCTCACCCGCCCGAACCTGACCCTGCGCACCAGCGCGCAGAGCACCCGGCTGCTCGTCGACGGGGACGCCTGCACCGGTGTCGAGTACGTACAGCTCCGGCCCGCGGCCGAGTTCCCCGGCCGGACCGTGCGCGACGGCCACAGCGGCGCCGGGGTGCCGGGGACGCACACCGTACGGGCCCGGCGGGAGGTGATCGTGGCCGCCGGGGCGATCGAGTCCCCGAAGCTGCTGCTGCTGTCCGGCATCGGGCACCCCGGGCAGCTGCGCGAGCACGGCATCGGGGTCACCGCGGCCCTGCCCGGGGTCGGCGAGAACTTCCACAACCACGTGCTGACCGGGCTCATGGCGGAGGTCACGCAGGAGCTCCCGCCGCCCGCCCAGAACCTTTCCGAGAGCGCTCTGTTCCTGTCCTCGCGGGCCGGGCTGCCCGCGCCGGACCTGCAGATCGCCTTCGTCCACGTGCCCTTCGACGTGATCGTCGGCCGGGACCACCCGAACACGGTGTCCATCCTGCCGGGCGTCGTACGGCCCGTCTCCCGCGGCTGGATCCGGCTCGCGAGCGCCGACCCGCTGGCCCACCCGCTGATCAACCCGAACTACCTGGGCGACCGGTGGGACCTCGACCGCATGGTGCAGGGCGTCAAGGTGGCCCGGGAGATCTTCGCGACCTCGGCCTTCTCGCCCTGGTACAAGCAGGAACTCCAGCCGGGGCCGGACACGGTCTCCGACGAGGACCTGCGGACCTTCGTGCGGCAGAAGTCCGAGAGCTACCACCACCAGGCCGGCTCCTGCCGCATGGGCCTCGACGACCTGTCCGTCGTCGACCCCGAGCTGCGGGTCCACGGCGTGCGGAACCTGCGCGTCGTCGACGCCTCCGTGATGCCCGCCGTCCCGTCGGGCAACTGCCACACCGCCATCGCGATGATCGCCGAGCGCGCGGCGGACTTCCTGAAGGGGGTGTCCCGTGCCTGATGCCGTCCTGCGCGAGGGTGCGCTGACCGGAACCCGGATCGCGGTCCTGGTCGAGAGCGACTTCTACGAGCCGGAGATCTTCTACTACCGCAGCCGGTTCGCCGAGGAGGGCGCCGAGGTCGACTTCCTGACCCGGCTGTGGGGCAACGGGTCCATCACCTTCTCCGGACACGAGTACCGGGCCCCGTTCACCGCGGACCGCTCCCTGGAGGGGCTGAGCGACGAGGCCCTGCGCCGGTACTCCGCCCTGATCGTGCCCTCCGGCATGGTCGCCGACCGGCTGCGGTACACCGAGGACGTGGACGTGCTCGCGCCCGCCACCGAGCTGCTGCGCCGGGCCTTCGAGGAACCGACCGTCCTCAAGGGGATCATCTGCCACGGCATGTGGCTGGCCTCCTCGATCCCGGGCAAGGTGCGCGGCCGCAAGGTCGTCTGCCACAACAACCTCATCGGTGACGTGCGGAACATGGGGGCCCAGTACGTCGACGAGGACGTGGTCGTCGACGGGGACCTCGTCACCGGCCGCACCGGCGCTCACCACCACCTCTTCGCCCGCCGGATCATCGACCTGGTCGCGGCCGGCCGGGGCAGGGGGGCCGGCTGATGGCGGACGCGGACGGACCGCGCTGGTCGCACGTGGGCCTCAACTGCGTGGACCAGAAGGCCACCGAGGAGTTCTACACCCGGTACTTCGGCTTCTCCCGGGCCCGGGTGGTGGACCTCGGCGAGGCACGGATCGTGTTCCTGCGCAAGGGGGACGCGTACCTGGAGCTCTTCGCCGCAGCCGAGGGGCCCGCCCGGCCGGCGCACGACGACGGACCGCAGGCCCCGGGCCGGATCCGCCACCTCGCCTTCCAGACCGGCAGCGTCGACGCCTTCCTCGCGGACCTGGGCGACGCGGCCGAGGTGACCCTGGGGCCGCTGGACTTCGACGACTTCCTCTGCGGCTGGCGGACCGTGTGGCTGCGCGACCCCGACGGGGTGATCGTCGAGGTCAGCCAGGGATACGAGGACGACCGCTCTCACGACAAGGACGGTGTGTGACACATGGCTGACGCCGTGAACTTCTCCTTCTCCGACACGATCGCGGGCTACGTCGTCCGCTTCGACTCGGCGGCCCGGCTGCTGAGGCTGAAGACCTCCGACGGCCGCGAGTTCGGGATCTCGCTGGGCGGCGACCCGAGCGCCGAGCTGGTGCGCAACCTCGACGAGCCGTACGTCGACGCCTCCGGGCACATCGACGAGATGCTCTCGCCCGGCCGTTTCCTGTTCGTCCACGGGATCCACTACCCGGAGCGGGGCGGGCGGTTCGAGGCCAAGCGGCTGGTCTTCCTGGGCCGCGGGGCGGAGGACTACCGCTTCGAGGAGCCCAGCTGGTGGATCAAGCAGATCGAGTCGCTCGCCGACTTCTACAAGCGGGCGCAGTTCGGCGACGGGCCGGTGGACTTCACCGAGTACCGCACCGAGATCCGGCTCGGCGGCGACAAGACCGCCAGCCACGTCCAGGAGACGGACACCATCTCCCGCCTGGTCTACGGCATGGCCTCGGCCTACCTGCTGACCGGCAAGGACGAGTACCTGGAGGTCGCCGAGCGCGGCACCGAGTACCTGCGCAAGCACATGCGGGTCGTCGACAGCGAGGAGGACGTGGTCTTCTGGTACCACGGCATCAGCGTCGACGGGGACAGCGAACGCAAGCTGTTCACCTCGGAGTTCTCCGACGACTACGACGCCATCCCGATGTACGAGCAGATCTACGCGCTGGCCGGCCCGATCCAGACCTACCGGGTCACCGGTGACGCGCGGATCAAGAACGACGCCGACGCCACCATCCGGCTCTTCGACAAGTTCTTCCTGGACCCGGACCAGGGCGGCTACTACTCGCACATCGACCCGATCCTCTTCAGCGCCGACCACGAGTCGCTGGGCGAGAACGCCGAGCGCAAGAACTGGAACTCGGTCGGCGACCACGCGCCCGCCTACCTGATCAACCTGTACCTCGCGACGGGCGAGCAGAAGTACGCCGACTTCCTCGAGTACACCTTCGACACCATCGCGGACAAGTTCCCCGACTACGAGAACAGCCCCTTCGTCCAGGAACGCTTCAACCGCGACTGGTCCCACGACACCACCCACAGCTGGCAGCAGAACCGGGCGGTCGTCGGGCACAACCTGAAGATCGCCTGGAACCTGATGCGGATGAACTCGCTGAAGGCCAAGCCCGCCTACGAGGAGCTGGCCAGGAAGATCGGCGAGATCATGCCGGCCGTCGGCAGCGACGTGCAGCGCGGCGGCTGGTACGACGTGGTCGAGCGGGTGAAGCGCGGCGACGAGGAGACCCACCGTTTCGCCTGGCACGACCGCAAGGCCTGGTGGCAGCAGGAGCAGGCGATCCTCGCCTACCTCATCCTGAACGGCACGGTCGGCGGCGACGCGAACCTGCGCGAGGCCCGGCAGGCGGAGGCCTTCTACAACACCTTCTTCCTCGACCACGACGAGGGAGCCGTCTACTTCAACGTGCTCGCCGCCGGTACGCCGTACCTGCTCGGCACGGAACGGCTCAAGGGCAGCCACTCGATGTCCATGTACCACTCGGCGGAGCTCTGCTACCTCGCCGCCGTCTACAACAACCTGCTCGTCAACGGCCGGGAGATGGACTTCCACTTCCAGCCCGACCCGGCCGGCCTGCCGGACCGCGTCCTGCGCGTCTCGCCCGACCTGCTGCCCGCGGGCTCGGTGCGGATCGCGTCCGTGGAGATCGACGAGAAGCCGTACGAGGAGTACGACGCGGACGGGCTCACCGTCCGCCTCCCCGACGTCCGGGGACGGGTCAGGGTCAAGGTCCGGCTCCGGCCCGTGACCAAGAAGTAGCGCTCAACGGGGGGCGCCCCAACCAGAGGGGAATGCAATGACACTGAACGTGAAGGAACGCCGGAACAAGACGGGCACCGTGCTCGTCGCCACCGGCGAGATCAACAGCGAGACCTCCGGTGCCCTGCTCCAGGCACTCCTGCCGCTGGTCCGCGAGGACAAGCCGCTGAAGATCGACCTCACCGCCGTCACCTACGTCTCCAGCGCGGGCCTGCGCACGCTGCTCGTGGTCTACCGCGAGGCGCAGCACGCCGGGGTCGCGGTCACCCTGTACGGGGTGAGCGAGGAAGTCCGGTTCGTCATGTCGGCCACCGGCTTCCTCGACTTCTTCGAGACCGGCGAGGCCACGGCCGCCGCGGCCAAGGCCAAGGCGAAGGCCGTGCGATGAGCGACCGTTCCGAGCAGGTCCTGCGCGTCGACGCGTACCCGACCCACGAGGTGGGCGGGTACCGGGTCCGCGCCGGCAAACCGTTCCCGTTCGGGGCCAACGTGGTCCCCGGCGGGGTCAGCTTCTCCGTGTTCTCCGACCGGGCCACCTCCATGACCCTGGTCATCTTCAAGCGCGGAGAGCCCGAGCCGATGGCCGAACTGGAGTTCCCCGAGGAGTTCCGCACCGGCAGCGTCTTCGCCATGACGGTCTTCGGCCTCGACCACGAGAACATCGAGTACGGCTACCGGGCCGACGGCCCCTTCGACCCGGCCACCGGGCACCGCTTCGACGCCCGGCAGATCCTCTCCGACCCCTACGCCCGGCTGATCGCCGGCCGCGACGTGTGGGGCGTGGAGCCGGACTACAGCCGCGGCTACCAGTACCGCTCGCGCGTCTGCCTCCAGGACTTCGACTGGGGCGACGACACCCCGCTGCGGATCCCCGCCGAGGACCTCGTCGTGTACGAGGCCCACGTGCGCGGCTTCACCCGCCACCCCTCCTCGCGGGTCACCGCCCCCGGCACGTTCGCGGGACTGCGGGAGAAGATCCCGTACCTGAAGGAACTCGGGATCAACTGCATCGAACTGCTGCCCGTGTTCGAGTTCGACGAGAGCGACAACCCGCGCAGCAACCCGGAGACCGGCGAGAAGCTCTACGACTACTGGGGCTACAACACCGTCTCCTTCTTCGCGCCCAAGGCCGGATACGCGGCCACCGGACGCTACGGGATGCAGGGCGACGAGTTCCGCACCCTGATCAAGGACCTGCACGCGGCCGGCATCGAGGTCATCCTCGACGTCGTCTTCAACCACACCGCCGAGGGCAACGAGCAGGGTCCGACCATCTCCTTCAAGGGCCTCGACAACGCCACGTACTACATGCTCACGCCCGAGGGGTACTACTTCAACTTCAGCGGCACCGGCAACACGGTCAACTGCAACCACCCCGTCGTGCGCAACTACGTGCTGGACTGCCTGCGCCACTGGGTCGCCGACTACCACATCGACGGATTCCGCTTCGACCTCGCCGCCATCCTCGGCCGGGACCTGGACGGCACCCCGCTGCCCAACCCGCCGCTGCTGGAACTGCTCGCCTTCGACCCCGTCCTGCGGCACACCAAGCTCATCGCCGAGGCCTGGGACGCGGGCGGACTGTACGAGGTCGGCAACTTCCCGGCGTACGGCCGCTGGGCCGAGTGGAACGGCAAGTACCGCGACACCGTCCGCAGCTTCCTCAAGGGCGACCCCGGAGTCACCGGCGAACTGGCGACGCGGATCGCCGGCTCACCCGACCTGTACTCCACCCGCGGGACCTCCGCCTCGGTCAACTTCCTGACCGCGCACGACGGGTTCACCCTCGCGGACCTCGTCTCCTACAACGACAAGCACAACGAGGCCAACGGCGAGGGCAACAACGACGGCGGCAACGACAACGCCAGCTGGAACTGCGGAGCCGAGGGCCCCACCGACGACCCGGAGGTCAACGCGCTGCGGCTGCGCCAGATGAAGAACGCCCTGGCGATCCTCTTCACCAGCCAGGGCATCCCGATGCTGCTGTCCGGGGACGAGGTCGCGCGCACCCAGCAGGGCAACAACAACACCTACTGCCAGGACAACGAACTGTCCTGGTTCGACTGGGACCAGGTCGACCAGAACGCCGAACTCCTGCGCTTCACCCGGGAGATGATCGCCTTCCGCGGCCGCCACCGCGAACTGCGCTCCACCTCCCACCCCACCGGCCGGCTCCGCGACGGCCTCGGCCTGCCCGACATCAGCTGGCACGGGGAACGCGCCTGGCAGCCCGACTGGTCCTCCGAGAGCCGGCTGATCGCGGTGGCCCGCTGCGGCACCGGGGACGACGACGTCGTGTACGTGGCCATGAACGCCCACTGGGAGGCGCACGACCTCGAACTGCCCGCGCTCCCCGGCGGCCGCAGCTGGCACCTGTTCGCCGACACCGGAGCCGGGGCACCGCACGACATCCGCAGCCCCGGAGCGGAACGGGAACTGGACAACGCCGGCAAGTACCTGATCGGCCCGCGCTCGGTGGTGATCCTCGTGGGCCGCGCGAACGACCCCGAACCCCGGGACGCCTGAGACGCCCCGACCGAAGGAGACCTGACATGCCGCTTTCCGTGTCCCTGAGCATCGAGGGCGACACCACCGTGATCGAGCTGACGGGCGAGCTGGACGCCAAGACCGCCCCGGACTTCCACCGCACCATCGAGAAGGCCGCCGGCCACGGCACCAGCACCGTCGAGATCCGCATGGCCGGCGTCGGCTACATGGCCAGCGCCGGACTGCGCTCCCTGGTCTTCGCCCAGCAGAAGGTGGCGGACCACGTCACCATCAAGGTGGTCGGAGCCATCGAACCCGTCTCCCGGACCATCCGGACGGCCGGGCTGGACCGCAGCATCCTGCTCGCCGATGGCTGAGTCCGCGGCCCGCCCCGGCCGGCCCCGGTGAACGACATGGTCGAACTGGCGAGGAAGCCCGCCGTGCTGGAGGTGCCCGCGACGGTGCAGGCACTGGGCGAGATCGCCGCGTTCGTCCTGCGGCTGGCCGGCCGGGCGGGCCTCTGCAAGTCGGCCGTCTACCGGATCCGGCTGGCCGTGGACGAACTGGCCACCAACATCGTCATGCACGGGTACCGGGGCGGCGACGGACGGATCACCGTCCGCGGCCGCTCCGGCCCCGACGGGGTGCGGATCGTCATCGAGGACACCGCCCCCGCGTTCGACCCCGTCGAGGGCCGCCTGCCTCCCGCCCCCGGGGTTCCCCCGGACCGGCGGCGGGTCGGCGGCCTCGGCATCCACCTGGCACTGACCAGCGTGGACGAGTACGCCTACGCACGCAGCGACGGCCGCAACATCAGCACGCTCACTGTGAAGGCCGAGGGGACGGACCCATGCCCTCCACGATCGTGATCATCCTCGACGAGCACCCGCCCCCGCCGCGCGAACTGCTCGACGCGCTGCGGTCGATGGACGCGGAACTCGTCACCCGCACGCTGGCCCAGCTGCACGAGGGCCCGCTGGAGGTACTGCCCGTCGCGGACGTGCTGCTCGCCCCGGCCGAGACCGACGGGGAGGCCGTACGGACCGCCGTCCGCAGGCTGCGGCGCTGGGCCGGGGCCCCCATCGTGGTCGTCTGGACCGCCGGGGACTTCACCGCCCTGGAACGGCACGTCCGCCTCGGCCACGACTACCTCGTACCGCCCTTCCTGCCCGCCCTCGTCGGCGCCCGCCTGCACAGCTGCTCCGAACGGGCCGGACTCGGCCGCACCCTGCGCGAGGCCGACGCCCGCGCCGAACTCATGGGATACGAGAAGGAACTGGAGATCGGCCGCGAGATCCAGGCCGGCTTCCTGCCCGAATCGCTGCCCGTCCCCGCGGGCTGGGAGATCGACGTGCGCTTCCGGCCCGCCCGGCAGGTCGCCGGGGACTTCTACGACGTCTTCGAGCTCTCCCGGGGCCGGCGCCTGGCCGTCGTCGTCGCCGACGTCTGCGACAAGGGCGTCGGCGCCGCCCTCTTCATGGCCCTCATCCGCTCCCTGCTGCGCCACACCGCCGAGAACAGCGGACTCCAGCACCTGATGGCCGCGAGCCGTACCGGCGGCAGCCGCCGCACCCCGGTCGTCGGCGCCACCCCCCTGCTCAACGCGGTCACCGCGACCAACGGCTACCTCACCCGCAACCACCTGCGGCAGGGCTACTTCGCCACCCTCTTCTTCGGCGTGCTCGACCCGCTCACCGGCAGCCTCGTCTACATCAACGGCGGCCACAACCCGCCGCTCCTGCTCTGCGGCGACGGCGGCCTGCCCCGGCCGCTGGACGTCACCGGACCGGCCGTCGGCGTCCTGCCCGACTGCGTCTACACCCTCGGCTACGCCCAGGTGAACCCCGGCGACACCCTCTTCGTGTTCACCGACGGAGTGCCCGAGGCCCGCTGTCCCGAAGGCAGCTTCCTGGGCGACGAGCGGATGCTGGAACTGCTCGGCGGGCCCCCGGCCAGCGGCAAGGACGTCGTCGACCGGATGGACCTCGCGGTCCGCGAGCACACCGGCACCGCCGAACAGCACGACGACGTCACCATGCTGGCCCTGCACCGGCCACGCGCGGCGCGGGGGCCGCACGCGACCGGACCGGGCCACCGGGTGGTGGCCTGATGACCCGGACCATCGTGGTGCACTCGCACCGCGGCGGCACCGGCAAGTCCTCGGTGCTGGCGAACCTCGCGCTGCTCCTCGCGGCCGGGGGACACCGCGTGGGCGCGGTGGACACCGACCTCCAGTCACCCACCCTGGACCTGCTGTTCGGGCTCCCGCCCGGAGCCGGCTCGCTCGCCGACTACCTGCTCGGCCGCTGCGAGATCGAGACCGCGGCCAGGCGGACCGGCGTGCCCGGGCTGTACCTCGTACCGGCCCGGACCGGGACGGCCGCGCTGCGCGAGCTGATGACCACCGGCTACGACGTCGGGCTGCTCCCCGAGGGCTTCGACCGGCTGGCCCGCCACCACGCGCTCGACGTGCTGCTGCTCGACACGCACGCCGGGCTGAACAACGAGTCCGTGACCGCCATGGGCAGCGCCGACGTCGTCCTGATCATGGCCCGGGCGGACCGCATCGACCTCTCCGGGGTGGAGGAGACCATCGCCCTGGTCGGACGGCTCGCCTGCCGGCGGGTCCTGGTCCTGAGCATGGCGCCCGAAGGCATCGACCGGCAGGACGTCCGCCGCAGGGCCGAGGACGTCTACGGCGCACCCCTGGCCGGAGTACTTCCGTACGTACCGGAAATGGCGGCGCTGTACGGCGAGCGCATATTCGTGGACGCCCACCCGGGCCACCCCCTGGTGGGTGAATTCCGCGCGATCCTTTCGGCGCTGGACGCACGTGACGAAGTATCGCGCGCCTGACGCCACCCCCTTACGCCCCCAGCAGGGGGCGTGTTGAATCGGCAGCGAATCCAGAACAAGGAGAACGGTCATGAAGATACTCGTCGTCATGACGGCAAAGGCCACGCTCCACCTGCTGGACGGAGAACAGCACCCCTCGGGATTCTGGGCCGAGGAATTCGCCGTTCCCTACACGGTCTTCCGGGCCGCCGGCCACACCGTGGACGTGGCGACGATCGGGGGCCGCGCCCCCACGGTCGACCAGACCAGCATCGACCCGCAGTTCCTGCGCTGGGTCCGCCCCGAGGGCTCGCCCGACGAGGACGCGGCCAACGCCGCCGCCTACGTCCGCGTGATCGAGGAGACCCCCCAGCTGAAGCAGCCGATCGCCCTGGAATCCCTGGGCGAGAAGGACGTCGCCGGATACGACGGCATCTACGTCAGCGGCGGCCACGGCGCCATCGGCGACCTGCCCAAGTCCGACGAACTGGCCCAGCTGCTGCGCTGGGCCATCGCCCAGGACAAGCCGCTGGCCACCGTCTGCCACGGCCACACCGCGCTCCTCGCCCTGCGCGACGGCGAGGGCCGCTGGCCCTTCGAGGGCTACCGGATGACCGCGTTCTCGCACAGCGAGGAACTGGTCACCAACATGGCCGGCCGGCTCCCCCTGATCCTGGAGGCCGAACTCACCAGACTCGGCGCCCGCTACGAGAAGGCCGAAGCGATCTGGGACTCGCACGTCGTCGTGGACCGCAGGCTCACCACCGGCCAGAACCCGTACTCCTCCAAGGCCCTCGCCGAAACGTTCCTGACCCAGCTCCCGCAGGGCTAGCGAGCCCGCACCGCACCCGACACCGGAAGGTCAGCCATGACCAAGCGCGAGCTCAGCGGCCAGCCCCTGGCCAACCCCGGGAAACTGTTCATCGGAGGCCAGTGGGTCCCCGCCCGGGACGGCCGTACCGAACCGGACGTCAGCCCCGTGGACGGCCAGGAGATCGTGCCGGTGGCGCAGGCGGCCGCGGCCGACGCGGACGCGGCCGTCCAGGCCGCGCGCACGGCGTACGAGGAAGGCCCGTGGAGTCGGCTCTCCGCCCAGGAGCGCGCGCTGCGGCTGAACCGGGTCGGCGAGCTCATCGAGCGCGACCTGGAGGAGATCGCCCTGCTGGAGACGGTGGACATGGGCAAGCCGTTCGCGTTCTCCAGCACCGTCGACGCCCCCATGGCGGCCCAGCTCATGCACTACTACGCCGGCGCGGTGACCCGCGTCGACGGCTCCTCCCGGGCCCCGGCCGGCGGACAGCTCGCCTACACCCTGCGCGAACCGCTCGGAGTGGTGTGCGCCATCACCCCGTTCAACTTCCCGCTGCTGCTGTCCATGACCAAGATCGCCCCGGCCCTCGCGGCCGGCAACACGGTCGTCCACAAGCCCTCCCCGGCCACCCCGCTCACCGCACTGAAGATCGCCGAACTGTTCCAGGAGGCGGAGATCCCGGACGGCGTGCTGAACGTCATCACCGGCCCCGGCGTGGAACTGGGGGAGACCCTCACCGACCACCCCGGCATCGACAAGATCGCCTTCACCGGCTCGACCGTCGTGGGCCAGTCCATCATCCGCAAGGCCGCCGGCACCCTGAAGAAGGTGACGATGGAACTCGGCGGGAAGTCCGCCAACATCGTCTTCGCCGACGCCGACCTCGACGCCGCCGAGGAACTCGCCTTCTTCGGCATCTACTACAACAAGGGCGAGATCTGCACCGCCGGCTCCCGGCTCCTGCTGCACCGCCCCGTCCACGACGAGATGGTCGAACGCCTCGTCCGGCGCGCCGCCGCCCTCAAGCCGGGCGACCCGCGCGACCCCGCCACGCTCTTCGGCCCACTGGCCCACCGCGGCCAGTTCGACAAGGTCAGCTCCTACATCGAGGTCGGCGAGAAGGAAGGCGCGGTGCTGCGCACCGGCGGCACGGGCTGGACCCCCGAAGGAGCCTCCAGCCAGGGCCTGTACTTCCTGCCGACCGTCTTCACCGGCGTCGACAACGGGATGCGGATCGCCCAGGAGGAGATCTTCGGCCCCGTCCTGTCGATCATCCCCTTCGACACCGAGGAGGACGCCGTGCGCATCGCCAACGACAGCGCGTACGGCCTCGCCGCCGGGGTCCACACCAAGGACCTGCGGCGGGCCCACCGGGTCGCGTCCCAGATCAAGGCCGGCACGGTCTGGGTGAATTGCTACAACCAGTACGACCCCGCCGTGCCCTACGGCGGCTACAAGGCCTCCGGCTACGGCCGCGAGTGCGGCCCCGAGTCGCTGGAGAGCTACACCCAGACCAAGTCGGTCTGGATCGGGATGGACTGACGCCGGCCGCGCCGGACGAGCGACTGAGGAGCCTCCATGCAGACGGGCATCATCGGCACCGGCCGGATCGGCTCGGCCCTCGCGAGGATCATGGTGGCGGCGGGCCACCGCGTGGTCCTGGCCAACGCCCGCGGGCCGCGCGCGCTCGCACCCCTGCTGGCCGAACTGGGCCCGGCGGCGCAGGCCGCGGACCCCGTCGCAGCCGCCGGCCGCGCCGACCTCCTGGTGCTGATGGTGCCGTTCGCCGGTGTCCGGGGACTGCTGCCGCCGCACGTCGTCCAGGACAAGGTCCTGATCGACGCCACCAACGCGTTCCCAGCCCCCGGAGAGCCCGCCCCCGCTCCCGGCGGCCGGGGCTCCAGCGAACTGGTCGCCGACTGGTATCCCGGCGCCCGGATCGTGAAATCCCTCAACACCATGCATTTCGAAACCCTCGCCGTCGCCGGAACCGCACCGGGCGAGCGCCTGGCGCATTTCACGGCGGGCGACGACCCGAAAGCGAAGGAAATCGTCGCCGGAATCATCACGGATCTCGGATTCGTGGCCGTCGACACCGGCCCGCTGCATTCCGGAGGAATTCTCCAGCAGCCCGGCGGGCCCCTTTTCAACCGGCCGCTCACGGAAGCGCAGGCGCTCGCATGGATCTGACACTGCACGTGAACGGAAGACCCGAACGGTTCTCGGCACGTCCCAGCGAACTCCTCGTGGAACGGCTGCGCGACGGACTCGGACTGACCGGGACCAAGGTCGGCTGCGACACCGGCCAGTGCGGCACCTGCGTGGTCCGCCTCGACGGCCGGTCCGTCAAGAGCTGCCTGGTCCTCACCGCGGCCGCCGCCGGCTCCGAGGTCACCACCATCGAGGGCGTCACCGCCCCCGGCGGCGAACTGAGCGGACTCCAGGAGGCACTGCGCCAGGAGCACGGCACCCAGTGCGGCTTCTGCACCCCGGGCATGGTCATGGCCCTCGGCGAGCTCGTCGAGAACACCACGGGCGGCGAGCCCCCCACCGAACCGGAGATCCGCGAATGGCTCACCGGCAACCTGTGCCGCTGCACCGGCTACCACAGCGTGGTCCGCGGCGTGCAGCGCGCCTGCGCCCCCGCCGCGCCCGCCGGGGCGGCGACCGGCACGCCCGGGCAGGAGGGAGCGGCGAGATGACCACCGTGACGGGGGAAACCACGGCCACGGCTACAGCTACGGCCACGGCCGAAGCCGGAACCGAAGCCGCGACCGAAGCGGCGCCCGCCGGGGCGGGCGTACTGGGCCGGCCGCTCGACAGCCGCGAGGACCCGCAGCTCCTGCGCGGCGAGGCGACGTACGTGGCGGACATCGACCTGCCGGGCACCGCGCACATGGCGATCCTCGGCAGCACCGTGGCCCACGCGAAGATCCTCTCCATCGACACCGGGCCCGCCGAGCGGCTGCCCGGCGTCCTCAAGGTCGCCACCGCCGCCGACTTCACCGACGTGATGCCGCTGCCCTGCATCTGGATACCCGGCGGGGTCGAGAGCCACTTCCCGCCCCACCCCTACGGACTGCCCGGATCCCGCCCGGTGCTGAGCGGGGACACCGTCCGGCACGTCGGCGACCCCGTCGCCGTCGTCGTCGCCGAGACCCCCCGCCAGGCCGCCGCCGCGCTCGCCGCCATCACCGTCGCCTACGACCCGCTGCCCGTGGTCACCCGCGCCGACGAGGCCCTCGCCGAGGGCGCGCCCCAGCTGCACGAAGCCGTACCCGGCAACCTGAACGCGTACTGGACCTGCGGGGACAAGGACCGCACCGACGCGGCCATCGCCGCCGCCGAGGTCACCGTCGAACTCGACCTGGTCAACCAGCGCACCATCAACAGCCCCATCGAACCCCGCGGAGCGGTCGGCGACTACGACGCCCGCACCGGCGACTACACCCTCTACGCCTCCACCCAGGGTCCCCACAACCACCGCTTCCTGCTCTCCGCGCTGGTCCTCGGGATCCCCTTCAACAAGCTCCGGGTGATCGCCCCGACCGTCGGCGGCAGCTTCGGCACCAAGGGCTACCTGTACCCCGACATGGCGCTCGTGCTGCTGCTCTCCAAGGCCCTCGGCCGGCCCGTGAAATGGGTGGACACCCGCACCGGACTGATGAACTCCACCGTTCAGGGCCGCGACCACCGCCAGCACGTCACCCTCGCCGGCACCCGCGACGGCCGCATCACCGCCGTGCGCTGCACCAGCTACGCCAACCTCGGCGCCTACCCCTCCACCATCGGTCCCGGAGTGGCCACTGCCCTGATGGGCCGCTCCATCAGCGGCATGTACGACATCGACGCGGCCTTCTGCGAGGTCTACGCCGCCTTCACCAACACCGTCTCCCTCGGCGCCCAGCGCGGCAGCGGACGGGCCGAGGCCGCCTTCCTGATGGAACGCCTCGTCGACCGCTACGCCGGCGAGATCGGCATGGACCCGGCGGCCGTACGCCGCAAGAACCTGGTGCCCAAGGAGAAGTTCCCGTACGACAACGGCCTCGGCTGGACGTACGACTCCGGGAACTACCAGCTGAACTTCGACCGGGCGCTGGAGCTGTCCGGCTACGCGGACATGCCCGCCCGCAAGACCGAGGCCCGGGCCCGCGGCAAACGGCTCGGCGTCGGCATCGCCACCTACGTCGCGATCTGCGGGGTCGGCCCCTCCACCCGGATGTCCCAGGAGGGCATGCTCGGCGGCACCTGGGAGAGCGCCAACATCCGTGTCCACCCGACCGGCGAGGTCACCGTCACCGTCGGCTCCGCCTCCACCGGCCAGAGCCACGGCACCGTCTTCGCCCAGGTCGCCGCCGACGAGCTCGGCATCGACCCGGACACCGTCCAGGTGCTGGAGGGCGACACGCAGAAGGCCCCGTACGGGCAGGGCACCTACGGCTCGCGCTCCTACAGCATGGCCGCGCCCGCCGTCGCCCTCACCGCCCGGAAGATCAAGGCCAAGCTGCTCCGGGCCGGAGCCGTCTTCCTCGGCATCCCCGAGGACAAGGCCGTCTACGCGGACGGCAAGGTCCACGAGGCGGGCAACGAGGAGAACGCCAAGACCTTCGCCGAACTCGCGATGGCCATGTGGTACGGCTGGGGCCTGCCCCCGGAGATCGAACCGGCCCTCGACGAGACCACCCACTTCGACCCGCCGGACTTCAACTACCCCTTCGGCACCCACGTCGCCGTCGTCGAGGTCGACGAACTCACCGGCGAGACCGAGGTGGTCGCCTACACCGCCGTCGACGACGCCGGGAACATCGGCAACCCGAAGATCGTCCACGGGCAGATCGAGGGCAGCATCGTCCACGGCCTCGGACAGGCCCTCATGGAGGCCGCCGAGTACGACGAGAACGGCCTGCTCATCAGCTCCGACCTCGGCCACTACGCCCTGCCGCGCGCCGCCGACGTGCCCTTCTTCGCCCTCGACAAGACCGTCACGCCCAGCCCGCACAACCCGCTCGGCGCCAAGGGCGCCGGCGAGATCGCCACCGTGCCGCCCGCCGCCGCCGTCGTCAACGCGGTCGTCGACGCCCTCTCCGACCTGGGCGTCCGGCACATCGACATGCCCCTCACCCCCGAGAAGGTGTGGCGCCGCCTGCGAGGAGAAGACCAGTGATCCTCACCGACTTCGACTACGTCCGGCCCGCCGGCCTGGACGAGGCCCTCGCCCTGCTCGCCGCCGACCCCGGCGCCCGCGCGCTCGCCGGCGGCCAGAGCCTGCTGCCCGAGCTGCGCACCGGCGCCACGACGGCCCGCCTCCTGGTCGACGTACGGCACCTGGAGGAGCTGCGCGGCATCGCGCGGACCGCCGACGGGATCCGGATCGGGGCCCTCACCACCCTCGCCGCGCTCGCCGCCGACCCGCTCGTGCTCGCCGGGGCACCCGAGGCGGCCGCCGCCGCCCGCGCCAACGGCGACCCGCAGGTCCGCAACCTCGGCACCGTCGGCGGGAACCTCGCCGTCACCGGCCGCCCCACCGACCTGCCCGTCGCCGCCCTCGCCGCCGGCGCGACGGTGGAACTGGCCGGGCCCGGCGGGCTCCGCACCGTACCCGCCGAGGACCTCACCGCCTCCGGCGTCCCGTCGGGGGAACTGGTCACCGCCCTGCTGGTGCCCGCCGACGGCCCGGCCGGCGCCTTCGAGAAGACCGCCGACCGCGCCACCCGCTACCCGCTGTGCGCCGCCGCCGTACGGATCACCCCCGACGGGCCGCGGATCGCCGTCACCGGAGCCACCCGGCGCGCCCTGCGCCTGCGCGGGGTCGAGGACCGGCTGCGCGACGGCCCGTACGACACGGAGGCCGTACTCGCGGCCTTCCGCGCCGAGCCCCGGGAACTGTTCGTCCCCGGGCGCGGCACCTCGGCCGAATACCTCGGCCACCTCGCGGGGGTGCTCACCGCCCGCGCCCTGGCGAGGGCCGTCCGCACCCCCGCCTGACGCCGCCCGGTCCCCGGGGGGAGTGGAGCTGACGCCGTGGCCGAACCGACCGAGACGACGACCAGGGGAGACACCGTGCACCGAGGCGCCCGCGCGGCCGCCGCCGGGACCGGACCATCCGGCTTCCGGGTGGTGGGCGCGGTCCTGGTCCTGCTGATGCTCTCCTCCTCCGTACCCTCCGCCCTCTACGTGCTCTACCAGCAGGAGTGGGACCTGTCCTCCGGCACGATCACGGTGGTCTTCGCCCTGTACGCCGTCACCGTGCTCGCCGGACTCCTGCTGTTCGGTTCCCTCTCGGACACCCTCGGCCGCCGGCCCGTCCTCGGCGCCGCACTGGTCCTCGCGATCGTCTCCATGGGCCTGTTCGCCGCCGCCCAGGGCCTCGGCCTGCTGCTCGCCGCCCGCGCCGTGCAGGGCCTCGCGGTGGGCCTGGCCACCGGGGCGATGGGAGCCGCCCTGCTGGAACTCGCCCCCCGGGCGCGGCCCGCCCTCGGAGCGCAGGTCAACAGCGCGGGACCGACCGTCGGGATCGGCCTCGGCGGCATCGGCGCCGGCCTCCTCGTCCAGTACGCGCCCGCGCCGACCGTACTGAGCTACCTGCTGCTGGCCGGGGCCTTCGCGGTCGTCCTGGCCGGGGTGGTCCGGATGGGTGAGAGCGCTCCCGGCGCGGGCGGCCGCTTCCGGGTCGTCCCGCACCGGATCCGGGTGCCCGCCGCCGTACGCGGCCGGTTCGCGGTGCTCGTGCTGACCATCGTCGCCGTCTGGTCGGTCGGCGGGTTCTACCTCTCCCTCGGACCGCACCTGGCCCTGTCCCTGCTCGGCAGCACCAACCACCTCGCCGGCGGGGCGACCGTGGCCCTCCTCGCGGGCGCCGCGACCGGCGCCCAGCTGCTGCTCGGCCGCACCGGGGCGCTGCGAACCGCCGTGCTCGGGCTGCTCGGCCTGCTCGCCGGGCTCGGCCTGGTCCTGCTCGCCCTCGGCCTCGGTTCGGCGTCCCTGTTCCTCGGCGCGACCGCCGTCCTCGGCGCCGGCTGGGGGGCCGCCTTCCTCGGCTCCTTCCGGGCGCTGAGCGCCCTCGCCGCACCCGAACACCGCGGCGAACTCACCGCCGCCGTCTACGTCTTCGCGTACCTGGCCATGAGCGTCCCGGCGGTCCTCGCCGGAATGCTGACCAACATCCACGGACTGCACCGCACCTCGGTCGGTTTCATGGCCGCCGTCGCCGGGGTGTGCGCGCTGGCCCTGCTCGCGACCCTGCGACTGGCCGCCCGCACCAGGGCAGAGGGGAGCACGCCGTGAACACGGCCCTGCTGAGGTCCGCCCTGCGGGAGCTGGAGCTCTTCGCCGCGATCACCGACGACCAGCTGGACTGGCTGGTGGCGGTCTCCGAACCCCGGGTCCTGGCCGACGGGGAGGTCCTCTTCCGCGACGGCGAGGAGGCCACGGGCTTCCACGTGCTGCTCTCCGGAGGCCTGCTCGTCACCAAGGTCGTCGACGGCAGGGAGGAGGTACTCACCCGGCACTCCACCGAGGAGGACGGCGCCGCCGCCGAGGACCACGACGGCAAACCCGCCGCCGCGCACCGCTTCACCGGAGAGCTGCCGCTGCTGACCGACGGCTCCTACGTGGCCACCGCGGCGGCGAGCGGGCCGGCGACGACCGTCGTCGCCTACCCGAAGCCGGTGTTCTTCGAGATGCTGACCCGCTGCCACGGGGTGGCCGCCGTCCTGCTTCCCGTACTGGCCTGGCGGATCAAGTCCTCCGAGGTACAGGCCCGCAAACGGGCCACCGTCGAGGCGCTCGGCACCCTGGCCGCCGGTCTGGCGCACGAACTGAACAACCCGGCCGCCGCCGTGGCCCGCGCCGCGCAGGAACTCGTGCCCGCCCTCGACGGGCTGACCCGCACCGCCCGGGCGTGGGGCGCGGCCGCCTCGGGCGCGGAGCGCACCGTACTGGACCGGCTGGCCGGGGAGCTCGACGCGCTCGGGCCCCCCGCCACCAGCGACCCGCTGGAGCGGGCCGACGCGGAGGAGGAGATCGCGGACTGGGCTGCGGAGACCGGAGCCGGACACGCCGGACTGCTGGGCTCCGGCGCCTCCGACCTCGGCCTGGACCTCCCCTGGCTGCGCAAACGGCTGGAGGGGATCGGCGCGGCCGCCCTGCCCGCCGCCCTCGACCACCTCGCGGCCCTGCTGGAGGCCCGCTCCCTGGCCGCCGAGCTGCGCGCGGCCGGCCCGCGGATCTCCCAACTCGTGTCGGCCACCCGGGATTACGCCAATCTGGACCGGGCCCCCGAGCAGCGTTTCGCGGTGACCGACGGCCTGGAGAACACCCTGGTCGTGCTGAGGTCCAAGCTGACGGGCATCACCATCGTGCGGACGTACGAGCCGGAACTGCCCGAACTGACGGGCCACCCAGGCGAGTTGAACCAGGTGTGGACCAACCTGGTCGACAACGCGGCCGAGGCCATGGAAGGCGCCGGCGTACTCACGCTGCGTGCCCGGGCCGAGGGCGTCTGCATGGTCGTGGAGATCACCGACACCGGCCGCGGCATCCCGGAAGAGGTCCTGCCGCGGATCTTCGAACCCTTCTACACCACCAAGGACGTGGGGAAGGGCACGGGCCTGGGGCTGCACCTCAGCTACCGGATCGTGACCCAGCGCCACCACGGGTCGATCACGGCCCGGTCCCGTCCGGGGGAGACCCGGATGATCGTCCGGCTGCCGCTCGCACCGGCCGCCACCAGCAGTTCCGTCACCGGCGGCGCCGCCGACCGGGGCGCCGCCACCCGCTGAAAAGGGAGTCGAGCATGGCCACGTACGACATCTCCAAGCTGCACCCCGTGTTCGTCCGCCAGATGGAGGCGCTGGCCGCCCTGGACATCGAGGCGGTGATGAAGAACTACACCGACGACGCCGTGCTGCTGCGCTTCGAGGGCGCTTCCGTGGGCATCGACGCCGTTCGCGAGACGTTCACGGGATATCTCACCGTGAAGCCCACCCTGGTCGAACTCCAGGAGTACATCGAAACCGAGGACACCATCTTCTACCGGGCGATCATGAACCTGAACGGCGAACCGGAGCACGCGTTCGGGACGCTCGTCGTCCGCGATGGCCGGATCTGGCGCCAGACCGCCGGATTCGGCGGCTGAGGGTCCTTTCGTGGGTAGCGTGTGCGGGGAGGGCGGGGGAAGTGCCCTCCCCGCACACGCGGACGAATCGGTGAAGGGGAGGTCATGGAGCAGGAAACCAACCGCGTAGAGGCTTTCAGTGACGGCGTATTCGCCATCGTGATCACGATTCTCGTGCTGGAGTTAAAGGTTCCGGAAGAGGAGGGGACCGCACTCTGGCACGGGCTCTGGGAACAATGGCCGCACTACGCCGCTTATCTGGTGAGTTTCCTCATCATCGGCGTGATGTGGGTGAACCACCACACGATCTTCAGCCACCTCAAGCGGGTCGACCGACCGCTGTTGTTCCTGAACCTCCTGGTGCTGATGGTGGTTTCGGTGATTCCGTATACGACCAACGTGCTCGCCGAACACCTCACGGACGGGGAATCGGCCAACGTGGCCGCCATCCTCTACAGTTCGTGGACCGTCGTGTACGCTCTCGCCTTCCTGGGCTTCTGGTGGTACGTCACCCAGGTCGGTCACCTCTTCCACGAAACCGTGGACAAGGAAGGCGCCCGGGCCACGAGGATCCGATTCGGACTGGGCGCGGTCGCCTACCCCTTGACCGTTGTTCTGTCCTTCTTCTCGGCACCCCTCACTCTCGTCGCACATTTCCTGATCGCGCTCTACTACGCGGCGAACCAGATCCCCATCCCGCTCGTGGTAGGGGAAGAGCGGCTCGAATCTGTCAGCGACCTCAGGAAGTAGCCGCCCGGGCCTACGGCCGTTCTCCGCGGTCAAGTAGGGTAAAGGATCTAGTCTGGTCGCGGGGGAGGCCCAGATGGCTCGCGCAGTCCTGCCGGAGGAATCCGCGAAGGAAATCTCCGATTTGATCGACGTGCTGATCTCGCTGTTTTTCGAATCCTTACCCCGGCGGGACCAGCGGAACTGGGCCCGTGTTTATCTGAACGGCCTCGTGCGGACCAGCGGGAAGAAAACGATCCGTAACATCGCCGGAACCGGAGCCAGTTCCGTCGAACAGAGCCTCCAGCAGTTCATCAGCAAATCCCCCTGGGACTGGACACCGGTCCGCCGCTCCCTCGCCCAGCACCTGGAACGCACCGCCCAGCGACCCCTGGCATGGGTCGTGCAGCCCATGGTCATCGAGAAGGCCGGAGACCGGTCCGTGGGCGTCGGCCGGCAGTTCGTCCCCCAGCTCGGCCGCACCGCCAACTGTCAGCAGGCCGGCGGGATCTGGCTCGCCTCCAGCGACGCCAGCTTCCCCGTCGAATGGACCCTCACCCTCCCCGGCCCCTGGACCAGCGAACTGCTCCGCCGCCGCCGGGCCGGCATCCCCGACACCGCACGCTCCCTCACCCCCGCCCAGGACGCCGTGCACGCCGTCCAGCGGATGGCCGCGACCTGGCAGCTCCAGCGCCGGCCGGTCGTGATGGACGTCTCCAACACCGACCTCCCGCAGACCATCGAGGCCTTCGCCCTCCAGGACATCCCCTTCGTCCTCAAGGTCGACGGCTCCCTGCCCGTCTCCTTCGGCGGCGCCGGCCGCCACAAACCCGGGCCGCACACCGCACCCGCCCGCGAGCTCATCGACTCGCTGCGCTCCCAGCGCCGGGTCGTCGAATGGACCCGGCACGGCCGCACCGAGGGAGCGGTCACCCTGCTCACCTCGGCCCCCATCCTCGCCACCCCCTGCGAGGACCGGCCCGCGCCCGCACCGCCCACC
The DNA here is from genome assembly GCF_056433525.1 of Streptomyces sp. NPDC044704. NCBI lineage: Bacteria > Bacillati > Actinomycetota > Actinomycetes > Kitasatosporales > Streptomycetaceae > Streptomyces > Streptomyces sp. NPDC044704. The sequence goes on from NZ_JBWKGY010000020.1 coordinate 38,100, forward strand.
CCCCTGCTCCTGTTCGGCGCCTGGACCGAAACCGCCCTGCTGCCCTCCGAGTTCTGGATCACCAACATCGGAGACCGGCCCCTCGCCCAGCTCTTCCTGCTGGCCAAGCTCACCGACCGGGTCTCCCTGGACTTCGCCGAGACCAGCGAACCCGTCGGGATCCGGGACTTCGAAGGCCGCTCCTTCCGCGGCTGGCACCACCACGCCACCCTCGCCAGCGTGGCCCACGCGGCCCGGCTGCTCGGGACCGGCGGACACCACGAGCCCGTGCCCCCCTCCACCCTGCGCTCCCCGCTCCCCGCCCGGCCGGCCGCCGTACTGCCGCCCCGGCCGCTCGTCCCCGGCCAGTCCCCGCGCCGCGCGTACATCCGCTGATGCCGGACATCGCCCGGGACCTGCGGCACCCCGCGGCCCGGGGGCCCCTACGGGACCAAGGTCCCGTAGACCCCTTCCTTCGCCTGCGGGACCAAGGTCCCGTAGGAACGAACCACACGGCCCGGAATGTCCTGGAGGATCGGCCCGGGCGGCGCGAACGCCAGGTCATGGGAGAATGAAGTACGTGCGTTTCCTCGGCGCCCCGTCGAGGCCATAGAAGGATCCTTCGATCGACTGGGATGTTCAGCACGTGCGTTTCCTCAATGACCTGAAGCCGCCGTACGACCTGACGTACGACGATGTGTTCATGGTGCCGAGCCGCTCAGCGGTCGGTTCCCGGCAGGGCGTGGACCTCTCCTCGCCCGACGGCACCGGCACCACCATTCCCCTCGTCGTGGCGAACATGACCGCCATCGCGGGCCGCCGCATGGCCGAGACCGTCGCCCGCCGCGGCGGGATCGTCGTCATCCCGCAGGACATCCCGATCGAGATCGTCACCGACGTCATCTCCTGGGTGAAGACCCGCCACCACGTGCTCGACACCCCGATCACGCTGGCGCCCACCCAGACCGTCGCCGACGCCCTCTCCCTGCTGCCGAAGCGCGCCCACGGCGCCGGCGTCGTCGTCGACGCCGACAACCGCCCGATCGGCGTCGTCACCGACCACGACCTCACCGGCGTGGACCGCTTCACCCAGCTCTCCGAGGTCATGTCGAAGGAGCTCCTGCTCATCGACGCCGACATCGACCCCCGCGACGCCTTCAACCAGCTCGACGCGGGCCACCGCAAGCTGGCCCCCGCCGTCGACAAGGACGGCCGCCTCGTCGGCATCCTGACCCGCAAGGGCGCCCTGCGCGCCACCCTGTACACCCCGGCCACCGACGCCAACGGCAAGCTGCGCATCGCCGCGGCCGTCGGCATCAACGGCGACTTCGCCGCCAAGGCCAAGCAGCTGCTGGACGCCGGTGTGGACACGCTGGTCATCGACACGGCCCACGGCCACCAGGAATCGATGATCAACGCGATCAAGGCCGTCCGCGCGCTGGACCCGCACGTCCCGATCGTCGCCGGCAACATCGTCGCCGCCGAGGGCGTCAAGGACCTCATCGACGCCGGCGCCGACATCATCAAGGTCGGTGTGGGCCCCGGCGCCATGTGCACCACCCGCATGATGACCGGCGTGGGCCGCCCGCAGTTCTCCGCGGTCCTGGAGTGCGCCGCCGAGGCGAAGAAGTACGGCAAGCACGTCTGGGCCGACGGCGGTGTCCGTCACCCGCGCGACGTCGCGATGGCCCTGGCCGCCGGCGCCTCCAACGTCATGATCGGCTCCTGGTTCGCCGGTACGTACGAGTCCCCGGGCGACCTCCAGCAGTCCGCCGACGGGCGCTTCTACAAGGAGTCCTTCGGCATGGCCTCGGCCCGCGCCGTGCGCAACCGCACCTCCGAGGAGTCCGCCTACGACCGCGCCCGCAAGGCGCTGTTCGAAGAGGGCATCTCCACCTCGCGCATGTTCCTCGACCCGACCCGCCCGGGCGTCGAAGACCTGATCGACTCGATCATCGCCGGTGTCCGCTCCTCCTGCACCTACGCCGGTGCGGGCTCCCTCGCGGAGTTCGAGGAGAAGGCCGTCGTCGGCATCCAGTCCGCCGCCGGCTACGCCGAGGGCAAGCCGCTGCACGCCAGCTGGAGCTAGTACCTCTCCGTACAGCCCACCGCACGCCGGCGCCCCGTGGCCCCGGTCCCGCCCCCTCACCGGGGCGGGACCGGGGCCACGGGCGTGTCCGGGGCCGGGCGGCTGCCACTGGCCCGTTCGGCGTGCCGTTCGACCGGTCGGCGCCGGGTCCGCCAGGCGGCGGATAACTCCGTCCGCCGTCCCGGCGAGGCTCGGGGCATCCGACCGGAAGGGGTGACCCAGGTGACCACCACCACCCTCGCGCGCCGCACCACCGAAGAGCAGACCTTCGCACGGCTCCACCGCGAGCACGGCAAGGCGCTCCTCGGGTTCCTCCTCGCCCTCACCCGCGGGGACCGGCACCGCGCCGAGGACCTCGTCCAGGAGACCCTCGTCCGGGCCTGGAAACACCCCGAGGCCCTGGAGAGCACCGACCACGCCTCCCTGCGGCCCTGGCTGTACACCGTCGCCCGGCGTCTGGCCATCGACGCCCGGCGGGCCCGGCTGTCGCGGCCCGCCGAGCTCGGCCCGGAGGCCCTGGAGCAGGCCCCGGCCGCCGATGACCGCACCGAGCAGGCCGTCGCCGCCCTCGACCTCCGGGAAGCGCTGCGCACCCTGAACCCCGACACCGGGCCGTCCTGGTCCAGCTGTACTTCCGCGGGGCGTCGGTGCGCGAGGCCGCCGAAGCCCTGGGAGTGCCGGCCGGAACGGTGAAATCCCGCTCCCACTACGCCCTGCGGGCCCTGCGCGCCCGCCTGCCCGGCTACGACGCCACGGCGGAGACGCCCTGAGGACGCGGCTCAGGAGGCTCCGGGCGAGGCGAGGCGAGGCGAGGCGAGGCGAGGCGAGGCGAGGCGGGGCGAGGCGGGGCGGGGCGGTCCGGCCGACGGGTGTGGACCGTACGGACCGGTCCACACCCTGACGGTCGGCCGGCCTACGGCGTCCGGGGGGCGCGGGCCGCCTCGGCGGCCACGCCCGCCCGGGAGCGGACCTGGAGTTTGGCCAGGATGTGCGAGACGTGGGTCTGCACCGTGCGGGGCGACAGGAACAGGGCGTCCGCGATCTCCGGGTTGGACCTGCCCTGCGCCACCAGCAGGGCCACCTTCAGCTCCGCCGGCGTCAACGCCGCCCAGCCCCCGGCCGCCCGCCGCCGGGCCGAACGGCTGCCCCGGCGGACGCCCAGGGTCCGCAGCCGGGCGTCGGCCCGCGCGACGTCCCACCGCGCACCGAGGCCCTCGTACACCGCCACCGCGGCCGCCAGCGCCTCCCGCGCGCCCGCCAGATCGCCGCGCCACGCCCGCGCCACCGCGAGGTCCTCCAGGGTGTGCCCCCGCGGCAGCGGCCACCCGGCCCGGTCCGCCCTCGCCACCGCCCGCGCGAGCAGCTGCGGATCCTGCCCGAACAGCCCCCGGCAGCGCAGCAGGGCCAGCGCCGGGCCCGGGTACTCGGCCAGGTCGGCCGCCGCCCGGACGCATGCCGCCACAGCCGCCCGCGCCGTACCCGGCTCCCCGCACTCCAGGGCGAGCCGCACCACCTCCGACAGCACCCAGGGCCGGTCGTACACCGTGGCCTCCTGACCCTCCTCCGCCAGCGCGGGCAGCAGCGCGGCGAGCGCTTCGGCCGGCCGGCCGTCCCGTTCCGCCGCCAGGGCCCGCGCCAGCAGCACGTGGGAGCCGTAACGGCGGGCCGCCGCCGAGGCGAACGCGTCCGAGGGCAGGGCCGCCAGCTCCGCCGCCGCCCCCTCCCGCTCGTCGCGGTGCCCCAGCACCAGCGCCCGCAGGCCGCGCACCACCACCGGGAGCCAGCCGTCCGACACCGGCAGGCCGTCCGCCCGCGCCACCCGGTCCAGGGCCGCGTCCCAGTCCCCGAGCCGGTAGTGGAACTCGGCCAGCCGGGCCTCGACCACCACCAGCCGCCCCGTCGACCCCGTCCGCACGGCCAGCTCCCGCGCCTCGCTCAGCGCCGCCGCGACGACCTCGGGCTCGTCGAAGCGGATGTGCCCCTCCGCCTGGTTGGCGAGCAGCAGCAGCCGCATGTCGTCCGCCGCCGGGCAGCGGCGGGCGTACGCGATCCCCTCCGCCACGTGCCGCAGCGACTCCCGCCCCCGGCTCAGGTGGAACAGCGCGTAGGCCATCGCGTGCTGTGCCTCCGCCCCGCAGAGCGGGTCCCCCAGCCGGGCCGCCTCCGCCACCACCGGCCCCGCCAGCGCGTACGCCTCCTGCGGGCGCCGCAGGTCGGCCAGCGCCAGCACCCGGCAGGCCTCCAGGCGCAGCCGGTGCGAAGCCGACGGGAAGGACTCCGCCAGCGCCCGCTCCGTGACCGCCAGGCAGCGTTCCATGTCGCCCGGGATCATCAGCGCCGACACCAGCTTGAAGGCGAGCGCCGCCCTCCGGTCGGGATCGGCGGCCCGCTCGCGCAGGGCGTCCAGCAGCTCCGCCGACTCGGGGCGGCGCAGCAGCAGCGCCGCGTCCGCCAGCGCCTCCTCCAGGGTGTCCAGGGCCGCCCGGTCCTCGCGGGGGCCGTGCGCGAGCGCCCGTTCCAGCAGCTCGGCGGCCGTCTCCGGGGCCACCGGGAGGAGGTCCTGCGCGGAGCCGGCCAGCCAGCGCACCGCCCACGCGTCCGGCGCCCCGGCCCCCAGCAACTGCTCGGCGATGCGCACCGGTTCCAGGCCCGCCCGGGCGAAGGCCCGCGCCGCGTCCTGGTGCAGGGCGGCGCGGACGGCGGCGGGGGTGTCCAGGTACAGGGCCCGGCGGAGCGCCGGATGGCGGAAGCGCAGCACCTCGCCGGTGTCCTCCAGCAGGCCCGCCAGCACCGGCTCCTCCAGTTCCGCGAGCAGCTCCCGCACCGGCCTGTCCTGTACGAGGGCCAGCTCGCGCGGCGTGAACCGGGCTCCGAGCAGCGCCGCGTGCCGCAGGCAGGCACAGGCCGCCCGGGAGAGGTGGTCCAGCCCCCGGGCCACGGAGGCGGGCGGGTCCGGCAACCCGCCGGCTCCGGGTCCCGGTTCGGCGACGCCGCCCACCACCCGCAGGGCCGGCGACCAGGCGCCCAGCAGGTCCCGCAGCAGCCGCGGGTTGCCGCCCGCCAGCGCGGCCGCCTCCCGCAGCCGGGGCCCGGGCGGCGCCCCCAGCAGCTCCCGGACCAGCTCGTCCGAGTCCTGCGGCCCCAGCGGATCCAGCCGCACCACGGCCCCGCCCGGCTCCGCGCACAGCAGCTCCACCTCGGGCCGCCGGGGCAGCGGCTGCCGGGTCGCCGCGAGGAGCAGCGGGAGCCGGCCCGCCCGCGCCGCCCGGACGAGCCGGCCCCACACCAGCAGCGTCGCCGGGTCCGCCCAGTGCAGGTCGTCCAGCACCAGCAGCAGCGGCCCCCGCGCACACCACCCCTCGACCGCCGCCACCAGCAGGTCCATCGCGGCCAGCAGCGCCCCGCCGGGCCGCTGCGCCGCCCCGGCCTCCCGCAGCAGCGCGATCACGGCGGCCCGCCCCGCAGCGGGCGCACCCGGGGCGCCGTCCGGGCCGGGCGGGCGCGGGCCGCCGTCCGGGCCCCCGGGGCCGGCCCCGCCGTCCGGGTACAGGCAGTCCAGTGCCGCGCGCAGCGGCAGACCCACCCCGAGGGCCTCGGCGGCGCCGTACCGCACGCCCAGGCCGAGCGCCTCCGCCTCGGCCACCGCCTCCCGGACCAGCCGGGTCCGGCCCGCGCCGGGTTCGCCCTCCACCACCAGGAGCCCGCCGCCCGGGCCCCGCCGCACCCACTCCCTCAGTTCTTCCCGTTGCCGTTCCCGCCCGACCCGCACGCCGGCCGCCCCTCCGTCACGCCGCGCCGTCCGCAGGATGCCACGGCCCGGCCCGGCGGGGTCCCGTTCTGCCGCTTCCCGGCCCGGAACTGTGCACGCCCGCCCGGTATTTGGGGATCCGTACGGTGATCTTCATGCCGGCGCCGACACCCGTCTCGATGACGAGCCCGTACGCGTCCCCGTAGACCTGCCGCATCCGCTCGTCCACGTTCGGCAGCCCGATCCCCGCCGAACCCGGCCGCTCCCCGGCCAGGATCCGCCGCAGCAGCGCCGGCTCCATCCCGACCCCGTTGTCCTCGATGGTCAGCACCGCCTCCGAGCCCGCGTCCCGGGCGGCGATCGTGATCCGGCACTCCGCCGTGGAGTCCTCCAGCCCGTGCTTCACGGCGTTCTCCACCAGCGGCTGTAGGCACAGGAACGGCACCGCCACCGGCAGAACCTCCGGCGCCACCTGCAGCGTGACCTTCAGCCGGTCCCCGAACCGGGCCCCGGCCAGGGCCAGGTACTGCTCGATCGACCGCAGTTCCTCCGCCAGCGTCGTGAAGTCCCCGTGCCGCCGGAACGAGTACCGGGTGAAGTCCGCGAACTCCAGCAGCAGCTCCCGGGCCCGCTCCGGATCGGTGCGCACGAAGGAGGCGATCGCGGCGAGGGAGTTGAAGATGAAGTGCGGGGAGATCTGCGCCCGCAGCGCCTTGATCTCCGCCTCCATCAGCCCGGTCCGCGCCCGGTCCAGCTCCGACAGCTCCAGCTGGACGGACACCCAGCGGGCCACCTCCGTCGCGGCCCGCACCAGGACCGCCGACTCCCGCGAACCGTAGGCGACGAGCGCCCCCAGCATCCCGTCCTCACCGGTGAGCGGGGCGAACACCGCCCACTTCAGGGGGCATCCGACCCGCTGGCAGTCCGTCCGCACGCTCTGGCTGCGCCCCGACTCCAGCACCTGCGCGACCCGCGCCATCGCCCGCCGCTGGTGGTGGTCGGCGCCCGGGCCGTCCCAGGCCAGCACCGTCTCCCGGTCCGTCAGGCACAGGGCCTCCGTGCCGAGCAGGGAACGCAGCCTCCGGGCCGCCTTGCGGGCGGCGTCCTCGGTGAGCCCGGCCCGCAGCGGGGGAGCGGCCAGCGAGGCGGTGTGCAGGGTGTGGAAGGTGGCCCGCTCGACGGGGGTGCCCAGGTCCAGCCCGGCGGCCCGTTCCCCGCGCACCGCGTGCCACCGGCCGGCGGCCCACCCCAGACCCAGCAGCAGCGCCGCACCCGTCACGGCCAGCACCGCGAGCGCCGCCCCGGTCACCGCGGGGCCCCCGCCCGGTCCCCGGCAACGGCTTCGGGCAGGTGCAGCCGGGCCAGCGCCGCCGCCGTACCGGCCGGGATCCGCGACCGCGTGGCCAGCGACACCAGCACCATCGTCAGGAAGCCCAGCGGCACCGACCACACCGCCGGCCAGGCCAGCAGGGCGTGCGCCCAGCCGGACGGCGCCAGCCCGGCCCGCGTCGCCAGTACGGCGCCCAGCGCGGCCCCGCCACCGGTGAGCAGCCCGGCGACCGCACCCGGCGGGGTCAGCCCGCGCCACCAGATCCCCAGCACCAGCAGCGGGCAGAAGGAGGACGCCGACACGGCGAAGGCCAGCCCGACCGCGTCCGCGACCGGCACCTGGGTGGCCGCCACCGAGCCCGCCAGCGGCACCGCCATCGCCAGCACCACGGCCCAGCGGAACGTCCCCACCCCGCGCCACGGCAGCACGTCCTGGTGCAGTACCCCGGCCACGGCCACGGTCAGACCCGAGGCCGTCGACAGGAACGCGGCGAACGCGCCCCCGGCCAGCAGCGCCCCCAGCAGCTCGCCGAGCAGCCCGCCCAGCATCCGTTCGGGCAGCACGAGCACCGCCGCGTCCGCGTCGCCGGTCAGGGCCAGTTCGGGCGCGTAGATCCGGCCGAGGGCCCCGTACACCTGCGGCAGCAGGTAGAACACCCCGAGCAGACCGAGCACGACCAGGGTGGTGCGCCGGGCGGCCCGCCCGTCGGGGCTGGTGTAGAAGCGCACCGCGACGTGCGGCAGGCCCATGGTGCCGAGGAACGTGGCGAGGATCAGCCCGTACGTGGCGTACAGCCGGTGCACGCGCCGCTCCCCGGACAGCGGCGCCGACCAGCTGGGCTCCGTACCGGCGGCCGTTCCCGCGCGGGCGCCCGGCACCACGCTGTCCGGGGCGAACTCCAGGCGGGTGCGGGCCTCGGCGTTGTGGACGCCGGCCGGCAGGGTCACCGGGGCGCCGGTGTACGGGGTCCCGTCGACCCGGCCCGTCACCGTCACCGTCAGCGGCGCGTCCAGCGACAGCCGGACGTCCTCGGCGAGCGTGACGGAGGTGTGCTCGCGGAACACCGCCGGGGCGTCGAAGGAGGCGCGCGGCGCGCCGTCCCCCGCCCAGGCGGCGATCAGGAAGAAGGCGGGCACCAGCAGGGCGGTGAGCTTGAGCCAGTACTGGAAGGCCTGGACGAAGGTGATGCTGCGCATGCCGCCCGCCGCGACGGCCGCCGTGACGACGAAGGCGACGACGACCCCGCCCGCCCAGTGCGGGGCCCCGGTGAGGATCTCCAGGGTCAGGCCCGCGCCCTGCAACTGCGGGAGCAGGTACAGCCAGCCGACGCCGAGCACGAACAGCACGGCGATCCGGCGCACCGCCCGCGACTGGAGCCGGGCCTCGGCGAAGTCGGGCAGCGTGTAGGCCCCCGACCGCCGCAGCGGGGCCGCGACCAGCACCAGCAGCACCAGGTAGCCGGCGGTGTACCCGACGGGATACCAGAGCATCTCCGGCCCCTGGAGCAGCACCAGTCCCGCGACGCCGAGGAAGGAGGCGGCGGAGAGGTACTCGCCGCTGATGGCCGCCGCGTTCAGGCGGGGCCCGACGGTGCGCGAGGCGACGTAGAAGTCGGAGGTGGTCCGCGATATCCGCAGGCCCAGCGCCCCGACGAGGACCGTGACCAGGACGACTACGGTGACCGCGGTCAGCGCGTACGTCTGGTTCACCGGTGTTCCTTCGACGGGGGAGGGGGTGACCGGAGTCTATGCACCGCCCCGCGCCGGGGAACAGGCACGATCCGGCACGATCCGCCGGCTGTCAGAGGGCCGGGTCGCGGTGTTCCGCGCAGTCCCGGAGGGCGATCTCCAGTTCCACGTACGACTCCTCGGCACGCCGGAACGCGAGCGTCAGGGCCGCCTCGGCGCGGGGCGGCAGCTGCTGCCGGGTGCCCTCGCGGGCCTCGTAGAGCACGTCGGCCCAGCGGGCCGCCGCACTGCGCAGCCGCGCCAGCAGGGCCTCGGCCTCGGCGGGCCCGGCGGCCCGGGTCCGGGGCAGTCCGGTCAGCGCGTCGAGCAGCGCCTCGATCTCGGACATCTGGCTCCTCCCGGGCAGGAAGATCCACGATACGCGCGCCCCGCGGCGCGGCCGCCGGTCCGGACGGCCGCTGCGGCCGACGGCCCCGGCGGATCGCCGTACGCCCGCCCCGGCGCGACGAACGGCGCCCTCGCACGCCGGACGGTCGTACGGTCGGGCACCGGGGCGGGCGGCGTCGCCGGGCCGTCGGGGCGGCAAGGGGCGGCAGGGGGCGGCGGTCAGCCCGTTGCCTGGCGCATCAGGAGGTCCCGCAGTTCGCGCGCGTGGCGCCGGCTGACCTGGAGCTCCGCCGAGCCCACCCGGACGCTCGTCGTGCCGGAGTCCAGGCGCAGTTCGTCGATGCGGCCCAGCGCCACCAGGTGCCGCCGGTGGATCCGTACGAATCCCCGGGCCGCCCAGCGCTCCTCCAGCGTGGAGAGCGGGATGCGCACCAGGTGGCTGCCGTCGTCGGTGTGCAGCCGGGCGTAGTCCCCCTGCGCCTCGACGTAGGCGATGTCCGCGATCGCCACGAACCGGGTGACCCCGCCCAGTTCGACGGCTATCTGGTCCGGGGCGCGTTCGGCGACGCCCGCCTCCGCGGCCGGCCGGCGCGGCGCGGGGGGCGCCGGCGGCCCGGCGGGGACGGCGGCCGGGGAGGGCGGCGGGACGGCGGGCACGGGGCCCGTCCCGGGCTCCGGGGCCGGCGCGGGACGGCCGAGCTGGGCGCGGGCCCGGCGGACGGCCTCGGCGAGCCGCTCCGGCCGTACCGGCTTGAGCACGTAGTCCACGGCCTTGAGGTCGAAGGCCTGCACGGCGAACCCCTCGTGGGCGGTGACGAACACGATCAGCGGCGGCCGGGCGAACCCGGACAGCAGCCGGGCGATGTCCAGCCCGGTCAGCCCGGCCATCTGGATGTCGAGGAACACCACGTCGATGCCGTCGGGGCCGTCCGGGCCGCTCTCCAGCGCCCGTGTGATCCGGCGCAGCGCCTCCGTGGCGTCCGAGGCGCCCTCCGCGCTGCTCACCCGGGGGTCCGAGCGCAGCAGGTACAGGAGCTCTTCCAGGAGGGGCTTCTCGTCGTCGACGGCCAGGGCGCGCAGCATGGGCCGAGTGTAGGCAACGGCCGCGCCCCCGCAAACGGTGCGCGGCCCCTGCCCAGGGGGGATGTGGGCAGGGGCCGCGCGGTCCGGGGCGGGTTACTTCACGGTGATGAGCTTGCCTTCGGGGGAGACCGCGTACCAGGTGCCGCCGACGCCCTGGCCGTTGGTGTCGCCGGGCTTCTTGTCACCGGTGAAGGTGTAGACGGGCCAGCAGTCGACCGTCTGCTGCTTCTTGCCGTCGGGGCGGTCGAGGACCAGGTAGTTCTTCTCGACGATGCCCTTGGCGTTCGCCTTGTCGACCGGCGCGACGACCGGCCACTTGGCCACGCAGTCGCCCTCGCACTTGGAGACCATCGGCCAGGCGGTGTCCGGCTTGAAGCGGTAGACCGTCATGCCCTTGCCGTCGACGATGTGCTCCCCGAGCTTGGGGTCCTTGGCGACGGTGAGGGCCCCCTCCGCGCCCTTGGCGCCCTCCGCGCCTTCCGAGCCGGCCGGGGCGGGCGCGGCGGCCGCCTTCGCGGCCTTCTTGCCGTCGGGGGCCAGGGCGAACCAGGTGCCGCCGACTCCCTGCCCGTTCAGGTCGCCCGGCTTGGTGTCCTTGGCGAAGCGGTACGCGGGCCAGCCGCCCACCGTCAGCTGCTTGCTGCCGTCCTTGCGGACCACCTCGCCCAGCACGGCCGGGTCCATGCCCGCGGCGGCCGTCACGTCGCCCGCGGCGACCACCGGCCAGGTCTTGGCGCAGTCGCCCTCGCAGTTCGAGGCCGGGGGCTTGGCGGTGTCCTTGTCGAACCGGTAGAGGGTGAGTCCGGCGCTGTCGGTGAGGACCGGGCCGAGCTGCTCGGTGCCGGCGACGGTCAGCTGCCCGGCGGGCTTAGCGGCGCCGTCCGCGGCGCCCGCGCCGTACTCGGAGGGCTTGTCGCTGCCGTAGGCGTCGGAGGCGGGAGCCGGGGCGGCCGCGGCGGCGCCGGCCGGCTTGGTGTTGTCGGCCGCCTTGTCGTCCCCGCCGCAGGCCGTCGCCGTGAGGGCGACGACGATGGCGACCGCAGCCAGGGAACTTCCGCGCTTGATACCCATGTTGATCTCTCCCACGTGTGGTGTCTGCCGTGTCCGTCGCCGGACCGCGGCAACTTGCGCAGAACACGGGGCGGGGAGAGCGATCCGTTCAGCGGGATCGGTATGACCTGTTTCACTCACCCGCCGTCGAACCCGGACCGGCGCAGGGCCGTGGCCACAGCGAGGCCGAGAACCCGGTGTCCGGCGTCGTTGGGGTGCAGACCGTCCGCGAGGTGCTCGGATCCCAGCAGGTCACGGCCCGGCAGCAGGGCCAGGCGGCCGTCCCCGGCGGCGATCCGGTCCCGGGTCGCCCGCTCCATCGCGTCGCGCAGGGCGCCCAGGGTGGCGCCGAGCCGGTTCGGGGTGCGTTCGGCGTCGGGGCGCAGCACGGGGGAGAGGAGCAGCAGGGGGGTCCGCGGGTGGCCCTGGCGGATCAGGTCGAGGAAGGTGCGGGTGGTCTCGTACAGCAGCGCGGCGGAGTAGGGCACGCGGGACCAGCAGTTGGTGCCGAAGGCGAGGGTGAGGACGTCGGCGGGGAGCGCGGAGAGCTGCTCGGCGGTGGCGAGTTCCCCGCGCGCGGCGCCCGCGTAGCCGAGGTTCACCGCGTCCCAGCCCATCGCCCGGCCCGTGACCGACGGCCAGCCGTGGGCGGGCCGGGTGGACCACCAGCCCTCGGTGATGGAGTCGCCGTGGACGACCCAGCGCGGGGCGGCGGGGGCGGGCGCGAGGGCGCCGCCGACGCCGCGCAGCCCCAGGATCAGGGGGGACTGCGCCTCGGGCGGGTGGAGGGTGAAGGGGCCGCCGCCGTGCGGCAGTTCGAGGCGTACGACGGATTCCGCGGCGGGTTCGGTGAAGACCTCGGTGAGCAGCCCGTGGCGGTTCCACAGCGCGAAGCCGTGCGCCAGGTCGCGCAGGGCGTCGGTGGGGCCGGGCACCGTCGCCCGGTAGCGGATCTCCACGGCGTGCGCGGAGGCGGTGGTGAACTCCAGACGCACCCCTATGGGGAGGGTGGCCCGCTCGCCCGTGTCCCAGGGCAGCCGCATGGTGTCCGCCGGGTCGGCACGCACGGGCCGGCCCTTGTCCAGCCAGGCGACCCCGCGCAGGAAGGGCGCGGGGTCCTGCCACGGGCCCTCGGGGCTCGGGCTCGGGCTTGGGCTCGGGCTTGGGCTCGGGCTCGGGCTCGGGCTCGGGCTCGGTTCTCTCACTCGTCGCCTCCGGTCGTCGGGTACGGGATCTTCGTGCCGTCTGCCTGTCTGCCTGTCTGCCTGTCTGGCTGCCTGCCGTCCGTGCGTCTGTCGTGGGCCCGCCGGGTTCTCCCGTACCCCGGAGGGGACGGTTCCGACCGCCGCCGGGCGCGGCGCTGACACGTGCCCCCGCCGGGCCGGCTCCAGGGCGGCACGCTGCGACACATCTGACGAAGTATCAAGAAATCCCGCCGAAGGCCCCCGCGCAGTGATCGATCATCCGCGCGCAACAAAGGGCCATCCCGGACAGATCCGCGCAACGATCGTTCGCCAATGTGCAAGGATGGTGCATTACGGGCGGTATCACTCAGCTCGTAGGCTCACTCGCTGTACGTGGAGTGGCGTGGACCGCCTGCTCGGCGGTCCCCCATGCCCAGGCGGGCTCCTCTGCCCGCCTGCTCCTGCTCCGGACCGCTGCGGTCGACGCCTGAATCCCCACCCGCAGTGTCAAAGGAGTCCCCTCGTGCTCGAAACCGGCCAGGCGCCACCGCTCACCTCCGAGCCCCGCAAGCCTGCCCATCCTTTGCTGCGCCGCAAGCCGGTCGAGCAGATGGTCGCCGAAGGCGGCCAGGGCGAGGGCGGCTCGCTGCGCCGCTCCCTCACCATGTGGCAGCTGACGATGATCAGCATCGGCGCCACCCTGGGCACCGGCATCTTCGTCGTCCTCGGCACCGCCGCGCCCAAGGCCGGCCCGGCCGTGACGATCTCCTTCGTCATCGCGGGCCTCACCGCGCTCTTCTCCGCCCTGTCCTACGCGGAGCTGGCCGGATCGGTCCCGGTCTCCGGGTCCTCGTACTCGTACGCGTACGCCACCATGGGCGAGCTCATCGCCTGGATCTGCGGCTGGTGCCTGGTCCTGGAGTACGGGGTGTCCGTCGCGGCGGTCGCCGTCGGCTGGGGCGAGTACCTCAACGAGCTCCTCGACGGCACCATAGGGATCACCATCCCGGAAGCGGTCTCGAACCCGGCCGGCGAGGGCGGCTTCATCAACCTCCCCGCGCTGGTCGTCGTCCTCCTCGCCATGGTCTTCCTGATGCGCGGCGCCAAGGAGAGCGCCCGCATCAACACGATCATGGTCGCGGTGAAGATCGTCACGCTGCTGCTCTTCATCGGCATCGGCTTCATGGGCATCAAGGCCGGCAACTACGCCCCCCTCGCCCCCCTCGGCATCGCCGGCATCAGCGCGGGCGCCGCGACCCTGTTCTTCTCGTACATCGGCTTCGACGCCGCCTCCACCGCCGGTGAAGAGGCCAAGAACCCCAAGCGCGACCTGCCCCGCGCGATCATGCTCTCGCTGCTGATCGTCACCGTGCTGTACGTCCTCGTCGCGTTCGTCGCCGTCGGCGCCATGCCGTGGCAGGACTTCAAGGGCACCGAGGCCGCCCTCGCCCAGATCATGACCGACGTCTCCGGCCACACCTTCTGGGGCGTCGTCCTCGCCGCCGGCGCCGTCGTCGCCATCGCGTCCGTCGTCTTCGCTGTGCTCTACGGCCAGACCCGCATCCTCTTCGCCATGTCCCGCGACGGCCTCGTCCCCAAGGTCTTCGCCAAGGTCGACGGGAAGACCGGCGCCCCCCGCGCCAACGTGGTGATCGTCTCCCTCTTCTGCGGAGTCCTCGCCGCCTTCATCCCGCTGGGCAAGCTCGCCGACGCCACCAGCATCGGCACCCTCTTCGCCTTCGGCCTCGTCAACGTCGCCGTCGTCATCCTGCGCCGGACCCGCCCGGACATGCCGCGCACCTTCAAGGTCGCCCTCTTCCCCGTCACCCCGATCCTCGGCCTCCTCGCCTGCGGCTACATGATGTTCAGCCTGGACACCGCAACCTGGATCGTCTTCGGTGGCTGGATGGCCGCGGGCCTCGTGTTCTACTTCCTGTACGGCATCCGCCGCTCCCGACTGGCCACAGCAGAGAAGTGATCCACCCGCAGTGCGACTGAACGATCTCGACGAACGCATCGTGCACGCCCTCGCCGAGGACGCCCGGCGTTCCTACGCGGACATCGGCTCCGAGGTCGGACTCTCCGCCCCCGCCGTCAAACGCCGCGTCGACCGGCTGCGGGCCGAAGGCGCCATCACCGGCTTCACGGTCCGTGTGGACCCCGCCGCGATGGGCTGGGAGACCGAGGGCTTCATCGAGATCTACTGTCGCCACAACACCTCGCCGGACGACATCCGGCGAGGGCTGGAGCGGTACCCCGAGGTGGTGTCCGCGTCGACCGTCACCGGCGACGCGGACGCCCTCGTCCAGGTCTTCGCCTCCGACATGAGGCACTTCGAGCGCGTCCTGGAGCGCATCGCCGGCGAACCCTTCGTGGAACGCACCAAGTCCGTCCTCGTGCTCTCCCCCCTGCTCCGCCGCTTCACCTCCGGCGCACCCGCCTGACCGGGGCGCCCCGGAGGTGGCGGAACCCGCGAAGGGGCCGTCACACGGGCGTGTGAGGATCGGCGGCATGAAGATCCAGATCCCGCTGCCGTCCGATCCGCACGCCTCGGTCGTCTACACCGACTGGGCCCGCGCGTACGATCCCGCCGCCGGAGCGGCCGCCGCCGCGCTGCTCGACGAGGTCCGCGGCGGCATCCACACCGCCCACGACAAGCCCGGCCGGTTCGTCGACGGCCTGGAGCGGCGCGTGCGGAACCTGGACCCCGCCCACCTGCCCTGGTTCTGGGACACCGTCGGCCACAAGCTCATCGGATGGCACCCGCGCTCCGCCGCCCGCGCCTACGCCCTGGCCCGCAAGGCCGAACGCACCCACCGGCTGCCCGTGGACCCCGACTGGCACCGCGCCAACCTCCTGGTCTTCGCCCGCGCCGGAGCCCTGCCCGCCACCGAGCTGAGCGGCCACCAGGCCTGGCTCGCCGGCGCCCTCGACGGCCCCGCCGCCCACGAGGCGTACGTACGCGTCCTCACCGCCTGGGCCGCCTCGCCCGCCGGACTCCCCGCCGACCTGGCCCGCCGCGTCCGCCTCTCCGCGCGCGGAGCCGGACTGGACCCCGCAGAGGAAGCCCGGGTCCTCGGCCTCGTCCTGGGCGCCGCCCGCGGCAAGGACGTCCCCGACCGGCTCCTCGACGCCGCCCGGGACCTGTTCGCCGCCCACCCCCCGGCCGACGAGGTCAACGCCCTGCTCCTCGACCTGTTCCCCGAGACCCGGGGCGACGCCTCCGCATGGCTGCGGCTCCTGCTGGCCTGCGGCGCCGCCGACGCCGCGACCGACGGCCGGATCACCCCGCAGGACGGTCTCGCCGGCTGGTTCGCCGCGTTCACCCGCCGCTACTCCCACCGCCCCGTCGCCGGCGGCGGCGTCACCCGCCAGCCGATGCCCCCCGAACTCTTCGCCCTGCTGGCCCGCCTAGCACCCAGGCTCCGCGCCGCCGCCACCCCGCTGCGCCTCCACGAGGACCGCTACCGGTGGCCCGGCCTGGACGCCGACCTGCTGGACGCCTGCCTCGCCGAAGGCCTCCCCGTCGAGGACCCCGGCGTCGCCGTCGCCCTGGAGTTCCACCACGGGCAGGGCGGGCAGCGCCGCGACCTCAAGGCCCTCGCCGCCGACCCGCGTTTCGGACCCCGGCTGGAAGGCACCGTCCACGCCGGGCTGCGCACCGCCGGCACGGCCATCACCCGCCTCCCCGAGAACCCCGGCATCACCGCCGAGGTCCACGGCCGCGTCGACGGTCTCCTCGCTGCCCTGCGCGGCGGCGGGCTGGCCGCCGCCGACGAAGCCGTGGACGAGCTGGACACCCTCCTGGACCGGCCCACCGCCCGCGCCCTCGACGGCATCGACGAAGCCCTCGCCGCCCTGGACCTGACCGGCCCCCTCGCGCGCGCCCTGCGGGCCGGACTGCCCGAGGAATGGGCCTGGCCCGCCCTGGAGGACGCCGTCGCGGAACTCGGCGGCCCCGACCGGGTCACCGGAGTCACGAGCACCTGGCCCCTCCTGACCGTCTACGGTCCCGGCCGGGCCGTCACCGTCGACCACGCCGGCCCCCGCGGCCGCTGCGCCTTCGACCTCCCCGACGACGCCACCTCGCACACCGTGCACCACGTCGGCGGACAGTTCCTCGTCAGCTGGAGCACCACCCCCAAGGGCAGCTTCGGCGAGCACGCCTTCTGGGCCGACCGCCCCGACGAGGTCTTCGAGCCGGAGCAGAAGCTCGGCCTGCGCCGCTACGGAGGCATGATCCAGGGCGGCCTCGGCTACCAGTTCGCCACCCCCGACGGCGCCGGCCGCCACGACGGCGTACGCGTCCTGCGCCCCGGCGAGCGCGGCGGCATCGGCTCCCACGAGGTCCAGATGAGCGACGGCCACCACTTCTGGAGCGCCGACACCTTCTGCCGCTGGGGCGCCTGGACCCACGTCGACCCCGCCACCGGAGCCCGGACCGCCGACCGCACCCCGCCCGCCTTCCACACCGCGGCCGCCCTCCCGCCCGGCACCGAACTCTTCGGCGACGTCCAGACCCTCGCCGCGCTGCCCCCCGACGCCCCCGCCTCCCCCCTCGGACAGGACGGCCGCCTCGTCGGCTTCCGCGTCCTCAACCGCACCCCCTACCCGGGCCCCTCCCCGAGGGAGTTCCTCCTCGAAGGCGTCGACGGCCGCACCGCCTCCTACCGCAGCCGGCGCCTCGGCCGCAGGCCCTGGGCCGTCGTACGCATGCCGCAGGGCGGGGAGGACGCCGTACTGGCCGGGCAGGAGACCGTCCGCGCCCACGCCGCCGAGGACAACTCGCTGCTCTGGCAGGTCCAGGGCTTCCCCGGCTCCGACCGGCGCCGCACCCCCGGCTTCGGCGACGCCGCCGGACCCGTCCCGCCGCCCGCCTTCTGGCACTTCCTCACCCCGCGCGACGAAGCCTCCTCCAAGACCCTGCGCGCCGTCGAGGACACTGCCGTACGGGCCCTCCTCGACGCCGCCCTCGCCCACGACCCGGCGCCCGCCCTGCCCGGCCCCCTCGAAGCCCGCGTCGCCGAAGGCGTCGCCCGCGCCGCCCGCCTCGCCGCCGACGTCCTGCGCCGCCGCCGCGCGCTGTCCCGCCGCGTCGCCCTGCTGCGGGCCGAGCCCGCCGTCACGCTGCGCACCGAGGCCCCCGACACCGTCCTCGCCCCCGCCCTGTACGGGCTGCTCGCCGAGCACCGCCGCCACCACGCCCCGGTGCCCCAGCCGCAGCCCGCGCTCCTCACCGCCGTCGCCGCGGACGGCCGCCACCTGCGCGGGGAGATCGACGACGAGACCCGCGTCCTCGCCCGGCCCGCCGCCCCCGCCGACTGGGAGGTGCTCGTCGGCGGGATCGGGGCCGCCGCCTGGCGGGCCGCCGTCGCCACCACCCCCGACGGGGAGCGGGAGGCCCTCGCCGCCCTGCTGGAGACCTGGAGCGGCCAGCCCTTCGCCGAAGCCGGCCGTACCTGGCGCACCGGCCGGGCCGGCGCCGGGGCCCTGGCCACCCACCGCGCCGCCGGGCACGTCCTGGCCTCCGGCACCGTCCGCGAAGGCCTCGCGTGGTTCCTCCAGCCGGCCGCCGACCCCGCGCCGGAAGGCGCCGAAGCCTGCCGGACCCGCACCGTCACCGAGGACGACACCACCCGCCTGCCCCGGCTCCTGGAGCTCCTCGCCACCCGGGGCCCGCTGCCGGTACCGCCCGCCGCGACGGACGCCTTCGCCCGCCTGACCGGGGTCCGCGGCCCCGTCGCGGCCCTGGTCCTCGCCGGCTTCCCCGGCCGCGACCACTACGGCGAACACCTCGCCCTGCTCGGCGGGGCCCCGTACAAGGTCAAGAAGCCGCTCGTCGAGCAGTACGACGAGCTGTGCCGCCGCCTCGGCGACACCGGCCGGCGCGCGGTCCTCGCGGCGGGGCTGCCCGAGGACCCGGCCGAACTGTGGGAACCGGGCGGCACGGAAGCCGCGGCCGGGCGGATGGCCGCGGCCTGGACCGGGCTGCTGGGCGCCGAGGAGCACGCCGACGAGGAGCTCGCCGCCGCCCTCGACGCGGAGCTGGGCCTGGCCGACGGATGGGCCCGCAGCCTCCCCGCCGGCCGCGCCCCCGACGACGAGCCCTTCGGCGAAGCCGGCCTCGTCCTCGTCGGCGACCGCCTCGGCGGCCTCGGCCTGCACCACGCCGGCCCGGACGGCTCCGCCGGGCGGGAGGTCCGCTCCACCGGGCCCGCCCACCGCACGGCCGCCTCCGTGATCGCCTGGGCCCTCACCGAGCGGCCCGTCGGCGACCCGGCCGCCACCGGCGCCCTCGCCCTGTACCGGTCACTGCGCGCCCAGCTCGACGGCCCGGGCGCGCTGATCCCCCTCGGGCAGTTCCAGGACCTGGCCCGGTCGGCCGCGGCCGACCCGCTGTTCACCCCGTACGGGGGCCCGGTGCTGCCCTGCCCCCAGCCGCTCTGGGAGAAGGTCACCGAGGTCTCCACCGCCGTCGACGACGGCCTGTTCGTGGTCGCCGTCCCCTCCGGCGACACCTTCCTGCGGCCCGCCGCCCTGGCCGAACCGGCACGCCTGGAGCGGGCGGAACGGCTGGCCGCCGCCGTCGAGCGGCCCTGGCTGCTCACGGGCCTGCACGGGATCCGGACGCTCCTCGACGGCCTCGGCCGGCTCGCCGACCGCGCGGCCGCCACACCCGTGCCCCCGGGCCGGTACGAGAACGACCCGGCCCTCGGCGCCCCCGACCTGGTCGAAGAGGTCTCCCGCGCCCTGCGCGTCGGCGCGGACGCCGCGGCCCTGTACCTCCAGCTGCTGGCCCTCGCCCGGCCCACCGACCGCAACGTCCGCCGCTGGAACGGCTGGACGGCCGCCCGGCACAAGTCGGCCCAGGCGGAGCTGCTGGCGGCCGGAGCGGTCCTGGCCGGCAAACGGGCCCGTGCGGGCCGCACGGTCTTCCCGCCGGGGGAGTGGACGGAGCTCAAGGCCCCGCACCTCCCGCTGGAGAGCGCCAAACTGGCCGACCACCAGGCCTCGGCCTCGCTGAAGACCCTGCACGCGCCCCTCCTGCGGCTGCTGCCGCCGCTGCCCCCGCACGAACTGTTCGCCCGCGCCTGGGACCGGGCCCGGTCCTCGCGGTAGCTACACCAGTGCGGGGCGGGAGGAGGAGCCGAGCATGGCCCGGCGCTCCTCCTCCGTCAGCCCGCCCCACACCCCGAACGGCTCGCGGGTGCGCAGCGCGTGGTCCAGGCAGGCCGCCCGTACCGGGCAGCCCGCGCAGACCCGCTTCGCGGCCTCGTCCCGTTCGTCGCGCTCCTCCCCCCGCTCGCCCGCGGGGTGGAAGAAGGGGCCGGACCCCAGGCCCCGGCAGGCGGCGCGGGACTGCCAGTCCCAGTGGTGGTGCGCGGATCCGGGCAGCCGGTGGACGTCGGTCATGGCAGTTCCTTTCCGTGGGTTGTCCTCCCGCGTGTGACCGCTGGGAGCCCACTGAAACCCGCCGTCCGCCCCCGTGCCGGGACGCCGGACCGACCGCGCCGGGGCCGGCCGGGAACACCGAGGACGGGAGCGGGGCGGACAGGTGAACAGCCTCTGACCTGCTGGGTGTTCACCGCCCCGACCACTCGCCCGCCGCCCGCGCTCCCGTCCCGGCCGACGTTATGCCAGGCCCTCGCGGCACTCAATGAAGGCCGTGTTAAGCCTTCGTTTCCGCACCGGGCGCGGCCGGTGTGCGCAGCCCGATGAAGACCGGCTCGCGGCGCAGGACGAAGCCCATCGACTCGTACAGCCGGACGGCGCCGGTGTTGGCCGCGGCCGCGTGCAGGAAGGGGCTGTCCCCGCGCTCCCGCACGACGGCGGCCACCGCCCGGACCAGCCGCCCCGCCAGCCCCCGGCCCCGGTGCCCCGGGTGCGTGCACACCGCGCTGATCTCCGCCCAGCCGGGCGGCCGCATGCGCTCCCCGGCCATCGCCACGAGCCGGCCCCCGTGCCGGATCCCGAGGTACGTGCCGAGCTCGACGGTCCGCGGCAGGAACGGTCCGGGCTCGGTCAGCCGGACCAGCTCCAGCATCTCCGGGACGTCGGCCGGCCCGAGCCGCACCGCCTCGGGCTCCGGTGCGGCGCGCACCGCCCGCCCGTCGAGCTGCACGCCGGGTATCGACGCCACCGTCTCCCAGCCCGGCGGCGGGGTGGGCAGCCCGGTCAGCCACACGACCTCGCCGGGCCCGGCCAGGGCGGCGAGCGCCGCCCAGGAGCGGGGGTCGTCCGGGTCCGAGAGCGCGGCGAAGGGGTTCGCGTCCGGCAGGTAGCGCGCGGCCAGGGCGCCGCCCCCGCCGGTCGCGCCGGCCGTGTCCGCCGCGCCGCCGGACCGGGAGAACTGGGCGAACGGCCGGTGCGGGCCGGTCAGCGCCGCCCACACCGGATTGTCCAGCGGGGCAGCCGAGTTGTCGGTGGACATCTGGTACCGGAATCCTTCCATCGGGGTTCGAGGCCGGTGCGACCGCCTTCTTGACGGCCCCCGCACGGCGCCACGAGACTGCGGGGGACGGCCGTTGCCGTCAGCGTCCGTCGCGGGCAGGTTATGCCCGGGCCCCGAGGAGCAGGTGACATGCGAGCGGTGGAGACGACCGGCACACCCGGCGCGGGGGCGCGGACCCCGCGGCGCTGGTGGCTGACCCGGCGCCTGCACATCGACCTCCTCCGCGTCTGCAGCTCCTTCGCCGCCCCGCGCGCCTGACCGGACCACCCCGCCCCCCGGCTCCGCCGCACCGTCCCGCAGCCCCGAACGGGGCCGGGGCGCCCACGCGCGCGGCCGGGCCGGGCCCCGGTCCCCCGTGCGGCGGGGGTCCACCCCCGCCACAGACGCCCGCCCCCGGACCGCACCAGGTCCGAGCGGCCCGTCCCGCCCCTGCGGACGGGACCGGTGGCATCCGCTCCCGCCCTCGGCCAGCCCTGCCCGCATCCAGCCAGCCCCGGAGCGGTCCGCTCCGCCCGCCCCCGACCCGCTCTGCCCGGATCCGACCCGCCCCCGACCCGGTCCGCCCCCAGCCAGCCAGCCAGCCAGCCAGCCAGCCCGCCCGCTCGGAGCGGGCCGGTCCGCCCGCCCCCGACCCGGTTCTGCCCGCCCGGCTCCGCCCCGCGCCCCGGCCGGGCGGGGCCGACGCCGGGCGGGGCCGGCACCGCCCCACCCAGACCCGCCGGCGCCAAGCCCCGCCACGCGGGCGCCTCCCGACCGGACAGCCCCGCCCCGCCCAGACCGGCCCCCGGCCGAGCCCCGCCCGCGCACCCCGGGCCGGGGCCCGGCCCGACCCGTCCCGACCCCGCCGGGGGAAGGGACACAGGAGAGTCGTCATGGTTCCGATGCTCATGCCCCGCACCGCCTCCGTGCCCGCCCCGCGCGGACGGATCGGCGCCGGGTTCTCCCCGGCCCCGCACCGCTACCACCTCTACCTGTCCACCGGCTGTCCGCGCTCCCTGCGCGTGGAGACCGCCCTCGCCCTGCTGGGCCTGACCGGCTCGGTCGGCTCCACCCTGCTCGGCCCGCCCGCCACCCACGCCGCCCTGCGCCGGGCCTACGAGGCCGCCGGGCACCACTACGACGGCGCCCTGGCCGTACCCGCCCTGTGCGACACCTGGAGCGGCCGCGTCGTCAGCAACCACGCCCCCGACATCCTCGACGACCTCGCCGTCCGCCTCGCCGGCCGCCCCGACCTGAGCCCGCCGCTCCCCGCCCGCCTCGCCGGGGCCGTGCGGGCCCTGCTCGACGAGGCCGCGCCGCAGACCGCCCGCGCCGCCGCCCTGGACCTCCTGGAGCGCTGGCTGGCCGTACGGCCGTACGCTCTGGGGGACCGGCCGACCCTCGCCGACGTGGACCTGTGGGTCGCCCTCCTCGACCCCGCCGTCCTGCCCGGCGCGGGCCCGCGGACCCGGGCGTACGTACGGCGCCTGCGCGCCCACCCGGCCTTCGGCACGGCCGCCTGACGCCGCCCGGCCAAAGGGCCCGGGGTCCGGCCGGGACCCGGGCGGGGGCCGCACGACGCGTCGTAGGACACACCGCGCAACGAATCACCGCACAAGCCGCCGAACGCGCAACGAATCGATGCGGCCAGCGCAACGCTCACGGCTTGTCGCGGTCGAACGTCCGAACGTACCGTTTTACGACCCCCTCCCCACCTGCCACAGAGGTACGCCCATGCCCCCGCTGCGCACCGCCCTCCTCCAGAGCTCCGGACGGCTCGGCGACACCGCCGAGAACCTCAAGCAGCTCGACGAGGCCGCGGCGCGCGCCGCACAGGGCGGGGCCGGGCTCCTCGTGACCTCGGAGATGTTCCTGACCGGCTACGCGCTGGACCTCCAGGACGTCCCCGGCCTCGCCGAAGCCGCCGACGGCCCGTCCGCCGTCGCCATCGGCGAGATCGCCCGCCGCCACGGGACCGCCGTCCTGTACGGCTACCCGGAGCGGGCGGCGGACGGGGCGGTCTACAACGCGGCGCAGCTCATCGGCCCCGACGGGACCGCACTCGCGAACTACCGCAAGACCCACCTCTTCGGCTCCTTCGAGCAGGCCGCCTTCACCCCCGGCGACGCCCCCGTCGTCCAGGCGGACCTGAACGGCCTCCGCGTCGGCATCATGATCTGCTACGACGTGGAGTTCCCCGAGAACGTCCGGGCGCACGCGCTCGCCGGAACCGACCTCCTCCTGGTTCCGACCGCGCAGATGCACCCGTTCCAGTTCGTCGCCGAACAGCTGGTCCCCGTCAGGGCCTTCGAGAACCAGATGTACATCGCGTACGTCAACCGCACCGGCCCGGAAGGCGAGTTCGAGTTCGTCGGACTCAGCTGCCTGGCGAGCCCCGACGGGGTCACCCGGACCCGGGCCGGCCGCGGCGAGGAGCTGGTGTTCGGCGAGGCCGACCCCGAGCTGCTGACCGCCTCGCGCGAGACCAACCCGTACCTGCGCGACCGCCGCCCGGGGCTCTACGCCTCCCTCGTCTGAGACCCACTTCCCCCCGCCCCGCCTGCCCCGCCCGCAAGGAGACGTACCCCCATGACGTCCACGGTGCCCACCACCGCCGTCCCGCACAGCGACGGACAGCCCCCGATCACCATGTTCGGGCCGGACTTCCCGTACGCCTACGACGACTTCCTCGCCCACCCCGCGGGCCTGGGCCAGATACCGGCGACCGAGCACGGCACCGAGGTCGCGGTCATCGGCGGCGGACTGTCCGGCATCATCTCCGCCTACGAGCTGATGAAGATGGGCCTCAAGCCCGTCGTCTACGAAGCCGACCAGATCGGCGGCCGCCTGCGCACCGTCGGCTTCGAGGGCGCCGGCACCGAGGAACTGACCGCGGAGATGGGCGCCATGCGCTTCCCGCCGTCCTCCACGGCCCTCCAGCACTACATCGACCTCGTCGGCCTCGTCACCGAGCCGTTCCCGAACCCGCTCGCCGAGGCCACCCCCTCGACGGTCGTCGACCTCAAGGGCGAGACCCACTACGCCGAGACCATCGCCGACCTCCCGCAGGTCTACCGCGACGTGTCCGCCGCGTGGAACGCCTGCCTCGACGAGGGCGCCGACTTCTCCGACATGAACACCGCGATGCGCGAGCGGGACGTCCCGCGCATCCGCGAGATCTGGGCGAAGCTCGTCGAGAAGCTCGACGACGAGACCTTCTACGGGTTCCTCTGCAAGTCCGAGGCCTTCCAGTCCTTCCGCAAGCGCGAGATCTTCGGCCAGGTCGGTTTCGGCACCGGCGGCTGGGACACCGACTTCCCGAACTCCATCCTGGAGATCCTCCGCGTCGTCTACACCGAGGCCGACGACCACCACCGCGGCATCGTCGGCGGCTCGCAGCAGCTGCCGCTGCGCCTGTGGGAGCGCGAGCCCGAGAAGATCGTCCACTGGGCCCAGGGCACCTCCCTGTCCACCCTGCACGACGGCACCCCGCGCCCCGCCGTCACCCGCCTGCACCGCACCGCGGGCAACCGCATCACGGTCACGGACGCCTCCGGCGACATCCGCACGTACCGCGCCGCGATCTTCACCGCCCAGTCCTGGATGCTGCTGTCCAAGATCGCCTGTGACGACACGCTGTTCCCGATCGACCACTGGACGGCGATCGAGCGCACCCACTACATGGAGTCCAGCAAGCTCTTCGTCCCCGTCGACCGCCCCTTCTGGCTCGACAAGGACGAGGAGACGGGCCGCGACGTCATGTCGATGACCCTCACGGACCGCATGACCCGCGGCACCTACCTGCTGGACAACGGCCCGGACAAGCCGGCCGTCATCTGCCTCTCGTACACCTGGTGCGACGACAGCCTGAAGTGGCTGCCGCTGTCCGCGAACGAGCGGATGGAGGTCATGCTGAAGTCCCTCGGCGAGATCTACCCCAAGGTCGACATCCGCCGCCACGTCATCGGCAACCCCGTCACCGTGTCCTGGGAGAACGAGCCCTACTTCATGGGCGCGTTCAAGGCCAACCTCCCGGGCCACTACCGCTACCAGCGGCGCCTGTTCACCCACTTCATGCAGGACCGCCTCCCCGAGGACAAGCGCGGCATCTTCCTCGCGGGCGACGACATCTCCTGGACGGCCGGCTGGGCCGAGGGCGCCGTCCAGACCGCCCTCAACGCCGTCTGGGGCGTCATGCACCACCTCGGCGGCTCCACCGACGCCACCAACCCGGGCCCGGGCGACGTCTACGACGACATCGCCCCGGTCGAGCTCCCCGAGGACTGACCGTCCCCGGAGCCCCCACGACAACGGGCCGCCCCCGCGCGAACAGCGCGGGGGGCGGCCCGTTCCCATTCCCCGACCGGATCGGGACCGGGTCAGGGGCCGCCGCCGGCACCGCCCGCGTCGTCGCCGTGCCACACGGCCTTCCAGCGCACGGCGCGGGCGATGCGCAGGGGGACGTCCCGCTCCGCCGGAGTCCGGTCGGAGGCCACCCCGCAGTGGGCGCACAGGCGGTACACGCCGTAGCCGTCGCTCCACCGCACGCCGCCGTGGTCGGCCTCGCAGACCGGGCAGCCCGGACCGGCGTACGTCCGCGCCCGCAGGATCGCCGGGACCACCGCGGGCAGCGGGCCCAGCGGATGGAACTCCAGGTTCGGGCACGGCACCCACGCCTGCGGCTGCGGCGGCACCGGCCGGCGCACCCCCGCCCGCTTCTGCGCCCGGCGCCGCTCCTGCCAGTCCAGGATGCCCGGCAGCCAGACCTCCCGGGCCGCGTGCAGCTCCTCCACCGCCCGCACCAGGGCGTCCGGGTCGTCCGCCGGGTCCCGGGGGATGCCGGCGCTGCCGCGCAGGTGGTGGAAGGTGGCGCGCAGCCCGTACGGGGCGAACTCCGTCAGGCAGGTGCGCAGCGCCGACAGCCGCCGGTACGGCGGGAGCCCGGTGTCGTGCACCCGTCGGCGGTGCGTCGCGAAGCTGGTCACCGCGTCAGGTTAGTGCCGTGCCGTGCCGGGCGTCGCGACCAGGCGGACCTTTACGGTCACGGCACCAGGGGCGCGAAGGCGAGGGCGGCACGGGGTTTCGGGGCGGTCGGCGTCAGCAGGCAGCGGCCCACCAGGCCGACGCCGGCGTCGAGGGACTCGGTGAACTCCTCCGCCAGTTCGGGGGCGCGGCGCAGCGTCCACAGCAGCCGGGCGGCGGACCAGGCCCCGTCGCGGGCGCGTTCCAGGCTCCAGGAGCCGAGCAGGTGCGTCAGCGGGTCGGCGATCTCCAGGAGGTCCGGGCCCGGCATCAGCTCGTCCCGGATCTGTTCCTCCAGGGCCACCAGCGTGTCCCCGACCCGGTCGAAGTCGGCCTCCAGGGCCGCCGGAGCGCAGTCCAGGGCCCGGCAGGTCGACACCACGGCCAGCGCCAGGTCGTGGCCGATGTGCGCGTTGATCCCGGCCAGCGCGTGCTGGAGCGGACGCACCCCCGGGTGGCGGCGGTACTGGAGCAGCGGCCGCCAGCAGGCCGGTGCCCGGTCCGCCTCCACCGCCGTCAGGTAGCGCTCGGCGAACCGCACGCTCAGGGTCCGCGCGGTCCGGGGCGCGGGGAACCCGCCGTGCTCGATCCGGTGGTGCAGCGTCTGCGTCACCGTCAGGTACACCCGGTTGAAGACGGCGACGCCGTCCTGTGCGGGGAGCCGCTCGTCGAGGGCGCGCATCCGCGCGAGTACCGCTTCCATGTCAGGCAGCGTCGCAGCCCGGACGGGCGGTGCGGGGAACTTGGCCGCAGGCTTCCCCGGTTCGGGCGAAACTCCGGCGGAACCGCGTCAACCCCGCTTGTCGTCGCCGTCCGGGCCGGTCTTCGCGTCGTACTCCGAGGTGCCCGAGTCCAGCAGCGGTTCCTGCGTCTTGAGGTGGGCCGGGGCGAAGTACCGCAGGGCGTGGTAGCCGGTGATCACCACGATGGTGCCGAGGGCGATGCCGCCCAGTTCGAAGCTGTCGGTGATCTGGAGGGTGACCCCGCCGACGCCGATGATGATGCCCGCCGCGGCCGGCACCAGGTTCAGGGGGTTGCGCAGGTCCACGCGTCCGCTGATCCAGATCTGCGCGCCGAGCAGGCCGATCATGCCGTACAGGATCACGGTGATCCCGCCCAGCACCCCGCCCGGGATCGCGGCGACGACCGCGCCGAACTTGGGGCACAGGCCGAAGAGCAGCGCGAAGCCCGCCGCCGCCCAGTAGGCCGCGGTGGAGTAGACGCGGGTGGCCGCCATGACGCCGATGTTCTCGGAGTACGTGGTGTTCGGCGGGCCGCCGACCGCCGTGGACAGCATCGACGCGGCGCCGTCCGCCGCGATCGCGGTGCCGAGCTTGTCGTCGAGCGGGTCGCCGGTCATCTCGCCGACGGCCTTGATGTGCCCGGCGTTCTCCGCGATGAGGGCGATCACGACGGGCAGCGCGATCAGGATCGCCGACCATTCGAAGGCCGGCGCGTGGAAGGACGGCAGCCCGATCCAGTCGGCCTTGCCGACCCCGGACAGGTCCAGGCGCCAGTGGTCGACGGCCTCGGGCCCGCCGGTCGTCGAGTGGATCTTCCCGAAGACGAGGTCGAAGAGCCAGGAGATCGCGTACCCGAAGATCAGGCCCAGGAAGATCGCGATGCGCGACCAGAAGCCGCGCAGGCACACCACCGCGAGCCCGGTGAACAGCATGGTCAGCAGCGCCGTCCACTGGTCCTGCGGCCAGTACGTCGAGGCCGTGACCGGCGCCAGGTTGAAGCCGATCAGCATCACGACCGCGCCCGTCACCACGGGCGGCATCGCCGCGTGGATGATCCGGGCGCCGAACCGCTGCACGGCCAGACCCGCGAGGAACAGGGCGACGCCGACCACGAACACCGCGCCGGTGACGACGGCGCTGTCCCCGCCGCCCGCCCGGATCGCCGCCGCGACACCCACGAAGGACAGGGAACAGCCCAGGTAGGAGGGGACCCGGCCGCGCGTCGCGAGGAGGAAGATGACCGTCGCGATGCCGGACATCATGATGGCCAGGTTGGGATCCAGGCCCATCAGGACCGGGGCGACGAAGCTCGCGCCGAACATCGCGACGACGTGCTGGGCGCCGAGCCCGGCGGTGCGCGGCCACGACAGCCGCTCGTCCGGCCGTACCACCGCGCCGGGAGCGGGGGTCCGCCCGTCTCCGTGCAGGGTCCAGCGCACGCCGAAGCCCATGTTCCACCACTTCCGTTCCAACGGCCCGTCAAGCATCCTGGCGGCCTGCCGCATTCGCCGCGGCAGGCCAGCCGCCATATTACGGGCCGATAGGTGCGGGTTCGTCCCGATTGGCGGGATCCGTGGTGGGCGGCACCGGCTTCTGCCGCAGGACGGCGGCCCCCGCCACCAGCGCGAAGGCCAGCAGCGTGACCAGCCCGAACGACACCACCAGCGAGGTCGCGTCCGCCACCGCACCGATCGCCGACGGAGCGATCAGCCCCGAGGTGTACGTGATCGTCGCGACGCCGGCGATGGCCTGCGCCGGAGCCGGCCCGCTGCGCGCCGCCGCCGCGAAGGCCAGCGGGACCACCACCGCGATGCCCAGCCCGATCAGCGCGAACCCGGCCAGGGCCCCCGCCGGATGCCGGACCGAGACCACCAGCAGCCCGCCCAGGGTGGCCAGTACGCCGCCCGCCCGGACGGTGCGCACGGCCCCGAACCGGTCGACCACCCGGTCCCCGGCGAGCCGGGCCAGGGCCATGGTCAGCGCGAAGGCGGTGGTGGAGGCGGCCGCCAGACCCGCGTCCGTGTGCAGCACGTCCCGCAGGTACACCGCCGACCAGTCCAGGCTCGCACCCTCGGCGAACACGGCGCAGAACCCGACGGCGCCGATCAGCAGGGAGGACTTCGGCGGCAGCGCGAAGTGCGGCGGAGCCTCCGCGTCCTGATCGCCCTTCAGGTCCAGCACCCCCCGTACGGCGACCAGCCCGGCCACGGTCAGGGCGAGCGCGGCCACCACGTGGTGGAGCCGCGCGTCGGCCCCCAGGTGCGCGGCGACCGTCCCGGCGGCCGAGCCCAGCAGCGCGCCCACGCTCCACATGCCGTGCAGCGAGGACATGATCGAGCGGCCGAGCCGGTTCTCGGTCTCCACCCCGAGCGCGTTCATCGCCACGTCCGACATCCCGGAGGTGGCCCCGTAGACGAAGAGCGCGGCGCACAGGGTCACCAGGTTCGGCGCCAGGGCCGGCAGGACCAGGGACAGGGTCCACAGCGACAGCAGCCCCCGCAGGGCGGTGCGGGCGCCGAACCGGTGGTTGATCCGCCCGGCCAGCGGCATCGCGAGCGCCGCGCCCAGGGCGGGGAAGGCCAGGGCGAGGCCCAGGGTGCCGGCGCTGAGCTGCGCGTGGTCCTGGATCCAGGGGATGCGGGTGGCGAAGGAGCCCGTCACGGCGCCGTGCGCGCAGAAGACGGCGGCTATCGCGAAGCGGGCACGGCGCAGCCGCGCCGGGCTGAGGTCGGTTTCCCCGGTCATGCGACGTAAACTATCAGGTACCCTGCCTGATGGTTAGTGCCGTGAACCTCCCTAAGATGGGCGCCGTGACCCCTGCCAAGGTGCTGACGACCGCCTCCGTCCCGTCCCCCGCCTCGCCGAGCACCGCCCGGGCCATGAACGACCGCCTGGCGCTGGAACTCCTCCAGGCCGAGGGTCCGCTGACGGCGACCCAGCTCAAGCAGCTGACCGGCCTGTCCCGGCCCTCCGTCGCCGACCTCGTCGAGCGGCTCACCGGCGCGGGCCTGATCGAGGTCGTGGGAGAGTCCGGAGAACAGCGGCGCGGCCCCAACGCCCGGCTGTACGGGATCGTCGCCCGCCGCGCCCACCTGGCCGCCCTGGACGTCCGTACGGACCGTGCGACGGCCGTCGTCACCGACCTGCTCGGGCGGACCCTGGCCCGGGCCGAACTGCCCGTCGACGCGGTCGGCGAGGCCGTGGACCGGCTGGAGGAGCTCACCCGCGAGGCGGGCGCCGACCGGCTGCACACGGTGGTCGTCGGCGCACCGGGCCTGGTCGCCCCCGCCAGCGGCGAGCTGGGCGACACCATCGGGCTGCCGTCCTGGCACCGGGACCTCGTCACGGCCCTCCAGCGGCGGCTGCCGGCCACGGTGGTCGTGGAGAACGAGACCAACCTCGCCGCCCTGGCCGAGCAGCGCGTCGGCGCCGCCCGCGACCTGGACTCCTTCGTGCTGCTGTGGCTCGGCGCGGGGGTGGGGGCCGCCGTCGTCCTGGACGGGCGGCTGCGCCGGGGCGCCTCCGGCGGGGCCGGCGAGATCGGCTTCCTCCCGGTCCCCGGTACCGCCGGACTGCCCTCCGCCACCGACTGCGGCGGGGGCTTCCACGCCCTGGCGGGCCGCGCGGGGGTGACCGCCCTCGCGGCGGAACACGGTTTCCGCGGTCCGGCGGAGGAGGCCGTCGCCGGGGCCGCCGGGGAGGCCTTCCTCGACGCCCTCGCCGAGCGGCTCGCCCTCGGGGCGGCGGCCGTCGCCGCGGTCCTCGACCCGGGCTGCGTGGTGCTGGGCGGCGAACTCGGCCGCGCGGGCGGCGACGGCCTCGCCGCCCGGGTAGCCCACCGCCTCACCACCCTGACCCCCGTCCCGACGGCGGTCCGCGCCACCGCCCTCGGCGGCCCGGCCGTCATCGAGGGCGCCCGCCTGGCCGCCCGCGAAGCCGCCCAGTCCACCCTCTTCGGCACCTGACCGCCCCGGCCTCGACGCCCGGCCCGGCTCCGGCGCGGCCGGGGTCCGGTGCTCGCCCGGGACCCGGTCCCCGCGCCCGACCCGGCATCAGCACGCGCCCCGGCCCGAGCCCGGCCCCGGCTCCCGCCCGCTCGCCCGCGCGCCGTCGGCCGCGCCCCGGCTCAGCCGCGTGCGCCCCGGAGGTACTCGTCGAAGCCGATCCGGCCCACCGCGTGGGACGGGGCCAGGTTTCCGCCGCGCCGGAAGCCCGCGTACGCCTTTCCGGCGAGCGGGACCTCGACCACCCGGCGGCGCCGCCCGGTCGCCACGAGGCGGACGCGGACCAGTTCCGCCAGGGTGCGGACCTGCGGGCCGCCCATGTCCGCGACGCGGCCCGCCGGGCGGGGCACCGCCAGCTCCGCCAGCCGGTCCGCGACCTCCGGGGCCGCGATCGGCTGCACCCGTACGCCCTTGGGCACCAGCGCCACCGGCAGCTTCGCCGCCGTGTCCGCCACCTGCGCCACCAGATCGTGGAACTGGGTGGTCCGCAGGATCGTGACGCCGAGCCCGGACGCCTCCAGCAGCCGCTCCACCGCCAGCTTCGTCCGGTAGTAGCCGAGCGGCACCACGTCCACCCCGACGATCGAGATGTACACGAGGTTCGTGACGCTCCCCGACCGGCGGGCCGCCCCGACCAGGTGCCGGGCGGCCGCCCCGTCGCCCCCGCGCGGGCTGCTCGCGCAGTGCACGACCACCTCCGCGCCGGCCATCGCCGCGTCCAGCCCACGGCCGTCCCGCAGGTCGACCGGGTGGTCCGGCGCGTGCCGGCTCAGCACCCGGACCTCGTGGCCCCGGTCCCGGAGCCGGGCGACGACCAGGGCTCCGAGGTTCCCGGTGCCTCCGGTGACGAGGATCGTGCTCATGATGTGTCCGTCCCTTCCCGCGCGGTGTGCGTGCACCAGCTGAGACAGGACGGCCCCGCGAAACGTGACAGCCCCGCGGGAGGAACCCGGAAAGCACCACCGGTTGCGCGGGGCGCACGAGGACCCGGTGGCCGCCGGGCCACCGGGTCCTCACGCGCGTTCAGCGGTGCTCACGCACCGGGTGTCAGCAGGCGCCCTGGTCCTTCCAGACGCCCCATTCGCCCGTGGTGCCCGGAGCCTCGTTCTGCGTCCACCACTGGGCCTTCCAGTAGCGGCCGTTGTGCGAGACGACGTTGCCGGTGTTGTAGATCTGGCCCGCCACGTAGGCCGGACCGGTGCAGGTGCCGCCCGGCGGGGTCGTCGGAGGCGTGGTCGGCGGGGTCGTCGGGGGAGTCGTGGGCGGGGTGGTCGGGGGGGTGGTCGGCGGCTGGGTGCCGCCCGGCTCCACGACCGTGGTGCCGCGCGCCAGGTCCCCGGCGAAGGCGTACGTCGTGCCGGAGATGTTCACCGTCCAGTTGGAGGGCGTGGACACCGGCAGGTAGTAGTTGAAGGCCAGGTCGACCGAGGCTCCCGGGGCGAGCGACTGCCACGCCGGCAGCTTCAGCGAAACCCGGTGGAAGTCGCCCTTCAGCCCGCCGACGTTGCTGCCGGTGTGGTCGCTCTTGACGACCTTGGTGCCGAAGCCGGACTGGTCCGAGGCGTTGTTCGGGGCCGAGGTCGAGTAGTCGAACTGGAACTCGGTGCCGCCCGGCAGCGCCGACTTCGTGTTGTTCGTGATCTTGACCTTCGGGGTGAGCGGGTAGTTGGAGTCGCCGAGCTTGAACTCGGTGAACTCCGCCTTCACGTCCACGGCCTGGGCCGGCAGCGCGGTGTTGGACTTCTTCGCCCCGTACGGGGAGGCCGCCTTGAACTTGTCGTACATCAGCGTGGTGAGCGTGTCGCCCATCTCGTACTGGCCCTTGGCGGCGTTCCAGCCGTAGTCGCCGGCCATCTCCCAGACCATGGTGCCGCCGATGCCGCGGTCGACCACGTAGTCCGCCTTGGCGGCGACCGACTGCTCGTCCTCGGTGGAGAGGAACACCTTCTTCTGCGCGTTCCACAGCCACGGCGCGACCAGCGTCGAGTCGTACTTGCGGGCGTAGGTGCCGGTCAGCGCGGTGTTCGCCGGGAAGCCGTACTTGGTGACGTAGTCGCCGACGATCCCCTTCTCCAGGTTCTTGGCGTGCCACATCGGGTTGGAGCCGGCGGGGGACTCGACCCCGTTGGTGTCCTTGTCGTGCCACAGGTTGTCGATGCCGGTCGCGCCGTCACCGCACTTGGTCAGACCCGCGCCGGCCGGGCAGGTGGTCGCGGCCGCCTTGCCCCACAGGCCGTCGGTCCCGCCCTGCACGTTCTTGTGGCCGCGGGTGTAGTACGGCAGGCCGATGTTGATGCGGCCGGCCGGCATGGAGCCGCGGAAGTAGTGGTACGCCCAGTCGGTGTTCAGGTAGCCGATGCCGCCGTACTGGGAGCTGCCGTAGACGTTCGCGGCGGCCAGCTCGGCGTCCTTGCCGTCGTCGAAGAGCGAGGCGTTCGGGCCGACGTACTCGTTCCAGGCGCCGTGCAGGTCGTAGGACATGATGTTGACGTAGTCCAGGTACTTCTGCATCTGGAACGTCTCCATGCCGCGCAGCAGGTAGCCGGAGGAGGGGGCGGCGACGGTCAGCATGTAGTGCTTGCCGTCGGTGGCGCCGGCCCGGTCCAGCTTCTCGCGCAGGCTCTTCATCAGGGCGTCGTAGCCCTTGACGAGGCCCGCGCGGCGGGCGTTGGACAGCTGCCAGTCGAGCGGGTTGCCCGCGTCCTTCATCGTGGTCGGGTACTCGTAGTCGATGTCGACGCCGTTGAACCCGTACTTGCGGATGAACTCGACCGAGGAGTCGGCGAAGGTGTCGATGCCGGCCTGGTTGACCGAGCCGTCGGCGTTGGTCGCCATCGAGTAGAACCCGCCGGAGGCGACCCGGTTGCCGTCGTCGCCGAAGAAGCCGCCGGTCTCCGCCCAGCCGCCGACCGAGATCAGCGTCTTGACGTTCGGGTACTGCTTCTTGAACTTCGTCAGCTGGTTGAAGTGGCCCTTGTAGGGGAGCGACGGGTCCATCTCGGCACCCGCCACGCCCGGCCAGGTCATGCCGGTGGCCGCGTTGTTCACGTTGTCCGAGCCGACCGAGATCTTGTTGTCGGCGCCGACGTGCGCGAAGGCGTAGTTCAGGTGGGTGACCTTGGACCAGGGGATGTTGTTGGCGAGGTAGGCGGGAGTGCCGTCCTTGCCGGTGCGCCAGCCGGTGAAGTAGCCGATGACGCGGCGCTGGTGGTCGGCGCCCATCTTCTCGCGGCCTTCGGAGTCGTAGACCGAGCAGTACGGGACGTCGACCCCGGGGGTCTTGTACAGCCCGTCGGGGCGACAGCTCTCGTTGTCGGCGGCGTGCGAGACGCCCGCGGAGAGCCCGCCGACCAGCAGGCCGGCGATTGCGGCGCCGGATGCCAGGAGCAGCGCTCTCGTACGAGTGGGGGAGGGCATGGTGCCTCCTGGGGAGGGGAGGATGGCAGGACACGACGTGCTCAACAAGCAGAAATGTGGCGCTGGTTGGCCTGTGACGTGCGCACGTCGGCAGGGCCGGCTCCCGGGGAAGATGAAGGGAACGTTAAGAGGACTAGACCAACCCGTCAATAGGTCTGGACCAAAGCCCGGCCGGGAGTACCGGTCCCGCGCGGGCGGGACGCGGGCGGCGCACCGGCCGCGTACAGGTGACCCGCGGTCACCGCTCGAGAACGGCTTGTTTGTGACCCAGGCCACAGCGATTCACTCGCATGGCCGCCGATCACCCGTGGCACACTGGCCCTAAGTACCAGTAGCAGCGCACTCCGGGGTCGGTGTAATTCCGAACCGGCGGTTATAGTCCGCGACCCGTCCGCATCCAGCGGCCGGTTGACCAGGTGAAATTCCTGGACCGACGGTTAAAGTCCGGATGGGAGGCAGTGCGCGGCGGGCAGTCACCGGTACGCCGCCGTCGGCGGTCCATCGGCGTATCCCCAGCGGATACGTCTCGGGATCCAGTCCCGGAACGGACCGTGAATCCGGCCCCGGCGTCCCCGCGTGTACCACCCGCTTCATCTGTCGTCACCCGACAGGCCCCGGAGTCCGTGCCCGATGAGGCAGGAGGACCCGGTGGCGACACACGCCGCGCAGGCAGCACCCGACCCGAGCGCCGTCGCCATGCGCCGGGCCATCGAGCTCGCCGCCCGCGGACTCGGCTCCACCAGCCCCAACCCCGTCGTCGGCTGCGTCATCACCGGCCCCGGGGGCGACGTCGTGGGCGAAGGCTGGCACCAGCGCGCCGGCGGCCCGCACGCCGAGGTCCACGCCCTGCGCGCCGCGGGAGACGCCGCCCGGGGCGGCACCGCCTACGTCACCCTCGAACCCTGCAACCACACCGGCCGTACGGGTCCCTGCGCCGGCGCCCTCGTCGAGGCCGGCGTCGCCCGCGTCGTCTACGCCGTCTCCGACCCGAACCCCCAGGCCAGCGGCGGCGCCGCCACCCTGCGCGCCGCCGGGATCGACACCTCGGCCGGGCTCCTCGCGGACGAGGCCGAGGAGGGCAACGCCGCCTGGCTGACCTCCGTGCGCCTCGGCCGCCCGTACGTCCTGTGGAAGTACGCCGCCACCCTCGACGGCCGTACCGCCGCCGCCGACGGCACCAGCCGCTGGATCACCTGCGCCGAATCCCGCGCCGACGTCCACCGGCTGCGCGCCGAGGCCGACGCCGTCGTCGTCGGCTCCGGCACCCTGCGCGCCGACGACCCCCACCTCGCGGTGCGCGGGATCGAAAGCGCCGTCCAGCCCCTGCGGGTCGTCCTCGACACCCACGCCACCGTCCGGCCCGGCGCCCGCGTCCTCGACGGCGCCGCCCCGACCCTCATCGCCGTCGGACAGGACGCCGACACCGGCCACCTGCCCGGCGTCGACCTGGTCCGGCTGCCCCACGACAAGACCGGCCTCTCGGTCCACGCCCTCCTCGCCGAGCTGCACCGGCGCGGCGTGCGCTCCGTCCTCCTCGAAGGCGGCTCCACCGTGGCGGGCGCCTTCGTCGCCGCCGGAGCCGTCGACAAGGTGGTCGGCTACCTGGCCCCCGTCCTGCTCGGCGCCGGCCCCGCCGCCCTCGCCGACGCCGGGATCGCGACCATCGCCGACGCCCTCCGGCTCACCCTCACCGAGACCACGCGCCTCGGCACGGACATCCGCATCACCGCCACACCCGCACGCCCCTCCCGTCCCACCGCCCCCAAGGAGCACTGAGTGTTCACCGGAATCGTCGAAGAACTGGGCGAGGTCACCGCCGTCGAGCCGCTCGCCGAAGCCTCCCGCTTCCGCCTGCGCGGCCCGGTCGTGACCGAGGGCGCCAAGCACGGTGACTCGATCGCCGTCAACGGCGTCTGCCTGACCGTCGTGGAGACCGCCGACGGCGAGTTCACCGCCGACGTCATGCAGGAGACCCTGAACCGCTCCAGCCTCGGCGCCCTCGCCGCGGGATCCCGCGTCAACCTGGAACGCCCGATGGCCCTCGGCGGACGCCTCGGCGGCCACCTGGTCCAGGGGCACGTGGACGGCACCGGCGAGATCCTCTCCCGCACCCCCTCCGAGCACTGGGAGCTCGTCAAGGTCGCCCTCCCGGCGCAGCTGGCCCGGTACGTCGTGGAGAAGGGCTCCATCACCGTCGACGGCGTCAGCCTGACCGTGGTCGAGGCCGCCGCCGACCACTTCACCATCAGCCTCATCCCCACCACCCTCGCGCTGACCACCCTGGGCATCAAGCAGCCCGGCGACCCGGTCAACCTGGAGGTCGACGTCCTCGCGAAGTACGTCGAACGCCTGCTGGCCGCCGGAGTCGACCCGCTCCACGCGCAGGGAGAGCAGCGATGAGCGCCCTGACCTGGCTCAACACCGAGGCCTTCGCCGTCTTCGGCCAGAAGGTCATCTGGTCCGACATGATCGGCAACCTGATGGGCCTGGCCGCCCTCGCCCTCGGCTGGCGCCGCTCCATATGGACCTGGCCCGCCCAGCTCCTCTCCGGCCTGATCCTGGTCGCCGCGTACGCCTCCGCCCACCTCGCGGGCGGCGTCGGCAAGCAGCTCCTGGTGATCGCCGTAGCCGTCTGGGGCTGGCGCGCCTGGCAGCTCGGCAGGCAGAAGGCCCAGGACGGCACCATCGCCGTGCGCACCGCCACCTGGAAGGAGCGCGGCCTGCTCCTCGCCGGAGCAGCGGCGGGCACCCTCGCCGTCGGCGGCCTGTTCACCCTCGTCCCGACGCTGTCCTGGAGCCCGTGGGCCGACGCCTACATCTTCGTCGGCACGATCGTGGCGATGGTGGCCCAGGCCCGCGGCCTCGTCGAGTTCTGGTTCGCCTGGCTCCTCGTCGACCTCGTCGGCGTCCCCCTCGCCTTCAACAGCGGCCTGGCCTTCTCCGGCCTCGTCTACGTCGTCTACTTCGCCCTCGTCCTGTGGGGCGCGTACGACTGGTACCAGCGCTCGCGCACCAACCCCGCCCCGGCCCTCGAAGGAGCAACGGCATGACCACCCTCAAGCCCGTGCCGGACGTGCCCGACGCCGGTCCGCAGGAGACCTTCCGGCTCGACCCGATCGAGCAGGCCATCCGCGACATCGCCGCGGGCCGGCCGATCGTCGTCGTCGACGACGAGGACCGCGAGAACGAGGGCGACCTCGTCATCGCCGCCGAGAAGGCCACCCCCGAGATCATCGCGTTCATGATGAGCGAGTGCCGCGGCCTGATCTGCGCCCCCATGGAGGGCCCCGAGCTGGACCGGCTCGAACTCCCCCAGATGGTCCAGAACAACACCGAGTCGATGCAGACGGCCTTCACCGTCTCCGTAGACGCGAGCGCCGCCCACGGCGTCAGCACCGGCATCTCCGCCGCCGACCGCGCCACCACCCTGCGCCTGCTGGCCAACGGCTCCAGCGAGCCGTCGGACTTCGTCCGCCCCGGCCACGTCTTCCCGCTGCGCGCCAAGCCCGGCGGCGTACTGGTCCGCAACGGCCACACCGAGGCCGCCGTCGACCTCGCCCGCCTCGCGGGACTGCGCCCCGCCGGAGCCATCGTGGAGATCGCCGGCGAGGACGGCGTCATGCTGCGCCTGCCCGAGCTGATCCCCTTCGCCCGCAAGCACGGACTGACGATCATCTCCATCGAGGACCTGATCGCCTACCGCCGCTCCGCCGAGCCGACCGTGCGCCGCGAGGCCGAGGTCAGCCTGCCGACCTCGTTCGGCGCCTTCACGGCGTACGGCTACCGCTCCACCGTCGACGGCGTCGAGCACGTCGCCCTCGTCCACGGCGACGTCGGCGACGGCTCCGACGTCCTGGTGCGCATGCACTCCGAATGCCTGACCGGCGACATCTTCCAGTCCCAGCGCTGCGACTGCGGCCCCCAGCTGCACGCCTCCATGGCCCGCATCCAGGCCGAGGGCCGGGGCGTCGTCGTCTACCTGCGCGGGCACGAGGGCCGCGGCATCGGACTGCTGTCCAAGCTGCGCGCCTACGAACTCCAGGAACGCGGCCGCGACACCCTCGACGCCAACCTGGAACTGGGCCTGCCCGCCGACGCCCGCGACTACGGGGCCGGGGCCCAGATCCTCGCCGACCTCGGCGTGCGCAGCGTCCGCCTGCTGACCAACAACCCGGACAAGTCCGCCGCGCTGGTCCGCCACGGCATCGCCGTCACCGGCCGGGAGCCCATGCCCGTCGAGGCGGGCGAGCACAACCTGCGGTACCTGCGCACCAAGCGGGACCGCATGGGCCACGACCTGCCCTGGCTGGAGGGGGCCGTGCCCACCTCCGCCTGCGGCAACCAGTAACCACACCCACCGAGACCCGGTCCACCGAGACCCAGTCCACCCAGAACCCCGGAACCACCGGAACCACCACCGAGGAGCAGAGCTGTGAGCGGCAAGGGCGCACCCGAACTGAGCGTGAAGAACTGCGGCGACCTGCGCGTCGCCGTCATCGCGGCGCAGTGGCACGAGAAGGTCATGGACGGTCTGGTCGACGGCGCCCTGCGGGCCCTGCACGAGCTGGGCATCGACGAGCCCACCCTGCTCCGGGTCCCCGGCAGCTTCGAGCTCCCGGTCGTGGCGAAGGTACTCGCCGGTCGCGGTTACGATGCCATCGTCGCCCTCGGAGTGGTCATCCGCGGCGGCACCCCCCACTTCGACTACGTGTGCCAGGGCGTCACCCAGGGCCTGGTGCAGGTGTCGATCGACACCGGAGTTCCCGTCGGCTTCGGCGTTCTGACCTGCGACAACGACGAGCAGGCGCTGGACCGCGCCGGGCTCGAGGGGTCGAACGAGGACAAGGGGCACGAAGCGGTCACCGCCGCCGTCTCCACCGCCATGACCCTGCGGACGGTCAGCGAACCCTGGCGCTGAGTGGCGGCGGGGGACCCCTTATTCTGAGGACCATCATGGCGAACACCTCCAAGACCTTCGAAGAGCTCTTCACGGAGCTCCAGCTCAAGGCCGCCAACGGCGACCCCAGCTCCTCCCGCACCGCCGAGCTCGTGGGCAAGGGCGTCCATGCCATCGGCAAGAAGGTCGTCGAGGAGGCCGCCGAGGTCTGGATGGCCGCCGAGTACGAGGGCAAGGAAGCCGCCGCCGAGGAGATCTCCCAGCTGCTCTACCACGTCCAGGTGATGATGGTGGCGCGCGGGATCTCCCTCGACGACGTCTACGCGCACCTCTAGGCCGGAGCACCACCACGGGCCCCCCGCCCGCCCACACCCTTTCGCACCTACGCACCAAAGGAAGCCCCATGCTGCGCATCGCCGTCCCCAACAAGGGCTCACTCTCCGGAGCGGCGTCGGCGATGCTCCATGAGGCCGGCTACCGCCAGCGCAAGGAGTCCAAGGAACTCGTCACGGTCGACCCCGACAACGAGGTCGAGTTCTTCTACCTCCGCCCGAAGGACATCGCGATCTACGTCGCCTCGGGCAAGCTCGACATCGGCATCACCGGCCGTGACCTGCTGCTGGACTCCGGGGCCAACGCCGAGGAGATCCTCCCGCTGAACTTCGGGCGCTCCACCTTCCGCTACGCCACCAAGCCCGGCACCGCGAAGGGCCCCGAGGACTTCGGCGGGATGACGATCGCCACCTCGTACGAGGGAATCGTCGCCAAGCACCTCGCCGAACTCGGCATCGACGCCGCCATCGTCCACCTGGACGGCGCGGTCGAGACCGCCATCGAACTCGGCGTCGCGCAGATCATCGCGGACGTCGTCGAGACCGGCACCAGCCTGCGCAACGCCGGCCTGGAGGTCATCGGCGAGCCGATCCTCAAGTCCGAGGCGACCGTCATCCGGCGCACCGGAGCCGGCACCGACGACCCCAAGGTCGCCCAGTTCCTGCGCCGCCTCCAGGGCGTCCTGGTGGCCCGCAGCTACGTGATGATGGACTACGACTGCCGCGCCGAGCACCTGGAGCGCGCGGTCGCCCTCACCCCGGGCCTGGAGTCGCCGACGATCTCCCCGCTGCACAACGAGGGCTGGGTCGCCGTCCGAGCGATGGTCCCCGCCAAGGAAGCCCAGCGGATCATGGACGACCTGTACGAGCTCGGCGCGCGTGCGAT
The DNA here is from genome assembly GCF_056433525.1 of Streptomyces sp. NPDC044704. NCBI lineage: Bacteria > Bacillati > Actinomycetota > Actinomycetes > Kitasatosporales > Streptomycetaceae > Streptomyces > Streptomyces sp. NPDC044704. The sequence goes on from NZ_JBWKGY010000020.1 coordinate 78,370, forward strand.
CCTCACCACCTCGATCCACGCCTGCCGTCTCTGACCCGGCCTTCCCGACAGCCGGTACTTCCCCCCTCGAACCTCTCGCAGAACCGAGCGCACCCATGGCCGAGTCCGCCGCCCACCCCGCACCGCCCGCCCTGCCGGTCACCTTCCGGCCGAACCGGACGCGGGCCGTGCTGCTGAGCGTCGGACTGGCCATGTTCGCGACGATCACCACCGTCGCGCTGCTGCTGGAGAACCTCAGCCCGGGCGAGCGCGTGAGCTTCGTCTTCACCGCCGCCCTGCTGACCTCCGTCCTCGTCCTGCTCAGCCGCCCCAAGGTGGTCGCCGACGAGGCCGGGGTCACCGTGGTCAACCTGACCACCACCCGCCGGCTGGAATGGGCGCAGATCCTGCGCGTCAACCTCCGCCCCGGCGACCCGTGGGTGTTCCTGGACCTCAGCGACGGCACCAGCCTGCCCGTCCTCGGCATCCAGCCCGGAGTCGCCAAGGCCCAGGCGATCGGCGACGCCCGCGCCCTGCGCGCGCTGGCCGAAACCAGGGGAACCGGCGCAAACGACCACTGAGCCCGCCCGGCCTCGTCGCTGCGTCCCATTGCGGCCGCGATCTCAGTGACTACCCTGGTGGCGGGGCGCCGCCGTGCGCCCTCCCACACGCCCCGGGACCCCGAGGCCCGTGGGCACCATCGACCAGAGGAGTGACTCCCTCCAGCAATGGACGGATCGTCCGGTAGTACACGCGCCGCCCTCCCTCCGGAGGCGGCGGCATGACCATCCCGCTACTCCTGCTCCTGGCGGCCTTCGCCCTGATCCTCGCCAACGGTTTCTTCGTGGCGGCCGAATTCGGCCTCGTCACCGTGGAGAGACCCGAGGCCGAACGCGCCGCCGCCGAGGGCGACCGCCGTGCCCGCACGGTCGTCGACGCCCTGCGGGAGCTGTCCTTCCAGCTCTCCGGCACCCAGCTCGGCATCACCATCACCTCCCTCGTCGTCGGCATGCTGGCCGAACCGGCCCTCGCCGCCCTGCTGTCCGGGCCGCTCGCCGCGACCGGCCTGCCCCGGGGAGCCGTCCCCGGCATCGCCGTCGTCATCGGCATGCTGCTCGCCTCCGCCGTCCAGATGGTCGTCGGCGAGCTCGTCCCGAAGAACTGGGCCGTCTCCCGGCCGCTCCAGGTGGCCCGTTTCGTGGCCGGCCCGCAGCAGGTCTTCTCCCGGGCCTTCCGGCCCGTCATCGCCGGCCTCAACTCCGTCGCCAACCGTCTCGTACGGGCGCTCGGGGTCGAGCCGGCCGACGAGATGGCCTCCGCCCGCACCCCCGGCGAACTGGTCTCCCTGGTCCGCCATTCGGCCCAGGCCGGCGCCCTCGAACAGGACACCGCCGACCTCTTCGTACGGACCCTGTCGCTGGGCGAGCTCACCGCCCAGCACGTCATGACCCCCCGCGTGAAGGTCAGCGCCCTCCAGCACACGGCCACCGCGGCCGACGTGCTCAACCTGACCCGGGCCACCGGCCTCTCCCGCTTCCCCGTCTACCGCGAACGCATCGACGAGATCACCGGCGTGGTCCACCTCAAGGACGCCCTCGCCGTACCCGAGGCGGAGCGTTCCCGCACCACCGTCGGCCGGATCTGCGTCGCCCCGCTGCTGGTGCCCGGCTCCCTGCCGGTGCAGCCGCTGCTGGAGCGGCTGCGCTCCGAACAGCCGATGGCCGTGGTCGTCGACGAGTACGGCGGCACGGCCGGAGTGGTCACCCTGGAGGACATCGTGGAGGAACTCGTCGGCGAGGTCCGCGACGAGCACGACCTCGCCGAGGACGGCCACCCCGAACTGGCCGCCGCACCCCCCGAGGACGGCCGCCCCTCCTGGGAGGCCGACGGCAGCTGCCGCGTCCACACCCTGCGCCGCATAGGCCTGGAGGTCCCCGAAGGCCCGTACGAGACCGTCGCCGGCCTCGTCGCGGACCTGCTGGGCCGCATCCCCGCCCCCGGCGACCGCGCCGAGCTCCCCGGCTGGAGGCTGTCCGTCCGCCAGGTCGGCCGCAACCGCGCCGAACGCGTACGCCTGGTCCGCCTCACTGCCCTGCCCGCCACCGGCCTGTACGGACCCGCCTCGGAGGCCCACCGGGCCGGGGCCGGGCGCCCCGCCGCGGCGCCGGCCGAGCTGGAGGACGCCGTCCGATGAACGCACTCCAACTCCTCTTCGCCCTGCTCCTGGTCCTCGCCAACGGCTTCTTCGTCGGCGCCGAGTTCGCGCTCGTCTCCGTACGGCGCAGCCAGATCGAGCCCCTCGCGGCCGGCTCCAAGCGGGCCCGCCAGGTGCTCTACGGGCTGGAGAACCTGCCGCGCATGATGGCCGCCGCCCAGTTCGGCATCACCCTCTGCTCCATCACCCTCGGAGCCGTCGCCGAGCCCACCGTGGCCCGGCTGCTGGAGCCCGTCTTCCACGCCGTCCACGTCCCGCAGCCCCTCATCCACCCGCTCGGCTACGCCGTGGCGCTGTCCGCCGTGGTGTTCCTGCACCTGGTGATCGGCGAGATGGTCCCGAAGAACCTCGCGATGGCCGCCCCCGAGCGGACCGCCCTGTGGTTCAGCCCCGGCCTGGTCGCCTTCGCCCGCGTCTGCGGGCCGGTCACCGCCGCCCTCGGCGCCTGCGCCGCGCTCGTCCTGCGGCTCTTCAAGGTCGAGCCCAAGGACGAGGTCGAAGCCGTCTACACCTCCGCCCAGCTCGGCCGGCTCGTCGAGGACTCCCGGCAGGCCGGGCTCCTCGAACCGGTCGAGCAGGAGCGCCTGGAGGACGCCCTCGAACTGGGCAGCCGCCCGGTCACCGACGTCCTGCTGGCCCGGGAGCGGCTCGTCACCGTCGGCCCGGCCGTCACGCCCCGCCAGATCGAGCAGCTGACGGTCCGCACCGGTTACTCCCGCTTCCCGGTCCGCTCCGACAGCGGCGCCTTCATGGGCTACCTGCACGTGAAGGACGTACTCGACCTGGAGGACCGCGAGCGGGCCGTACCCCAGCGGGTCTGGCGCCGGATGACCACCCTGTGCTCCACCCTGCCCCTCGACGACGCCCTCACCGTCATGCGGCGCGACGCCACCCACCTGGCTCAGGTCGCCGACCCGGCCGGGCGGGTCCTCGGCCTCGTCGCCCTGGAGGACGTCCTGGAGATGCTGGTCGGCGAGGTCCGCGACCCCGCCCACCGGACGTACGCCCGCAGCGCGTAGCCCCCGTCCGGCAGCCGGCCCGGCCCCACCCGCCCCTTCCCGGGCACCGGGGCCGGGCCGGCCACGGCACTAGAGCGGGGGAGACTCCGGCCGCTCCTGCGGGCCGCGGCCGGACAGGACCTCCCCGTAGGCCTGCATCAGGTCCGCCAGCCGCAGCGTCGCCAGGTCGTCCCGCGAGGGCTCCCCGGCGAAGCCCGCCAGCCGCAGGTCCCGGTAGGCGCAGCTCTTCTCGTACAGGGTGCGCAGGAAACGCCCGTTGCCCAGCTCGTCGATCCAGCCCTGTTCGACGACGTGCCCGCTGATGCTGCGCAGCTCCTCCAGGGCCTCCTCGTCCCACCGGTCCCCGTTCGCGTCCGCCAGCACCCCGCCGATCGAGGTCAGTTCCGGGGGCCGGTAGCTCGGGAAGTCCACCCGCGTGGTGAACCGCGAGGACAGCCCCGGGTTGGCGCCGAGGAGGCGGTCCATCCCCGCCGGATAGCCGGCCAGGATCACCACCAGGTGGTCCCGGTTGTCCTCGGCCCGCTTCAGCAGCACCTGGAGGGCCTCGTCCCCGTACGCGTCGCCCTTGCTGTAACCGGAGTTGGAGAGGCTGTACGCCTCGTCGACGAACAGCACCCCGCCGATCGCCGAGTCGATCAGCTCGTTCGCCTTGACCGCCGTCTGCCCGAGGAACTCGCCGACCAGATCGGCCCGTTGCGCCTCCACCAGGTGGTCGCCGCCGAGCAGGCCGAGCGCGTAGAACACCCGGCCCAGGATCCGCGCCACCGTGGTCTTGCCGGTGCCCGAGGGGCCCGAGAAGACGAAGTGCCGTTTCGGAGGCTGCACCGGAAGCCCCTGCGCCGCCCGCAGCCCGGCCATGTGCAACTGCGCGGACAGCGCCTTCACCTGCCGCTTCACCGGCTCCAGCCCGACCATCCGCTCCAGCTCCGCGAGCGCCTCCGCCAGCGCCTGCGGATCGGCGGGCCCGGCGGGCAGCCCGGCCGGGGCGCCCTGGGGCGGTACGGAGACCTTGTGCCGTACGCCCTCCAGCCGGCCCGCGCCGGCCGGCGGCGCGAACCGCTGCTCGGGCGGATCCACGGGCGCCGGCGGATCCGGGTCCACCTGCCCGTCCGCCGCGACGTCCTGGACGGGACCCCCGCCGAGCGCCACCGCCGCGAAGTCCCCGCCCGCCGTCGACAGGCCGTGCCCGGCCAGCCCCTCGCCGAAGTGCCCGGAGATCCCGGCGCAGCCGGCCATGTCGTCGGGGTCGCTGCTGTCCGCGATCGCCGTCAGCCGGGCCGCGGTGTCCATGAACGCCGGATCCACCCGGTGCACCGCCCGGTACAGCGGCAGCGCGGCCGCACTGCGCCCCGTGCCCTCGTGCGCCCGCGCCAGCCAGTACCGCAGCTCCTTGCGCTGCGGCTGCTCGCTGCGGCAGCGCATCAGTGCCGCCGACAGCATCGGCTCGGCCTGCCCGTACATCTCCAGCCGCACCCGCGCCATCCCGCCGAACAGGCCCGCCTCGATGCCCAGCAGCGGATCGTCCACCAGCGGCTCGGTGTGCCGGACCAACTGCTCCCAGTCCTTGACCAGATAGGCCCGGCAGGCGTGCAGGAAGCGCACCTGCGCATCGGCGTCCACCGGCGGCAGCGCGGCGAGGGCCTGGTCCAGCTCGGGCACGTGGCGCCCGTCCAGCCAGTGCGAGGCGTGGGCCAGCAGCAGGTCCCGCCGGCTCTCCAGCACCGGCTGTACCCACCAGCCCAGCCAGTACCAGGAGTTGAGGGTGCGCCGGTGCCGCGCGCGCTGCTCGCCGAACCGGTCCCGGTGCGCGTACATGCGCAGTAAGGCGTTGGTGGTGTCCACGCGGAGCGCGTGCAGGCCCAGCCAGGCGTCGGCCATGGCGGGATCGAGCCCGACGGCCGCCCGGAACTCCTCCTCGGCCTGCGGATAGGCGCCCATGGTGCAGGCGTCCACCCCGCGCAGCCAGGCGAGTTCGGCCGGGGCGTGTGCGCTGCCCGGCATGCCGAAGTCCATCACATCCCCCACAAGCCAGCCCGTGGTGCGCGGCAACCCCCGCGCTGCGCACGCGAGTTGTCCACCCCCGCCGATGAAAGCAGGGCTGCATCGTACCTGCGGTGACGCACCTTACCCAGGGTGCGGCGGGGACGGGTCGCGCGTGCGGTCCGGACGCGCATCGTAACGCACGGTGAGGACCGGTGGGCGGAGCGGCCCGCGGGGCCCCGGACCGGAGCCGGGCCGGGGCAGAACGAAGCCCCCGATCACGGGGGAACAATCGGGGGCTTCGTGTCCGCGGCGGCCTTCGCAGACCGCACATTCAGAACGTAAGGCCGTCGCCGGGGCGTGGTCAAGCGGGTCGGAGGAGGCCCGTGGGCGGCGTTCGGCCGGGCCGCTCAGGCCCGGGGCAGTCCGTCACGTTCGGTGACGGAAGCGGCGGTTCCCGAGGTCGCACCAGCCCCTGAAGTCCACTCGTATCCCGTACCGCTCTGGCGTACCAGGGTGTCGGCGAAGGGGCGCGAAGGGTCGTCCGAGAAGTGCGCGCGCTCCGCGCGCTCCCACCTGTCCCAGAAGTCGGAAAGTTCACGCCCGTCCCGGTTCCTCCCGCGCCCCCAGGCCGTCTCGCGGGCCGTCTCCATCCACAGCAGCCGCGCCAGCCGCGGGCGCAGGGCCCGCCGGCCGGCTCCGACGCCCTCGACGAGCAGCACCGGGGCCGGCTCCAGCACCCGCTCCGGCCCGAAGCGCCGTTCCACCCAGTCGTACGGGGTCCAGTGCGCGGCCCGCCCGGCGGCCAGCGGCTCCAGTACCCGGGTGCTGAGCCGCTCCCACCAGCCGAACAGTTCCTCGTGGGTGGCCACGTCGTCGAGGTGGAGCACGGGAGCCCCGTCCAGGGCCCCGGCGAGCCGCTCCGCGAAGGTGCTCTTCCCCGATCCGGCGTGCCCGTCGATGCCGATCAGCCGGACCGGGCCGAGGGAGGGCGGCAGGGCGGCGAGCTCCCGCGCGAGTGACTCAAGTGACTGCTGTTGCTCCACGCGGCCAGTTTAGAGCGGCGCGTTCACCCCGACGCGTGCCCGCGGCTTCGGTCCGCGGCCCGCGGGAACTGGAAGGGTGGACGAACCGATCCACGGCACCGACCGATCCACGGCACCGACCGATCCACCGCACCGACCCCTGGGGGCCACGCCGATGACCGCACCCACGCCGCGCAGGGCCCTCCTGGCCGTCGCACTCGCCGCCGCCACCGCGGCCGGCCTGCCCGGGGGGAGGGCCTCCGCCGCCGCGGGCCCCGCGCCGGGCCCCGGCCCCGGCCCCCTGCCCGGCGACGCGGGCTCCGCCGCGGCCGGCACCCCGACCGTCGACAACCGCTTCTGGTACGCCCACGCCCACTGGCAGGCCGGCACCCACAGCGGCACCACCGCCGTCGGCGGCGACCGGCCCGGACTGGAGATCGCGACCCCGGCGGGCCGCACCGTCTACACCGATCCGCACCGGGCGAAGAAGTCCACCTGGGAGTACGCCACCTGGACCTCCCCCGTCCACCGCCCGGCCGTCCCCGCCACCGAGGCCATCGCCTCCTGGAACGCCCGCACCCCCGCCGGCACCTGGATCCAGACCGAACTGCGCGGCACCTACACCGACGGCAAGACCACCCCCTGGTACGTGATGGGCCGCTGGGCCTCCGGCGACGCCGACATCCGGCGCACCTCCGTCGACGGCCAGAGGGACGGCAGGACCACCGTCTGGACCGACACCCTGGCCGTCGACGACCCGGCGGGCGGCGTGCGGATCAAGGCGTGGCAGCTGCGCCTGACCCTCTACCGCAAGCCCGGCGCCACCGCCGGCCCCACGGTCTGGCTGGCCGGCGCGATGGTGTCCGACGTACCGGACCGGTTCGCCGTACCGGCCGCCGCCCCCTCCGGGAAGGCGCACGAGCTGAAGGTCCCGCGCTACTCCCAGGAGGTCCACGCGGGCCGCTACCCGGAGTACGACAACGGCGGCGAGGCCTGGTGCAGCCCCACCTCCTCCCAGATGATCATCGAGTTCTGGGGCGGCCGGGCCAGCGCGAAGGCCCTGTCCTGGGTCGACCCCTCCTACCGGGACCCCCAGGTCTGCCACGCGGCCCGCTCCACCTACGACGCCGCCTACAAGGGGTGCGGCAACTGGCCCTTCAACGCCGCCTACGCCGCCACCTACCGGGGCCTCGGGGGCGTCGTCACCCGGCTCACCTCCCTCGCCGACCTGGAGACCCTGGTCCGGGCCGGGATCCCCGTCATCACCTCCCAGTCCTTCCGCACCGAGGAACTCACCGGCGCGGGCTACGGCACGGCGGGCCACCTGATGACCGTGATCGGCTTCACCGCGGCCGGGGACGTCATCGCCAACGACCCCAGCTCGCCCGACAACCCGGCCGTCCGCCGCGTCTACAAGCGCCGGGAGTTCGAGAACATCTGGCTGCGGACGAAGCGCCACAACGCCGCCGGGAAGACCGTCTCCGGCAGCGGGGGCGTCTGCTACCTCTACGGTCCGGCCCGCCCGGGGCCGGTCCAGGCCGCCGCGCTGAAGGCGGTCGGAGTCCTGTGAAAGACGGTCTGGCGCGGAGGGCTTAAAAGTCAGAATATGGGCATAAAGGGCACATAAGGCTTCTCAGAGGAGGCGGCCCGCCATGACCACCCATCCCGGAATCGAACACCACCCGGACCTGGCCGAAATGCGGTCCCGGTTCGAGCGGGTGACCAGCACCCCCGCCGCGCAGGCGGTCGAGGCCCTCGCCCTGATCACGGGCCTGTACCTGGCCGCCTCGCCGTGGATCGCGGGGTTCAGCGGGCTCTCCCCGCTGGCCGTCAACAACCTCATCGCCGGCCTGGCCTTCTGCCTGTGCATGAGCGGACTCGGGTCGGCGTACGAGCGCACCCACGCGATGGCCTGGACGGCGGTCGCGATCGGTGCCTGGACGATCATCGCCCCGTGGGTCATCGCCGGCGAGATGGACACGACCCGCAGCGTGGTCAGCAACATCATCACCGGAGCCGTCGCCCTGTGCCTCGGCCTGGCCATGGTGGCCATGGGCGGCCGCCGGCGCGACGGCGTGACCTGACCGCACGCGGCGCCCGCCGCCGGGCCCCGGCCGCAGCCCGCACCACCGGGCGCGACCGGGGCCCGGCGGCGTGACGCGCGCCACCAGTGACCATCGTCTCTACCGCGAAAGCCGCGAACCCTGGCACATTGGACGGCATGAGCGCAGACAGCCCCGCCCTCCCCGCCCCCGCCCGCAGCACCGCCGCCACCGGCGGCCCCGACGAGGGCTCCTCGTGGCTGGAGCACGTCCTCGGCTGGACCCTCGTGGTGGTCGTCGCCATGTTCGTCACCCAGGTCGGCTGGCTGTAGTTCCCGCGCCCCGGTCCGGGCGCGCCCGGGTCTGCCATACTGCGGGCTCCTGTGGCAGTCCGAGGCTGAGGGCCGAATGTGATCCGTAGTCAACAGCGGGGCGCGACCGGGCGTTCGCAGGTGCGGCGGGCCGAACTCATAGCCATCGGCCGCGCGTTGTTCGCCGACACCCCGTACGACGCCCTCTCCATGGACGACATCGCCCGGCAGGCCGGCGTCGCCAAGGGGCTGATCTACTACTACTTCACGAGCAAGCGCGGCTACTACCTCGCCATCGTCGAGGACTCCGTCGCCGGACTCGTCGCCCGCGCCGTCGGGGACAGGGACCTGCCGGGCGCCGAACGCGTCCGCCGCACGATCGACGGCTACCTCCACTACGCCGAGCACCACCGCGCCGCCTACCGCACCATCGTCACCGGCGGCGTCGGCTCGGACGCCGAGGTCCTCGCGATCCGGGACGCGGTCCGCGAAGAGCTCGCGGCCGCCATCGCCGAGGGCGCCTACGGCACCCGCACCGTCCCGCCCCTCGCCCGTCTCGCCCTGGTCGGCTGGCTCTCCGGGGTCGAGGGCGTCACCCTGGACTGGATCGGTACCCCGGTGGCGGACGGGCAGCCCGGCCGGGCCGCCGTCGGGGCGCTGCTCGTGCGCCAGCTGCGTGCGACGCTGACCGTGATCGAGGAGTTCGTCCCACAGTGTCCCGCCCCTCCGGCGGCCCTCGACGGGACTTCGAAACCCCTCGGCAACGGTGACGATCAAGTACCGGTGACGGAAAGCGTCTGATCGGGCATACTCACACCCGCCGCAGCCGCTCTTCGAGCCCTTCCGTGATCCGGGAGGGCCACGTTCGGCTGTGACAGCACCGAGACCCGGCGCCGCGTCCCACACCTCACGCGTCGCCGCCGTGCCCGACGAGGGAGGAGAGCGCCGCCATGACAGACCGCGCCCCGCAGCCGGTGGAACGTCAGCTGCCCACCGAGGAGTCCCGCGACCTGCTGGCGCTCGTGCGCGAGATCGCCCAGCGGGAGATCCGCCCCCGGGCCGCCGACGAGGAGGAGGCCGGGCGGTTCCCCCGCGAGGTCTTCACCCTGCTGTCCGAGTCCGGGCTGCTCGGACTTCCGTACGCCGGGGAATTCGGCGGCGGGGACCAGCCGTACGAGGTCTACCTCCAGGTCCTGGAGGAGCTCGCGGCCGCCCGCCTGACCGTCGGTCTCGGCGTCAGCGTTCACTCCCTGGCCTGCCACGGCCTCGCCGGCTACGGCACCAAGGAGCAGCGGAGCACCCACCTGCCCGCCATGCTCGGCGGCGGGCTGCTCGGCGCCTACTGCCTCTCCGAGCCGGCCGCCGGCTCGGACGCCGCCTCCCTGACCACCAAGGCGGTCCGCGACGGCGACGACTGGGTGATCACCGGCACCAAGGCCTGGATCACGCACGGCGGCGTCGCCGACTTCTACACCGTCCTGGCGCGCACCGGCGTCCCGGGCCCCAAGGGCATCACGGCCTTCCTGGTCCCCGGCGACGCCCCGGGCCTGACGGCGGCCGTCCCCGAGAAGAAGATGGGCATGAAGGGCTCGCCCACCGCCCAGCTCCACTTCGACGGCGTACGGGTCCCCGACGCGCGGCGCATCGGTGAGGAGGGTCAGGGCTTCGGCATCGCCCTCGCCGCCCTCGACGCGGGCCGGCTCGGCATCGCCGCCTGCGCCATCGGCGTCGCGCAGGCCGCCCTGGACGAGGCCCTCGCGTACGCGCTCGGCCGCAAGCAGTTCGGGCACCCCATCGCCGACTTCCAGGGCCTGCGCTTCATGCTGGCCGACATGGCCACCAAGATCGAGGCGGGCCGGGCGCTCTACCTCGCCGCCGCGCGGCTGCGGGACGCGGGCAAGCCGTTCTCCCGGCAGGCGGCGATGGCCAAGCTGTTCTGCACCGACGCCGCGATGTCCGTGACCACGGACGCCGTGCAGGTACTCGGCGGGTACGGCTACACGGCGGACTTCCCCGTCGAGCGGCTGATGCGCGAGGCGAAGGTGCTCCAGATCGTGGAGGGCACCAACCAGATCCAGCGCATGGTCATCGCCCGCCACCTGGCCGGTCCCGAGACGCGCTGACGCTCGCGCTCCGCCCGGGCTCAGCCGCCGTACAGGGGGCCGCTGGGCCAGATGGGGGACGAGGCGATCCGGTGCCACTCGGGGTCGCGCCGCCCGGGCAGGGTGCGGCCCGCCTCGGTCCAGCGGGCGATCAGGTCGAGGTAGATGGGGGGATCGGGCAGGCGCGGCCGGCCCGTCGGCGGCCGGTCCGCCTGCGTCCGCTCCGCCTGGGGCCGGCCCGTCTGCTGCCGGTCCCCCTGGTGACGGCCCGCCTGCGGCCGGTCCCCCTGCTGCCCGTCCCCTTGCTGAACCGATTCTTCGAACCCGGGCGGTGTCGCCCGCCTGCGGCGTCCCGTCCGTGACGGGGAGGTCTCAACCGTGCTCATGCACGGGCAACGCGGTGCGGCGGCCCCGGGTAATCGACACGTCCCCCCGCCCATCCGTTCGACCCCTCCCACCGCCCGCCCCGCGCGCCGCCGCGGGCCGGGCGCACGCCGGTCCGTCCGGGGCGCACGGGAGCCCGCGCACGGAGGCCGGGGCATGCGCCTGGCCGGTCGTGCCGTGCTGTCAGGATGTGCCACAACTATGGCCCCCGGCCAAGTTTCTGACGTACCGTCATGTCCGCTGTGCAGCTCCCGCCCCCGCGCCCAGGAGGTTTGCCGTGCCCGCGGACCGACCCGTCCCCCTCGACGAATACCCCGTCCACCAGGCCCCTTTGTCGATGAAGCACGTGGTCAGCGGCGACCGCAACGCCTACGACCGCTGCATCTTCCACGTCTTCGACCACGCCGGCCGGGCCGTCCTCATCCTCGGCCTCGGGGTCTACCCCAACGCCGGGGTCATCGACGCCTACGCCACCTTCCGCACCGGCGACCAGCTCCGCGCCGTCCGCGCCTCCGACGCCCTCACCGACGACCGCATGAACCTCTCGGTCGGCCCGCTCTCGATCACCGTCGACGTGCCGCTCAAGAGGTTCACCCTCCGGTGCGACCCCGACCCCGCGGATCCGGACGGGCTCTCGTACGAACTCACCTGGACCGGCGAGTTCCCCGCCGTGTGGGAGCCCCACCACGTCCAGCGCCGCGGCGACCGCCTGATGCTGGAGGGCCGCCGCTTCGTCCAGGCGGGCGGCGTCACCGGCCGCATCCGCGCCGGGGGAGAGGAGTTCACGGTGAGCGCGGGGGAGTGGACGGGCACCCGCGACCGCAGCTGGGGCGTCCGCCCGATCCCCGGCGAGGACGGCGGGCGCGCCGCGCAGGAGCACCGCCCGGAGGGCTTCCACTGGCTCTGGATCCCGGTCCGCTTCGAGGACCGCTTCCTCATGGTCATCGCCCAGGAGGACGCCGACGGCCACCGCACGCTCAGCGAGGCCGTCCAGGTCTTCCCCGAGGGCAGCGGCCGCCGCGACGTCCAGCTCGGCTGGCCCCACACCGACATCCGCTACCGGCCGGGCACCCGCCACCCCGAGGGCGCGGTCGTCCACCTGACCGACCCCTCCCGCAAGCCCCTGGAGCTGGGCGTGGAGATCCTGGCCTCCTCCCCGCTGGCCGTCGGCGCCGGCTACCCGCCCGCCGCCGACTGGCAGCACGGCAGCTGGCAGGGCCGCGGCTGGACCGACCGGCGGGTCTACGACCTCTCCGACCCCGCCGCCCACCCCATGGCCGCCTTCGGCGTCACCGACCACTCGGCCCGCTTCACCCTCGACGGCCGCGTCGGCCACGGCGTCTTCGAACACGGCAGCTTCGGCCGCCACGACCCGAGCGGCTTCACGGACTACTCCTCCGTCGCCCCCTGACCACAGAGAGGCCCGACATGGCGGCCACCGCTCCCCGTCCCCGTACCTCCACCCGTGAGCCGGAAGAGCTCGGCCGGCGCCTCGCCGCCTGGCTCGACGTGCGGCTCCCCGGCGCGCGGGTCACGAACGTCTCCGTCCCCGGCTCGAACGGCATGTCGAGCGAGACCCTGCTCTTCGACATCGAGCACCCGCGGACCCCGCTCCGCGCGTGCGCGCTGCGGCTCGCCGCCGACCCGGCGGCCTACACCGTGTTCCCCACCTACGACATGCCCCGTCAGCACCGGGTGATGGACCTGGTCGCCCGGTACACGGACCTGCCCGTTCCGCGCGTGCAGTGGCTGGAGGAGGATCCGGCGCCGCTGGGCGCGCCCTTCTTCGTCATGGCCCGCGCGGAAGGCCGCGTACCGCCGGACGTGATGCCCTACACGTACGAGGGCAACTGGCTGCACGCCGCGAGCGACGCGGAACGCGCCGTCCTCCAGGAGGCCAGCGTCTCGCTGCTGGCCCGGCTGCACGAGCAGTTCCCGGCGAAAGAGGCCGCGTTCCTGCTGCCGCCGGGGGAGGGCAGTCCGCTGCGCCGGCACGTCGACGCGCAGCGCGCCTACTACGCGTGGGTGGTGGCCGGACTGGCCCCCTCACCGCTGGTCGAGCGGGCCTTCGACCGGCTGGAGGAACTCTGGCCGGCCGACGAGGGCGAGCCCGTCCTCACCTGGGGCGACGCCCGCATCGGCAACGTGGTCTACCGGCCGGACGGCTTCGAACCGGTCGCGGTCCTGGACTGGGAGATGGCCGCCTACGGTCCACGGGAGCTCGACCTGGGCTGGACGGTCTTCCTGCACCGTTTCTTCCAGGACCTGACCGTCGGCTTCGGCCAGCCCGGCCTCCCGGACTTCCTGCGCCGCGAGGACCTGGAACGCCGCTACGCGGAGCTGTCCGGACACATCCCGCGGAACATGGAGTTCCACACCCTGTACGCCGCCCTGCGGCACGGCATCGTCATGCTGCGCATCGCCTACCGGCAGGCGTACTTCGGGGAGGTCGAGATCCCGGCCGATCCCGACGGCCTGATCCTGCACCATGCCGGACTGGCCGCCATGGTGCAGGGAACGTACTGGTAGCCGGAAACCGGACTCAGGCGGCCTGCGCGTGCCGGCGCATCTGCGGCAGCGGGGCCGCCACCGGCCGTACGGGGCGCGAGCCCGGACCGCCGACGTGCGAGAACGGCTGCGTCCGCCAGTCCAGGCCCTGCGGCAGGTCGAGGTGGACGACCTCCAGCTCCTGCTGCTCGGGCTGGAGCACGCCCACGGTCGCCAGCGCGTCCGACACGGGCCGGCCCGTGCCCGCGCACACCGTCAGCCCGAAGGGGTTCCACGGGGTCAGGCAGAGCGCGTGCTGCGGGAGGTGCTCCTCGTCCGCGACGAGGGCGATCGACTGCCCGCAGTCGGGGCAGACCACGTGGTGGAGGTCGAAGCCCTCGCCGAATTCGAGGTCGTCCTCGTCGTCCGCGTACGCGTTCTCGAGCAGTTCCAGGGGCTCCGGTTCGGTGCGACCGGCGCGCTTGGTGTTCGGCATGGATGTACTCCCCCTTGGATGGGCCGGGCGGGCAAGGTTCTTCGGCCACGGCCACAGCAAGCACTTCCCGTCGCGCGGCACGAGTAACCACAAGTGCCGGGTGTACGCCCGTACACCCCTGTGGCTTTCGTCACATGCCCGGCGCAGGTGCCACTTCTGCGTGGACACCGCTGTGCCTGGAGCGGTCCTGGGCAATAGGTTGAGCGGCTATGAGCGCAATGGAGGAGCTGGACCGCCAGATCGTGGATCTGCTCGTGCGGGACGGGCGGATGAGCTACACGGACCTGGGCAAGGCCACCGGACTGTCCACGTCGGCGGTCCATCAGCGAGTACGCCGCCTGGAGCAGCGCGGAGTGATCCGCGGCTACGCGGCCGTCGTCGACCCGGAGGCCGTCGGGCTGCCCTTGACCGCGTTCATCTCGGTCAAGCCGTTCGATCCCAGTGCCCCCGACGACATCGCGGACCGGCTGGCGGGAGTGCCCGAGATCGAGGCCTGCCACAGCGTGGCGGGCGACGAGAACTACATCCTCAAGGTCCGGGTCGCCACGCCCCTGGAGCTGGAGGACCTCCTGGGACGCCTGCGCGCCCTGGCCCACGTCTCGACCCGGACGACCGTGGTCCTCTCCACCCCCTACGAGGCACGCCCGCCGCGCGTGTGACCCCGGGCCGGGCCCGGTCGCGCACCCGGGTCCCGGCGGGTCCCGCGCAGGGGTCAGACTGGTCGGCATGACTGACCGCACCGCCACCTCCGCCGACGCCGCCGGAGCCACCGCACCCGCCCGTACCGTCCTCCTGCGCGGCGGTGAGGTGCACAGCCCCGCCGACCCCTTCGCCACCGCGATGGTCGTCGAGCGCGGGCACGTCGCCTGGGTCGGCTCGGAGGGCGCCGCCGACGCCTTCGCGCAGGGCGTGGACGAGGTCGTGGACCTCGGCGGGGCGCTCGTCACGCCCGCCTTCACCGACGCCCACGTCCACACCACCTCGGCCGGCCTCGCCCTCACCGGCCTGGACCTGACGGGCGCGCGTTCGCTGCCGGACGCGCTGGAACTCGTCCGGGCGTACGCCGCGCGGCGGCCCGCCGACCGGGTGCTCCTCGGGCACGGCTGGGACGCCGCCCGCTGGCCCGAACGCCGCGCCCCGCGCCGGACGGAGCTCGACGAGGCGACCGGCGGCCGCCCGCTCTACCTCAGCCGGATCGACGTCCACTCCGCGGTGGTGACCACCGCCCTGCTGGAGCTGGTCCCCGCGGTACGGCCCGACGGGGACGAGCCGCTGACCCGCGACGACCACCACGCCGTGCGGCGGGCCGCGCTCGCCGCCGTGACCCCGGCCCAGCGCGCCGAGGCCCAGCGGGCCGCCCTGGACCGGGCGGCCTCCCTCGGCATCGGCTCCGTCCACGAGTGCGGCGGGCCGGACATCTCCTCCGCCGAGGACTTCGCGGCCCTGCTGGAGCTGGCGGCGGAGCGGCCCGGGCCGCGCGTCTTCGGCTACTGGGCCGACCGGGACCTGGACCGGGCCAAGGCGCTGGGCGCCGTCGGCGCCGCCGGTGACCTCTTCGTGGACGGGGCCCTCGGCTCGCACACGGCCTGCCTGCACGCCCCGTACGCCGACGCCCCGCACACCGGAACCGGCTACCTGGACGCCGCCGAGGTCGCCGCACACGTGGCCGCCTGTACCCGGGCGGGCCTCCAGGCCGGGTTCCACGCCATCGGCGACGCCGCCGTCGCCGCCGTGGTCGAGGGGGTGCGGGCGGCCGCCGAGGAGGTCGGCCTGGCCCGGATCCGCGCGGCCCGGCACCGGGTCGAACACGCCGAGATGATGACCCCGGCCACCATCGCCGCCTTCGCGGAACTCGGCCTGACCGCCTCCGTGCAGCCCGCCTTCGACGCCGCCTGGGGCGGGGACGAGGGGATGTACGCGGACCGGCTGGGCGTCGACCGCGCCCGCACCCTGAACCCGTACGCGGCCATGCTGAAGGCGGGCGTCCCGCTGGCCTTCGGCTCGGACGCGCCCGTGACCCCGCTCGACCCGTGGGGGACGGTCCGCGCGGCCGCGTTCCACCGCACCCCCGGGCACCGGATCTCCGTACGGGCCGCCTTCGCCGCGCACACCCGAGGCGGCTGGCGGGCCGTGGGCCGTGACGACGCGGGCATCCTCGTCCCCGGAGCCCCGGCCGACTACGCGATCTGGCAGACGGCCGAGCTGGTGGTCCAGGCCCCCGACGACCGGGTCGCCCGGTGGTCCACGGACCCGCGCTCCGGCACCCCCGGCCTGCCCGATCTGAGCCCCGGCGCCGACCTGCCGGTGTGCCTCGCGACGGTGGTCGGCGGCCGGGAGGCATTCGTACGGCCACAGGGGTGATCCGCCCGGCCTCCGTTCGGTGCGGGCGGCCGGGGCCGGATAGGTTCGGCCGGGTCCACCACAGGACGCCCGTGCCGGACGGAGCCGTCTGCTCAGCGCACCCGCGCCTCGGGGGCGAGGGAAGGTTTCGCCGGGCGGCAGGTGGCCCCGGATCGGGGCCCGGCGGTCCAGTAGACAACGGTCACGGTGACCCGCAGCCAGCGGGAGCCGAGCCGGCCCGAAGGCCCGCCGGCCCCGATCGCTGTTCTAAAATCATCCTGCTGTGACCGGTTGGACGAGGCGGGCTGGTCGAGGAACACGCAAGGGGACCCAGTGAGCGACGGCGGACAGCGGACCAACGGGCCGCTCGGCACCACCCTGGTGATCATTCCGACGTACAACGAGGCGGAGAACATCGGCCTGATCGTCGGCCGGGTGCGCGCCGCGGTGCCCGAGGCCCACGTCCTGGTCGCCGACGACAACAGCCCCGACGGGACCGGAAAGCTCGCCGACGAGCTGTCCGCCGAGGACGAGCACGTGCACGTCCTGCACCGCAAGGGCAAGGAAGGCCTCGGCGCCGCCTACCTCGCGGGCTTCGCCTGGGGCCTGGAACACGGCTACGGGGTCCTCGTCGAGATGGACGCCGACGGCTCCCACCGGCCCGAGGAACTGCCCCGGCTGCTGACCGCGCTGCAGGGCGCCGACCTGGTGCTCGGCTCCCGCTGGGTGCCGGGCGGCCGGGTCGTGAACTGGCCCAAGAGCCGGGAGTTCCTCTCCCGCGGCGGCTCCACCTACTCCCGGCTGATGCTGGACGTGCCGATCCGGGACGTCACCGGCGGCTACCGCGCGTTCCGCCGCGAGACCCTGGAGGGGCTGGGCCTGGAGGAGGTCGCCTCCGCGGGCTACTGCTTCCAGGTCGACCTGGCCCGCCGCGCCGTCCGCAAGGGCTTCCGCGTGGTCGAGGTGCCGATCACGTTCGTCGAGCGCGAGCTCGGCGACAGCAAGATGAGCAGGGACATCGTCGTCGAGGCGCTGTGGCGGGTCACCCAGTGGGGCCTCAAGGAGCGCGCGGCCAAGCTCAGGGGCAAGCGCACGTCCTGACGGCCCTGGTGAGCCCGGACGTCCCTTAGGGGATGCCCGGTACCTCCGACTGAGGCCGCTTTTAACCGGGTCCAGGCACACTGGGTGTATGACGACCGGCGTTCCCACTTCGACGGCCCCCCGGCGGCGCTCGCCCGCCCGTACCTTCCTCCCCCTGGCGGTAGCCGCCTGGCTGATCCTGGAGATCTGGCTGCTCAGCCTGGTCGCCGGAATGGCCGGCGGGCTGACCGTCGCGGCACTGATCGCGGGCTCCATGGTCCTCGGCGTGGTGGTCATCAAGCGCGCCGGCCGGCGGGCCTTCCAGAACCTGACCCGCACCTTCCAGGAAGCCCAGGCCCAGGCCATGGCCGGCGAGGCGCCCGCGCAGCCCGCCAAGGGCTCCGGCAACGGCATGACCATGCTGGCCGGACTGCTGCTGATCATGCCCGGACTGCTCTCCGACGCGGCCGGACTGCTCCTGCTGCTGCCGCCGGTGCGGGCGCTGGTCGCCCGCAGGACCGAGCGCGCCCTGGAGCGCAGGATGGCCGCCGCAGCACCGGGCGGTCTCGGCGACGCCTTCACGCAGGCCCGCATCCACTTCCCCGACGGGAAGGTCGTGCCGGGCGAGGTCATCCGCGAGGACGGCTCCGCCGCCCCCGGACAGGGGCCGGACACCGGCTACCGTCCGCCGCTGACCCCCTGAGGGACGACAAGCCGAGGGGCCCCGCCACACAGTGTGGCGGGGCCCCTCGGCTTTTCCGTGATGTCCGTCCGCCGTCAGGCGGACTTGCGGCTGTCCCGCGGATGCACGGCAATGTTCATGGCGCCGGAACGCAGGACGGCCAGCCTCTCGGCCAGCACCTCCTCCAGCTCCTCGCGGGTGCGTCGCTCCATGAGCATGTCCCAGTGCGTTCGCGCAGGCTTGCCCTTCTTCTCTTCGGGCCCGTCCCCGTCCACCAGGAGTGCCATGGCGCCGCACGCCTTGCACTCCCACTCCGGCGGAATTTCTGCCTCAACCGAGAACGGCATCTCAAATCGATGTCCGTTCTGGCATGCGTACTCCACCGCCTGGCGCGGGGCCAGATCGATGCCGCGGTCCGTCTCGTAGCTGGTAACCACGAGCCGCGTACCGCGGAGAGCTCGCTCACTCATGAATCGTGCCTCCCGGGCTTGTCGCCCACAGGACAGGTGTCGCTGTCGTCGTCATCCGGTCAACGTCCGGTCGGCGGTATAGATTCCCGCTCCGGGTCGTGCGTCGCCCGTCGTGCCGCCCCTTGTTGTACCCACCACTGCCCGTTTTGTCACATCTGGCAGCAGATGTCACCCAACGTCTACACTTATCAAGCGCGCAGTAACGGTCCGGCTAGCAGGCCAAAGGCGTACACTACCGGCCCTTCGCTTCAACGTCGAAATTCGTTCGGAATTCGTATCCGCGTCCAGGCCGGTTCCGTCCTCAGACACGCTCGGGAACAGGATTCCCCGCCGCCTCCACCGCGCGCCGCACCGGCACCCTCGCGAGGAGCACGAAACCCAGTGCGAAGAACACCACCAACGAGATGATCGCGTCCCGGTAGCTGCCCGTGACCTGGTAGGTCAGCCCGAAGACCAGGGGTCCCATCCAGCTCAGACCGCGGTCGCTCATCTCGTACGCCGAGAAGTACTCGGCCTCCTTGCCCGCCGGCACCATGTGCGAGAACAGGGAACGCGACAGCGCCTGGCTGCCCCCGAGGACCAGCCCGATCATCGCGGCGAGCGCGAAGAACCACACCGGAGTCCGGGCCGGCAGGAAGTATCCGGCCGCCAGCGTCAGCGCCCACGCGGCGAGCGAACCGAGGATCGTCCGCTTGGCCCCGTACGAGCGGGCGAGGCGGCCCATCCCCAGCGCCCCCGCCACCGCCAGCACCTGGACCAGCAGCACCGCGACGATCAGCGTGGACTGCTCCAGCTCCAGCTCCTCCGAGCCGTAGACCGACGCCTGCGAGATGACCGTCTGCACCCCGTCGTTGTAGATCAGGTACGCCAGCAGGAAGGACAGGGTCAGCGGATAGCGCCGCATGTCCTTCAGCGTCGCGACGAGCTGCCGCCAGCCGCTCACCGCCGCGGCCCCGCCGCCCTCGCGGACCACGGCCCGGTCGCGCAGCCGGCGCAGCGGGACGATCGCGAAGGCCCCCCACCACAGGCCGGCCGACGCCAGGCAGATCCGTACCGCCGCGCCCTCGGAGAGCCCGAAGGAATCGTGGCCCTGGTAGAGCACCAGGTTCAGGACGAGCACCAGGGCGCCCGAGGTGTAGCCGAAGGCCCAGCCTCGCGAGGACACCGTGTCCCGCTCGTCCGGGGTGGCGATCTGCGGCAGGAACGCGTTGTAGAGCACCATCGAGACCGCCAGCGAGGCGTTCGCGACGATGAGCAGCAGCCCGCCCAGCAGGTAGCGGTCGCCGCCCAGGAAGAACATCCCGGCCGTCGCCGTCGCTCCCGTGTACGCGGCAGCCGCCAGCAGCGGCTTCTTGCGCCCGCTGCGGTCCGCCGCGGCCCCGGCCAGCGGCATGACCAGTACGGCCACGATCAGCGACGCCGAGACCGAGTACGCGAAGAAGGACCCGGCCCGCACCGGAATCCCCAGCGGGTGGACGTACCCCTCGGCGTCCGCGGCCGCCTTCGCGACCGCCGTCAGGTACGGCCCGAGGAACACGGTGAGCACGCTCGTCGAGTAGACCGAGCACGCGAAGTCGTAGAAGTACCAGCCATGCTGTTCCCGCTTGCGCGCGGCGGCGGCTCTGCCGTCCTCCGCGCCGGATTCCGTTTCGCTGTCCGTCCGCTCGCTCATGAGCGCCCCCTCGCTGGTCCCCGTACCGCCCGGTCCGCCGGACCGGGCACGGGCACCCGCGGGCACGTCAGGCCCAGGCCCCCCGCCGGTCCAGAACCGTGCGCAAGATGTCGATCCGGTCGGTCATGATGCCATCGACACCCAGGTCCAGAAGCGCTTCCATGCGTTCCGGTTCGTTCACGGTCCAGACGTGCACCTGGAGTCCCCGCGCGTGCGCGGTGCGTACGAACCGGCCGTCGACCACCCGGATCCCCGCCTGGGTCTCCGGCACCTGCGCCGCCACCGCCCCCACCCGCAGGGCCGCCGGGATCGCGTACGAGCGCAGCCGCAGCCCCACCACCCCCCGCACCCCGTACGAGGTCGCCAGCCGCGGACCGGCGATCCTCTGCGCCCTCGCCACCCGGCTCTCCGAGAACGAGCCCACGCACACCCGGTCCCAGACCCCGGCGCGCGCGACCAGGTTGACCAGCGGGTGCAGCGCCGACTCGGCCTTCACGTCGATGTTCCAGCGGGCGTCCGGGAACTCCTCCAGCAGCTCCTCGAACAGCGGCAGCGGCTCCGTGCCCGCCACCCGGGCCTCCCGCACCCGCTTCCACGGCAGCTCGGCGATCCGCCCGTGCCCGTCCGTGACCCGGTCCAGGGTCGCGTCGTGGAAGGCGACGAGCTTGCCGTCGGCCGTCGCGTGCACGTCGGTCTCGAAGTACCGGTACCCGGCGGCGGCGGCCCGGCGGAAGGCGGCGGAGGTGTTCTCCAGCCCGTCCGCGGCCCCGCCCCGGTGGGCGAAGGGAATCGGAGCCGGGTGGTCCAGATACGGGTGGCGAAGGCGTACGTGAGTCACGGCCGCAGTATGCCCCCTGGATCCCCCGGGACGGCGGCAGCCACATGACCCGGCGGTGAACGGGCGGACCCACCTGGCCCGAATGGACCGCACCGTGACAGGGTGGGCCCGCGCAACCAATCCAATACCGGCCCCCGAACCCGCCCGACGGGGCCAATCGGACGAAGGTGGACCCGACGCCATGGCTCAGTGGACCTCAGCGGTCGGTGCCGCGCAGCTCGCCCGGCTCATCGGTTCTCAGCAGGAACGCCCCGGTGCGCCCGGCGCCCGCAAGCTGCCCGCGTACCGCGTCCTGGCCGACGGCATCCGCCTGCTCGTCCTCGAAGGGCGCGTCCCCGTCGCCGCCCGGCTGCCCGCCGAACGGGAGCTGGCCGTCGCCCTCTCCCTCAGCCGGACCACCGTCGCCGCCGCCTACGAGGCCCTGCGCGGGGAGGGCTTCCTGGAATCCCGCCGCGGCGCGGGCAGCTGGACCTCCGTACCGGCCGGGAACCCCCTGCCGGCCCGCGGCCTGGAACCGCTGCCGCCCGAATCCCTCGGCTCCATGATCGACCTCGGCTGCGCCGCGCTCCCCGCCCCCGAGCCCTGGCTCACCAAGGCCGTCCAGGGCGCGCTGGAGGAGCTCCCGCCCTACGCGCACACCCACGGGGACTACCCGGCCGGGCTGCCCGCGCTGCGCCGGATGCTCGCCGACCGCTACACCGAGCGCGGCATCCCGACCATGCCCGAGCAGATCATGGTCACCACCGGGGCCATGGGCGCCATCGACGCCATCTGCAGCCTCTTCGCCGGCCGGGGCGAGCGGATCGCCGTCGAGTCCCCCTCCTACGCCAACATCCTCCAGCTCATGCGCGCCGCCGGGGTCCGCCTCGTGCCCGTCGCCATGGCCGAAGGCCTGACCGGCTGGGACATGGACGTCTGGCGGCAGGTCCTGCGGGACTCCGCCCCGCGCCTGGCCTACGTGGTCGCCGACTTCCACAACCCGACCGGAGCCCTCGCCTCCGACGACCAGCGGCGGGCGATGGTCGAGGCCGCCCGTTCCGCCGGGACCGTCCTGATCGCCGACGAGACCATGGCCGAGCTCCAGCTGGACCCGGACCTGGCCATGCCCCGCCCGGTCTGCTCCTTCGACCCCGCCGGCAGCACGGTCGTCACCGTCGGCTCCGCCAGCAAGGCCTTCTGGGCGGGCATGCGGATCGGCTGGGTCCGCGCGGCCCCCGACGTCATCCGCAGCCTCGTCGCGGCGCGCGCCTACGCCGACCTCGGCACCCCCGTGCTGGAGCAGCTCGCGGTGAACTGGCTGATGCGGACCGGGGGCTGGGAGGAGGCCGTCGGCATCCGCCGGGACCAGGCCCGGGACAACCGGGACGCGCTGGTCGCCGCGGTGCGCCGGGAACTGCCGGACTGGGAGTTCGAGGTTCCGCGGGGCGGGCTGACCCTGTGGGCCCGCGCCGGGGGGCTGTCCGGGTCCCGGCTGGCCGAGGTGGGGGAGCGGGTCGGGGTCCGCGTGCCCTCGGGCCCCCGGTTCGGGGTGGACGGCGCCTTCGAGGGCTACGTCCGGCTGCCGTTCACGGTGGGCGGCCCGGTCGCCGACGAGGCCGCCGCCCGGCTCGCGGCGGCGGCCCGCCTCGTCGGCACGGGCGCCGGCGGGGGCGGCGCGGAACCGCCCCGCACGTTCGTGGCCTGACCCGGGCTCACCTCACGTCGGGGGTCACGGCGCGTCGGCCGGGACCTCCGGACTCTCCGGGGCGTCGATCGACGGCCCCTGGGCCTGCTCCGGGGGCTGCGTCCGCAATGGCCTGGACGGGACGGCGTGGCCCTCCGCCCCGCCCGCGCCGGAGGGGCCCGCGCCCTGGCGTTCCGGCAGCAGCTCCAGCACCGCTTGCCGGTACGCCGGGTGCGTGGCGTCGTCGTACGGGTCCGGCGTCGCCGGTACCTGGAGCCGGTGCACGGGTCCCACGCCCAGCCGCGCGTACCCGCGCCCCGGCGGGACCTGCGCGGTGGGGGTGGTGTGCGGCGGCAGGCCCAGTACGTCGGTGATCTGCTGGACCGGCGCCGGCCCGAGGACGACCCGGGCCCGGGTGTGCTGCCACACCGCGTCGTTCAGGAGCTCCAGGTGCTCAAACTGCTCGGCGACCACCACCGTGATGTGCGCGGCGCGGCCGTGCCGCAGCGGTACCTGCAGCTGCGCGAGCGGGTCCGGCCTGCCGTCGGCGGCCGCGAGGTGCGCCAGTACGCTCGGCCGGTCCAGCAGGATCCACAGCGGACGCCGGGTGTCCTCCGGCGCGGGCCGGCCGGCCTCGCGGGCCCGGTGGGTGGCGATCAGGCGCCGTTCGGTCTCCTGGGCCGCCCACTCCAGAGTGGCCAGGGCTCCGGTCGGGCCGCACTCGACGGCGAGTACGCCCTTGCGCCCCGACAGGCAGGAGTACTCGCCGCTGCCGCCGCCCTCCACGACGAGGACGTCCCCGTCGTGGCGCAGGGCCTGGAGGGCGATCGAGCGCAGGAGGCTGGAGGTGCCGCTGCCGGGCGTGCCGACGGCCAGCAGGTGGGGTTCGGTGGAGCGGGGGCCGGTCCGCCAGATCACGGGCGGCACGTCGCGCGGCTCGTCCCCTTCCACGACGGGCAGGGTGCGCTGCACCCCGGTGGAGTCGGTGAAGCCGAGGACGGTCTCGCCCGGCGAGGTCACGAACGGCTGGGCGGCGATGCCCGTCGGCAGCGCGGCCAGCACGCTCAGGTCGAGTTGGTTGCCCTCCTCGTCCCAGTCGAAGAGGTACTCCCGCCCGCGCCCGGACTTGGCGTGCAGCAGGGCCTCGATCCGGGCCCGCGAGGCGGCCTCGCCGTCGGTGAAGTAGGCCGGGTAGCGGATGCGGAGCCGGGTGACGCGGCCCGCCCCGTCGAACTCGTAGCCGCTGAAGGCCCCGTCCCAGTCGCCGCCGTGGGCGAAGAGCGGACTCGGGTCCTCCGGGATGGAGAAGTACGGCACGAGGGCTTCGTAGAGGGAGCCGAGGCGTTCGGTCTCGGCATCGCTGGGCCCGGACCTCGCGGGGGTGCGGTCGCGCCCCTGCCAGGCCGCCGCCGCCATGAGGGTGATCAGGGCGAGGAGGGGGCCGTAGGGGACGAGACCGACCACCAGGACGCAGGCGGCCCCCAGGAACAGCGCGGGACCACGCTTGTCCTTGGGGGTGTCGGCCCATTTGCGCCGCCCGGCCGAGGCCAGGACGCGCAGTCCGCGTCCGATGACGAGGAGCGGGTGGAGGACGTCCGTGGCGCCGTCGGCGGCCGTGCGAGCGAGGTCGCGGCCCCGTGCGAGCGACGCGGTGCCGCTGCTGAGGATTCGGGGGAGTGGGCGCCGTGCCACGGTCGTCTCCTGGAGTTGTGGGTCGTGCGGGACGGTGCGGTCGGGGCGGGCGGCCGTTAGAGCTTGATCCCGCCGAGAAGGCTCGCGAGGCTCGCCGTACTCGCCGTGATGCTCGGCGCGATGGCGGAACCCGCGAGGAAGAAGCCGAAGAGCGCGCAGACGAACGCGTGCGTCAGCTTCATCCCGTCCTTCTTGAAGAAGAGGAAGCAGATGATGCCGAGCAGGACGACACCTGAGATGGACAGGACCATGAGAAGTTCTCCTGGTGGGTGGGGACGGTCACCATCAGTTCTTCCAGGCTCACAGCAAGTATCAATGCGACAAAAGGTGCATACGGGTGAATCTTGCTGTTTTTCACTTGACCGGCCGCTCCCGGCTGGCGCGCCCGCCTCGGAGGGTGTCGGCCCGATCCTTGCCTCGGGCCGCCCCCGTCATGTCCAGGATCGGGCGCTACCCTGGCGATTCACCCGTACGGACGCAGCGCCGTGCATCCCCCTGCCCCCGCGGCCTGGGGAAACTCTTGCCAGCAAAGCAGCGAGTGGAAGGCGGTACGACCGATGAGCGAGCACCAGGACGACGCCCCCGACGAGGACGTCATCGAACTGGCCACCAAGATCTTCGACCTCGCCCGTCAGGGTGAGACCGAAACGCTGACCGCGTACCTCGACGCCGGGGTCCCCGCGAACCTCACCAACGACCGCGGCGACACCCTCGTCATGCTCGCCGCCTACCACGGGCACGCCGAGGCCGTCACCGCCCTCCTCGCCCGCGGGGCCGAAGCCGACCGCGCCAACGACCGCGGCCAGACCCCGCTCGCGGGCGCCGTCTTCAAGGGCGAGGAAGCCGTCATCCGCGCGCTGCTCGCCGGCGGGGCCGACCCGAACGCCGGAACCCCCTCCGCCGTGGACACGGCCCGCATGTTCGCCAAGGCCGACCTGCTGGAACTCTTCGGAGCAAAGTAATCCGCTTCCGACCCCGTCCCGGCCCCGCCAGGACGGGCCCGTGACCTCACGGCTTGGTCACGGCGGCCTTAAATGTGGTCGCGGCACACAAACCGCCTGGGTCATCATGGCGTCGGATTCGATTCGCGGACATGACGGACGGGCAGGAGCGGGCTGGACACAACAGGTGTTCACACCCACCCCTGCCGCACCGGCCGCCACGGTCGCGAAGCACCGACGAGAGTGAGAAGGCAATGGTCTACATCGAGCGGAACCTGACGGCGAACGTCCTCACATGCTGTTACGCGGCCCTGTGAATCCCGATTCCCGGTTGCGTCCCCAGCTTGATTTGAGGCCATTCCCATGTTCGAACCAGTCATAGCGCCGAGCGGCACCCTGCTCGGGCTCCTCCAGCGGGGCCGCGGCGACGGCACGCTGCACGCCCTCGCGGCGCCCCGGCCCGAGGCCCTCGCGGCCCTGGACCAGTGCGTGCTCCGCGATCCGCGCCAGGACTGGCAGGTCGAGAACCGCTCCCTGTACTACGCCCGCCTGTACCTGGACCTCGACGGCCCCCTCGGCGAGATCGAGGCCCACCTCTTCGGCGCCGACGACCTCGTCGACGAAGAGGACCACCGGACCGGCCTCGCCCTGTCCGTCCTCGGCCACCTGGCCTCCTACGGACGCGACGACGCCCTGATGCTGCTGCGCCGCTACGCGGCCTCCGGCGCGAACTGGGCCTGGGCCCTCGACGAACTCGCCCTGCGCGACGACGACGAAGGCCTGCGCTCCCTCGCCGCCCCCGTACTGGCCCGCTTCCCCGCCACCACCGAGGGCGAGGCGCGGCTGGCCGCCGCCGTGCGCGACGCCTACGAGCCCCGCCCCTGGTGCCTGTGGGAGGAGCTGCCCGCCTACGGGGAGCGCCTGCGCGCCGCCCGGCAGCAGGGCTCCTTCGACCGCTGGCAGCGCCAGATGACCCCCAGCGGCCCCCGACCCGGCTGGGGAGTCCAGGCCGTCTTCGACTGGGCCGCCGACGGGCTGAGCCGCGGCACCCCGCTGCACGTGCCCGCCGCCCGCTGCCTCGCCGCCGTCGCCGCGCCCGAGGACCGTTCCGCCATCCTCGCGGCCGCCGCCGGAGCTTCCGGCGAGGCCGCCCGCGCCACCGCGCTGCACCACCTGGTCCTCGCCGAACCGGAGAACCCGGCCGTCCTGGACCTCATCGAAGCCGCCGGGGACGAGCCCGCCGTAGCCGCCTACGAGCGCATGTGCGGGCCCGCCGCCCTCGACCGGGCCCGCCACTGGGTCCACCGCCCCGACGCCCTCGGAGCGGCCGCCGCGGCCCTCCTCGCGGCACGGGGCGGCCCCGAGGACGCCGCACTCGTCCTCGGAGCCCTCCGCTCCACCGTCCGCGCGTCGGGCCCCGACACCGTGCGGCTCTTCGCCCTCGTCGACGGCGCCGGCCGGCTGTCCATCGGCTGCGCGGCCCCGGTGCTGCGCCACATCTACCGCGAGACGGCCTCCTCCCACCTGCGGGGCCGCACCGCCCGGGCCCTGGCCAGCACGGACCCGACCTTCGCGGCCGGCTTCGCCGTCGAATGCCTCTGGGACTGCGAGGAGACCACCCGCGAGGTGGCCGCCCGCCACGCCGAGACGGCCGACGCCCGCGTGACCCCCCGGCTGCGCCGCCTGGCGACGGACCCGGCGGAAGAGGAAGACGTCCAGTCGGCGGTCCGCAGCCGCATCGCACCGGAGTCGGCGGTGTAGGACCGGGAGGCCGAAGGGGTGGCCGGGGGCACCGGCCGCCCCCGGCCGCGCCCCTCAGCTCCCGCGGACCCCCACGAACCGCACCCGGGTTCCCGGGCGGGCCTGGGCGGCCGCGTCCAGCGGCGGGCCCTGCGGCACGACTCCGACCACCGGATAGCCGCCGGTCACCGGATGATCGGCCAGGAACACCACCGGCAGGCCGTCCGGCGGGACCTGGACCGCCCCGAGCACCATGCCCTCGCTCGGCAGCTCCCCCGCCCGGCCGCGGGCCAGCGGGGGTCCGGCCTCGGTGCGCAGGCCGATCCGGTTCGACGCCGCCGACACCCGGTAGGCCGAAGCCAGCAGTGCCGTCAGGGACGCCGCCGTGAACCAGTCGGCCCTCGGCCCCCACCGCAGCGGCAGGACCAGTTCGGCCGGCGGTCCCGGCACCCGCAGGGCGTCCGCCCCGCGGACGGGATCCGGCCCGGGGGCGCCCACCGGGAGCACCGTCCCGGCCGTCAGGACCGGCGGGCCCAGCCCCGACAGCAGGTCCGTCGAACGGCTGCCCAGCACCGGCGGGACGGCGAACCCTCCCCGCACCGCGACGTAGCAGCGCAGCCCCGGCTCCGCCCGGCCGACGTCCAGCTCCGCACCCGCGCGCAGCCGCAGCGGCGCACCCCAGGCCGCCGGGCGCCCGGAGATCCGTACGGCGCAGGGAGCGCCCGTCACCGCGACCGTCACCGGGGTCAGGGCGCGCAGGGCGACCCCGTCGAGGGTGGTCTCCAGGACCGCCGCGCCGGGCGGGTTGCCCAGCAGCCGGTTGGCCAGGGCGCGCGCCCCCGAGTCGAGGGCGCCGGACCGGGGCACCCCGAGGTGGGCGTACCCGGGGCGGCCGAGGTCCTGGACGGTGGTCAGCGCCCCCGGCCGCAGCACCAGGAGCCCGCTCACGCCCCCGCCTCCGTGAACCGCACCCGTACCCCGGGCGCGAAGAGCGCCGCCGGTTCCCGCGCGGGGTCCCACAGGACCGCGTCGGCCGAACCGATCAGCTGCCAGCCGCCGGGGGAGGAGCGGGGGTAGACGCCCGCGTACTCCCCGGCCAGCGCGAGCGAGCCCGCCGGGACGGCCGTGCGGGGCGTGGCGCGCCGGGGCAGGTGCAGGTGCCCGGGCAGTCCGGTGAGGTAGCCGAAGCCGGGTGCGAACCCGCAGAACGCCACCCGGAAGACGATCCCGCCGACCACCTCCGCGACCTCGCCCGGCGCCACCCCCCAGGCGGCGGCGACCTCCGCCAGGTCGGGGCCGTCGTAGCGGACCGGGACGGTGACCAGGGGCCCCTCGGTCTCCGCCAGCGGCGGCACCTCCCAGCGGGCGATGCGCGCGGCCAGCGGCCCGGGCTCCCGTACGCCGTCCAGCAGCACGGTCCGGGCGGCGGGCACCACCTCCCGCACGCCGTCCAGCTCGCCCGCGTCCCGGCGGCGCAGCACCTCGGCGTGCAGCGCGGCCACCTCGGCGGCCGATCCCACCTCGATCAGCAGCCCCTCGGCCCCCACCGGGAGCACGCGCACCGTCATGCGAACGCCTCCACCCGCACCCCGGCGCCGCCCAGGGCCGCGCGGACCCTGCGGGCCAGCTCCGCGGCCCCGGGGGTGTCGCCGTGCAGGCACAGGGAGCGGGCGGCCACCGCCACCGGAGCGCCGTCGGCGGCCGTGACGGCGCCCTCGGCGGCCATCCGGACGGCCCGTGCGACCACCGCGTCCGGGTCGTGGAGCACCGCGCCCGGCTCGCCGCGCGGGAGCAGCGTCCCGAGGGCCGTGTAGGCGCGGTCGGCGAAGGCCTCCGGTACGGCCTCCAGTCCGGCCTCCTCGGCGGCGGCCAGCAGCAGCGACCCGGGCAGGCCGAGCACCGGCAGGCCCGCGGCCCCGGCGGCGAGGCGGACCCCGGCGACGACCGCGCCGGCCTGGCCCGCGTCGTGGACGGTGCGGTTGTACAGGGCGCCGTGCGGTTTCACGTAGGACACCCGGGAGCCGGCCGCCCGCGCGAAGACCTCCAGCGCCCCGATCTGGTAGGCCACCTCGTCCGCCAGCTCGCCGGGCGGCACGTCCATCGCCCGCCGCCCGAAGCCCGCCAGGTCGCGGTAGGAGACCTGCGCGCCGATCCGTACGCCCCGCTCGGCGGCCAGCTCACAGACCCGGCGCATGATCGACGGATCGCCCGCGTGGAACCCGCAGGCCACGTTGGCGCTCGTCACCACCGACAGCAGGGCCTCGTCGTCGGTCAGCGTCCACCTCCCGAAGCCCTCGCCGAGGTCGGCGTTGAGGTCGATCGCGGCCGCGGGGGATGTGATCATGGAAGCCATGCGGCGAGCGTAGAACAGCGCACCCCCGGCGTTCCACGGTGCCGGGGACGATCCGGCCGAACCATGCCGTTTGGGATGTTGTCCGTTCCACCGCCTAGTCTTTCCGTCGTGACTCTCCCCGCCCCGGCGAAGACCCTTCCGTCCCCGGCGCCGGGCCCGGCCGCCGACGAGGGCCTGGCCCGGCGGCTGCGCGCCCTCGCCTGCACCGCCCCGCTCCACGACCTCGACGTGCGCAAGGCCAATCTGGCCGGCGAGTACGGGGTCTACGCGATGGCGGAGGTCGCGCTGTCCGCGATCGACCTGGTCACCCTCAACATGGACTTCGACACGGGCGCGGACCACGAGCAGATAGTGGCCAGGCTGCTGCCGCGCGTCGCCGCCCAGGCGCCGTCCCGCCCGGCGGCCGAGCACGAGCGCGTCGCCCGCTGGGTGCTGGAGAACCTGATCAACGTCGGCAGCGTCGACCGCGGCTTCCGCGCGATCTACGGCACCTTCGGCCCCGACGGGGTCTACGTCCGCCGCGACTACGACTTCAAGCTGATCGAGGAGGTCCCCGGCTACGGCGGCGCGGTGTACCTGCGGACCACGGACGAGGCGGTCAACGTCCTGGTCGGCGCCCTCGACACCGATGTCACCAGCGCGCAGATCGCCGCCGAGGTCAAGCTGGAGGTGCTGATCAGCCGCGGCCGTCTCGCCGACGCCCAGCTGGCCGCCGAGCAGGCCCGCTACCGCACCGTCCAGTACGCGGAGACCCTGCGCCGCACGCTCGACGCGACGCGGCGCAACGTCCGCGCCGTGGACTGGCTCCAGGCCGTCCCCGACATGATCGCCGAGGCCCTCGACCACGTGGCCGACCGCTACCGCCACGAGAACGCGATCCTCACCAACATCCGCAAGGCCCGCGACGAGGCCGAGGACCCCGACAACAAGCGGCGCGCCGCCGAGCTGGTCGACATCGTCAAGGACTGCATCCGCCGCCACACCCAGCTCCAGTCCCGGCTGCTGGACGCCGGCCCGCTGTTCCGCGCCGAGCAGGACCG
Organism: Streptomyces sp. NPDC044704; assembly: GCF_056433525.1. Lineage (NCBI taxonomy): Bacteria > Bacillati > Actinomycetota > Actinomycetes > Kitasatosporales > Streptomycetaceae > Streptomyces > Streptomyces sp. NPDC044704. The sequence goes on from NZ_JBWKGY010000020.1 coordinate 108,921, forward strand.
GCAGGCGTTCGCCGCCCCCGCGCCCCGGTCGGGGATCGACCTGTACGGCCAGCTCGTGGCCCCGCTGCTGCCCCTGCCCCTCGAACACGCCGTCCGGGTCACCGACGCCTTCTTCGCGGCGGGCACCGGCCTGCGCACGCCCGTCTCCGTCCGGGTCGCCGACCTCGTCGAGATCCTGCTGACCCCGCCCCTGGAGCGGGAGCACCTCGGCGTGGAGATGCCGGAGCCCGACCTCATCGCGACCCCGGACGACAGCCGCTTCAGCGAGGAGCAGCTCGCCGCCGCGACCCGGCTCCTGGACCTCCCGCACGACGCCCCGCGCCGCCTGTCCGGGCTCCTGGCCGAGGCCCGCCGCGGCGACCCGGACCTGCCGTACCTGGTGGCGCTGCTGGCCGTGCACGCGGCGAGCCCGGCCGTGGGCACGGCGTACCGGCAGGGCGAGGAGCGGCTGCTGTTCGCCGTGGACGACGGAACACAGCTGGAGGACCCGGAGTTCGGGGGCGCCGACCTGATCGTCGGCACCGCCCTGCTGGACGCCGCCGGCATGGCGGCGGCCCGCTCGGAGGCGTCATGACCGCCCGCCCCGGGCCGCACCCCGGCCCGGCCGGCCCCGCGACGGTGCCGGCCCCGCACGGGGGAACGCCCCCCGCGGCCACCGCACCACCCCGACCCCACCGCACCGCCGAGGAGACCCACCCGTGAGCGACCACCACGCCGAGCACCCCGCGTGGACCGAGCCCGACGCGGCGTCGGCTCCCGCCCCGGCCGTCTCCTCCGGGGCCCTCACCCCCGCCGACGCCGCGGACGCGGCCCGCCTCGTCGCCTTCGGACTCCAGCCGAAGCTGCTCCCCGCCCGCGACGCCGAGTACGCGGAACTGCTGCGCCGCTACCGCGAGGACCCCGGCTTCGGCCGCCTCGCCGACGCCGTCGCCACCGGGCTGGGCCTCGTCGTCCTGGATGTGTCCCCGCGCGCCGGCATGGCCGTCACCGCCGGGGAGGACTCCGTCTTCGCCGTCCGCATGGGCGACTACGCCCGCCGCACCGCCGCCGACGGCGGGGACCGCTTCCTCCACGGCCTCGCCCACCTCGCCGTCGCCGCCCTCGCCTTCCCGCGCCCCGAGGACCTGGCCGACGACGGCTACATCGGCCGCGTCACCGTCAACGGGGTCGACTCCTTCGTCCGGCAGACCTGCCGCCGCCTGGAGGAGCGCGCCGCGGAGCTCGGCGAGAACACCGACCCGGCCTCCGACACCCCCGGCCTGGAGGCCGCCTGGCGCGTCTACACCCGCCGCAGCGCCACCGGAGCCACCAAGGACGCCCGCCGCCTCGCCGGTTCCACCACCGGCATCGTCGGCAAGGCCGCCGCCTTCCTCACCGAATCGGGCTTCCTCCAGCGCACCGGCGACGATTCCGGCGGCACCTACCGCACCACCCCCCGCTACCAGCTCCAGGTCCGCGACATGGCGGGCAGCGCGGCCATGGCCGAGCTCCTGGAACTCGGCGTGGTCCCCGTCAGCGACGGCTCCGCCAGCCTCCTGCCGCCGCCCGAGGGCGACGACCTGGAACTCGCGGCCGACGCCGGGCTCCCCTTCCACGCCTGAGTCCTGATCCCCGTACGCCCCGCCTCACCCAGACACCACGAGAGTCCGCCGCCATGTACGAGCTGTCCCGGATCCGCCTCTACTCCATCGGGCCCGCCGGCGCGCGCTACGCCGACACCGTGCTCGACCTGCGCGGAGTCGGCGAGCCGGTGCCCCACCCGGCTCCCGCGCAGGCGGAGTTCTTCGAGGACGAGCCCACCGGACCGCCCCGCCGCCCCGCACCCGCCGGCGTGCTGTTCCTGGAGAACGGCGGCGGCAAGTCCGTCCTGCTCAAGCTGATCTTCTCGGTGATGCTGCCCGGCCACCGCAACACCCTCGGCGGCGCCAGCTCCGGCGTCCTGCGCAAGTTCCTGCTCGCCGACGACTGCGGCCACGTCGCCCTGGAGTGGCAGCACACCCAGACCGGCGAGTGCGTCGTCGTCGGCAAGGCCAGCGAATGGCGCGGCCGCCAGGTGTCCAACGACCCCCGCAAGTTCGCCGAGGCCTGGTACTCCTTCCGCCCCGGCCCGGGCCTGAGCCTGGACAACCTGCCCGTCGCCGAGGCCACCTCCGTACGCCCGCCCGTCGAGGGCGTCTCCGGCGCCCGGGGCCGCCGACGCACGATGAAGGGCTTCCGCGACGCCCTCACCGACGCCGGCAAGGCGTACCCGCACCTCGACGTGTACTGGGAGGAGATCCACGACCGCTGGAACGAGCACCTCACCGAGGTCGGCCTCGACCCCGAACTCTTCCGCTACCAGCGCGAGATGAACGCCGACGAGGGCGAGGCCGCCGGCCTCTTCGCGGTCAAGAAGGACTCCGATTTCACCGACCTGCTGCTGCGGGCCGTCACCGACACCCGCGACACGGACGGCCTCGCCGACCTGGTCCACGGCTTCGGCAACAAGCTGGGCCGCCGCGCCGAGCTGATGGCCGAACGCGACTTCACCGCGGGCTCCGTGGACCTGCTCACCCGCATCGTCGAGGCCGCCGCGACCCGCTCCCGGCTCCGCGACGTCCACGCGGGCGCCGAACGCCGTACGCGCACCCTCGCCCGGCGCCTGTCCGCCCGCGCCGCCGGGGAACGGGTCCGCGCCGCCGACCTCGCCCAGCGGGTCACCGGCGCCGCCCACGAGGTCACCGCCGCCGAGTCCGCGCGCACCCGCAGCGCCGCCGTCGCCGCCGAACTCGCCTACCGGCACGCCTCGCTGGCCCTGACCGTCGCCGACAAGGCCGCCGCCGCCCAGCGCCGCGAGCTCCTCGAAGCCCGCACCCTGCACTCCGCCTGGCAGGCCGCCGAAACCGTCCTGCGCCACCGCGCCGCCGCCGACCGCTCCACCCGGGTCGCCGCCGCGATCCTGGAAGCCGAACGGGACGCCGCCCCGGCGCTCGCCGCCCGCGCCACGGCCGCCGCCGCCCTGGTACGCGCCCTGCACACCGCCGCCGAGCACGGCGAGCGCGCCGCCAACGAGGAGGAGGAGCGTTCCGCCGAGCTCCAGACCCTCGGCGAGGGCGCCCACCGCGACGCCACCTCCGCCGCGACGGCCGCCCAGCGCGCCCGCAGCGAGGCCGAACACCTGCGGGCCCGCCTCGCCGAGGTCCAGCAGGAGACCGCCGAGGCCGTCCGGGCCGGCTGGCTCGACGACTCCGCGCCCGACGCCGACCCGGCGCGCGCCGCCCTCGCCGCCAGCGACGCCGAGAAGACCGCGGTCGCCGCCTGGGACGAGGCCCGGGACGCCGCCCACGGCGCGGCCGACGCCGCCCGCGAAGCCGCCGCCGCCGAATCCCGCGCCGAACTCACCGCCGCCCGGGCCGCGGACGCCGCCGACGCGGCCGAAGCCGCCCACGAGGCGGAGTCCCGCGCCGCCGCCTCCCTCGCGGCCTCGCCCCGCCTGGCCGCCCTGCTGGGCCTGCCGTCCGCCCCGGACGCCTCCGTCCCCCCGCCGCGCACCGGCGACTCCACCGGCGCCGTCGCGGCCGTCGCCGGACACGCCGCCGCGGGCACGGAACGCCGTACGCAGGGCGGGGACTCCGGCAGCGGCGCTCCGGCAGCCGCCCCCGGCGCCCACCCCGGCCGCACGGCGGCCCCCGGCGGGCTCACCACCGCCGACCTCGACCGGGGCTCCGACGAACTGCTCCGGATGCTGGCCGACACCGTCGGCTCGGCCGAACGCCAGCTGTTCGAGCTGCGCACGGCCGCCGCCGACGACTCCCGCATCCTCGGCGCGCTCGGCGACGGCGGCCTCCTGCCGCCCGGCCCCGACGTCCTCGCCACCGTCGAGTACCTCGGCGAGCACGGCATCCCCGCCCTCCCCGGCTGGCGCTACCTCGCCCAGTCCGTGGACCCCGCCGACCACGCGGCCGTCCTCGCCGCCCGCCCCGAACTCGTCGACGGCGTCGTCATCACCGACCCCGACACGCACTCCCGCGCCCGCGAGGTCCTCACCGGCGCCGCCCTGCTGCCCCGCTCCACCGTGGCCGTCGGCACCGCCGCGGCCCTGCTCGCCCCCGTCCCGCCGGCCTCCGGCGCCCCCGGCGACACCGGCGTCTTCCTCGTGCCGCCGAACCCGGCCATGCACGACGAGCACGCCGCCGACGAGGAACGCCAGGCCCTGCGCGAGCGCGCCACCGCCCGCGACACCGAGATCCGCGAGCTCGCCGCCCGCCTCTCCGGGGACCGCGAGCTCGCGGCCCGCCTCACCTCCTGGCGCACCGGCTGCCCGCCCGGCCGGCTCGCCGAGCTCGCGCAGCAGGCCGCCGCCGCCCGGACGTTCGCCGAGGAAGCCGACGCCGAACTCGCGGAGGCCCGTACCGTACGCGCCGAGGCCGACGAGGCGGCCGCCGACGCCGCGCGCGTGCGCGACGAGCGCCAGGACACCGCCCAGCGCGCCCGCCGCACGGCCGACCTGCTCTCCGGCCTCGCCCACCGCCTGCGCGAGCGCTCCGGCTGGCAGGCCCGCCTGCGCGTACTCGCCGACGAGGCCGCCGAGTCCGAAGCCCGCGCCGAGGTCTGCCTGGACCGGGCCCGCTCCGCCGACGAGGACCGCCGCGCCGCCCAGCGCGCCGCCGACGACGCCCGCCGCACCGCCCGCGCGCTGCGCGCCGAGCGCGCCGAGATCGCCGGTGCCCCCGAACCCCTGCCCGAGGAGCGGCCCGACGCCCCGAAGGTCCCGCTGCCCGAACTCCGCGAGGCCTACCGCGCCGCCTCCCGCCTGTACGAGAAGGTCGGCGTGGGCGCCGACCTGCGGGCCGAACAGGCCCGCGCCGAAAGCGACGAGAGCGCCGCACTCGCCGAACTCGACCGCCTCACCAACAAGGTCCGCACCCGCGCCGCCCAGCTCCTCGAAGGGACCGACGGCGCCGACGGCCCCTCCCGGCAGGCCGCGGCCGCCCGCGCCGAGGCCCTCGTACAGATGCTGGAGACGCGCGCGTCCACCGCGAGCGAGCAGCTCGGCCGGCTGCGCGGCGAGGCCGAACGGCACGCCCCCGCCGACGGCGAGGCCCACACCGAGCTGCCCGAGGAACTGGTGCCGGCCGACGTCGAACAGGCCCAGGGCCTGCTCCGCACCGCGACCGCCCAGCTCGCCGCCCACAGCGCCGCCGTCGAGAGCGCCCGCGCCGCCCACGCGGACCTGCTGCGCTCCCACCGCGCCGCCGAGGACGGCGCCGGCGGCTTCGACGAGACCGCCGCCCTGCTGCGGGACCTCCTGCGCGACCACACCCACCCGGACGACGAGCAGGAACCCGTGCCCCACCCGGGCACCCTGGAGGAGGCCCGGCAGTCCGCCGCCGAAGCCCGCCGCTCCCTGCGCGCCTGCTCCGCGGACCTGTCGGCCGCCGAGGCCGCCGTCCGCGAGGCGAGCGACGTCCTCGTCCGCCACGCAAACGCCAACCGCTACGAGCAGGTGCGCACCCCCGCCCGCCAGCAGATCCGCGAACTGCCCGCCTCCGCCCTGCCGGAGCACGCCGCCGCCTGGGCCACCGCCTTCGCGCCCCGGCTGCGCGTCCTCACCGACGAACTCGCCCAGCTGGAACGCAACCGGGACAGCATCGTCGACCGCCTGCGCGGCCTCGTGGAGTCCGCCCTGGCGACCCTGCGCTCCGCGCAGCGCCTCTCCCAGCTGCCCGAGGGCCTGGGGGAGTGGTCCGGCCAGGAGTTCCTGCGGATCCGCTTCGAGGAACCCGACCAGGCCGTCCTCACCGAACGCCTCGGCGAGGTCATCGACGAGGCCACCCGCGCCGCCGTCAAGAAGAACAGCACCGCCTCCTTCGGCGAGGGCGGCCGCCGCGACGGCATGTCCCTGCTGCTGCGCGGCGTCCAGGCGGCGCTGGAGCCCAAGGGCATCGCCGTGGAGATCCTCAAGCCGGACGCGGTCCTGCGCGCCGAGCGGGTCCCCGTCGGCCAGATGGGCGACGTGTTCTCCGGCGGCCAGCTGCTCACCGCCGCGATCGCCCTGTACTGCACGATGGCGGCGCTGCGCAGCAACGACCGCGGCCGCGACAAGCACCGCCACGCGGGCACGCTGTTCCTCGACAACCCCATCGGGCGGGCGAACGCCACGTACCTGCTGGAGCTCCAGCGGGCCGTCTCCGACGCCCTCGGCGTCCAGCTGCTCTACACCACGGGCCTCTTCGACACCACGGCCCTGGCCGAGTTCCCGCTGGTCATCCGGCTGCGCAACGACGCCGACCTGAGGGCGGGCCTGAAGTACATCAGCGTCGAGGAACACCTGCGCCCGGGCCTGCCCCAGCAGTCCCCGGACGAGGAGACGATCCACGGCGAGATCACGGCGACCCGCATGTTCCGCCGCAGCGGCACGTCCTGACGCCCGGGACGCCCTGCCGCCCGGGCCCGTCCCCGCCTACCGCGTACGCGGTACGGGGGCCGGGCCCCGGGCCTCGCCCCAGCCCCGCCCGGGGGAGGCCGCGCTGCTCGGCTCCGAGAGCACGCCGTGCCGCTGGTGCCACATCTGCCGGGTGATCCACACGTCCAGCACGGCCCAGGTGGCCACGACGGTCCCGGCTATCCCGCAGAGCACCATCGGGAAGGCCAGCCAGGAGCCGGTCAGCGCGAGGAAGAAGGTGATCGTGGCCTCGGTCAGGGTGACCGCCACGATCAGCACCGCCCGCACCGCGGAGTCGCGCACCGGATCCGGCATCCGGTGGCGCCGCGCCGGTTCCTCCAGCCACAGGCCCCGACCGGGCGCCTCGGTCGCCGCGCCGTCCTCTTCGTACATCCTCATGGTCCGCCCACTCCCCACCGCGCGGTCCGCCAAGCCTGCTCTCACGCCTGCCCGCCCCACACGCGTCCACACGCCTCCACACGTCCTGTCAGACGTACGGGGCATCCCGGAGATTCCCGCATCCCGGACACGCCCGCGGCCGCCCACCGACCCGGAACGAAGAATTCCAGCCATCCGTTCGGGGAACGGTACCGACACCCCACCGAGTGTCATCTGCCACATAACGGGCCGGACTTGACCGGAACTAACGGACAACTCGTGATCTTCGCAAGGGGGTCGGGCCGAAAACGTCCGGACACGCCTTCGAAGCCGCCCCCCGTCAGTAGTAGGCTCACGCCGTTTAAATGACGGAACACCGACCTCCGGCAACGGGGTTGAGCTGGGGGAGGCTGGGGAGGCCATGCGCTTTCGCGGGAAGTCCATCCGCCGGAAGATCGTGGCGTTGCTCCTGGTGCCGCTCGTCTCCCTGACCGCCCTCTGGGGCTTCGCGACGGTCATCACCGGCCGGCAGGCCGTACAGCTGCTCGACGTCGCGTACGTGATCGAGAAGGTCGGCTACCCCATCGAGGACGTCGTCCGGGTCATCCAGAAGGAGCGCCGCCAGACCCTCGTCGTCATCGGCGACCCCCGCGCCTCCGCCGCCACCACAGAACTCGCCAAGAGCCGCACGGCCACCGACGAGATGATCCGCCAGATCGCCCGGAACGCCGCGGACCCCGAGGTCCTCGACGAGCTCAGCCCGCAGACCGCGGGCCGCCTGCGCTCGATCCTGGAGGCCTTCCAGGGCGTCGAGGCGCTGCGCCACAACGTCGACCGGGCCGGCCTCGACCCTGGCCAGGCCCTGGAGCTGTACAGCCGGCTCGTCGACCCCTGCTACGAGTTCCTGATGAACCTCCACGCCCTCGAAAACGTGGAGATGGACAAGCAGGGCCGCGCCCTCGTCGGCATCACCCGCGCCCGCGAGACCCTCTCCCGGGAGGACGCGGTCATCGCCTCCGCGCTCGCCGCCCGCAACATCGGCGCCGCGGACGTCCGGCGGGTCTCCGACTTCGCCGCGAACCGCGCCCTGCTGTACGAGTTCAACCTCGCGATCCTCCCGGCCGACGACCGGGCCCTGTTCGAGCAGTACTGGAACGGCCCCGAGACCAAGGCGCTGCGTGACGCGGAGGAACGGTTCATCACCGGCGGGGCCGTCAAGCCCCCGCGCACCCTCACCGCCGCCCAGTGGGACGAGGCCGCCGTCAAGGTCCTCGACGACCTCGCCCGGATGGGCACCGGAGCCGGCGACCGCTACCAGAAGCGCGTCGAACCCGTCGCCATGGGCGTCCTGGTCCAGGCCGCCGTCGCCGGCGTCCTCGGCTTCATCGCCCTGATAGTCTCCCTCGTCCTGTCCGTCCGCATCGGCCGCGACCTCATCCGCGACCTGTCCCGGCTCCGCAAGGACGCCCACGAGGCGTCCGGCGTGCGCCTGCCCAGCGTCATGCGCCGCCTCGCGGCCGGCGAGACCGTGGACGTCGAGACCGAGGCGCCCCGGCTGGAGTTCGAGAAGGACGAGGTCGGCCAGGTCGCGCTGGCCCTCAACTCCCTCCAGCGGGCCGCCGTCGAGGCCGCCGTCAAGCAGGCCGAACTGCGCCGCGGCGTCTCCGACGTGTTCGTGAACCTGGCCCGCCGCAACCAGGTGCTCCTGCACCGGCAGCTGACCCTCCTCGACACGATGGAACGGCGCACCGAGGACACCGAGGAACTCGCCGACCTGTTCCGCCTCGACCACATGACCACCCGCATGCGCCGCCACGCCGAGGGCCTGGTGATCCTCTCCGGCGCCGCGCCCTCCCGCCAGTGGCGCAAGCCCGTGCAGCTGATGGACGTCGTCCGCGCCGCGGTGGCCGAGGTCGAGGACTACGAACGCATCGAGGTACGCCGCCTGCCGCGACTGGGCATCGAAGGCCCGGCCGTCGCCGACGTCACCCACCTCGTCGCCGAACTCCTGGAGAACGCCACGGTGTTCTCGCCCCCGCACACGGCCGTCCAGGTCCACGGCGAACGCGTCGCCAACGGCTTCACCCTGGAGATCCACGACCGCGGCCTCGGCATGAACCCCGAGGCCCTCCTCGACGCGAACCTCCGGCTCGCCGAGACCCCCGAGTTCGAGCTCTCCGACACCGACCGGCTCGGCCTGTTCGTGGTCAGCCGGCTGGCCCGCCGCCACGGCGTCAAGGTCGTCCTCCAGCCCAGCCCGTACGGGGGCACCACCGCGGTGGTCTTCCTCCCGGCCGAGCTCCTCACCGAGGCCCCCGACACCAACGGCACCGGCATCCGCCTGGGCGGACTCGGGGGAGTGGGCGGCGGCAAGACCCCCAAGGGCGTCAAGGGCGGCCCCGTCGCCAAGAGCGCCCCGCGCCCCGGCCCCCTGGCCGTCGAACGCGCGGCCCCGGCCCGCCCGCTGCCCGCCGGCGTGCTGAACGGCCCCGTCGAGCTGGAGGGCCCCCTCGGCGTGCTCGGACTGGACGCCCTCGACGGCCCCGGCGCCGCCGACGACCTGGCCGGGTTCACCGGAGCCGGAGCCGGGGCCGCGGCCGGCGCCCACCCTCCGATGGCCACCCTCGACGACGAAACCCCGCCCGGGGGCATCCCCCGCAGCGCCCTGCTGGGGCTCCGCTCGGCGGACCGCCCCCACGGCGACCGGCACCCCGACCGGGGCTCCGCCTGGAAGGGCGACCGGATCGGCGACCGCGGCGCCGACCGCCACCGCGACCGGGACCGCGCCGCCGACACGGACCCCGAGACCGAGCGGGGCCGCGCCCGCTCCCGGGGCGCCGCCCGCGACCGCGAGCCGGTGTCACCCACCGGCCCGGTCCGGCTGGAGCGCTCCCGTCCGGACACCGCGCGCCCCGATGGCCCCCGCGCCGGCGGAACCGTCCCGCTGCCCCGCCGCCGGCCCACCCCGACCCTGGTCGCCGACCACGGCCGCCGCGTGGAACCCCGCCCCGCCCCGGCGGCCCCCGCGGCCGGGACCGGCGCCGGACCCGGGGAAGGCCGTACGCAGCCCGCCGCGGGCCCCGGCGGCCTGCCCCGCCGGGTCCGCCAGGCCAACCTCGCGCCCCAGCTCAAGAACGGACCGTCCGCCGCCGCGGCCGAACCCACCACCGACCAGGTGACCGACCGCGACGCGGAAGACGTACGCACCCGCATGTCAGCCCTCCAGCGGGGCTGGACGGCGGGCCGCAACCAGCACGCGCGACAGCAGTCCGAGACCGGGGCAGGCACCCCCGCCGCCACCGGTCCCGCGCACGAGAACGAAGGGGACGGTCGATGACCGCACCGCAGACCGGCAACGACACCAGGGGCCGCGGCTCCGGCCCGCTCAACTGGCTCCTCGACGAGCTCGTCGACAAGGTCGGCAGCATCCGCAAGGCGGTCGTCCTCTCCGGCGACGGCCTGCCGACGGGCAGCTCCAAGGACCTCACCCGGGAGGACAGCGAGCACCTGGCCGCCGTCGCGTCCGGCTTCCACAGTCTGGCCAAGGGGGTCGGCCGGCACTTCGACTCCGGCCGGGTCCGCCAGACCGTCGTCGAGCTCGACGAGGCCTTCCTGTTCGTCATGGCCGCCGGCGACGGCAGCTGCCTGGCCGTCCTCGCCGACTCCGAATCCGACGTCGGCCAGGTCGCCTACGAGATGACCCTCATGGTCAAGCGCGTCGGCGACCACCTCGCGACCGCCCCGCGCACCGGACAGCCAGCCGGGGGGTGAGACGGACCGGATGAGCGATTCAGGACAGGACCACCCCACCGAAGCCCTGAGCACCCCCGGCACCGCGGGTGACCCCGACGCTCCGCCCGAGCCCGGCCACCCCCACTGGTTCGACGACGACGCGGGTCCCGTCGTCCGTCCCTACGCCATGACCAGGGGCCGGACCAGTCACGCCGGCCAGCACCGCCTCGACCTGATCGCGCTCGTCGTCGCCGAACCGGCGGCCGACGATCCGGTCTGGGACATGACCCTGTCCCCGGAACACGCCCACATCCTCGGGCTGTGCCGGGAACGCCCCCAGTCGGTCGCGGAACTCGCCGCGGAGCTGGACCTCGCCATCGGCGTCGTCCGGGTCCTGATCGGGGACCTCGCCGACGAGGAACTGGTCCACGTGACCCGGCCGGTCCCCCCGGCCGAACTGCCCGACGAATCCATACTGCGTGAGGTGATCGATGGCCTTCGGGCGCTCTAGCCGCACCGGCGCGATGCATGCCGTGTCGCCGGTCGAGCCGCTGACCCTGAAGATATTGGTCGCGGGCGGTTTCGGGGTGGGCAAGACCACCCTGGTCAGTGCGGTGAGCGAGATCCGTCCCCTGCGCACGGAGGAACGCCTCTCCGAGCCGGGAGCCGTCGTGGACGACACGCGGGGAGTGGAGGGCAAGAGCACCACGACCGTGGCCATGGACTTCGGCCGCATCACCCTGCGCGAGGACCTCGTGCTGTACCTCTTCGGCACGCCCGGACAGGACCGCTTCTGGTTCCTGTGGGACGAGCTGGCCCAGGGCTCGCTCGGCGCCGTGGTCCTCGTCGACACCCGTCGGCTCGCCGACTGCTTCGCGGCCATCGACTACTTCGAGCGGCGCGGCATCCCCTTCGTCGTCGCGGTCAACTGCTTCGACGGCGCCGCCCGCCACCCGGTGGTCACCGTCCGCGAGGCCCTCGACCTCGACGCGGGCGTCCCGGTGCTGCTCTGCGACGCCCGTGACCGGGAGTCCGTCAAGGACGTGCTGGTCGGGGTCGTGGAACACGCCATGTCACTCGCCCGGGAACGCCGCCGCAGCCTGTCGGCGGGGGCCTGACGGCAGGGGCCCGACGGGCCCGCCCCGCAGCGCGCGGGACGCCCGCGCCGGGCGCCCGGCATGGAGGCGGCCCGTACCCCCGCCGACTGGGGTACGGGCCGCAGCTCTCATGGGGGGACCTGGGAGTCCCGGTCGCGGCGCGGGACCGTGGGGAGAGTGTGAACCTGCCGTCCGGGGCCGTCAAGCGTTCGGACAACACCCCCAGTTCACGGCCCCCGGCAGGGTCTCACCGCACGGCCACGACGGCCGACCCGTGGCCGAACAGCCCCTGGTTCGCGGTGATTCCGGCCCGGGCGCCCGGCACCTGCCGTGCCCCGGCCGTCCCGCGCAGCTGCCACGTCAGCTCGCACACCTGGGCGATCGCCTGCGCCGGCACCGCCTCCCCGAAGGAGGCCAGCCCGCCGCTCGGGTTCACCGGCAGCCGCCCGCCGAGGGCCGTCACCCCGTCCCGTACGAGTGCGGCCCCCTCGCCCTCACCGCACAGTCCGATGTCCTCGTACCACTGCAACTCCAGTGCGGTGGACAGGTCGTACACCTCGGCGAGCGACAGGTCCCCCGGCCCGATCCCCGCCTCCTCGTAGGCGGCCCGCGCGATCGACGCCCGGAAGGAACCGCCCGACGGCGCCGCGGCCACCGCCGAATCGGTGGCGATGTCCGGCAGGTCCAGCACCGTGCGCGGATACGTGGGCGTCACCGTGGACACCGCCCGGATCCGCACCGGGTCGCCGGCCCCGTGCGCCCGGGCGAACTCCATGCTGCTCAGCACCAGCGCCGCGCCCCCGTCCGAGGTCGCGCAGATGTCCAGCAGCCGCAGCGGATCGGCCACCACCGCCGAGGCCGCCACCTCCTCGGGCGTCACCTCCTTGCGGTAGCGGGCGTTCGGGTTGAGCGCCCCGGCCGCCGCGTTCTTCACCTTGACCAGCGCGAAGTCCTTGCCGGTGTCCCCGTACAGGGCCATCCGGCGCCGCGCGTACAACGCGAAGTACGCCGGGTTCGTGGCCCCCAGCAGCCGGAACCGCAGCCAGTCCGGATCATCGGGCCGCTCGCCCCCGGCCGGGGCGAAGAACCCCTTGGGCGCGGCATCGGCCCCCACCACCAGCACCACGTCGGCCAGCCCGGCGAGGATCTGCGCCCGGGCCGCCCCGATCGCCTGGGCCCCGGACGCGCAGGCCGCGTACACGCTGGTCACCCGGGCGCCCTGCCAGCCGAGGGCCTGCGCGAACGTCGCCCCGGCCACGTAGCCCGGATATCCGGAGCGCACCGTGTCGGCGCCGACGACCGACTGGACGTCCGTCCACTCCAGGCCCGCGTCGGCGAGCGCCGCCAGGGCGGCGGCCCGCCCGTACTCGACGAAGCCGCGGCCCCACTTGCCCCACGGGTGCATGCCGGCTCCGAGCACGGCCACGTCCGCGCTCACCGCGCGCCCCCGACCGGCCGGAACCGCCAGGTCGTCCGGACGCCGTCCGCATCCTCGTACAGGACGCCGCACTCCACCTCGACCTCCATCCCGACCGCGAGGTCGGCCGGCGTCACCCCGGGCGCCGCCTGCCCGAGCACGACCATCCGCTCGGCCTCCAGCTCCACCGCCACCAGCGTGTACGGCTCCCAGGGCGCGTCGGGGTCGGACACGTAGGGCGCGGGCGGCCGGTACCGGCCGTCGGTGTAGGACCAGACGCGGCCGCGCGGGGACAGCGGCACCTCGGCGAGCTCGCCGCCGCCGGGACAGTGCGGGTTGCGGCAGTAGGCGTCCTCGCGCGGGAAGAACACCGCGGTACAGGCGGAACACCGGGTGCCGAGCAGGCGGAAGCCGCCCTCCCGGCCGCTGTCGGTGAACCATCCGCTCACGACGGGTGTGCGCGTGCGTTCCAAGGCCCCTCCCGGATCAGAGCTCTCCAATATCTGACGGATCGTCAGGAGTCTGTCACGGCAGGGCCCCGCGGTCACCGGTTCTCGGCGAGCCACTTCCGCGCGATCGCGTCCAGCTCCGCGTCCCGCCCCGCCAGCATCATGCGGATCATCCGCGCGTCCCCGCGCAGCGACCAGGCCGGATGCCCGAAGGAGGCCGGGTTGTTCCCCTCGATCAGGAAGTGCGCCGGCCACGCCGTGCCGTAGCCGATCAGCGGCAGCGCCGCCAGGTAGCGCCTCCGCCCCCGGGCCGCGCCGCACACCGTCAGCGCCAGTCCCGTCAGCGTCCCGCCCAGGTGCACCCAGCGGGTGGCGGCCCGCGCGTGCATGGCGACGTAGTAGGGCCAGAATTCCTCGTACGAACCGAAGGTCATGCCGGAACGCTACTCACGGCCGCCCCGCCGCGACAGACACCGGGACGTCGAAGAACGTGTCCGGGAAGGCCTCCGGCCGCAAGGTGAAGTGCCACCACTCCTCGGGCAGGTTCACGAACCCCTGCGCCCCCAGCACCCGCTTCAGCAGCCGCCGGTTCTCCCGCGCCTCCCCGGCCACCCGCGGATCGTCCGTGTGCGACAGGGACCCGAAGAAGTCGAAGGCGGTCCCCATGTCCAGCTCCCGCCTCCCCGGCAGCGCCACCACCGTCACGTCGACCGTACTCCCGCGGCTGTGCCCCGACTTCGCGGCGATGTACCCCTCCGGGATCAGCCGGGCCTTGTCGACCTCCGGGTAGTACTCGGCCTTCGTCGACTGGTCCGCCGGATCCCCGGCCCAGCGCACGAACCGGTCCACCGCCCGCTGGGGCCGGTAGCAGTCGTACACCTTCAGCGCGCGCCCGGACCTCAACAGCTCCCGCTGCGCCCGCCGCAGCGCCTCGGCCGCCGGCCGCGCCAGCAGACAGACGGGCTCCTCGTACCCGTCCACCACCGCCCCGGTGAAGTTCCGCGGCCCCGCGTACCGGATGTCCTCCACGATGCTCGGATCCACGTCCCGCAGCGCCACGAACCCCGGAAGCCGCTCCGCCCCGTGCGCCCCCGCCGTCCCCGGCACCACACCGGGAACCGCTTGCACCACCTGCAATGCCAGCACCGCCGCAACCACCCGCATCCTCATGCCCCTTGGCATACCATCGCCGCATGCAGGCACACCTGAGGGACTCGCACTGCTCCACCTGCGGAGCCCCGTTCGACACGTCGGCCTGGCCCCGGACGTGCACCGGCTGCGGAACGACCTCCTACCGCAACCCGCTCCCGGTCGCCGTGGCCCTCCTTCCCGTCGAGGACGCCTCCGGCACCGGCCTCGTCGTCATCACCCGCACCATCGAACCGGCCCTCGGCGGCGTCGCCCTGCCCGGCGGGTTCATGGACTTCGGCGAGGACTGGCGCGAGGCCGTCGCCCGCGAACTCCGCGAGGAGACCGGCATCGAGGCCCGGCCCTCCGAGGTGGCCCTCGCCGACGTCCTCAGCTCCGCGGGCGGCCACCTGCTCGTCTTCGGACTCCTCCCGCCGCGCCCCGTCGCCGCCCTCCCGCCGTCCACCGCCACCGACGAGACGACCGGCTGGCACGTCCTGCACACCCCCACCGAACTGGCCTTCCCCCTCCACACACAAGCCGCCGCCACCTGGTTCGCCGGCCAGTACACCTAGTGCCGTGACCGGCAAGGCCCGCCGGTTCGCGACGACCGGCACGGCACCTCTCCGCGTTGTCGGACAGGGGCGATACGTCCCGTACGAGCCGCGGCCCTCCGCCTGGAGACGCACCGCCCCGGACGCGGCGACCCGGTAAACCTTCCGGCCACGGCACCAGGTCGCCGGCGAATTCCTGTCTGCCGGGCGGGGTCCGGCACGCGTGCTCGCCGCGTTGTCGTCGGCCACACGCACCGGGTCCTAGGGCCGCGCCCTCCCGGGGGCTGGCACGGCTCGACGACGCTCCTCTGGCGGCCCCTTACTGATCCCGCCCCGCCGCGACGGCGAAGTACTTCCGGTACACCGGCGCTCCTCCGCCTCGTGCGGCACGGCCCCGGACGGCGCGGGATTCACCGACGGGATTCGCAGGAGACGGCTCGGCCCGACCGGGCCACCGCCGCCCGCCCGGCCGGCTGCCTGCCCGGGCCCTGCCCGGCCCGCACGGTCGCCGCGTAGCCGTCGGGCCCGCTGGACCTTGCCGTCCTGCCGGACTCCGCCGTCCCGCCGGACGCCGCTCGCCCGCCGGACCCCGTCGGCCCGCCAAGCCGGGCGGGGGGCCTGCGCCACGGCGACGACCGGCGCCGCTGGTCCAGGGCCCCGGAAGACCGGCCGGATACGGCCCGGCCGGCACGTCTCGCCCTACTGCCAGAGCTCCGCCAGTGCCCCCGCCATCGCCACCACCCCGACCGCGGTGCCCGCCGCCGCCGCGCCCCGGGACCACAGCGTCCCCACCGGAACCGGCCGCGCCCGCAGGTACGCCCCCACCAGCAGCGGCACCACCACCAGGGCCGCGGTCCCGGCCCACACCGCACCGAACCCCGGCTCCGGGTACCCCAGCCACCAGCACGCCAGCGCCGCCGCCGGCGCCGCACCCAGCACCGGGTCCGGCAAGGACCCGCCCGCAGGGTGCCGGACCACCAGCAGGGCCGCCCACACCGTCAACGCCTGCCAGAGCCCGACCACCTCGGCGCCCGGAGCGGCGTCGAACCACCGCGCCCGCCCCACCCGCCGCCACCTCCGCGCCACCGGCCGTACCGGGCTCGCCCAGACCATCCCCGGCCCCCTTCCCGCCCCTGTCCCGTCCCCCGCCCGCCCCCGCTCCGAACCACGCTCGGCCGCCCCGCTACAGCCGCCCTACACCGCCGCCACAGGGCCCGGCCCCACCTGACGTCACAGCCCCCGCACCGTCACACCCGCCACCGGCTCACCCGACTCGTCCTCCACCACCACCGCCTCCCCGGCCCACCGCACCGCGTACCGCTCCACCTCGCCCGCCCCGAACCCCGGCCCCGGATCCCGGATCACCACCCCGCCGCCCGTGCGCCCCCGCGCCGGAGCCCACGCCTCCAGCCCCACCGCCCCGTCCGCACCCCGTACCGCCAGCACCGACCCCGCCCGCGCCAGCACCGGCACCCGGCCCGGCGGCGCGTCGAGCAGCACCTGCCCCGGCCCCTCGTACGCCGCCCCCGTCACCGTGTCGTACCAGCGCCCCCGCGGCAGCCGCACCGCCCGCCGGTCGGCCCCGCACTCCAGCACCGGCGCCACCAGCAGCGCGTCCCCGAGCAGGAACGCGTCCTCGCAGTCCCGCAGCACCCGGTCCTCCGGGTTCCCCCACCACAGCGGCCGCACGTACGGGGCCCCCGTCCGCCGCGCCAGGTGCGCCAGCGTCACGAAGTACGGCCGCAGCCGCTCCCGCTCGGCCAGCACCTCCGCCGCAGCCTCCGCCACCTCCGGCCCGAACTCCCAGGGCTCCCGCCGCCCCGCCCAGATCGCCGAGTGCGTACGGAACAACGGCAGGTACGCCCCCAGCTGGAACCACCGCAGGTACAGCTCCGGCGACGGCGAACCCCCGAAGCCCCCCACGTCCGGACCCGAGTACGGCACCCCGCACAGCCCGAGCCCCAGCACCAGCGCCAGCGAGGCCCGCAGCCCCTCCCAGCCGCTCTCCACGTCCCCCGACCACGTCCCCCCGTACCGCTGCATCCCCGCCCACCCCGACCGGGAGAACAGGAACGGCCGCTCGTCGGGCCGCAGCCGCACCAGACCCTCCCACCCGGCCCTCGCCATCCCGAGCGCGTACACGTTGTGCCCCGACCGGTGGTCCCCGCCCGCCCCGTCCATCACGTGCCGGGCCGACCGCGGCAACGACGCGTCCCCCCACGGAGCGAACGACACCGGCTCGTTCATGTCGTGCCAGAAACCGGCGAAGCCCTGCGCCAGCCGCTCCTCGTACAGTCCGCCCCACCACTCCCGCGCCGCCGGATCCGTGAAGTCCGGGTACGCGCACTCGCCCGGCCACACCTCACCCCGCACCTCCCGCCCCCGCGCGTCCCGGACGAACGCGCCCCGCGCCCCCACCGCCCGGCCCGACGCGTGCACCGCGTCCCCCGCCTTCACCGCCGGGTCGACGATCGACACGAGCCGCACCCCCCGCCCCAGCAGCTCCCGCGCCAGCCCCGGCAGATCGGGGAACCCCTCCCGGTCCACCGTGAACACCCGGTGGGCGTCGTAGTGGTCGATGTCCAGGTGCACCGCCGAGAGCGCCAGCCCGCGCTCCCGGTACCCCGCCACCACCCGCCGCACCTCGGCCGCGCTCCCGAACCCCCACCGCGCGTGCTGGTACCCCAGCGCCCACTCCGGCGGCACCGCCGCCGCGCCCGTCAGCCCCGACCAGCCCTGCAGCACCCGCGCCGGCGTCCCCGTCAGCACCCAGCACCGGGCCGGCCCGCCCTCCAGCCGCACCTCGCTCGTCCCGGCCCGGTCCACCCCGGAACCGGCCCCCTCCTCGCCCTCCCGCAACACCACCCGCCCGTCCCAGGAGTTGTCGTAGAACGCCAGGTGCGTCCCCGCGTCCGCGACCACCACCTGGACGGGCATCGTGATGTACAGCGGATCGTCGCCCGGCCCGAACCCGCCCCGCGGATCCGTGTTCCACAGCCGGTACGTCCCGTCCCGCAACCGGGGCCCCGACGCCCGCCCGCCCAGCCCGAAGAACCGCGCGTCCGCCGGCACCTCCGACCGCTGCAGCCACCGCGCCCCTTCCACCCCCCGCGCCCCACCGGCATCCGGCGCCACCGGATCCCACCAGCGCGGCGGCAGCTCCCGCCGCAGCACCGTCCCGCCCGGAGTCCGCACCTCCACCGCCCCGTGCCGCGACACCGCCACCGTCACCCGCTCCGACACCACCCGCCAGCCGCCCCCGGTGTCCGGCTCCAGCACCGCCCGCGGATCCGGCTCCGGCCCACCGCCCGCCAGCGCGTACGACGGCCCCGGCTCCGCCCCGTCCCAGCCCCAGAACACCGCCCCGCCCACGGTGACCCGTACCAGCAGCTCGGACCGCGCGAACCGCAGCACACCCCCGCCCGGCAGGGCCCGCGTCCCCTCCAGCAGACCCGGCACCCGCGCCCGCTCCGCGCCCCGCCGCGGCAGCGCCGCCGCGTCCGCCCGCCGGTGGCGCCAGGCCGAGCGCCAGGCGCGCCGCCCGCGCGCCGAACCGATCTCTATCACCGCACGCACCAGCTCACGACCGTCCATGCGGATCACCCTGCCACCGGCCCCCGGCCGAGCGGGCCGCGTTCAGCTGCCGTTCACCCGCACAAGGACCGACCCCGACCGCACCGGACAGCTCTGGTGCGTATGTCGATCACATGGCATCGTCCCTGTGAGCCGTCGCGCGTACACCCACGCCGCGGTGGCACCGTACGCACACGAAGCGCGAGCCACAGACTTGACCGGGAGCCGACCCATGACCTCAGCCACCCAGCCGGAACCCCTCTGGTCCCCGGGCCCCGACCGGATCGCAGCGGCCCGGATCACCGCCTTCCAGGCCTGGGCGGCCGAGCGCTTCGGCGCCCCCGCCGACGGCGGCTACCCCGCCCTGCACCGCTGGTCCGTCGACGAGCTCGACGTCTTCTGGCAGGCCGTCGCCGAATGGTTCGACGTACGCTTCACCACCCCCTACGAATCGGTCCTCGCCGACCGCTCCATGCCCGGCGCCCGCTGGTTCACCGGCTCCACCCTCAACTACGCCGAGCACGCCCTGCGCGCCGCGGAGGACCCCGCCCGCGCCGCGGACCCCGCCCTGCTCTCCGTGGACGAGACCCACGAACCCACCCCCCTCACCTGGGCCGAGCTCCGCCGCCAGGTCGGCTCCCTCGCCGCCGAACTCCGCGGCCTCGGCGTCCGCCCCGGCGACCGCGTCAGCGGCTACCTCCCCAACATCCCCGAAGCGGTCGTCGCCCTCCTCGCCACCGCCGCGGTCGGCGGAGTCTGGACCTCCTGCGCCCCCGACTTCGGCGCCCGCAGCGTCCTCGACCGCTTCCAGCAGGTCGAACCCGTCGTCCTCTTCACCATCGACGGCTACCGCTACGGCGGAAAGCAGCACGACCGCCGCGAGACCGTCACCGAGCTGCGCGCCGAACTGCCCTCCCTGCGCGCCGTCGTCCACATCCCCCTCCTCGGCACGCCCGCCCCCGAAGGCACCCTCTCCTGGGCGGACCTCACCTCCGGCGACGCGGAACCCGTCTTCGAGGCCGTCCCCTTCGACCACCCGCTGTGGGTCCTGTACTCCTCCGGCACCACCGGCGCCCCCAAGGCGATCGTCCAGTCCCAGGGCGGCATCCTCCTCGAACACCTCAAGCAGCTCGGCCTGCACTGCGACCTCGGCCCCGAGGACCGGTTCTTCTGGTACACCTCCACCGGCTGGATGATGTGGAACTTCCTCGTCTCCGGCCTGCTCACCGGCACCACCGTCGTCCTGTACGACGGCAGCCCCGGCCACCCCGACACCGGCGCCCAGTGGCGCATCGCCGAACGCACCCGCGCCACCCTCTACGGCACCTCCGCCGCCTACGTCATGGCCTGCCGCAAGGCCGAGGTCCACCCCTCCAGGGACTTCGACCTCTCCGCCGTCAAGTGCGTCGCCACCACCGGATCCCCGCTCCCGCCCGACGGCTTCCGCTGGCTCCACGACGAGGTCGCCGAGGACCTGTGGATCGCCTCCGTCAGCGGCGGCACCGACGTGTGCAGCTGCTTCGCCGGCGCCGTCCCCACCCTCCCCGTCCACATCGGCGAACTCCAGGCCGCCTGCCTGGGCACCGACCTCCAGTCCTGGGACCCCTCCGGCAAGTCCGTCACCGGCGAGGTCGGCGAGCTCGTCGTCGCGGCCCCCATGCCGTCGATGCCGATCCACTTCTGGAACGACCCCGACGGCAGCCGCTACCGCGACAGCTACTTCGACATGTTCCCCGGCGTCTGGCGCCACGGGGACTGGATCACCCTCACCGACCACGGCTCCGTCGTCATCCACGGCCGCTCCGACTCCACCCTGAACCGCCAGGGCGTCCGGATGGGCTCCGCCGACATCTACGAGGCCGTCGAACGCCTCCCCGAGATCAAGGAATCGCTGGTCATCGGTCTGGAGGAGCCGAACGGCGGCTACTGGATGCCGCTCTTCGTCCACCTCGCCCCCGGCGCCGTCCTCGACGAGGCCCTGCGCAAGAAGATCACCGCCACCATCCGCGAGCAGCTCTCCCCGCGCCACGTCCCCGACGAGGTCATCGAGGTCCCGGCCGTCCCCCACACCCTCACCGGCAAGCGCATCGAGGTCCCCGTGAAGCGCCTCCTCCAGGGCACCCCCCTGGCCAAGGCCGTCAACCCCGGCTCCGTCGACCACCCGGAGCTCCTCGCCTTCTACGAGGAACTGGCCCGCACCCGAAGCTGACCCCGGCCCGGTGTCAGTGCCGCTGATTACTCTGAGTGAGCAAACCGTCACGTCACTCAGGGGGAACCATGTCAGGCACGCACCACACCCGTACGGACGCCTCCCGCCGCCGCAGCCTGCGCCGCGAGGTCCCCAGCACCGTCGGCCTCATCGCCGACGCCGGGGACTTCGCGGCCATGCGCGACTACCGCAGCTTCGGATTCGACCACCACGACGACTACACCGACTACCTCCGGCACGTCGACGCCCTGCTGCGCTCCCTCGCCGCCCAGGGCATCCACACCACCGTCGCCCTCTTCGACCCCGAGGAGTACGCCGACTACTGCGAGGAACACGGCCTCGACCCCGACACCGCACTGACCCGTACCCGCTTCACCGCGGAACTCGCCGCCGGCGGGCCGCTCCTGCCCTACACCGGCCAGCCCATCGAGGAACTCGTACCGCTCCTCGTGGACGAAGCCGTCCGGCAGGCCACCTGGGAGTGCGCGACCATGCTGCTCACCCGCGCCGGCACCTGCGCCGACTGCGGCGAGGACATCGGACGCGCCTCCTTCGAACGGGCCGCCCGCACGCTCGAACGCCTCCTCGCCGGCGCCGGACCCGGCCACCACCACCTCGTGTGCAGCGTTCCCACCGAAGAGGAACAGCTCGTCGCGGTCCTGCACGCCGAGACCGCGGGAGATCCGCCCGGCCCACCGCGGACCGAGGGCCGCGAAGGCCTCGACTTCGTGACCGTCCTCGCCGCCGGACTCGCCCTCGGCGGCGCCGGGGGACTGGTGCTCCGCAGCACCACCGAAGGACACCGCGACCGGGTCCACGGCTGGCGCCTGGACCGCGGCCGCCTCGTCGCCCTCACCGCTGCGGCCGTCTTCGACGCCTACTGCACGGACGCCGACACCGGTGAACCCGTCGCCCCGGAACCGGGCGTCGAACACTGCCCGGGATACGAGGTCGACGTCCCCGGACCCCACCACTGAACGACCGAGGGGCCCTCGCCACCGGCGAAGGCCCCTCGATCCGACTCCCGCCGTCCGGCTACTCCCCGGACAGCACCGCCTGGGCGGCCACACGGGCCTCCTCGGCACTGTCGGCGGCACGCGCCGCCGCCGCCGCACGCTCGCACTGCGCGAGCGTGTACTTGGCCAGCGTCGCCCGCACGTACGGGATGGACGCGGCACCCATCGACAGGGAGGTGACACCCAGACCGGTCAGCACACAGGCCAGCAGCGGGTCGGAGGCGGCCTCGCCACAGACACCACAGCTCTTGCCCTCGGCCTTCGCGGCGTCCGCCGACATCGCGATCAGGTCGAGCAGCGCGGGCTGCCACGGGTCCTGGAGCCGCGAGACCGCACCGACCTGACGGTCGGCCGCGAACGCGTACTGCGCGAGGTCATTGGTGCCCAGCGACAGGAACTCGACCTCCTGCAGGATCGAACGCGCCCGGAGCGCGGCGGAGGGGATCTCCACCATCGCGCCGAACTTCGCCCGCAGACCGGCCTCGCGGCACGCGTCCGCGAAGGCCTTGGCGTCGGTCCGGTCGGCCACCATCGGGGCCATGACCTCGAGGTAGACCGGCAGCCCCTCGGCGGCCTTGGCCAGCGCGGTGAGCTGCGTGCGCAGCACGTCCGGGTGGTCCAGCAGCGACCGCAGCCCGCGCACGCCGAGCGCCGGGTTCGGCTCGTCGGCCGGCGTCAGGAACTCCAGCGGCTTGTCGGCGCCGGCGTCCAGGACGCGTACGACGACCCGGCCCTCGGGGAAGGCCTCGAGCACCTTGCGGTAGGACTCGATCTGCTTCTCCTCGGACGGCGCCTTCTTGCTGTCGTCCAGGAACAGGAACTCGGTGCGGAACAGGCCCACGCCCTCGGCCCCGGCCTCCACGGCGGCCGGCACGTCCGCCGGACCGCCGACGTTGGCGAGCAGCGGCACCTTGTGCCCGTCGGAGGTCGCACCCGGACCGGAGGAGGCGGCCAGCGCCGCCTTCCGCTCGGCGGCCGCGGCCTCCAGCTCGGCACGCTTCTCCGCGGTGGGCTCGACGAACAGGTCACCGGTGCTGCCGTCGACGGCGATGACCGTACCCTCGGCGATCTCACCGGCACCCGGCAGCGCCACGATCGCCGGCACGCCCAGCGCCCGCGCGAGGATCGCGCTGTGGCTGGTCGGACCGCCCTCCTCGGTCACGAAGCCGAGGACCAGCGCCGGGTCGAGCAGCGCGGTGTCGGCGGGAGCCAGGTCCCGGGCGATCAGCACGTACGGCTCGTCACTGTCCGGGACACCCGGCATCGGCACGCCCAGCAGGCGCGCCACGATCCGGTTCCGCACGTCGTCCAGGTCGGCGACCCGGCCCGCCATGTACTCGCCGGCCCCGGCGAGCAGGTCGCGGTAGCTGGCGAACGCGTCGTAGATGCCGCGCTCGGCGGTGCTCCCGACGGCGATCCGCCGGTCGACGTCAGCCATCAGCTCGGGGTCCGTGGCGATCATCGCCTGGGCCTCGAGCACGTGCTGCGCCTCACCACCGGCCAGCTGGCCGCGCGCGATCAGGTCGGCCGACACGGCTTCCACGGCCTTGCGGGCGCGCCCCTGTTCGCGCTCCGCCTCGTCCGCGGTGATCTGCCTGGCCGGCGGTTCGAGGACCGCCGTACCCATGTGGCGAACCTCGCCGATCGCCACACCGTGGCTCACGCCGACGCCTCGCAGCGTTGTCTCCATTTCACCCGTCTCCGATTGAGCGGCGGCCCCAGCCGCCGCGTTGGATGTCCGACTCGCCCGCGCAGGCGGCCGCTTACTGCCAGCTGAAGAGGGCGTCGTCAGCCTTCACGTAGCCGGACTCGACGACGTCGGAGAGGGAGTCCGAGGTCGCCTCGAGCGCCACCACGGGGCAGATCGGCGACTTGCCGGCGGCCTCGACCGCGGCGGGGTTCCAGCGGATGACGGCCTGGCCGCGCGTCACGGTGTCGCCCTTGTTGACGAGCAGCTCGAAGCCCTCGCCGTTGAGCTGGACGGTGTCGATCCCGAGGTGCGTCAGCACTCCGTGGCCTTCGCCGTCGACGACCACGTACGCGTGCGGGTGCAGGGAGACGACCACACCGTCTACGGGGGACACCGCCTCCGAGGGCTCGCGCACGGGGTCAATGGCCGTGCCCGGTCCCACCATCGCGCCGGAGAACACCGGATCGGGCACTGCCGCGAGTCCGATGGCGGTCCCGGCGAGTGGGGACGTCACGCTGGTCATGGGGGCCTCCCAGGGGTGGGGCTTCATCGTGTCGCCGTCACTACGTGTCGCGAACGGCATACTCTTCAGAAGGATATGTCACGGAGTGTGTAGGTTCGCCCGATGTTGGTCCTGACTCGGACGGCCCTTTGGCACGGAGACTAGTGGACTAGACCGGTGGACTAGACCATACGCGTGAAACGATTTGCCTGAGCCTGGACGGCCCTGTACTGTCGTGACTCCCGCCAGGACGTGCCGCGTGAACATCTCGCGAACAACCGATGGACGGGACTCCTCCTCCAGCAGTAGCGATCCAGACTCCACTTCTTTCTTTCCGCGTGCCCATTCGGCAAAACGGAGAGTTGGTCGGAGGGACGGAAAAGCACTGATAGAGTCGGAACCGCCGGAAAGGGAAAGCGCGAAAGCGCAGGACCTGGAAAGCGCCGAGGAAATCGGGCCCGAAAGAGTCTGATAGAGTCGGAAACGCAAGAACACAGAACGAAAGCCC
>NZ_JBWKGY010000021.1:0-129012 GCF_056433525.1 Streptomyces sp. NPDC044704
GCGAGGCTTCGCCTCGCCAAGGCCCGGCCTTTGGCCGGGGTCCCAGGCGCTGCGCGCCTGGGAAGTGAGGCGCGTCTCGCTGCGCTTGACGGGGCCCGGCTTCGCCGGGCCTGGGCCGGCCCTTCGGGCCGGGGTCCTGCGCTTCGCTTCGGACTGGTTCGGGGCCTCGCTTCGCTCGGTCCCGAACGGCCCGCTGCGCGGGCCGGGGTGACCCCGTTTCACGGGGTCCGGCTCACGAGAGGGGGTCTGGCGGGGCTCTCAAGGGCGCAGCGTGGGCCTCCATGGAGCCGGAGAAGGGGGCGGGGCCTGCACGGCACTGCGGAGTTTCTCCTTCAAGGACTTCGGTGGGGCCTCACTGGCGTCCTGGAAGTGCATGTGTCGGCCGACGGTCACCCGTATGTGACACCCGCGACCTCGCTGCACGATGGACACCACCCATGCCCCATCCCTGGTCAGGAAGGCGCTACGCCCCGGCATATCCCCGGGCCTGGAGTGATCCGCGAGTTCCTTCGGCAGGTAGTTGCGAGCCGCGTCCTCGGCTACCTCCGCGGCACGATCCTCACCGCCATCGATGAAGTAGCTGCCCGCCAGCCTCCACCGATACATCTGCAGTTCCGTGCCCTCGACCCGTCTGGCCTCATGCATGTTCTCCTCGATGAGGACATACCACTCGTCAGTCATGGCCGAAGGCTAACTCCCCATGTGACGAGCGGTCGGGGCGGGCCAATCGATAGCAGTGGGGGGCCGGCGTCAGTCAACCGACTGTCGGTGGGCTCCCCCGTCCTGCTCATTGTTGGGGCGATGGCCGCTCAGGGCAGTCGCAGGTATCGCGACCGTCCGGCATGGGTCGCCGGCACTGCGGACAGTGGAAAGCCGGCGGCCCCGAAGGAGGAACAGTCGGAGGAGGACTGGTCGGCCAGCCCCGACGACGCCACCAAACCGCATTGAAGATCCGCATACCTCATCCTGCGCCGCGACAACGAAGAACACCACACCCGATCCCCAGCACGGTCGGCGGCGAGCGACTGTCCCTACTCCTTCAACGCCTCGGCCTCCAGCCGGTCCAACTGAGCCTTGGCCGACTCCTTGCTGCGCAGCAGCCTCCACGTTTCCTTACCGCACTCCCAGAACGCCGCCAGGGCGCAGAGCACGGCCAGCAACCGGAACGGAAGCCACCAATCCTCACTGGTCACCGCTGTCTCGCACGCGATCAATCCCAGGAACAAAGGACCCAGAATCTTCCGCAGCCACAGTTCGACCCCGTCCAACAACTTCCCCACCCCAACCACGAACCCAGCCACCACTTTGATGCCTGCCTTCATGATCAGGCACTCACCGGGCCCCTCCGACTCCGCCTCCAAGACCAGGGCCTCCAAGCGGGCCAGCAGGCATGGCAGGGGCGGCATCTGTCGCCGACGACCCATGAGGTCCCTCGCAAGGGAGGTGGTAGCACTGCGGATCAGCGGCGGTCGGCGCTCGTTCGCGTCGAGCTCCGCTCCAACAGCTGCATCCGATTGATGCAGCATGTACCGTTGGCAGAAACAGGTGACATGTGGTGGATATTTGAGGAGCTGGGTACTGGATGCCTGTCTATGAATACCATCCGGATGAAATTGCGCGGCTTTCCGTGGTCAGGCGGGCCACCGGCCTCACTCTGAGCGAGGTGGAGGAACAGCACCTGGCTGCCCAGGACCGCGAAGACCGGGCCCTCGCTGCACCGCAGGAGCCGCGGAAGCCGACCGAGCTGGACATCGCAATGTCTCAGAGATTCGAATGGACCCGGATCAAGCACGTCATGACGAAGCAGCACATGGACGTGTACTCACCGGACCAGGACCCCAAGGTCGCTCGCAGGGAAGAGCTGCGTGCGCAGCGTAAAGCTGTCGAGGCTGCCTGGAGCGAACAGGCCGATGGCGGGCTGCCGGTGGAGGTGCTGCGGCACCGCGTCTACCGGATCACAGCCCGACCGGACACCGCCCCCGCGGGCGAAGGGGCGCTGGTTCGCCACGTCTTCGCGGCCTCCGCGGGTTCGGCCGTCGAGCACGCCCGGCACCTGTTCGACCGACCCGGCAGCACCTACCAGGACGGCGAGTACAGGATCACCTCCGTCGAGCAGGTCCTTCCCGAACCAGGGGAATTCTTTTGATCCAGCTCCGAGAACATCAGATGGACCAGAAATCGGCATTCCGAAAATGGGTCGGATTCCCTGCAAGGTCACCTGTCCCCCCGCAAGGAGCCCGCGGGACGATCGTGTCGGCGACCGGATCGGGCAAGACCATCACCGCCGCCGCCGGCGCGTTGGAGTGCTTCCCCGACGGTCGGATCCTCGTCACCGTCCCCACCCTGGACCTGCTCGCCCAGACCGCCCAGGCCTGGCGCCTGGTGGGCCACCGAGCGCCGATGGTCGCGGTGTGCTCGCTGGAGAACGACCCGGTCCTCAGCGAGCTGGGGGTGCACACCACCACGAACCCGATCCAGCTCGCCCTCTGGGCCGCGTCCGGGCCGGTCGTCGTGTTCGCCACGTACGCCTCCCTGGTAGACCGCGAGGACATCGACGCACCGGTGGGCCAGCGGAAGGTTCGCGGGCCGCTGGAGGCCGCTCTGGCGGGCGGGGAGCGGCTTTACGGTCAGCATCTGGCCGGCTTCGACCTCGCCATCGTGGACGAGGCCCACGGCACCGCCGGCGACCTCGGACGGCCGTGGGCCGCCATCCACGACAACACCCGGATCCCGGCGGACTTCCGGCTCTACCTGACCGCGACCCCGCGCATCCTGGCCGCGGCCCGGCCGCAGAGGGGCGCGGAGAGGCAGGAGGTGGAGATCGCGAGCATGGCCGACGACCCGGAGGGGACGTACGGCGCCTGGCTGGCCGAGCTGGGGCTGTCCGAGGCGATCGAGCGCGGCATCCTCGCCGGGTTCGAGATCGACGTCCTGGAGATCCGCGACCCCTCCCCCGTTCTCCGCGAGTCCGAGGCGGCGCGGCGGGGCCGGCGCCTGGCGCTGCTGCAGACCGCGCTCCTGGAGCACGCGGCGGCGTACAACCTGCGTACGGTGATGACGTTCCACCAGAAGGTGGAGGAGGCGGCCGCGTTCGCGGAGAAGCTGCCGCAGACGGCGGCCGAGCTGTACGCCACCGATGCCTCCGACGCCGACCTGGCGGCCGCGGGGCGTCTGCCGAAGTCCTCGATCGACGCGGAGTTCTACGAGCTGGAGAGCGGCCGCCATGTCCCGCCGGACCGGGTGTGGTCGGCGTGGCTGTGCGGCGACCACCTCGTCACCGAGCGGCGCGAGGTCCTGCGGCAGTTCGCAGGCGGCATCGACGCGAACAACCGGCGCGTACACCGAGCGTTCCTCGCGTCCGTGCGCGTGCTCGGGGAGGGCGTCGACATCACCGGCGAGCGGGGTGTGGAGGCGATCTGCTTCGCCGACACCCGCGGCTCCCAGGTCGAAATCGTCCAGAACATCGGCCGGGCACTCCGACTCAACCGCGACGGATCCACCAAGGTCGCCAGGATCATCGTGCCGGTGTTCCTGGAGCCCGGCGAGGACTCCACCGACATGGTCGCCTCCGCCAGCTTCAAGCCGCTCGTGGCCGTGCTCCAGGGCCTGCGTTCGCATGACGAACGTCTGGTCGAGCAGCTCGCCTCCCGCGCCCTCACGAGCGGCAGACGCAAAGTCCACCTCCAGCGTGACGAGGACGGGCGAATCATCGGGGCCGGCGGCGCGGGCGACGACGAGGACCAGGTGGAGGACGACGACACGCAGGCCGCCGCCGAAGCCGCCCTGCTGCACTTCTCCAGCCCGCGCGACGCCGCGACCATCGCCGCGTTCCTGCGCACCCGGGTCTACCGGCCCGAATCCCTGGTGTGGCTGGAGGGCTACCAGGCCCTGCTGCGCTGGCGGAAGGAGAACGAGATCACCGGCGTCCACGCCGTCCCGTACGACGTGGAGGTCGAGGTCGGCGTCACCAAGGACTTCCCCCTCGGACGGTGGGTGCACCAGCAACGCAAAGCCCTGCGCACCGGGGAACTCGAAGACCGGCGCAAGGAACTGCTGGACGCCCCCGAGGCCGGGATGGTCTGGGAGCCCGGCGAGGAAGCATGGGAGAACAAGCTCGCCGCGCTCCGGTCATACCGGAAGGCCACCGGCCACCTCGCACCCCGGCAAGACGCCATGTGGGGCGAGGACGACGCCATGGTGCCCATCGGCCAGTACATGGCCAACCTCCGCCGCAAAGGCGCGAAAAACGGCCTGGGCAAGGACCCGGACCGCGCCGCGGAACGCGCAGCACAGCTCACCGCGATCGACCAGGACTGGGACTGCCCCTGGCCACTCGACTGGCAGCGGCACTACCGCGTCCTGGCGGACCTGGTCGACGCCGACGGACAGCTGCCCGACATCGCCCCCGGCGTCCTCATGGACGGCGACGACATCGGCAAGTGGCTCCAGCAGCAGAAACAGCCGGCCACCTGGACACGGCTCCTGCCCGAACAGCAGACACGGCTCACCGCACTGGGCGTGGCACCCGCCCAAGCGCCGCCACCGGCCCCGACAGCAGCTCGTGGAGCGAAGGGCCCGGGCAAGCCGCAGCAGGCGTTCCAACGCGGCCTGACAGCCCTCACACAATGGGTCGAACGGGAAGGCGCCCACCGGCCGGTCCCCCGCGCCCACAGCGAGGAGATCACCGTCGAGGGCGAAGCGGAACCGGTGATCGTGAAGCTCGGCGTATGGGTCTCCAACACCAAAACCCGACGCCACAAGCTCACCGCCGACCAGCTGGACGCCCTCGCGAAGCTCGGCGTCGACTGGGCCTGATCCGGTTCCGGCGTTGCCCTGGAGTCGCGAGGCCCCAGGGCCGCGATGGGGTCTCGTGCGGAGAGCGGGCTTCGTACTGGGTTGTGGGTGGGGCCGCGCCCGTCTGTGGTCAGAACGAGCGCGGCCGTGTTTCAGGCCCAGTCGAGGGAAGCCAGGGAGTCGGGGGAAGGGTAGGTGTAGCCGAGCTTGGCAGTGTCGAGGACATCTGCGGTGGTCATCTCGCAGTGGGGCAGGCGCGCGGCAGCGTCGGCTGCTCCTCCGTGCGCCGCCTGCCGGTCCGCGAATATCTTGGCGACGAGCTTGCGCGCGTCCGCTCGCGAGCGCGGCTCCCCGGCCTTGTGCTTGGCCTCGAGTCGCTGCGCGAGCTCGATCTCCTCCCGTGTGAGCGGTGCGACTGGGCTCACCGATCACCTGCGCGGAACTCGAGCGGTGCGTAGACGTCCACGGAGATGGCCGAGGCACCGGGGCCGCCGTCCGTGGTCCAGGTCTGGAACGACACCGACTGGCTCAGCGTGATGCAGGGCTGCCCGGGGACATCCGTCTCCGGCGCCCAGTAAGCGAACCGGAACGGGTTGCGGCTCAGCGCCCGTTCCTCACGGTCGCGCCAGTAGGCGAGATGGGGAGGCTCGGGGAAGTCGGGGGAGTCCCACTGCCCGGACCAGGTCGGGGCACCCAAGGCGGCTTCGGCGGCCTTGAGGTAGGTGGACCACGTCTCCGCCGCTGCCGTGTGTACGTCCGGGTTCTCCTCCCCGGAGCCTGCGGTGATGTGCCATCCCTGGTGTCTGAGGCTCGCCAGGGGGCTCCAGTCGCCGCCCAGCACAGGGAACAGCGTCCAGTCTCCTCCGCTGCGCGTGCGGACCCAGAGGCTGCGCTCGGTCGTCTGAGGCTCCCAGCCGTAGCGCTCGCACCATGCGTAGAATTCCGGCGTCCCGCCCTGCGGCGGGCCCGACCAGACCGACGGCCAGTCGTCGACCGCGCGCAGGCCGGTCAGTTCGGCGGCAAGGTCCTGGGGCGTCCGGCCGGTGGTCTCCGTCAGCATGTGTGGCTCCTTCGTGCGTGGCGTGCGGTTGACGGTATCTGGTCAGGAAAGCAAGATCCCCAACACGAAGACGGCGACGACGATCGCGCCCATGATGAGGCGGACCTTCGGGTCCTCCCGCTCCCACAGTTCGTGGACCACGGCCCAGCCGGTCAGTCGCGCCGCGCGGCCGTTGTGGATGCTCGGACCGTCTGTCGGGTCGTCAGGGCGCGCGTCGGTTGCGGAGTCCTCGGCTTCGGGGGCGTGGAAGGCGTCCGCCCCCGTCACCCCTTGCTGCTCCTGTGCGACCACCACCAGGCCCTCCAGGAGGTCCGGCATGGTGTGCGGCGTGAGGGGGTACGCGACCGTGCCGTGCGGGGTGCGCAGGCAGAGCTTCGACTGCCAGGGGTTTCCCGGGCGGGTGCGTTGCAGTCGCCGGTGCTGCGTCACCGCTTCGAGTGGCTTGTTCGTCACCGGCCCCGGGGAGCCTTGCGGGGAAGCACGCACCTCTGTGGTCCTCGTCGGCTATACCGGAGCGGGGCCGACTGCCCTGCCCGCCGTAGGAGAAGGAGTCCCCTGCCTCATGAGCGACGCCACGAACGCCCGTCCCACCACCCGTGCCGCCCTCGTGATCACGATCGTCGCCTTCGTCATCGGCATCGCCTACATGGGCTTATTGGCCTTCATCTCGGTTCCTTCGCTCACTGACTACATGGGAGGCCGGGATATCGACTTCCCGGTGGTTCTGGCCATCGCGGCCATCGCCGACCCCGCCCTGTTCTGGGCCTTCATCGGGCTCGGCAGCGGGCTGAGCAAGACGGGCTGGGCGGCCGGACTCGCCCTCACCGGCATCCTCACCACCCTCACCTACGGGTGGCTCCTCGCGTCCTCCCACGGCCACGGCTTCACCTACTGGCTATTCCTCACCATGATCGTCGCCTCCACCCTCGGTGCCTTCTGTGTGACTCCCTACGCCCTCGTCCGCGGCTCCGTCGGACGCCGCTGACCCACCGCGCCGGAGCCAAGGACACCGCACGGGCTCGCCCTACGACGGCCCCTCGTCCGGCGCACCCCACCAGCCGGCGAGCCGGCGCGTTCGCAGCTCAAAGCCGTGCGTCGGATATCGAATGACGACCAGCGGGTGTACGCCGACGCAGACGTCAGGAGTCCGTACACATCCGCCTGCGGAGAACCGCCAGGGGCTCAGGGCCTCAACACAGCCAAGGGATCGCCTGCGGGCAGCAACGCCAGGGACTCCAACAAAGCCAGCAGGCATGACCGAACACCCAACCGAGAATCAGACAACCGACCAACACCCTCGAGCAACCCAACAACCAGAAACCAACAGCCAATCAACTACCTACAAGCACCCACAAAGAGAAAGTCCGGAAAGTCACCACTCGCAGAACGGCACCTGACCAGCCAAAACGCGGAACCTCCCCGAAACGGGCTTCCCCCCATGGTTCCCCCCTTAGGTTCCCCCTCCATTTCCCCCTCTAGGTTCCCCCATTGTTTCCCCCTTGTTTCCCCCGTCCGTCGAGGAAGGGGCCGGGGGTTCAGGACGTGCCGCCGCGCCACCGGAACGGGCCGCCGACGGCATCGGCGTCGGGGGCGTAGTCGGCGCGGCCGCCCGGCCCGTACAGGCCGAGATCACCGAGCAGGAGCGCCTGCCGCCCGATCCCAGCCGTCCAGCCGGTCACATCGAGCAACTGACCATCGAGCCGGCCGCCGACCAGTTCGACGTACCCGTGCCGGGCCGTCGGCCCCGCCGGCTCCCACCCGTACACCCGCGGCTGCGTCCCCCGTTCCATCACGCCGCGTTCCCACCTCGCCCCGTTCCAGTGGGGCCCGTTGAGAACACCGGGGCGAGGACTGGTTCCTGAACGACTCCTGGCGAACGCGGGATGGGGACGGCTCCGCCGCCGGTCGCGCCGCCCCGGCCGGCCCTGCCAGACCAGCCTCTTTCTCCGGCTGACGCGTACAAAGAGGTGTCGTTTTACGAAAGGGGCTTGCCCACCACCCCTGACCTGCGGTTATGAAAGATCATCGACTTCGGGGGGTCCCACCTCCGGTCACACCCCCGATCCCCCGCCCAGAGCACCTCTGCAGGCAAAGGAAAGGCCGCGGCCGGGACGAGCGCCGGCCCGGTACCCCGCCGGGAACCGGTCCTGACACCCGACGCTGACACCGCCGCGCGCGGCGACACCCACCCCGGGGTGCAGGTCAGCAGGGGGCATAACGTGTCAGGAGTCAGGAACCGGGGCCGCGCCGGACAGGCCGAGGAGAACGGCAGGGCGTACCCGGAGCGGTGTGCATTCCCACCGCTCCCAACGACCAAGCACCCCGACAGTTCCGCGCCCGCGCCGGCCCCGCCGGCGCGTTACCGGTAACCGGAAACCGGCCGGGAGAACCGCCCGCCCCTGCCCCGAGCAGCGCGAACCCGGACCCTTTGACACCCGGCAGAGCCACATTGCCTCGGCCGCCAGCTGTGGTCGATCATGCGGGGATGAGACCAGAAGTACAGGCGTTCGTGACCGATGGCCCTCTCCCCGACTGGGACGCCGACGAGGAGGAGATCGACCGGCGCTGCGACCAGCTCGAAGCCATCGCCAAGCCGGTCACCGGCGAGGAGGCCCGGGCGCTGGTCGCCTGCTTTGGCCCGGACGATTGCTACGGCGTCGCCTGGACTCTGCTGCACCTCATCGAGACAGGCCCGAATCCGGTTCTGACCACTGAGCCCGCTCCCGACGCCAACGAGTGGCACCACAGGCTCTGGGCCCGCATCGTCAACAGCGGACTCGCCCCGACAACCTGACGCGCAAACCAAGCGGTGCCCGCAGTGGTCCATCTTCGCTGTCACGAACTGCGTTCGGTCCAACTTCACTGGCAACCGATCCAGGTTCACTGTCACAGGCGGTGAGCAACACGCGTCGCCGGCTCGGTACCGGCCCGAGTCCGATGATCCGCAGCCGTCCCGCGCCCGGGATAACGTCCCGCGGGCCGGGCTCGCCGCCGAGCAGCCGGCCGACGTCCAGGCCGTGACCACTCCGCCCGCCCGCGGCACCGGCCGACGCGGCCTGGGCCGCGGCCCGACCCCGTAGTGACCTCACCGGGTACCCGGTGAGGTTGCCGACAACCTCACCGAAAACCTCCCCAGTCCAGGTCAGCGGGCTCCGAGAACCCGCACTTCGCGGACGTCGACCGTGAACGCGGTCCGCCAGCTCTCGGCGAACGTTCCGGCGTCCCCGAGGGCCGGGGCCCACCGGCGGACGGTTCAGGTGGACGTCGCCGTACCGGCCGGCGCCATCAGATGCTCGGAATTGCCTTGTGCCGTTCCTGGCAGGCTTCGAAGGCGTTCTTCACCGAGGTGACCTGGGCGCGGTGCAACTCATTGTCGATTTTGTTGGTATAGCGGGTGGCTCCTCCCTTGCCGTCGCCCTTGGTGGCCGACCGTTCCGCGTGCCCCATGCAGTAGGAAGTGCTTACAAAAACACCCACCCCACCCCGCCCGCTTCGGCTCCGTCTTCACTGTGGGAGAGGGCTCGTAAGCTGACCGGCACACCAAACGACCGGAGGTTCCGTGTCCAGCCATCCCGGCATACGCGCGCTATCAGGCCTGCTCACGCCATGCAGACAAAGCAGCGAAGGAGCCCCCCATGATGTGGCCGGAGTGGCAGAAGCTGAACGGCGGCTCGGGATACGGCTGCCCTCGGACTACATCGCCTTCATAGACACCTACGGGAACAGGCCCCCCAGCACTTCTCGCGTTGGCTGCCCGCCGAAGTAAGCGCCGACATGCTGCTCCGGTGGGGTTTCACAGAGGACGGCACCCACCTGTTCTGGCTGATGACAGGCAGCGACAGTGACTCCTGGCCCATCGCCGACCTCTACGAGGACGGCGGCCCCCTCACCGTCCACGAAGACGGCTTCGCCGCCTACGTGCGAAGCTGGTGCACCCCTGCCTCCGGTCTCACCGAGGAAGCGGTGCAGTTCACACACTGGCGCGAATACGAGCACCTGATGAGCCAGGGCCTCAACCCCTCTACAGGCCTCACCTGGTTCTGAACGGAAGGGCTGTTCGGCGGCGGGCGCAGCCCGGAGCCCGCTGAACCGACGACAGGCGAACCCGGCGGAGGCTGGCTGCCGGGCCTCACGATGAGGCGCCCTTCATCCCTTCGCGGACGCTCGCTGCCACCAACCCGAATGGCCCCGGGCG
Source organism: Streptomyces sp. NPDC044704 (assembly GCF_056433525.1). NCBI lineage: Bacteria > Bacillati > Actinomycetota > Actinomycetes > Kitasatosporales > Streptomycetaceae > Streptomyces > Streptomyces sp. NPDC044704. The sequence continues at coordinate 10,050 of NZ_JBWKGY010000021.1, forward strand.
CCGCGCGAGGTGCATGCACGACCGGCCTACGTGCGTGCGTGCGGATGCCCAGCCCGGCTGGCCTGGGCGTCCGGGGCGCGTCATTTAGATCTCCGGTAGTAGGCCAAGGTGACTGACCAGAGTGTCGATCGCGGTGTCGATTGGTGGCGTAGGCGTCGGAGCGGATGATTTTGCGCGATCTCACTGGAGCAGTTCGAAGTGAGGGTGGTGCGGGGAGGTAGGGCAGACGTGGAGCTGCAGGTTGTTGCCGCCGGTGATGTCGATCAAGGTGAAGTTGCCGTCGCGGGCGCCCAAGGGCGGCGGACCCGGGGTCGGCCGGTCCTCCTCGGCGATCCAGGTCGCGCTGCCGGCGTCCCATTCCGATGAGGCGATGGTGAGGAGCGGGACCGCCTCGGTGCCGCACACCGGGCAGGCGCGGTCGACGGGGTCGGTGGGGCTCCAGCGGGTCCAACCGCCGGTCTTCCAGCCCGGGGCGGTGCAGAGGTTGTTCAGGTAGAGCTCGCCAGGATCGTACGCGTACGCGTTGTACTGCGCGGGGTCGATCGTCGCCCAGCGGCTCTCGTCGTCCAGCTGGTCACGAAGCTCCTTGCTCAGCTCGCTGGGGTGGGGGTAGTCGGTGACCTGCTCCGGTGAGAGCAAACACGGCTCTGGGTGGTACCGGCCGGTTTGGACGATCGGCGGCTCGGGCGGTGCGTCGAGGACGTTGGTGACGTTGGCGGAGGACCGCCAGAACAGGGCGGTCTTGGGGTGTGCCATCTCGTGGTCGAAGGGGCACCAGAGGACTTGGAGCAGGTCCGCGTCGGGTGGGCAGGGGAGGGGGATGTCGCGGGCGTAGAGCTGGGCGACGGGCAGCAGGGGCATCGGGCCGTCGAACCACGGGCGGCCTGCCTTGATCCGCTCCCAGTTAGCCCGTTCCTCGGGGGTGACCTCGGGCGCCCCGGGGTCGAGGCGCAGCCGCTCGGTCGCTGCGGCGAGATCGCGGCGGAGGACCCGGACGTCGTCCGGGGAGTGGAACACCTGCGACGCTCGGCTGTCGTGCGGCTCGTCGCAGTGGGGCCACGGCTCGTCGGCGGGCCACAGGAGCGGACCGCCGACGGAACTGTCGTGCACGGTCGGCGATCCCGGCCGCGGGTGCAGCCGGGTCGCCGTCCGCGCCAGCGGGGCCAGTTGCGGGAAGAGCACGGTGACGTCGAACGGCCGCGCCGGGGTGGAAAATATGGCGTGCATAGCGATGATGCTGCCAGCCGCTGACAACGGGTGTACCGATCCCCGTCAGCTGACACCAGACAGGTCCCCTGGGTGCAGACAGCGCCCCGGCCTCCACTCGCGCCGGAGCGGGAGCAGCACGTCAATCTCCTCCGCGGGAAGAGCCACAGATCAGGCGCGGACAAAGGACAGATAACAACCCTGTCCATAACTTCTGTTATGCGCTGTTGAACAGTCCGTGAGTACTGTCCAGCTCCATGTCGATCACAGGCTGGGGGGCGCACTGCCTCGTGACACCGGCCGAGCGGGTGGCAATGCGGGATTGGCAGGGGGAAGGCGCGAAAACCTTTCCTCTCAAGGGGTGTGCGGGGAGACGGGCCGCAGGGCCGTGGCCCTTCCATGGCGAGGGTGATGTGACGGTGCCAGCCGGTGCAGCGGCGGACTCCGTACTGGTCCAGGCCGCACTCGTTCTTCGCGCTCTGGAAGCATTCGGATGGATCTTCCAGAATATGCATCCTGAACTTCTTTTCCAAAGGAAGGCATGGCTGTCAGGCAGTCACGTTACCGGGCATCAGCACGGGCCCTGCGGCTTGACTTCTCCATTGGGAAGCCGGTGCTTGTCTCGCTCCGCGTGCACACTGCCCTGTCTCTCCGTCGGCCGGAGCTGGGCGTTAGCCTCAGCGGATGATTCCTGCGCCCCCTCCGAAGGTCATCACGCGACACCGCGACGGGCAGATCCGTGCCTATCTGACGGACTTCGGCGCATTCGGGACGCTGGAACCCGCCGCGGTGTTCCAGCCGCGGGCCGGCGACGAGGTCGTGGAGTCGGCGGTCCAGCCCGATCTGGAGCGCGTCGTGTACACGACCCTGAACGGGGTTGTCTGCCTTACGCGCGCCGGCGACCTGGTGTGGGCGTCGGACTTCGAACCGCACTCCGATGTGCTCCACGGTCACCGGCCCGGCTGCGTGCTGTCCCGGGACGGCCGGACTGTGTGGGTCTACCGCCCGGACGCGATGGCAGGACGCGGGGGAGACCAATGGGTCGTGTACGACGCCGATAACGGGACGGTCGTCGCGCGCCGGGAACTGGAGACGGTCGGGCACGGCGCCGGCCACCACGTCCACCCCGTGGACGGCAGCATCTACCTCGACGTCGGTGAGGGCCAGGACGGTGCCGTCGTTCTCCGGGGTACGGCCGGGGCGAACGGCGAGGTGGAGTTCGTGACGTACCCGTGGTGGGACCGATGCCTGATCGACCTGGCGCCCGACGGTCAGCAGTTCATGACCGTCGATCACGGCCAGCAGGATGTCGCCTTCCACCGCCACCCCAGCGGGGACCAGCTTTTCACTCTCTCCGTCGAGGCCTTCGGATATGACCCGGAAGAGGCGTTCGTGGAATGGTGCGGCGGCTACCTGACCCCGGAAACGGCCGTCGTCACACTGGGTGGTGAGAGCGAGGGCGAGGGCGAGGAGTGGTTCCGCCACCACCTGGTCGACGTGAACACGGGCATGGTCGGCGGTGAGATCGCCGTCGAGATGACCAACCCGTACGAACTGGAGCCCTTGGGCGACGGCTCCTGGCTCACCGACGGCCCTGACGGTCACCCCGTCCGTTGGTCCCGGCCTCCGCGCCCGGCGGGTTGAAGGCGCACCTCCACGCGGTCACGGGTGACTTCACACCGCCGTCTCTGTGCCCTCGCGAGCCTCGCGCACAGGGGCCACCGAGCGTGCTCAAGGGCCAACTACAGCGCTCAGCCCTGATGGACAGCGGCCCCTCCGGTCAGGCGGTGGGGCCGAGGTCTCCTTCGAGGAGCGTCTGGACGATCTGCGGCCGGTCCCAGAGGGTCAGGATCTCGTTGGCGATGGCCACCACCGACAGGTGGTCCTGGTCCCGCACCTTGATTGCTGCGGCTTTCAGGGTGCGCGGTACAGCTCCGGCGTCCAGGAGGACACGCCATTCCAGCGCGCCGAGTTCCAGGAACTCCAGCCCGGTGAGCCTGGTGACTTCCACAGGGTCGGCTAGCGAGCCCGGAAGGGCGGTGAGAGTGCGCAGGCGAGGCATTCCGGCGACGGGCGCGAGGCTGAACGGCGCACCGTCCCGGGCCTCGATCGACAGGGCCTCCAGGGCGGGGTGGGCTGCAGCCTCGACCGTCTCCAGGTGCCCGGCGCCGACCTTGGCCACCGCCGGAAGCTGGTCCCCGCGGTGATCCCGCTGATCCTCGCTCATCCGACCCAGGACGAAGTCGGTGAGAGAATCGGCCACGAGCTCGGCACCGAGGCTCTGTTCGTGATCGACCAGGATGACCTGCCCGAAGTATCCGGCCGGGCCGGGTGTCAGGTCGACCGCGAATTCATCGCCGCCGTTGCTTCCGAAGCCGATCCAGCCCGGCGAGCCGGCCAGACCCTGCACCGCGGCGTCGGGCAGCGTGCTCGCCGTGGCCGTCGCGCCGAGGTCCCACCCGGGGTTGCGGATTTCCGCATCGACGCTGTACAGGTGCTCCAACGCGGAGAACTCGCAGCCGACCGCCGTGTTGACGCGCTCCATTGCCTCGTAGTCGTCGCTCCAGCCCTCCCAGCGCGGGGTCACCCGGTAGAGAACCTTCATCTCGTCGGAGAACGTGACGCCCAGGCGCGCTTCGGCGGCAGTGATCTCCTCTTCCGTCGCACCGACGGCGTCGGGCAAACGTTCACGCAGCGTCCGCTCCAACAACTCCAGATCAGCCGATGGCGCCGGCACCGTACCGAACACCGGGTCGGGACGACGGAGCCAGGGCTCGGGAAGGGCACCATCGGCCAGGACGAGCACCCCCAGGTCCGGGTAGCCCGAAGCCGGTTCCACAACCGGGCTTGGCCAGACGAGGCCGAGCGTGGTCTTTCCGTCCGGTTGAACCTCCGCCCTGAATGCGACCTCCTGCGCTGCGCCGCGTGCGAGCGCGCTCTGTATGTCCTGCACCGCCATCCGTGCTGTCGACGACATGGATCCCCGATAGGCAAGGCTCCAGCCGTCCTGGCTGATGCGTCCCGCGACGCGGGCCGGCCGGACAGCGGGCCGCTCTGTGTCGTCAGCCAGCATGAGCCGCAGCACGGGTTCCCAGGCCGCAAAATCGCATACCGATGACAAGGGAGTTCTCTGATCAACCATGCGCAGACCGTACGCGGGACCAGTGACAAAGGGGCGCCAGGCCTCCCACGTGCAACAGGTGAAACGACTGACACACCTATGGTGTGCCACTCGCGAGTGCGTGGCAGGCCAAGTAGAACGCTCAGAGGCCAAGTCTCGCCAGGCCGGTGGGCACCACTCGGTGGAGTGGAGTCCACCGCATCATCGGTGCGCACCACCGCACCGGGTGCACGGCATCGCATCGGGTCCACTCAGTGGCCGGCCTCCCGGCCACTGTGCGGTCCGGGCTCCTGCTGGCGGTGTGCCTGCTGGCGGTGTGCCTGCTGGTCGTCCTGGCGCACCGGGCGCACTACGTCGGCGTCGGCCTGCGTGGTGTAGCGGTCCGCTCGGGCGCGGGAGTCGTTGGCTGCCTTGGCGAACACGTCCTGGAGGTGGCGCAGTCGGTCGGCCGTGAGATCGAGGCCTTCCACGTCCGTTCGGGACTCCCGCAGGGCCCGCACAGCCGTCATGTCGATCGCTTCCCGGCGTCCGGACTCCGGCTCCTGGTCGTCGGGCTCGACTTCGGCGGCCAGGGGCGCCAGCAGCTGCTCGGGCATCGCCGCCTGCTGGTGCACGACGACGTCGTACGCCCGGCCCCGCACGGCGGCGGTAATGGTGGTGCGCAGCTTCTCCGACACCACCGCATCGGCGAGGACGGCACGGTCGTACTGGAGCGGGATGCGGGGTATCTCCCACGCCCGCGCATCCTGGCCCGGCGGCCGGAGCGCAGCCTGCTCGCCGGGATCGGTCGGGGGCTGCCGGTCCGGGTCGGGCGCGGGAGTAGGTGGGCGGGGCCGGGCGGGGAGGTCAGCCAGGTCCCACCGGGCGGTGTAGAGGCGGTAGTCCGCCAGCAGGCCGATCGTGGTCTTCGGCTCGCTGATGTCCAGGCAGTGCGTGGAGATGGCGGCGGCCACGATCTTGTCGTCCAGGCCCAGGTCGCGGCGGCGGCCGCGCAGGACCAGGGCGAGGTGACGGCGGGCTTCGGCGAGCAGGTGCCCGGGATTTCGCCACCGGAGCCTAGCTTCAGTCGTCGATCTGCACACGGAGGCTATTCACATCGGTGACCTGGTCGGTCACCCTGTTCCACAAACGGACTTGAGCGTACAGCTCCTCGTCGCCCACCTCGGTGTGGAGCTTTTCACTGTTTGCCTTGAACACCTGCGTCACCGTGTGGGGTTTCTCCCTGGGGAAAACCGTGGCTCGCTGCGCAAAGGTTCCCTAGATGAGGAAGTCATGGTCGCTTTCGTCTTGCTCCCATATGCGTGACCAGGTCTGGAATCTATCCCGGGCCCGCAGATCCCTTGCGTCATAGTTGATCTTCCATGTGACGGTAAGTGTCCACATGTCACCTTGAGGTTGTGCTGTGAGCTTAACGTTGGTGAGCAGCACTGCGGGATGGACCAGATCGGGAGCAGCCCGAGATACCCGAGATATGGGCGCGGTATCGGCTGCTGCGACAGATGACGCAACGGATACGCTCCCCAAAAGGGCCAGTACCGCCACCACGCATATACCTTTTCGATTGCGCATGGTAATCCTCCGGTAGATCTCCCGTCGCCCTCCAGAGCATCCCTGCTTGCACGCTCAGCCCTAGACTGCCGGGAGGGGCGGCCTGTCCAACATGAACAGTCTTCATCGGGGCCGAATTCCACTGACTGTCAACAGCCTTAACATTTTGCAAGCATCGAATAACCCCGAATCCCCGACCCGAGCTCCCTCTTCCCATTGCGCCTCACTCAACGTCGTGGCGCAACCTGCTCAGCGTAAGTCGGCGACGAGGACATGGTGGGGATTCGGCCCCGCCTGGTCAGGCCTCCAGCGACACAAGACAAACGCCACGCCCCGGTACGAGGCTTGCGCAATGTCCGGCCGCCGACTACAGGCGTCCGGCCGCAGCGCAACAGGCCTACCCTGCGGCCCCGGGGACGCGCGCCCCGGGATCCGGGGATCGTCAGAAGGATCTGTTCCACGGCGTGGGCGTTTGTCATTGGCCGCGTAGGCCAGATGCAGGAACAGCTGTCGCCGGATTTGGGGAACAGCTGCGGCCTACTACGCCGAAGAATGTCGGCGAGAGGCAGGAACAGGGGTCTGCTCTTATCACGTGGTGGCAGCCTGACGCGGCGACCTTGTCGCGCATTCAGCGGGTCGTGGTCGGGCCATGGGGACCGGGTGATGAGCGGAGCGGCTGAGCCCCGGACGCAGACCATATATTTGATCGTGTTCAAATATGATGAGGATGTGGACACGGGCCCGGCTGTTGGGGTGGAGTTGCTGTGGGATACACGGGTTGGCGACGTGCCGGGCTGATGGCGGCCCTAGGTGCGGTGACGATTGCCTGCAACTCTGCGGCGTACCACGCCGTAGGGCTGTCGGCCGACCAACTGGCGGGGCAGTGGCGCAGCAGGGAGGGGACGGTCCTGACCTTCCAGGAGAACGGAAGTTTCACCGGCGACGACGTTGCCCTGTTGTCAGCGGCAGATCCCTGCGGCGACAGGGCGCACCTGTCCGCCGGCAGATGGCACTTCGGTTCGGGGCTGGACGAACCAGTGCGACGCGATTCCTACCTGCAGCTCACGTTCTCTGGTCCCGTCTGCAGGGTTCCAGTCTTCCTGTTCGGTGACGTGGATGGTCCCGTGATGTGTCCGACCGGCGGCGATCCTGACGCCGGCTGCCAGTACGACGAATACCTCCGCCGCGTCACACCTGCCCCCGCGCCCTGACCGGGGCACCAGCTTCGTCGAGTCGGGCGGTGACCCGGGTGCCTGGGCATCTGTGAGTCGGTGGGCACAGCAAGGGCCGAGTGCTGCCGACGTGCGTCGTACCAAAGCACAACCACGGCCTGAGGCAAGCACAGCGGCGTTCTCAGAACTCGGCAACACCACTTCCCCGAGGAAGAGTGCGTTCGCGCCCCTGAACAACAGGCGTTCCCGAAAGCCGCCTACACAACGAGGATGCGCGTCTGTGGCCCGAGTGCTTCAGATGGCGGGATTGGCCAGGTACAGCGCTCCAGACAGGCGGGATGTGGCCAGAGATGATGCGAGTTCGTGCCCAGGCCCTGTGTCCGGATGGTGTCGGGCCGCTTGACGGTCGTGCGAGGCCACCACCGGGCGATGGAAGGCTTCCGAGGGTGCTTCGGATCGGTCACCATGGAGGTCCGTCGACGATCCGAGGGTGGGATGAGCGAGGGTGGGGACGTTATAGACGGGCAACCGGAGCAGGTCGGACCCGCGCCGTGGCTGGCGCTGGCCTGTCTGGTCGGGTTGCTTCTGGCATACGTCGTGCTGACGAACTTCACCGAAGAGCTGCGGGCGGCTCTGTGGGGCAGGCCCGGGACCGTGACCGAAGCCGACTGCCGGACGTACGACAACAGCGTGGCCAATGCGGGAATGTCGCGGTCCTGCTCGGGCGTCTTCACCCCGGACGGCGGTGGCTCGTCGTTCGACGTCTCCGTGGAGGGCGACATCGATTCGCAACCCGTCCGTGCGTGGCTGGTGGACGGTACGTCCGGTACCGCGTACGTCTCGCCAACGGTGTGGACCGGAGTGCTCCCGGTGGGGCTGTCCCTCCTCCTGACCGGTCTCCCGGCGGCGGTGACGGTGAAGTACGTGCGCCGCGTCCGCGCACAGCGCCCTGGGTAACCACTTCAAGGATCAGACCCAGAGTCGAGTGCGTGATCGACGACGAGCACAAACGGTTGCGGCGCAGGCCCCGCCAAGTGGGGCGCTCAGCCACACATTGGTCCACCGGTCCGGCAGCCCCTCCGAGCTCAGTAACCGAGGTTGAGGTAGTCGATGTCCGTGAGCTCAACCAGGAGGCCGGCGGCACGCCGTTGTCGGGTAGGGGGCCCGTGCTTGTGGTGGCGTCGGGTCAGCCGGCCAGAGGCCGCCAGGCCTCCTCATCGGCCGGGAACAGGCCGCTGCCCCACACCAGCCGGTCGCCGACCAGGCCGGGCTGGTCCCGTGCGGCCAGCGCCGGGTACTCCAGCATGTCGGCGGTCTCCTCCAGATAGGTGACCAGCGTGTCCCGCTCCTCAAGGTGGGTGTCGTTGTGGCGGGACCATCGCCCCAGGAATCCGGATTCCGTGTCCAGGTACAGGCCCGAGGTGCGATCGTCCGGACCGTAGGAGATCACTGGAATCCACGAGGCCTTCCACCAGTCGACCTCTTCGCCGTCAAGGTGCATCACGGGATTCTTCATCCGCTCCCGGTAGAAGACCTCCGCCTCCTCCAAGGGCATGAGGGCCATGTTGTCGGGCAGACAGCCGCACCGGCCCACTCCGTCGTCGCCGGCGATCAGACCCCACAAGGTCCGTAGTTCGGCAGGGATACGTACGCCGAGACGCCCCTCGAAGGCGTCGATGACTCCCTCGTCCACGCCGGCGCGCAGCGCCGCATACGAAGCCGGAGCATGAGTGGCCAGCCAAGCAGCAATCCGCGCCCAGACGTCCGAGACCTCCCGCCCTACGACCGCGGCACGAGCGGTATCGCGGTCTTGGTCCTCGTCTGGGCCCTGGGCCTGGCCCTGGCTCCGGTCGTTGTCGGCCGGCGTCTCGTGCTGAGCCCGGGAGACGTACCGGATCTCGATCCGGTCGGGCTCGTGGACGTAGCCCACGACCAGAGCAGGGCAATCCTCGAATGTGTCCCCGTCGATACTCACGTCGAGGACGCCGGAAAGCGGCGAGGGTTCGCCCATGTCTGGTCCTCGGACAACTGGCCGGCCAGGACCTTGAGTGCGTAGGGGACACCGTCACCGAGCTCCGCGGCGGCCTCGCCTATGAGTAGCGAAATTTCAACGTCCACGCTGCACAAACTCCTCACGCCTCAAGACGCACAACTGCGCCCCTCACGCCGGCCCGCCCGGACGCGCCAGGCGCTGCAACGGCGGTCAGCCGTCTCAGAGAATGATCTTCCATTCTGTCGCGTGATGCTCGGGGAACTGTCCAAATGCTTCCCTGACTGCTTCACAGCGCCAGCTCCAGCTCTGGAGCGTGCAGACCATGACCGCAGAGAGCGGGTTGTTGGGGAAGGGCTGCTGCTGGGTGCCGACCTGGGTGTAGGACCACGATTCGTTGGGCGCGGACCATGAGTTCCGAGAGGGCGTAGGTGCGGGTGGCTGAGGCCGGCTGTGGGGTCGCTTCGTGGCCCTGCCACCATTCGGCGCCTTCGCGCTGGGTGGCTCCGTAGGCGTAGCCGACGGGTTCGTCCTGGTCGTAGGCGACGACGCAGGTGAAGCCGGGGTTGTCGCTCCAGTGGTCGACGAACCAGGGGAAGCGCTGCACGAAGGGGTCGTCTATCTGGTCCGCGTAGACCTCGGCGTGCACGTCGATGAGGGTCTGGCGTATCGCCTTGGCGGTGGTGTGGTCGTGGCGGACGCGTTCGAGCGTCATGCGGGTATCCGGATGTAACCGTGGGAGCAGCGTGGACAGGGGTCGAGTTTTGGGCGGGATGCGCCTGGTGATGCCAGACAACGTCCTGGCGCTCCGCGTGCACGGCGACGCGGGACCGGTCCTTCACCGGCTGTGTGCCGGAGGAGGGCTACGACGAGATCATCGCGTCCATGAACGCCGCACAGCTGATGGAGCCGTCCATGCTCACCTTCGAGTCCTTCAGCAGCGCATCGATCTGTGCGGGGCTGAACCCGTCCGCGGCCGCGGGCCCTCGCGGAGCATGAGTGACATCCCGAGTGGAGACATCCGCCTCGCCGGGCGGTGCCGCGCTGGACGACGGTGGCCGTTCGCCGAACCCGCGAGGGGCCGGGAGGGATACTGACGGTGACCTCCGTCAGCACCGCTTCCACGTCAGGTCAGGGCCGGAACTGTGCACCTACGACGTTCACGGGCACAACTTGCCGTTGGGGTTGTCGATGCAGTTCATATACCAGTTGGTCCATGTGCCGTCGGAATTCCGCATACGGAACCAGGACTTGCCGTCCGCGCCGATCGCAGAAACGGTGATGGGTGAGGTGCTGCGCTCCTGCCTGGGTTCGACGCTGATGCGGCTCTGGACCCATCCGCCCAGGGACACCCAGCCGTTCCAGGAGCCGTTGGGGCGGTGCCAGTTCGTCCACACGGCGTGGTCGGTACCGACGACGAACTCCTGCACCGTCCCGTCGAAGAGGACCGACTGTGAGACGCCGTACTCACAGATGTACGCACCTCCGTTCCCGTGGCATGTCGAGGCCTGGGCCGACGGGGTCGACACCGCAAGTCCGACCACGGCAGTGACCGCGACGAGGGTGGCCTGCAGTTTTTTCGCTTTGAACAAGGGATGCTCCCGAGGAGGGTGGGGGGCTGTCATGTACGGAATCGGGCGGGGGTGCCGCCGGTATTGGTCCCAGTGTCCGGTTCGCCGCTAACGTTCCGCTGACGTTTCTCTGCCGCTCCGCCGACCTGTCGCTGATAGCAGCGCTCAGTAGTCGTCCCCGTCACCAACGTCAGCGCTTAGACGGCGTCCGTGTTGCCGGTGCCGTCAGAACAGTCACGCGACTGTCAGCTGGCGCCCGCCCCAGCTTCCGATGACCCTTCCTCCGGACTTGATGACCACATGGTCGACTTGCCGGAACAGCTCAGGCCGGCCGTGCGAATGCTGAGCACTCCTCCCCGATCATCCAGGGCGTCGCGTGGCCGCCCCTGCCGTACCTCATTGCGCTGGCCCTGGTGGCGATCTCCGGGAGGCTCTCAGCCTCACCAAGGCACGCGACCCGCGGCCTGTTCCTGGACGCGAGCAGCGCCGTGATCGCCCTGGTCTACGCGACCTGGCCGGCTTCGAGCCGTGCGCGCTGGCGCTCGTGTTGGGTCCCTCCAGGGCGGCGGTTGAGGCCGTCTTGGGCGAACGCGTGAGTCGATCCGCAACTCTTCCGGTTCCGTTCAGTCGCTCCAGAAAGTGCCTGGTCAAAGGCCTAGGAACACCAGAAGCGACTGAAGCGACCGAAAGTCCGACACTGGGAATCGGTTTTGTGCCAGTGGGGCGGCTCAGGCTTCGGCGGTCTGTGTCGGCCGCTCGGAGCGCTCGGTCTTTCGGCCCTTGCTGCCTGCCGTCACATGGTCGGGTCGGCGGCTTCGGCGGGGGCTCCTGAGGAATAGAGGCCGTCGGGGACGGTGTCTCGGTCGTGGGGAGGGAGCCAGAAAACACGTCGCCGAACGTACGCCATCCAGACCCTCCTCCTACGCACCGCCGCACAGCACATCTACCGTTGGGTTGCCCCCACCGGCACCGCATGCCCGCCGGAACCCCGGCATGCGCAGTCCCGCCCGCCCCTGAAAGGACCCGCGCCCGTAGATCACCGTGGCGCCCGTCGGCACGGCCAGGGAGTACTCCAACCTCGGATACGCCATTCTCGGGGCGGCCCTGTCCTCGGCGGCCCAGACGTCCTACGAACAACTCGTTCACGACCACGTCCTCACACCTTTGGGCGTCGGCGAGATCACCGCCAGCCCACCAGCAGAGCAGTGCTTACACCCTGCGGGGCTCTTCGGACGCAAACGACCACAATGGACCCTGAACGGAGCCATCCTTCCCGCCGGCGGCCTCTGGGCCACCCCCCGCGCCACCGCCGACCTACTCAGGGGCCTGCTCGTCGACCGGAAGCTCGGGGCTCCCGCACCCACATGGCAGAGCACTGGCCTGGTCACCTGGCACAACGGCGCGACCAGGACGTCATCCACCTTCGCCGGCGCGCTCCCCAACGGCTCCTGGGTCCTGATCCACCGAATCGGCGGAACCTCCGGCGACACCGACCGCATAGGTGTCGAACTGCTCAGACAGCAGCACGATGCCGGATGATCGGGAGCCGCGACGCGAGGTAAAACCGGGCAACCTTCCTGTTGTGCGTGCCCGTACGGGCCTCTTGAAGGGCTCGCATGGTGTGAGCAGTTGAATGCTGAGTCTGCCTGAGGATCACGTCCGGTCCACGCATGTGCTCAGGGACGGGGCTCGTGCTGTTCGGTGAGTTTCCGGGCATGTTCGGAGCGCGCGGAGTGCGGTTCGCCTGGCGTGAGGCACCAGGCTCCGGCCTCCTGGCCGCAGTGGGGGCAGGGCACGTCGTACGCCCGCCATACGGTCCGGACCGTCCCGTGCTTCTTCTGCTGCTCTTGGAGTTCGTCGATGACAGGCTGCAGCCGATCGGCATGTGGTATTTGCCGTACGCGGCCGGCACGTGGCCCGCTGTCGAACACGCAGTGCTGGCCGCGGTCCGCTCCGCACCGGGGGCACGGCCTCGTGGTCCAGTACGCGCGGCCGACCTGCTGGTGCAGCGGCACACGTTCTTGCGGCCTGAACGGCTTGGCCGGCCGGCGCGGGAAGGGCAGGTACCGCAGGCGCGTACTCCACAGGCTGAGCTGAGCCTGCCGGTGCTCGAGGACGCCGAATGTGAGCAGAGCGAGCGCCGGCAGCACGGCGACGAGGATTCCCATCGGCAAGGCGTCGGTGGCGCCACCCGCGCCGGCCAGCGGAGCAAGTGCCCCGCCGATCATGAACTGGCTGAAGCCGAGCAGAGCGGCGGCCGACCCGGCGTGTCCGCCGTGGTCGGCCAGGGCCTGGGCCGTGGCGTTCGGCATGACGAGGCCCACGCTGGAGACCAGGACGAACAGGCCCATCAGGAGCGCGGGCAGGGGTGCCCGTGTCAGCACCGCGGCCAGGACCGTGGTGCCACCGGCTGTCGCGGCCAGCAGACCGGCGAGCAGCAGGACGCGGGCGCCGGCCCGGGCCACCAGCCGGCCGCTGATCTGGGCGGCCGCAATGAGTCCGGCGGCGTTGACGGCGAACACGGCGCTGTACTGCTGCGGTGACAGGCCGTGGATTTCCTGTAGGACGAACGGCGAGCCGGAGATGTAGGCGAACATCGCCGCGAAGACCAGGCCGTTGGCCAGGACGTACCCGGTGAAGGCCCGGTCGCCGAGCAGCTGCCCGACGACGGCCGGCAGCGGCTGGCGTGACGCGGAGGACCGGGTCTCCGGCAGGCCTGCGGCGGAGGCCGCCAGCATCACGGCGCCGAGTACGGCCAGGCCCACGAAGATCCCCGGCCAGGCCGTGACGCGCAGTAGCTGGCCGCCGAGGACCGGCGCGAACACCGGCGCCAGGCCGGTGATCAAGGTCAGTGTGGAGAAGAGACGTGCGGTGCGGGTTCCGGAGGTGCGGTCGCGGACCATGGCGTTGGCGATGACGATGCCGAACGCCCCGCCGATGCCCTGGAGCAGGCGTAGGCCGACGAAGGTCCGGACGTCGGGCGCAACCGCGCAGAGCGCGCTGGCGATCGTGTAGAGGGCGAGGCCCGCCAGCAACGGACGCCGCCGGCCGTAGGTGTCGCTCAGCGGCCCGGCGATCAGCTGCCCGATGGCCAGCCCGGCCAGACAGGCGGTGATGGTGAGTTGGGTGGCCGCGGCGCTGGCGCGCAGGTCGCCGGCGAGGTCCGGCAGTCCGGGCAGGTAGCCGTCGATGGACAGTGGTCCCAGGGCCACGAGCGCTGCGAGCAGGACGATGAATCGGGTTTGCCGGCCGGCGGCGTCGTTGCTCATGGCTCAGTACGCCACGGTGATGCGGCGGCGGATCGCGGTGCCGCTCTCGATCGTGTCGGCCAAGGCGATCGCGTAGTCGGCGTACGAGATGCGGCTGTTGCCGTCGTCGTCGGTGAGCAGGGTGTCCCCGGCGCTGCGGTAGGCCCCGGTCCGCTCGCCCGCTCCGATGACTGCGGCGGGCGACACGTACGTCCAGTCGAGGTCGTGCACGCCGCGGTAGAGGTCGAGCGCTTCGGACTGGGCCTCGGCGTTGGCCTTCCACAGCGCGGGGAAGTCCGGGTCGTCCATGACCCGGGTGCCGGTCGGCGTGCGTAGGCTACCGGCGCCGCCGATGGTGACCAGTCGGGTGACGCCGGCTCGGCGCAGTCCGTCGATCAGCGCACGGGCGGCACCGACGATCGTGGCGCGGTCGTTCTCCTGGCCGATCCGGGGGCCGACGGCCGAGAGTACGGCGTCGTGGGAGGCGGCGAGGCCGGCGACCGCGGCGGGGTCGGTGACGTCACCGGTGGTCACGGTCAGGGCCTTGTGCCCCAGTCCGTCGATGTGGCCGGCTCGGGTGACCGCGGTGACGGTGTGGCCGCGACGCAGTAGTTCCTCGGTGGTGGGCCGGCCGATGTTGCCGCTGGCACCGAACAGGACGATCTTCATGTGTGGCTCCTTGTTTTCTGATGGTCAGAGGACGGGCTGGCCGTCGGCGACGATGGCCGCGGTGATGCCGCGCTCGTCGGCGGCGTGCTGGAAGCGCTGCTCGATGTCGGGTTGTTCGGTGTAGAACGGCGGGTTGTGGAACAGGCCGTAGTGCATGGCGCAGACGGTGCCGGCGCCGAGTGCGACGGCGGCCTCGACGGCCTGCTCGGGGGTCATGGTCGCCGGGACGTTGGCGGCGTAGCCCTCGAAGTGGGCGATGACGCCGTTGACCGGGACGAACGCGACGTCGAACGGGCCGTGGTCGCGGGCGATCTGCCACCAGCTGCCGTGCCACTGGGTGTCGCCGCAGTGGATGACCTTTCGGCCGGCGCCTTCGACGACCCAGGCGACCTGGTCACAGTCGTTGCCGCGCCAGTCCAGCGAGGTCACCGGGGTGACGGTCAGCTCTCCGATGCGCCGTGACTGGCCCAGGTCCTGGGCGACGGGGGTGATGCCCGCCTCGCGCAGCCCGGCCGCGCTGGGGGTGTGGCAGCCGATCGTGCCGGTGGCCGCGATCCGGGCGATCAGGTCGTGGTCGTAGTGGTCGGGGTGCAGGTGGGTGATGAGGGCGTGGGTGCCGGGCGGGGTGTCGACCGGGTCGACCGGCCGGTGCGGCGGCCCCATCACGGGCGCCAGCGGAGCGACGTTCTCGAGCGGGTCGATCAGCAGGCGGGTGTCGCCGAGACGGATCTCGACGCCGGCCCAGGCCAGCCGGCGTACGGAAAGGGTGGGGGTCATGGGCAGCGACGCTAGACCGACGTTGTTGAGAAAGTCAACAAGATAGTTTTGAATCTCAACACCACCATGTAGGGTGGTGGCATGCGCACCTATGGGCAGTACTGCGGCATCGCGAAGTCACTGGACGTCATCGGCGACCGATGGACCCTGCTGATCGTCCGCGAACTGCTCGCCCTGGGTCCTTGTCGGCACACCGACCTGCGCAACGGGCTGCCCGGGATCGCCAGCAACCTGCTGGTCGACCGGCTCCGCGAACTCGAGGAAGCCGGCCTGATCCACCGCGAGGCCGCCCCGCCGCCGGTGGCCACCACCCTGTTCGCCCTCACCGAGCGTGGCCGCACGCTCGAGCCGGTGCTGCGGGAACTGAGCCGGTGGGGCGTGCCGCTGCTGCGTGAGCCGGGCGGCAACGAAACCTTCCGCACCCACTGGCTGGACATGCCCGCCCGGGCACTGACCGACCACCGCCCCGACCAGCCGGCGATCGCCCTGCAACTGCACGCCGACGGCAACGAAGACCTGGTCATCGAAGTCAAGGACGGCTCGGTGCACACACACGCCGGCCGGGTCGACCACCCCACCGCGTCACTGACCGGACCGCCGCACCTGCTGGCCGCGACTCTGCTCGGCGACCTCGATCTGAGCGCCGCAGAACAGCAAGGCCTGCGGCTCAGCGGCGAACGCGAGGCAGTGATGCGCATCCTGCCCCACTGATCGACCGGCCGCTCGCGGGCCTGTCATTTGCTGTGGAGAGCTACGTGTCGCTTCGCCGCAGATTCGGGAGCACAGGGCCGTCACATGCACCATGCACGGCGGATGCACGGCGGCCTTCACCAACACTGAGCGTCACCGCTCCACAGAAGTCGGGCCAGAACCGGTTCTCGCGAACAACGCCGGCCGGGTTCATCCCGCTGGCCGTGATCGGCCGCCGCGGTCGAGGCCAGGGTGGAGCCGGAGACCCTGCTGGAGGGCAAGCCGTCTGGAGCAGTGCGGCGCCCTCGGTCGTCGCGGCCTGGCCCCGACGCTCGGGCCGCAAAGGCTTCTCCGGCGGGGCGCCGGCGTCGCTGCTCGCCGGGACGCCAGGCAGGGCAGAGGCGTTCGTCGCGTTCTGCGGCTGCCGCTCCTGGCCAGTTGCAACGACCTACTGACAAGTTCCTCCACGAGGTCCTGATCAATGGGCGGCAGTGCTGTGTCCGCCCCACAGCAGGGCGGCTTCGACCGGCGGTCTTGCAGAGGGGCTTCCATACCGGCAAGCAGGTACAAAGCCGTGTGGACGTCGATGCTCTGATCATCGTCCTTGTGTGGTCCGACGAGAAGGACCGCGGCGGTGTCCTTGGCTGTGAAACCGACGACGACCCGCAACAGGCCGCGAAGGTGCCTCACGCGCACAAATGCTCGACGATACGGCCCGTAAACGGTACTTGAGGGCCTTGCATCCTTGACTGCGCAGCTCGGGTCGTAAGACGCACGATCCGGCTTGCGTAGAGAGTCGATCTGCCGTTTGGCAGTGGGAGCAACCAGGACCGAAGTGGGCACCGAACCAGCCCAGTTGGCGACATCGGCGTCCTGTTCCGCTTTGGTCAGAGCGGGACTCGGTGCTCCACCGGTGTTCGGGGCGCTCACCGACCGGTGGGCGATGCCGTGGCTGCTGCCGGTCGGCACTCTGCTGGGCGGGGTGGGCATCGCGCTCAGCGGCCTGAGCGGCTCCTACCAGCTCACCCTGTTCTTCGTCGCTGTTGCCGGGATCGGGGTGGCCGCCTACCACCCGGAGTCGGCCCGCGTGGCCCGGCTTGCCGGCGAAGGCAGTCACAGCGCGATGGGCTGGTTCTCCCTGGGCGGCAACATCGGCTTCGCCCTTGCCCCGCTCATGGTGTCGGCCGTGATCGGACACGGCTCCCTGCGCTGGACGCCCGTCCTGGTCCTGCCCGCGCTCGCCGGCGCCGCTCTGTGTGTGCCCGTGCTCCGGATGCTCGCCCGGCCCGAGGCCGGCGCGTCCAGGACGGAGCCACCGCGGGGCGCCGATGACGTGGCCTCGTTCGTGAAGCTGTCCCTGGCGGTCGTCTTCCGCTCCATCGTCTTCACCGGCCTCAGCACCTTCATCTCCCTCTACGCCCAGCAGCGCATGCAGGGCAGCACCACCGCGGGCACGATCGCCCTGTTCCTGCTGTTCCTGGGCGGCGCAGTCGGCTCGGTCCTGGGAGGGTCCCTGGCCAACCGCTACGACCGCGTCCATGTCTCCCGCTGGTCCTACCTGCTCTCCGTCGCCGCCGTGACCGGAGTGATCTACGCACCCGGCTCGGCCATGTTCCTCTTCGTGGCCCTCACCTCCGTCGGCCTGTACGTCCCCTTCTCCCTCCAGGTCACCCTGGGCCAGGATTACCTGCCCTCCCGTATCGGTACTGCCAGCGGCGTCACCCTCGGCCTCACCGTCAGCATCGGCGGCCTCATCAGCCCCCTGCTGGGGCGCCTGGCCGACTCCACCTCCCTGAAGACAGCCCTCACCCCCCTGATCGCCCTGCCTGCCCTGAGCTGGCTCCTCTTCCGCGCCCTGCCCGAACCCACCGCCCCCAAGCCTGAAGCCGACGCACCCGCACCCGCATCCGCATCCGCATCCGCGCGGCAGGACGCCCGGCCGACCGTCGTCCGCGTTTCGCCACCTGGGCAGGCTCGTTCCGTCGGCGGCGCCCTTCTCCCACCTGGGCACGAGACGGCTACGACACCTCACCGCGAGCGGGAATCGGATCGCCACGACCGGAGTTGGTGAGGGAACTTAGCCGTTTCAGGAGGGGTCATGCGAGCGATTCAGGTTTCCGAAGTGGGCGGTCCCGAGGTACTGCGACTGGTCGACATCGACCAACCGATGCCGGGCCCTGGCCAGGCGGTCGTGGAGGTCGCCGCGTCCGGCGTCAACTTCCTCGACGTATACCACCGCCAGGGCCGGTACACCCTCCCGCTACCCTTCACCCCGGGCACTGAGGGCGCGGGCACGGTCCTCGAGGTCGGTCCCGGCGTCACCCACGTCGCTGTGGGAGACCGGGTCGGCTGGGTGGATATTCCCGGCACCTATGCCGAGCAGGCCGTCGTGGACTCCTCCCGGCTCGTTCCCCTGCCCGACGGCGTCGACTTCGAGGCCGCCGCCGCCGTGCTGCTGCAGGGCATGACGGCGCACTACCTCGTCAAGGACGCCTACCCGGTGCAGCCAGGCGACACGGTGCTCGTGCACGCTGCCGCCGGCGGCATGGGGCTCGTACTGACCCAGCTCATCACCCATCTCGGCGGCAGAGTGATCGGCACAACCTCGACACCGGAGAAGGCCGAGCTGGCGCGGCGCGCCGGGGCCGCCGAGGTGATCCTCTACTCCGCAGTGGACGATCTCGCGGCCGAGGTGAAGCGGCTCCATGGCGGCCAGGGTCTGCCTGTCGTCTTCGACGGCGTCGGCAGGGACACCTTCGACGCGAGCCTCGCCAGCCTGCGAACCCGCGGCCACCTGGTGCTCTTCGGCGCCGCGAGTGGTGCAGTGCCGCCCTTCGACCCCATCCGGCTCGCCCACGGCGGTTCGCTGACCCTGATCCGGCCAAGCCTCGGGCACTTCATCGCCGACCGGTCCGAGCTGCTCCGGCGCGCCGCCGACGTGCTTGAACTGGTGCGTACCAAGGCGCTTGAGACCACCGTGACGGCCCGCTACCCGCTCGCCGAGGTCGCCCAAGCGCACCGCGATCTGGAGGCCCGGCGTACCACCGGCAAGCTACTCGTCATCCCCTAGGGCAACCGACGGAACTGACTGACCTGGTCACCGAACCAGCCGATGAGGGAAGCGATCTGGAATGCGGGCACGCCCTCGTTCGCTGCGGTGCGAGCGCAGGCAGAGCCGAGATGCCCGGCCGACCGTCGACCGCGTTTCGTCACCCGGGCAAGCCCATTCCGTCGGTGGCACGACAAGGCCCGCTTGTCCGAGATCAACCCGGACACAATCCGCAGCCTCCCACCGCCCGACCCGCCCGGACAGTCCGCTGTCAAGCACAGTGGACCCGGGCGGCCGGATCAAGCCGGCCCGGCCTGTCGGCAAACGATCGTTTGACGACAGGCCGGGTCCGATCCTCCGTACGGAAGGGGCCCTTCGGTGGCGAACCTGGTCTACAAGCGGGTCTCGACCGACCAGCAGTCCACCGCCCGGCAGAACCTCGTCCTGGCCGAGGCCGGGATCGAGGACCCGGTCGTCTTCGAGGAGGACCCGGGCACCTCCAGCCGCCGCCACCCCTTCCAACGCCCGAAGTTCGGCGAACTGCTCACCTACGCGCGGCCGGGCGACACCGTGCCCATCTCCGAGATGTTCCGCCCTGTGCGCGGCACCGGCCACATCCTCGACGTGCTCGACGTCCTCCACCACGACCAAGTGGCGCTGCGCATCCACGACGGCGCGTTCTCCGCGATGGACCTCACCGCCCGCCACTCCCCGCACCGGCGAGCTGCCATCGACGACATTACCGACGACGACACCACCATCACCGTCCGGCGGGGAGACCCGCCCTCCCCGCTGCCGGATCCCGTCGCGAACCCGGTCAGCCTCCAAGTCCACCAGCACTGAAGCGCGGTACTCACGCCGGGTCTGCTGAGCCTCGTTTGTCCTCGACGTGGACGACGTGAAGCTCGGTGCCGTCCCGGTGGCGCTTGGAACGTCCGAACAGCCCGACAGCGATCTGCGACTGATCCTGAGGCTCATTGAGGCCGACATAGGTGAGAACGTCGTTGTGATGCCCCGTGACGACCCATCCCTCGACGTCCTTGAGGTCGATCACCCCAAAGTCTCCTGCCGAAGATCCGGCATGCGCCGGGCCGAACTTCTTCAGGAGGTCGGTTGCCTGTTCAGCAAGCTCCCCCTCCGGAGCGGTCAGCACGACACAAGTGCCATGCTCGAACAGCACCCACGACTTGCGAGGGTCGGCGAGAAGCCGCTGCCAGACGTCTATGAGTATCTCGGTGTTCACGCCGATCATCATGCCGGAGAGCGCCGACACAGGGTGCCGATCGACCGACGGCTACGGCGAATACGCGACACCTCACCATGCGCCCCTACCAGTCCCGAGGCCGGCCTTCCGTGGGCTGAAATCCGTCCTCCTCGCGCATGCGCACCACGTGCGCCAGCGACCTCGATGCATGGGGCAGAGGCAACCCGGTCGGGGCGGCATCCCTGCGCGCAGCGCTCTCGCCTCCCCCCGGGTCTCCTTGGTCCAAGACGTCCGTACCCACTGCACGGTGATGTCCACGCCGTCTCACTCTTCCCGAGGTGCTCCAAGAGGTTGTCCCGCTGGGATGGTCAGACCAGCCCTGCCCCGCCCCACGTCCGTCCGCGACCGAGCCGTCCGGCCGGCACTCGTCCAAGGGCGCCGCCCTTCCGTCCCTTGCCCCCCGCCGCCGTGCCGGCTGCGATCACCGCCGGCGCGGCGGCGGGGAAGAGCATGAGACCCAGCCCCTCCCTCGCTCAGGAGGCCGGCGGCCGGATCAGTGGCCTTCGGCCAGGGGCACCCCCAGCAGGGCCTCGAGCTGGGAGATCGTCTGCTCGGGGTCCTGCGCGTGCACCACGGCGAAGCCGAGGTCCTCTGCCGGCTTCAGGTAGCCCTCGGTGTCGTCCACGAAGACGCATTCCTCGGCGGACAGCCCCAGAAGCTTCAGCGAGACCTCGAAGATCTCCTGGTCGGGCTTCCGCATCCCGTGCTGCTCGGAGATGACCACGCTGTGATAGAGCACGTCGAGTTCGTATCCGTCGTACAGGTTCCAGGGAGAGAGCCCGACCGAGTTGGACAGGATGCCGACCCTGATTCCGGCCCGCTGTGCTGCGGCGGCCGCGTCGATCATGGCCTGCTCGGGACGCAGGTCGGCGAAGATCCTGCCCATCAGGTTGTCCGGGGCGACGCCGAGCTTGGGGGCGGCCGCCTCGTTCCATTCGGCCTGAGTGATCGCACCACGCTCCAGCGCGTTGGTGAGCCGCACGCCTTCCGGGTCCCTGTACAGCGCGCTGATGCAGGCTCCCTGCGCCAGCCCTTCGCGCTTCTCGAAGTTGAGTACCGCGGGAAGCAGCGGTGTGGTGAGCACTCCGCCGAAGTCGAGGACGAGGCCGGTACGGTCAGACATGCGGGTACTCCAGAGGTAATCGGGATTCGGGTGTCGGCCGTCGCGGCGGTGGCGAGCCCGGCTCGGCCGAGATGCGACGGATGCCATGGGGTGGCGGCTGCCAGCGCTTCAATACCAGTAGCGGCGGCCGGTCAGAGCTCGGTCAGACACGGATGTAGCACACGGGTCCAAGAGCGGACGCCTGCGACGTCCTTTTCGTTTCCGGTGCCGACCTGGCGCGCTCTGCTCCTGCCCTGCCCTGCCCGCACGCTCGCGGGCATGGCAGCGTTCACAGGGGCTGACGCATCAGGCGGTGCGGCGGCGGTGACGGCCGGTGCCCCTCCCCGCCGACGTACAGCTCGAAGGCTCCGGCAGGGGTGTCCGCCGTGAACGCGATGCGGACTTCGGCCTTGATGTGCTTGGCCTTGACGTTCCCGGCTTCCTGCGCGACTCCCACCGCCGCGACGAAGTCGTCGACACGCAGCCCGCCGCGGTTGTCGGTCGTCACGGTGAGCTGTGTCCAGCCCCCACCGGCCTCGAAGGTCTTCGGCACGCCGGTCATGGAGAGCTTGGGGCCGTTGTTGCGGTACCCCGGGCTCGCCAGCGACTTCGCGGCCGGACCCGATGCGGCCGCCTGTCCTTCTGCCGTTGCCTCGGCAGCCGCTCCTGCAGCCTGTGCTCCTGCCTGCGGGAGTGTGTCAGGGCCTGAGAGCGCGGGCTTCTCCTGAGCCATGGCCGGCGTGACGGTCAGCACCGTCGGGCCGACCACTGCGGCGGCAGCCACGACGGCCATTCGCCTGAGCTCCATGTTCGTTTTCCCCTCGATGATCCCCGGTCGCGAAGACGCGCCCGGCCCACCCCGACATCTGTTTGAACCTGCTCAGATTAGTCCGGTCGCGGGAATCGCGACCGGACTCGGCATCAGCCCGGGCAGGCCTTGGTCCCTGGGTGAAGGCGCAGCTCAGGGACGCTTTCCCGGAACGGCAGGGACTGAAGGGACTGGATCAGGCACCTGGCTCGCTGGTTGCGAGTCCGCGCTGGGAGCGCGGCGTTTTGAGGCCGACCTTGCGGGGCGCGATGGTGCGCGGGTCGACGGCCTCTCCGGGGGCGCCCTCCTTGTAGAGGCCGTGGGGTTCGGCGTCCCGGTCGTGCGGGAGGAGGTAGAAGACGCGGCGTTTTTGCAGGCCGCTGTCAGGGTCTGCCTCTGCCGTGTCGCCGAGCTCGGTGAAGCCGATCATCCGGCCGTCCCGGTAGTAGCGGGGCTTGCCGCGGCGGCGGGGGGTCTTGTCGAGGGCTTGACGTACGTAGTCGAGTTCGTCGGGGTCCTCCAGCCACACCACTTTGTCCTCGTGGGCGAGATCGCTCGGTTCGAGTAGCGAGCTCATGGCCTTCGTCCCTCCTCGGTCTTGCGTTCCTGTCCGGTCGGGCAGGCGGCCCTGTGCGCGGCAGGTTGCCGTGCGCCGGCTATGGCGAGCCGGGCGTGGGTCATGGTTTCTTCCGTCCATCGTAGGGGGCTGGGATTGCCGCGGACAGTACGCAGGGGTCGGTTCACGTGCGGGCTGCTCCGTTCGCCTCGCCCGGCGCGCTGTCCTCGGTGAGGAGAGCGAGGCCGGGGTAGAACTTCTGGCCGTTGGACCGGAGCATCTCGCTGGGTGAGGAGATGCCCGCTTCGGCGCGGATGCGGGTGGCGAACGCGCGGGTGGTGGCGGGGCGCAGGCCTTCGCCTTCCTGGCACCAGGTGCTGTAGGCGCGGTACAGGGCGCCTTGCTCGACACGCAGGTCGCAGGGTTCGTCGAGGCTGGCGGCCGTGGTGCAGCATTCGGCGAGGAAGCGGCCGATGTGGTCCTCGGTGGTGGCGTAGGCCTGGGTGGCGGTGCGGACGACGGTGGGTCCGCCGAGGGACGGCTTCGTGGCGAGGTAGGCCATGGCGCCGTGGACCATCCATTGGAGGATGCCGGGGCCTTCGTCGGCGACGAGTTCTTCGGCGAGGTTGTCGATCTTCCGGTGGTCGGGGACGACGCGGTCGAAGGGGATCAGGCGGATACGGCGCCAGAAGGCGTGGCCGCCGGTGCCGACCTCGGGCCGGTGGTTGCCGAGGAGCCAGAGTTTGTGGGTGGGTTCGAAGCTGAAGAAGTCCTGGCGCATGCGGCGTGCTTTGAGGCGGTCGCCGCCGGTGAGGAGCTTGACGCGGGCCTCGTCGAATTTGTCGTGGGGCTTGAGCTCGCTGCAGACGAACAGGCGGCGGCCGTGCAGTTCGGTCAGCTCGGTGGAGTGTTCGTTGAACTTGCCGCGTTCCATGAGGAAGCCGGGCGGGGCGACGTCGGCGTAGTCCCCGAGGATTTTGATGACCACGTCCATGAGGGCGGATTTGCCGTTGGCCCCGATGCCGTAGAGGAAGGGCAGGACCTGGCCTCCGACGTCTCCGGTGATGGAGTACCCGAGGAGCAGGTGCAGGAAGTTGATCATCTCCCTGCCCTTGTCGTCATCGCCGAACGTTTCGGTGAGGAAGCGTTCGAAGCGGGGCGTGGGCATGGCTTCGGGTGCCACGTACGTGGCGCGGGAGTGCAGGTCGCGGCGGGGGTCGGGTTTGCGCAGGTCCCCTGTGCGCAGGTCGACGACGCCGGCGGGGGTGCACAGGGCGTACTTGTCGCCGTCGAGGGTGTCGGGGTCCAGGGCGAGTTCGGGCGAGGCCTTCGCCTGGGCGAGCATGGCCTTGACCCCGGAGGTGGACATCGCCCGCTTGCGGTGCTGGTTCAGCTCGCGGTCGGTGAAGACGCCGCGCGGGTCGTGCACGGGCATGTCCTCGGCCATGTCCCCGGCGGCCCAGATCGCCGACTTCTCCCCGCCGGTGCGCTTCCACCGGTACTCGTCCCAGACGTACCAGCCCAGTCCCTCGACGTGGCGGAAGCGGTGGCTGTGCAGATGGGCGAAGAGCTTGGCGTTCCCCCGGTCGGTGAGGTTGCCCAGCAGCCCCGACTGGATGAAGTCTCCCGGCCTGAAGCCGGCGGCGAGGGCGCTCTGCTGGGCGGGCAGCTGCGGTGCGGCGGAGGGGGCGGCTTCGGCATTGAAGACGGCGAGCTGCTCGGCCGCGGCGTGCGCGTCGAACCCGGTGCTGCCTGCGCTGCTCATGAACGTCCCTTGGGATGGATCGGGCGGTTGCCGCCGGCGCGGAGTGCGGAGTCGATGACCAGCTGGTTTCTGCGGCTGTGCTCGGGTCGTGCGGCATCGGCGGCTTCGGCCAGCAGGCCTGCGCATTCGGCCTGCGTGATGTGTCCGGCGGCTGACAGGCCTCCCGCGGTGAACGCGGCGCGGTTGAGTTTTTCGGTGAACGCCGTCCCGGAGGGGGTGGTCGCGCAGGCGCGCACCTCGTCGAGGAGGGGCTTGAGGATGCGGTGGGCGTCCGAACCCTGCGGCCGGGTGCGGCGGGCAGGCTCCGGGGCGGGGACGGCTGGTGTCGTGGCGGTTGCTGTCGTGGGGGCTGGTGTCGTGGGGGTGCCGGTGTGTCCGGTGCGGATGAGTTCGGCGCTCAGCCACAGGGGCAGCGCGGCAGGTGTGCTGGAGCCGGGCAGTGCCTCGTAGGTCCCGGCGAGGGTGCGGGTTCCGGGCGCGACGATGTAGCCGCCGGTGGCCCGGACGTCGATCTGCCAGGCGAGCGCGACGCGAGGGCTGGAGCCGCTGGAGGACCGGTAGCGGGGTCCGGCACATGGCACCCGGTACCAGACGTGCAGTCCCCCGGAGGGCGTCCGTACGCGCAGGGTGGCCGTGTCGTCTGCCGGGTTCGGCTGTGAGCGGCAGGCGGCGAGGAGCGCGAGGGTGTCGAATCCGGAAGCCAGACCTTCCAGGTCGACACGGTCGTCTATGCGGATCCCGGGCAGCAGCCGCTGCCGGTCGGGCAGGACCGGCGAGTGGGCGTCGATGTCGATGACGAGGAGGCCTGCCGGGCCGCAGGAGACGCCGACGCCGAACTCCGGCTGCTGCCGCCACCACGCCTCGATCAGGGTGTGATCGGTGGTCGCTGCGTGAAAGCCGTGGCACCAGCGGCCTGCGGGGAGGCACGGGCACGTCTGCGGCTCGTGGTGCGCGGTGGCCGGGCCGCAGTTGGAGCAGTTCGCGGGCGGGGTCTTCGTCCCCGGAGCCAACGGGTGTACCGGGTAGCCGTGTGCGGCGAACCAGCGCGCCACTTTCAGGGGCTGCTCGGAGGCAGGGGCGGAGTAGGTCCGGTTGCCGGTGTGGGCTGGCACGTTCTGCTTCCTCGACAGGTTGCCTGGCTTCGTTGCTGGTTCTGAGCACGGCCTCCTTCTCCCCGGCCAGGGACTGAAGGGACCGAAGTTTCGGTATTGCGGAGCCTAGCGCAGCACTCTGACAGTGCTCTGCAGGTCGCTGGCCTCGTAGTTGTTTTTCAGTCCCTTGAGTCCCTTGGGTCCGGGGGCAGATTGGGGGTTTGCGAAGGACCTGAGGATTTGTCCCACTTGGGATTCCCGGGCGCGTCGCCCCTCCGCAGGGACCCACGGGCTCGGCTCCGATCGGCGAGCTGTGACTGCTCCCGGCCGCCCTGGCCTCCGGTCCCTGGTCCCTGCTTCCCTCTCCCCCTGGATCCCTCTCCCCCTGGACCAGGGTCCGAGACCCTCGTTCTTCGTCTTCAGTCCCTGGAGCTTCAGTCACTGCCAAACCTGCAGCTCAGGGCCGTTCTCGCTCCCCAGGCAGGGACTGAAGGGACTCAATTCTCTAGTTATGACTCAACCAGAGAACAGGCTCTTTACGCGCTCGCACATACATACGCGCACACGAAGAGTGGAAGAGTCGAAACTGAGTCCCTTCAGTCCCTGGGACTGAAGCAAGAAGGCTCTGACCTGCACTTTTAGAGAGGGACTGAACGGTGAGGGACTGAAGGGACTCTTCGGGGTGGGGGAGGTCCGATGCCAGCCGATGATGAACCAGGCTCGTAGCCCTTCAGTCCCTGAGGGACTGGGAGAGCACGGGCGGGAAGAACCAGTTCGAGGCGTGCACTTGGTGAGGCTGGTCTGAAGCGACGCCCGGCTGACCGGCCATCCAGCCATCCATCCCGGATGGGGTGCTCACAGCGATGTGGAGGCGTTCGAGAAGGTCACGGTGGCGATTGCGGACGGTCCCCGCCCACTTGGGGAGACGAGGCTCCCGTGCTGGTCTGACTCCAAGCCTCCCGGAGCAAGGCAGGGGCGGGGCTTCGGGCCGTTCCGCCACCGTCGTGGTCGGCTCGGTCGAACATGGCCGGTGGGTCAACTGGACTCTGGAAGCCGCACGTTGGCCGACCGCCGCCGCCTACGGGTGAAGGCTCCACCTATGATCATGAGCGTCGGCGGGCATCCCACCACACTGCTAGGGAGGAGTTCTGTGACCCCTGCGCCCGATCCGTTCGAGAACACCGATACCGCCATGGTCTACGACATCTTCGCCGAGACCGGCAACCAGCTCATCGGCCTCTACATGGTCCGCTCCGACACCGCCGTGGACGAGGTCGACCGCGACGAGTGGTGGAAGATGGTCCTGAAGATCAGGGACGACCGCCGAGCAGTGGATCCGCACGACCGTCAGGCCCTGTTGGAGCACATCTCCGCTTGGAAGCGGGACATCGCCGAGGTGGCGGAGACCCTGTGACTGACCCGAGCGCCTACTTCCTGACCGAAGAGCAGTTACGGTCTCGCTTCGACCAACGCGTCCGCGAGTTCGTCTTCGGCGCTTACCAGCCGCAGAACGATCCCGTTCTGGTGCTCCTGGGAGGGCAGCCCGCCGCCGGGAAGAGCTCGGCCTTGGCCACCACCGCCAGGCGGCGCCAGGGCACGTGCCGCTCACCGGGGACGAGCTGCGCCCGCTTCACCCGTCCTACCAGGAGCTCCTCACCAGGGACGCGCAGACCCGCGAGACCGCGACCGCTCAGGCCTCGGGTGCCTGGGTCAGCATGAGCATCGAGCACGCGCTCCAGAACGGCTACGGGCTGCTCCTGGAGGGCGTTTTCCGCGACCCGGCCATGACGATCAGCACGGCTGAGAGATTTACCGCCGCGGGTCGCAAGGTGGAGGTGGTCGCCCTCGCCGTGCGGGAGGAGCGGAGCAGGCTCGACGCCCTCCAGCGCTTCCTCGAAGGCGGTCGCTGGACCCCGCCGGCGCTCCAGGACCTGGCCTACCGGATGGTGCCGGAGACGCTGACTGCGGCCGAACAGAGCCCTGCCGTACATCGCATCGCCATCACCAACCGGTCCGGAGCCGACCTGTACTCCATGGAGCGAGGTCCCGATGGCCGGTGGCCCGGGGAACCGGCCGCGGCCAGGGCTCTGGATGAGGAGCGTCGGCTGCCTCTTCCACCGGAGGAAGCCGCGGACTGGCTGGCGATGCGCCAGACGGTCCTGATCCACATGGCCGCCCGCGGTGAGATGAACGAGGAGAGCCGTCCTGTCCTGCGGCGCCTGGCCCAGGACGCAGGCGCCGTCGCCTCCATGGTCTCCCCCGAACCCCGTCGTCCCGAGCAGATCGCGCACCAGGCGGAGGCACCGAGCCCACTGGTGGCTGACGGCCGCTCAGGCCATTCCTGACAGGAACCTGCTTCGCGTCGAACCTGGCCCGTCTCCCCACCGAGGATCGTCCGCCAGGAGGCGTTCAGTGATCCGGATGGACGGCCTGGACGCCGGTGCCCTCGTACAGCTCGGGCTCCAGGGTGAGGAGGTAGCGGCCGGCGGGAAAATCCGCGGAGGGGCGTGCGGCGTGGATGGCGTGGACGGCCGCCCAGGGGTGCCCGGTGCGCAGCAGTTCCGTGGCGGTCAGGGCAGCGGCGGTGTCGAACGGTTCGATCTGGATGAACCGCAGTCCGTCGATGTAGGCGAGCAGGCCGGGCCGCTCGGTGCTGCCGGCGGTCAGGGACAGTACGGGCGCGTAGAGGGTGCCCAGGCCACCGGAGGCTTGGACGTAGAACGCGGCGACGGCCTCGTTGTACGGATCCTTGGGATCGTGGAGGGCGGTGGCGGTCGTGTGGTCCAGGACGACGGCGATCGGGCCCACTACGCGGCTGCCGAGCCCTGACGGGCGCCGAGACGCTCCAGGAGGCCGCGGGCCTTCGCCTCGGCCTCCTCGCTGGGTACGGTGCCCAGTACTGAGGCGAGCTCGGCCCGGGCCTGCTCGGCGCGCTCCGCGTACTCGGCCTGGGTCGGCTGCCCCTCGGCGAGCTCCTCGACGAGCTGCCGGATCGTGGTGCCCTGCTCGCTCGCCAGCGCAGCCAGCCTGTCGCGGGTCGCCGCGCTCACCTTGATGCTCGTCTCGTCTGCCATACCTCGACTCTACCCGCAGTAGAGGAGCGGCGCAGAGGGCTTGGCGCCGACGAGTCCGTCGCGCCGGGAGTACCTGGATCCCGAGCTCATGGACCCGGCCAGCGGTACCAACGGCTGGGTGGAAGCTCGCTGCGGTTGAGCGGGCCCCGAGCGTGACCGATGGTGAGGGAGCTGGTCCGGGCTGGCCGGGGCGAGCAGCCTGTCCAAGGCTGACCTCTGAAGGAAGCCGGCCGCCACCCCTGCTCCCCCGTCGCTCGGACATGATCCGCGACGATCTGGTTCAAGCCCCATCCGGGCATGACGCAGGCCGCTCCAGGCCGGCTCGCTGAGACGGCACCTCGGCACCTCGGCACCCCGGCGGCGTCGCGGGCGACGCGTCCGTCGTCGAGGCGGCCCTGCCGGAGTGCTGCTCCTCGTCGGCGTTGGCGGGTGTCAGTTGAAGATGTCCAGGACGTCCAGCCAGGAGCCCGCGTCGTCGGTGGTGCGGCGTCGCATCGGGAGGGGATCCGGGTAGGTCTCCGCCGCGGCCCTCGCGCGGACGATGTCGGGGCCGCCGCACGCCGCGACCGCGAAGGCGCCGAAGACCTTGGCGAACGCGGCCGGGTCGCGGAACTCCACGCCGAACGCCCGGCCGTCCCGCAGCGGCACCCACACCACCCGGTCGAACCGCCTCCATTCCTGCACCGGCTGGTCGTCCGCGGTTGACCGTCCCTCCAGCCACAGCCGCGCCACGTGCAGCAGGTTCACCTTCTCCATCGGCAGCCGCTTGCGCCGTACCCGCAGTTCACGAGTGGTCAGCTCGACGCGCTGGTCCTTCTTCGGGTACCAGACGACGCCGATCCCGAACGGCACCCACAGCAGGAGCCAGATCAGCGGCCAGACCAGAGCGTCGCCCCACGACCGGATCAGCCCGCCGTCCAACAGGTACAGGGCCCCGAAGAGCAGCACCCACTTCGCCGTCATCCGCCAGAATCCGGTGCCCTGCCGGTACAGGACCCGTCGTTTCCCCGTCATCGCCATGCCCGCACGCTCCGGCCGGTTCAGGCGGATGCGGCGGACAGCACCACGTCCACGAGCCTGTCGGCCGCGTCCGGCCGCCCGTACGTCCGTGCCCGTTCCGCCATCGCCGCCCGTCGGGCGGGGTCGGTCAGGAGCGGGCCGACCGCGTTCTGGAGGGCGGGGCCGGTGACCTCGTCGAGCAGCGCGAGCGCCGCCCCCGCGTCGGCCAGGTGCCGGGCGTTGTGGGCCTGCTCGTTCCCGGCCGACGTAGCGAGCGGGATGAACACCGCGGGCTTGCCGAGCGCGGTCAGCTCCGCCAGAGTCCCGGCCCCGCTGCGCGACACCACCACGTCGGCCAGCGCCAGGACGTCCGGCAGCTCCGCCCCGAGGAACCCGGTCAGGTGGTAGCGGCCGGCGAGGACCGGGTCCAGTGCGGCGGCGGCTGACCGGAGGCCGTCCACGTTCGCCGGGCCGCACTGGTGGATCACGTTCGCGTGCGTCAGGAGCCAGGGCAGTACATCGCGGACGACATGGTTGATCTGCTGGGCGCCCTGAGCGCCGCCGGTGACGTACACGGTCGGCAGTCGCCGGTCGAAGCCGTACAGGGCCAGCGCCCCGACCGCCTTGTCCGGGTGTCCGCCCAGGACTTCCGGCCGCACCGGGTTCCCGGTGACGACCGCGCGCTCGCGCACCTCGGCGGGCAGCAGCGGCAGCGAGGACTCCGAGGACACCGCGATCCGCGTCGCGGAACTCGCGAGCTTCCGGTTCGCCAGGCCCAGCCGGACGGTCTGCTCGTGCAGGACCAGCGGAACCCGGCACAGCCGCGCGGCCAGCCCGGCCGGCACGGCGACGTATCCGCCCGTTGCGAGGACCACGTCCGGCTGGAACTCGGACACGATCGACCGGGCCTGGGCCACGCCGAGCGGCACCCGCGCCATGTCCTTCACGTTCGCGGCGGACAACATCTTGAGGGGGTTCGACGAACGTCGGATCTTCCCCGTGGCCACCGTCTTGAACGCGATCCCCTCCGCCGGGGCTACACGCGCTTCGAGACCGTCCGCGGTGCCGATCCACAGGACGTCCAGCGTGGCGCCCGCGGCCGCGAGACGGCCTTGCAGGGTACGGATCGCCGTCAGGGCCGGGTAAGTGTGGCCGCCCGTGCCTCCGCCCGTGACGAGCAGCCGGAACGAACGCGGGAGTGCGGGGGAAGTGTTCACCCACTCAGCCTACTGGCTGCCCAGCCGCTCACTCGAAAGTGCGCCGGATGACAGAACGCACGTCCGATGCTCGTGGTGCTTGCCTCGCTCGTACGGTCCCTCGCCGGCACGGTCCCTAGCTCCGGCGGCAGAACTTCGTCTGGAGGAGATCGGTGAAGAGGGCGATGGGGTCGTCCCAGTCGCCGTCGCTCCAGTCGCCGTTGACGTTGGTGGTGACCGTCTGCTCGCCGTCGCGAGCGCCGTAGGCGTAGGACCACGATCCGAAGAGCGCACCGCCCATGCCCCAGACCGTTTCCCCGCAGGGCAGTCTCACCGAGGAGACGCCGAGGCCGTAGGCGGCGTCGGGAATCCAGTCACGGGTGGTCACGGTGGCGAACATGTCGCGTTGTTGGTCCGGTGGCAGGATTCGGCCCCCGAGCAGGGCGCCGAAGAACCGGTTGAGGTCCCCCGGCGGTGGAGATCATGCCGCCGGCCGCCCAGAACATGGACGGGTCGAGCTCGGTCGCGTCGTGGACCGGCGCGCCGGGGTCCGTCCGGAACAGCTTCGTGTAGTGCCGGGAGTGCGGCCCGCGGATCGTCGGGTCGCTGCCGTGCGGCAGGTACGTACCGGCCAGGCCGAGCGGGCGGGAGATCCGCTCCGTGATCTCCTCGGCGAGCGCGCGGCCGGTGACCCGCTCGATGATCATGCCGGCGAGGACGTAGTTGGTGTTGGAGTACGCCCAGCCCGAACCCGGCGTGAACGTGGGCGGATGGGACATCGCGATCTGCACCAGCGCCTCGGGCGGGTGCGTCTCGCGACGGTTCAGTGCTTCCTGGTCATCGGTGTAGTTGAAGATCCCGCTGGTGTGGTTGAGCAGCGTCCTGACGGTCGCCCCTGCACCGTCGTGGTGACGGCCGTGGACCACGCCCGGCAGCCACTGTTCCACGGTGTCGTCCCGGCTCAGCCTGCCTTTCCGCCACCAGCTGCATCACGACGGTGGCCACGAACGTCTTGGTGATGCTGCCGATGCGGAACCGGTCCTGCTGTGAACGCCTGCGGCCGGTTCGGGTGTCGGCGACTCCTGCGGACCCGAACCACTGCTGGCCGCCGTCGCGAACCTCGGCGAGAATCCCGGGAAGGCCGCCGTGCGTCACGGCCCGCTGGAGTAGGTACTGGACCGCCTCGTAGCGCTCGGCCCCTGCGGTCGGCGCGGATTCAGGGGCCACGCCCCCTGCTTCGGCCGGTTCGGCTCCCGGTCGGCCGTTGTCCGCACGAGTGGTGTGCCGGTGCATGTGGTCCTCCTCGCATCCCGGTGTTCGGTCACTGCTCCTGGCTGGTGAGCGTCTGCCGTACGCGGTCCGCCAGCTCGGCCTGATCGACCCCCGCCAGGGCGAGGGCGCGGGGCACGGTACCGACTTGAGCCTGCAGGATCCCGAGCAGCAGGTGCGCTGACCGCAGGTCCTTCTTGCGGGCGGAGGCGAAGCTCCGATCCAGGGCGAGTCTGGCGGACGCACCCATCTTGGGCTGGTGGGAGGCGTGGCTCGGCCTGGGAAGGGCATAGGCGGCCGGAGACACTCCAACCACGCTGAGGCTGTGCTCGAATTCGCGGTCCAGTGCCTCGCGGACAGCAGCGCGATCCAGCCCGGCCGAGGCCAGGGCCTGCTGTGCGGTGGACCCCTGATCGGCGGCGAGCGACAGCAGAAGATGGTGCGCGTCGATCGTCGCTGACCCGTCACCCCGGGCTTCGTCCATCGCCCGCACGATGACCGCATGCAGGTACTGGTCAAACGCGCTCATCGCCGCGCCTCCTCAGCTTGACTCCGGCGGCGATGAGCCGCTCGGCGTGCTTCGTGTGGACGGCTTGGCGGGTGACACCGAGCGCCTCGGAGACCTGCGGCCAGCTCCAGCCCGCCCGCATGGCCTGCTCGACGACGGCGTCCTCCAGTTGATCGGCAAGACGCCGCAACGCCACAACAGCCGCCAGGGCGTCAGCGCGTCCAGGGGGGAAGGGTGGCGGAAGGTGACACCCCTACCGCGAACGGCGTAGCAGCCTGTCCCGTCCGGGGTACTTCTTGTCAGACCGGGTCTCTGCCGTCCGTCGCGGACGAGGGTCCGCCGCGCAACGAAGGAGAGAAGGAGAGAGCGATGGTGTTCGTCGGGGTGCACGGAGAATGGGGGCGGATCGACGCCACCCAGGCCGACCTTGGATGCGGACGGGCCCGGGAGAGCATCTACAAGGCCACCCCTCCCGCACCCCTGACCTGCTACGAATGCGCCTGGCGGCTGCACCTGGTCCACAAGACGCACGGCGCGTACGACCTGTGGTTCCTGCGCCATGCCGGCAACGCCCCGCATTGTGAGGCGCGGCTCGCGGGCGAAGGCATGGCCCACCACCTCCTCAAGCTCGACCTCGCCCATCACGCCCGCGCGGCCGGGTGGAGTGCCGAGTACGAAGTCGCCGCCCCGGACGGCTCCTGGCGCGCGGACGTGATGGCCACTTCCCCGGACGGCAGCCGCCGCGTGGCCCTGGAGGCGCAGATGGCGGCCATCCCCATCACCGACATCGAGGCCCGCACCGACCGGTACCGTGCCGCCGGCGTCGAGGTGTGCTGGTTCACCGACCGCAAGACCGTCCCCTGGCTCGACCACGTGCCCTCCGTGCGGATCGCCCGGCCGGACGACGGCGGACCCGTCCAGATCACTGCCGGAGCCGCCCGCTTCGTACCCGAGTGGTGCGAGGACCGGGCCGACTGCGGCCTGTGTGAGTGCGAGGACTGCGGCCCGGGAATCGACGGACCGCTGCCCTGCGGCGGCCACGGCACATGGACGACGGCCGACCCCTTCCCGCTGGACCGCTTCGTTGCCGCCATCTGCGCGGACAC
Source organism: Streptomyces sp. NPDC044704 (assembly GCF_056433525.1). NCBI lineage: Bacteria > Bacillati > Actinomycetota > Actinomycetes > Kitasatosporales > Streptomycetaceae > Streptomyces > Streptomyces sp. NPDC044704. The sequence goes on from NZ_JBWKGY010000021.1 coordinate 43,829, forward strand.
CACCCGCCCGCACCGCCTGCGGGCCAAGGGGCGGGGCGATGACGGGACATGGCGGTGGACAACCCGCTCGTACCTCGAAGGTGAGGAAGAACAGGTCCGGGCGACGGCCCGGAGAGAGCAGGTCATCGACCGGCTGACCGCCGTGCAGCGGCGCCGGCGCGAAGCGCGGAAGGCCGCCGAGCAGGAACACTTGGCGGCGATAGAGGCATTGCTCCAACGCCAGAAGGCGTTGGTCAAGCCGGTGGTGGAGTTCGTCTACCACGAGGCCGGTGCGTACCCCGGTGTTGCCCGCGAGAGCAGTCCCGAGTACGCCATGGGCGTGCCCGTGTACCTGCGCGGCAAGCCGTACGCGGTCATCTGCCCGGTGGCGAGCCGCGTGCCCGCCCTGCGTAACCGCCTCGCCCCGCTCGTCCTCTTCGCCGCCTCCGAGCGGGAACGCGGCCGCATCGCCGCCCAGGCCGCCCCCGGGCAGCGCGTCGAAGTCATCGCCGTCGATCTCCCCCCGACTCCCCCACCCGCGGTTTCTCAGCCGCGGGATCAAGGCGGCCGCACCATCAGGCATACCGTGAGCCGGATGGTCGGCCTCGACCGGATGTGAGACCCCCGCGCCACCGGCTTCTCCGGGGCGACGCCGGACAGGGCCAGAGGGCCGGCGGGCACTAGGGGGTGGGGAGGAAACCGGCGACCAGGACGGCGAATTCCTCGGGGTCGAGGATGCGGATGCCCAGTTCCCCGGCCTTGGTGCGCTTGGAGCCGGCCTTCTCGCCCGCCACCACGAGGGTGGTGCGCTTGGACACCGACGACGACGCCTTTCCGCCGGCCCGCTCGATCAGCTCGTTCATCTCGTTCCGGGACAACACCGCGAGGGGGCCGGTCATGGAGCCGGTCACCACGACGGCCTGCCCGGCCAGCGGGCCGCCCGCCGAGTCCTCGACGCCGGTCGCGGCGGTCGCTCCGTCTCCTTCGGTCGCAGCAGTCGCGGGCTTCTGCGGCTCGGTGACCTGCGTGCCGACCTGCTGGGCCTGGAGTCTGTCGAGGAGCGGGGCGAGTTCGACGAGTTCGGCCGCGATGACGCGGGCCTTCTCCGTGCCGATGCCGTCGACCCCGGCCAGCGTGTCCGCGTCGGCGGCGCGGATGGCCGCCATCGAGCCGAAGTACGCGGCGATCCGGCGGGACATCGTGCGCCCGGTGCCGCGGACACCGAGGGCGCAGAACACGCGGCTCAACGCGGCCCCGCGGGCGGTCTCGATCGCGGACAGGAGGTTGGCGGCGCTGGTCTCACCCATCCGCTCCAGACCGAGGAGCTGCTCGCGGGTCAGCGTGAACAGGTCGGCGACGTCCTTGACCAGACCGGCTTCCACCAGCTGGATCGCGCGCGTGCCGCCGAGACCTTCGATGTCGAGCTGGTCCCGGCCGGCCGCGTAGATCACCGAGGCCACGGCCTGACAGCTCCGGCCGCGCACGCACCGCCACCGCTGCTCGGAGGTGTCGATCGCGTCGCCACAGCGGGGGCACGCCTCGGGGAAGACGATCGGGCTCTCGGCGCCGGTGCGCTGGTCGGCCAGCGGTGCCTCGACCCGGGGGATCACGTCACCGGCCCGGTACACGAACACCTGGTCCCCGATCATGAGCCCGCGGCGGGTGATGTCGGACGGATTGTGAAGCGTGGCGTAGGTGACCGTCACCCCGTCGATGACCACCGGCTCCAGGACGGCGCGCGGGGCGATGATCCCGGTCCGGCCGACGTTCCACTCCACCGCCAGCAGGCGCGTCACCTTGTGTTCGGCCGCCAGTTTCCGGGCCACCGCCCACCTCGGGGCGCGCGATCCGTTGCCGGCCTGCCGCTGGTCCTCGGCCGAGTCGGCTTTGACGACGACACCGTCGATCCCGAACGGCAGGGCTCCGCGCAGACCGGCGATCACGTCGATGCGTTCCTGCACCTGCTCCACGGTCTCGCAGCGCATGGGGGCGGCGGCCGTGCTGGCGGCCGTGTTCGCGCCGAGCGCGGCCAGGGTCTCCAGCAGGGCGAAGTGACCGAGGTCGTCCAGGCCGATCGCGCTGTAGGCGAAGAAGGTCAACTCGATCCGGTAGGGGCGGTCCTTGGCCCGTAGCGTGCCGGCCGCTCCGCTGCGGGGGTGCGCGAAGGCCGTGGCCTCGTGGGCGAGCCGGATCCGGTTGGCCTCCTCGAACTGCGCGGTCGTCAGCAGCACCTCGCCGCGCAATTCGACGTCGATCGGCTGGGTGAGTACCGGCGGCAGACCGAGGACGGCTTCGGCGGCGTGGGTGATGTCCTCACCGGCCGAGCCGTCGCCGCGGGTGAGGACCTGAACGAGCCGGCCACCCCGGTACCGGGCGGCCACCGCGAGGCCGTCGAGCTTCGGCTCCACGCACCACCCGGCCACGGGGTGCCCGAGACGCCGTTCCAGCCCTGCGGCCCACTCGGCGAGCTCGTCGGCGTCGAAGACGTTGTCGAGGGAGAGCATCGGCACCGAGTGGGGCACGTCGCCCTGCACGGCCCCGCCCGCCACCTTCCCGGTCGGCGACTCGGCGAGCACCTCGTCCGGGTGGGTCTCCTCGTAGGCCGCGATGGCGCGCAGCAGCCCGTCGTACTCGTCGTCACCGAGCGGGGTGGTCCCGTCGCCGTAGTACGCGGCCGATGCCGCCACGGCGGTGGTCACGGCCTCCACGTAGGCGGCAGGAGAGAGGAGGGCACTGTTTTCGGTCATGAACGTCATCATGCTGCCCGGCACTGACAACGCCACCGCCCGACCCCGCCTTGCCGCGGCAGGCGGCCGACCCGACTGCGGCACCGGGCGGGGACGGCGTCAGCCTGCCGGTCAGCGCCGCCCTCGCGGCCGATCGCCCGGACCGGGACCGGCTCTCGGCGGATCGCCCAGTCACACCTCGTGACCTGCGCAGATGCCGCTCGTCTCGATGTGTGGCGCCCTTCTCACCGGCAGGCCACGAGGGGGTATCTTCGTCCGGTCACGGACGGCAACCGGAACGTCCGCTCAACCCAGGGGAACCCACATGACTGAACTGAACTCGCTGCGGACAAGCCTCGCGTCCGGTGAGCACGAGTTCGCCGACACGTTGGCCTTCGTCGCCGCGCACTACGCCTACCAGCCGCAGGCGTTCCGCAACGGGGACCTGGACAATGCCGCAGGGGAGAACGAAGGTTCCTGCAAGACCCTGGGACTGGCCCTGCTGGAAGGGCTGAGCGACCAAGAGGCGCTGCTGGCATTCGGTGAGCACTACCGCAGCGTGCTGGCGACGCCGAACGGCACGGATCACGCCAACATCCGCAACCTCATGACCCATGGCCTGGCCGGGGTGCGCTTCGCCGGGGAGCCGTTGACCCGCGAGAACTGAACGGCGGAACCCCCAGCGGCGGCGCGCAGTCAGGCTCGGGCTCGCGACCGGTCATGTCACAGCTGGCCGCCCATAGACGTGCCGCGGTCGTGGTGTCGGCGAGGTTCGCCCAGAGGGATTCGACCCTGGGTGTGCCGCGCAGCCCGAACCGTCGGGGGCCCACATCTGAAGCGGACGTTTCCGCTGCCCCGACGCTTCGGACCGTACTCAAGGCAGCGATTCCAGCGAGCCGATGGAGCCTGGAGGGGCGTCGCAGCAGCAGTCGGTGAGCTGGAGGCAGAGGTCTCTACCCTGAAGGAACGGGGATAGTACTGATGGAGGGGCAACGGGTGAACCGGGCAGAGGTTACTGACGTTTTCGTCTTCGCCAAGGGGGACAGTGCGGTTTACATCGATCCCGTCGACGGGGATTTCAAGGCGGGCGATCACGTACGCATCATTCGCAAGGGAATCGAAGCGGCCGAGGCCGTCATTTTCCCGCGCGACGGCAGTGTGAGTGCCGCGGGCAAAACCGGCCGGCGGCCACACGTACTCGTGAAGGGGTTCGCCTGCGTCGTCGGGGATGTTCTTGAGCGGATTGACCGGCGGAGTACCGACTGAGCCGGCGCACCCGCATTCCGCAATCCGTGAGCGGCCTCAGAGCAACGCCGGCTCCGGACCGCGCCGGATCCGGCTGACCTGCTCCAGCGGCGCGGAGGCCCGGGCGGTGATGGTGCAGAGGCGCTTGGTGGCCCGGGTCAGGGCTACGTACAAGTCCCTCTCCCCACCGGGGCGGGCCGTGATGATCTCCTCGGGGTTCATGACGACGACCCCGTCGAATTCCAGGCCGCGCGCTTCGGACGCCGGCACGATACGTGCGTGGCCGGCGACGCCTCGGGCCGTCAGCTCGCTCACCCTGGCGTCCGCGCAGATCACTCCCAGGAGCTCGCCCGGGTGCGCGGCGCTCTGGGCGCGGAGTTCCCGGACGACGGCGGTGACCAACCCGTCCGGAGGTGCGGTCACGGTACGAGGGGGCTCACCGCTGCGCAGTGACCGGGTGGGCCTCTGGTCCGGAGCGATCCGCGTGAGCAGGTCCCGGACGCTGTCCAGGATCTCCTGCGTGGTGCGGTAGCTGACGGTCAGGTGGTGCAGTCGGAACCGCGGTCCGACGTGGGGGCTCAGCGCTTCCTTCCAGTCGCGTGCGGTCGCGACCGGGCCCGCCTGGGCGAAGTCACCCACCAGCGTCATCGCCTTCGCCGGGCAGCGGCGGACGATCATCCGCCACTGCATGGCGGTCAGTTCCTGCGCCTCGTCGACGACGACGTGCCCGTACGTCCGCTCGGGCGGCCCGTCTACCAGGCTCGCCGCCTCGTCCAGCAACGGCACGTCGGCATCGGTCCACGGCTCGTCCGGGCCGCGCAGCAGAAGGGACCGCTCCTGCGTGGTCAGGCGGGGCAGGTGCTCGGCGAGAGCGCCGGCGTTCGTCAGGAGCGCGTTGACGAGGTCACCGGGTACCAGCCGCGGCCACAACGCCTCGACCGCTCGGTCGACGCCGGGGTCGTCGAGGAGGTCGGCTCGGATGGCGTCCAGGTCCAGTTCGTGGGCCGGACCCGGGCCGGCCGCACCTTCGGCACGGCGCTGGGCCGCTCCCGTGAACCGGTCGAGGTTGATGCCCGTCGCCCTTTCGGTGTCGGCGTCGATCTGCTCCAGGAGGTCGCCCATGTCTCGTCGCATCGTGTCGGTGACGGCGTCGACGAGGAGCTCCCTGAACACCTGGCGCGCGGGGTTGTGCCCCGGTACGGCCGCCACGGCGGCGTCGCGTGCCGTGGCGACTTCCTCGCCGGACAGGTGCACCCGTTCCTGTCCGACCCGCACCGTGAACTCACCGGCGGGGGCTTGGTGGGCTCGCATCAGGCCGGCCAGGGCGTCGGCGAGGTCGGAGCTGCCCTTGAGACGCGCCGTGTCGAACGGGTCCAACGCGTGCGCGTCCGAGTCCGAGTCCGTGTCCGTGGGCACTCCGGCTCCGGCCAGTTCCCGGCAGGTCGCCAGGACGACGTCGTTCTCTCCGAGCGAGGGAAGGACCTGGGAGATGTAGTCGAGGAACCGGGCGTTCGGCCCCACGACCAGGACACCCTCCTCCGCGGCGCGCGGGAACGCGTACAGGACGTAGGCCGCCCGGTGCAGGGCGACCACCGTCTTGCCGGTGCCGGGCCCGCCCTGCACCACGGTCACCCCGCGGTGGGCGGAGCGGACGATCTCGTCCTGCTCGGCCTGCAGCGTCGCGACGGCCGCGTGCATCCTGCCCGTACGCCGGGCCGACAGGGCCTCGGTCAACGGGCCGTCCCCCACGACGTCCTCGTCGGTCGGGGCGGTCCCGTCCAGCAGTTCGTCGCTCACCGAGACGACCGTGCGCTCCTCAAGCCGCAGGTGCCGGCGCCGCCGCAGGCCCATCGGGTGGACGGGTGTCGCCTCGTAGAAGGGCCGCGCCGCGTTCGCGCGCCAGTCCACGAGCAGAGGCAGGTCGTCCTCCTCCGTGTGCAGTCCGATCCGCCCGATGCGCAGGGCCGTGCCATCCGTCCGGTCGATGCGCCCGAAGACCAGGCCCTTCTCGGCGCCCTCCAGCCGGCCGATTTCCTTGGCCAGACGCTCGGCGGCGATTTCCCTCTCGTATGCCTCACCGGCGCTTTCCGCCGGCGCCTTCAGCACACTCGCCCGGTGTACTCGCGCCTCGGAAATCCGCTCGGTGAGCAACTCGTATAAGGAGGACACATAATCCCGCTCCGATTCAACCGCACGCGCGGCGGGATCATTCATCTTCGACAACAGGGGCTCCTTCGATTCGAGCCACACCATACGGTCGAATTTCCCCGAAGGTAAGTCTTGACTTACTTGGCAGGCCATGGCCGCCTTACGGTTCAATTCAGGACGCCTGACCGTATGGAGTCCCCTGCATTCCGCCGCTCCCCCGTTCCGCACACGTACCGGAGGTGTCACGCTTGGGTCTTGCTGCCCAGGCAGCTCAGCGCCTGCATGGCCTCGGCCTCGATACGTGAGAGGTCGCCGAGAATTGAGCCGGCCTGGACGAGGAACTGCCCATCTCCCGATTCGCCGGCCCTCGCGATCATTGCCGCTGCTTCCGTCCACAGGGCGGCTGCCTCGGCGTACAGCCCGTGGCCGGTGCGCAGGTGGCTGTCGTCCAGCAGGTCGGCGCATTCGGCGAGGAAGTCACGGTAGAGGTTGCGGAACAGGGCGCCGCCGGTGCCGGCCTTCTCCATCAGCAGAGCGGCCTGGGGCAGGTCTCGCTGTGGATCGTCGGTGCGCTGGAGCCATGCGGGTACCAGCTTGGCGGCCTTCGCGATGCCGCGGTGACCGACGTTGGCGATGGGCGGGTGGAGGAAGGCGTCGGCGCAGGCGGTGATGGCGGGGACGATCTGTCCGTGCGGGGTGGGCAGGCCTCTCGGGGCGGTGACGGTGAACGACCGGTGCCTGGCGGTCATCGGACCGCGCGCCGCCCTGGCCTGCGCGAGGCTGGTCAGGCTGGTGGATACCGCTCCGCCTTGCGGGTCGGTGTCCACCAGGTAGGCGGCGTGCTCGTCATAGCCGTACATGGCGACGACGTGGCCGCCGAAGTGAACCTTCGAACCAAAGTAGTCCAGGTAGTAGCTGTCGAGCTGGAGTCCGACGGGGTGGCCGGCATCAACGGCGGCCGCCACCCTGTCCCACGCCTTGCGCGGGGACGTGGTCTCCTGGACTTGGAGCTCCAGCCCGAGCCGGGTGGTCAGGTTCCTGGTGAGTTCGAAGGGCTTGACCCGTCCCCCGAGGAAGGGGAAGCCCATGTTCTTGCTGTCCCAGTAGATGAAGGACAGACCGGAGCCGAGGCCGAACAGCATGGGCTCGGACAGATCGAGTCCTTGGTGCCGCAGCAGCACCCCCAGGACCGTCGTCTCGCAGTGCTGCGTGCCGCGGGCGTCGATGCCTACTATCTTGGTCATGCCCTGCTCTCCTGGGTGGGGACGATCAGGCGGCGCTCTGTCCGCCAGAACGGACTTTGGCTCAACTCGTGTGGTGCCGGCCCGAAGCCAGAGCGGCGGCAAGCCGCGCCCCCGGGTCGCCGGCGACGTGATGGACGGACCTGCCGGCCGGCCAGGTCGAGATTCCTGCGTAATGGACCGTCGGAACCACCAGCGTGTGACCCGGCGCCAGCGGGTCCAGCGGGGTAAAGGCACAGGCCACCGGCCCACGCGCCACCCAGCTCGCGGTGTCTTCATGGATGAGCTCGCAGAAGATGCAGTCCATACGCCGGACCCTGCCAGAAACGGGATGCTGCCCGCCAACCTGTTCGGGGTCTGGCCGGTGGTTTGCTGTGGACCTGTCACTGCTCCTGGTAAGCTGAACGACCTCGATCCGCAGCCTTGGTTCTGCGTCCACGCGGCACGGCAGAGGCCGTCCGCACCCGGGCCAGGTGCAAGATCCACGCTCACGCGTCGAAAGGTCTTGCTGTGAAAGCGTTCGGGCAGAACGAGCAGAACAATCAGAACGAGACGGTACCGAAAACCGAAGGCGTCTACCTGCTGACCGCCGTCAGCCCGCGCCGGGACGAAGGCAACAGCCCGACCGGGATGGTCGGCCGGTGCATGGCACGACAACTGCTCACCTCGGGCCGGCAGGTGCGGGTGATCGCCGAGCCGGACCAGTGCGACGGCTGGCCTGACGCGGTCGAAGTGGTCGAAGGCTCCATCACCCGGCCGCTGGAGTCCGCCCGAGCCTTCGACGGTATCGAGGCCGTGTTCCTGGCCGGCGCCCATCCGTCCACGGTCCAGGACGCCTTGACCCTGGCGCGGAACGCCGCCGCGAGGAAGATCGTCCTGTTGTCGTCTCATGGACCGGAGTACGAGCAGGCGAATCCGCCGGAGACCTGGTTCTGGCTGGCGATCGAGAAGGCGGTGGAACGCTCGGACATCGCCTGGACGCACATCCGGCCGTCGGCCGTGATGGGCGCCGTCATCGAGGGGACCTACCCGGCGACAGGGTCGGACTGGGCCGACACCGTCCGCGCCGACGGCGTGGTCCGTGAGGCGTTCCTCAACCAGGGCCACTACCCCTTTATCCACGAGGAGGACCTCGCCGCCGTAGCGGCCGCGGCCCTGATCGGCGATGACTACGCCGGGACGGTCATCGAGGCGGTGGGCCCACCGCTGAGCACACGGTCACGCGTACGGAGCATCACCACCGCTCTCGGCCGCGACATCGATACCGTTGAACTGACGCCGGACGAGAGCCGGACGACCTGGCAGCACCTCGGCTGGCCCGTCGGTGCGATCGACGTGACGCTCTACGCCCTTGAAGAGTACGGCGCCCGATTCGCCGAACTCGCCCAGTGGACAGCCGACCAGCAGCCGTCCGTGCAGGACATCACCGGCCGTCCGCTGCGCACCTACGACGACTGGGTACGCGAGAACATCGACTCATTCCGCTGACCTCGCCACGTCGTGGTATCCGCCCCCGGGGCGCGGACGCGCGCCCATTCGGTCCGTCAAGAGCCGCATCGTTCTTCAGGCTTAGTCATCACGGAAGCTGAGCCAGAGCCCAGAACGGTCCTGGCCCAACTTCTGTGGCCCCCGCCCCGGCCTCTGGCTGACGAGGCAGCTCCAGGCGCCGGACCAAGTCCGGGTCAGCTGCGGTGCCGACGGGATTCGAACCCGCGGACAGAGGGGAGCAGACCCGCCCCGTCTCCGTCAGTCGCCGTGAGAGGGGCCTCCCCCACGTCGATCGCATTGGGCCGCTCTGCCACGGCACCGCAACCTGCGGGAAGGCGCGCCGTCCCGTTCGGATCAGAGTAGGGACATCGGCCTCCGGGGACGAGTCCTTATCGGGGACAAGGTCATGACTGAGATCGTTGGTATGAGCATTACAGTGTGCCGCCATGGACGCTGCTGATCTTGACCGCCGGGCCCGGACCCACTCCGGCTGGATCCCTCCGCTCGTCGTCTCCCGTCTCCTCGAGCTCGGTTACGAGGAGGTGGTGGAGCTCCGGGCCGGCCGCGGTGAGTGGTTCTGCGCGCTGGAGTGGGCGCGGCTGCTCGGTGACCGGGGGCGGCAGGAGGAGGCGTTGGAGGTGCTCGCCCCGTACGTCGCCACGGACTGGTGGACGGCCGTCCGGGCTCGGGTGGAGCTGCTGGAGCGCTGGGGGCGGGTGGAGGAGGCGATCGCCCTGGCCCGGCCGTACGCCAGGGGCGGAGGGTTCAAGCTGGAGTTGTTGGCGCGTCTGCTGGCCCGGTACGGACGCCAGGAGGAGGCGGTCACGCGGCTGACCGCCGGCATCGAGGACCCGTGCCTCGCCCACGCTCTGGTCGAGCTTTCGGAGGGGGCGGGCCGGGACGAGGACATCGCCGTGCTCCTGGCCGCCCGGACAACGGCCCCCGGGCACCGGTGCGAAGACCCGTGGTGCTGCCCGGGTCTCGACCCCGACACGGCAATCGGCCTGCTCGCCGCGGTTCGTGAGCGCCAGGGCCGCGTCGACGAGGCGATCGCCCTGCTGCGGACCCGGCAGATCACCTCCGTCAACGACCGCGACGAGCTGGCGGAGCTCCTGGCACGGCAGGACCGGATCGAGGAACTGCGCGCGTATGCGGCGTCCGAACCCAACGGGCTCGCCGCACAGCGACTGGCCGAGCTGCTGGAGGAACGCGGCGACGTGGACGGTGCGATCGCCGTGTACCGGCTGCCGGACGACTCTCCGGTGTGCCGGGTTCACGTGGCGTGGGAACTGGCCGGGCTCCTGGCCCGGCACGGCCGGGGCGACGAGGCGATCGAGGTGATGCGCGCGCTCGCGGACTCGGCCGGCGGCGCCGACGAGTGGATCGTCGGCGCACTGTGCACCCTGTACGCCGACCACGGCCGCGCCCTCGACGGTTTGGCGTACCTCGACGCCCTCACGACAGCCCGCGGCGGCCGGGAGGAATGGGAGTTCTTCAGGCCGAGGCTGCGTCTCATGGCTGCCGGCGGACTGCTGGACGAGGCGATCGGGCTGGCCCGTGAACGCCCCGAGGGCGACAGCGGGTACGCGGCCTGGACCATCTCGGACCTGCTCGCCGAGACCGGCCGGACCGAGGAGGCCGTCGCCGTCCTGGAACCCCACGGCGCCGACCACCCCACCCTCCTGGCCGGCCACCTCATCGGCCTCGGCCGGATCGAGGAGGCCGTGGCCCTCTTCCCGCAGCGCGCAGGTCAGCCGTTCGTCCCGGTCTGGTCGGGCACCTTCACGGCCGAACCCCCGCTCTGACGCTGGCCTCGGCGTATGCGGACGGGGCGCCGGCGACTGAGACGGGTTCCGCCCGCATGGAGGAGAAGACCCTGCCCAGCGCGTCGCCACGGTCCCGGAGCGCCCCGTCGGAGAACGCCGCCCGTGCCCGGTCGAGGTCGTCGCGCCTGATGGGGCTCGGCACCTGTGGGGTCAGCCCGATGACCATCGGACGGACCCCCGCCTGCTCGTACGCGGCGAGCTTGTGGTGCCCGTCGAGGAGGTAACCCACCCGGCTTTCGGCGGTGGGGAACAGCACGACCAGCGCCGGCAGGCCGTCCCCCGCGCGGATGCGGTCGCGGTAGCCGCGCACCGCCCTGTGGTCGCGGGGCGGCCACACGTCGGTGGTCACCAGCGCGAGCTCCTCCTCGGCGTACCAGCCCTGGACCTGGAGGGCGCGCGGGTGGACCACCCGCAGGTCGTGCGGAGCGAGCGCGGCCGTCATCACGTACCGCCCGGAGGCGAGCAGCGACGTCAGCGGGCGCAGGCGTTCCGGGTCCGGCGGCCCGGCCCGGCCGGTGCGCGGATCGGGCACGAGGTTGGGGGCGCCGAGCCACTCGGTGAGGTACTTGACCTCGGAGAGCCCGGGGCCGCCCGTGCCCGCGCGGGCTGCCAGCCGGCCCACGCTGCCGCAACCGTCGCCGGCTTCCAGGAACACCGGATCGCCGGCGAGCAGGAGCAGGCTGCCGCCCTCGTCGCCGGTCACGTCGATGACGCCGTGTCCGTCGGGCACGTCGAAGGGCACGGAGGAGGGAGGCGGCGGCGACCGTCGGAGCATGCGCCGATCCTATGGGCGGCCTCCCGCGGCCTTCCGCGGCCTCCCGTGGCCGCACCGGACGGAGCGAACGCCGGACCCCTCACCGCCACCCCGGCGGCGACACCGTCCCGGCCGACGAAGTCCAGTACGGCCTCCGCGCCATCGACACCGGCCATGGCACTCCCGGCTGACACACCGTCACGTCGTCGGCCGCGACGACGACGCGCAGTTCGTCGGCGGTCGTGTCTCCACCCCGAGCGCACCAGGTCACTCGAGCACTCCGAGGGCGGTGTCCGGGCGGCAGTGCGGGCAGGCCGGAATCCCCTCGGCGAGGGCGCGCCGGACCGCCTCCCGGGTCGCGGGCTTACAGCGGCTGCGGGTGTCCCAGCAGCTCCCCGTGTGGACGCGCACGGCGGGGCGGCCGGTCCCGATGCCGTGCTCGACCAGCCACTCCGGCCGCGGCGGCGCCGGCGGCCGCGCGGTGCTGGACGCTTCGCGGCGCTCCTCGGCGGCGATCCAGTCGCGGGTCCGTCGCAGGTCGTTGACCTGGACCTTTTCCAGGAAGCGGAGGAGCTCCAGGCGCGACAGCTGGTTTTCGGACACAAGTTCGATTATAGGCCAGGGTGAGGATTCGGAGCCCGTTGCCGGTGGCGCGTGCGGTGTGGTGCGGGGCGGGTCCCCCTGGCCGGTTCTAGGCTCCGCTCGTGGCGGATGTCGAACTCACCGACGATTTGATCATTCTCCGGAAGCGCGCCGACACGGCGTGGGCGCTGCTGCGGGATGTCCAGGAGCGGCACGGCCGGCCGTCCGTGGAAGGCGGCTGGCCCGCGGAAGCACACGCGGAGTGGGACGAGGCGCGCGTCCAGTGGGGCGAAGCCGCCGACGCCGTCCGGGTCGCCATCGGGGCATGGGCGGCGGAGAGCGGTCAGCGCCGTATCGACATCGAGGCCCGGCTGACGGGTGAGGTGCGCGGAGGCAAGGATCCCCAGGTCTGGCCGGAGGCCGGATAGCCGCATCGGTGACATCGCTTCCAGGCGGTACGGCGTACCGGTCCCTTTCCTCGGGACAGGCCGATCCGGCCCTCAGCTGCCCTTCCTCGAAGCGGTACATCCAGTGACATTCGGTGAGATTCGGGCGGCTCGGGGGTGAGCCGCCCCATAGGGCCCACGTCACATACGACCCGGGCTAGTAGGCGCCGAAGGTACGGCGCGGGCTCCTTCTACCCGGCTCCGACCTGCGCGGATACGTTCCGGCTCGCCGGTGGGCCGCAGGTCCCCGGCTGCGAGGGCGGGTAGTAAGCGGGCTCGTTGCCAGGCGGGTGGGGCATCGGTAGAACTGGATGTGTCGCCGGGCGGCCCGGGTGTTTCACTCACCTGCCGCTGACGAACCCCTCTCCACCGCGTGAAGGGATCACGCATGCCTTCGGCATGCCGCGACCGCCCTTGTCCCCTGTGGAAGGTTCCCCTGTGTCGAACTCCGTCATCCGCCGCATCGCCGCTTCGAAGAAGACCCTCGCGGGTGCCGTCGTCGCCGTCGGTGTCGCCGGTTCGATGCTCGCCACGGTTCCCGCCCAGGCGGCCCCGACGAGCGCCAAGGCGATCGCCCAGCAGATGATCAAGGACCCGGCGCAGTTCGCGGCGTTCAACAACATCGTTTCCCGTGAGAGCGGCTGGAACCACACCGCCACGAACTCCTCCTCGGGCGCCTACGGCCTCGTCCAGGCCCTGCCGGCCTCGAAGATGTCCTCCGCCGGTTCCGACTGGAAGACCAACCCGGCCACCCAGATCAAGTGGGGCCTGGACTACATGAACTCCCGCTACGGCAGCCCCGTCGGCGCCTGGAACTTCTGGCAGACCCACCACTGGTACTAAGCCACCAGCGGACCCGAGAACACATCGCGAAGACGCCCGGCCGGGACACCCCCGCCGGGCGTCTTCGCGTACCCGGGGACGGGCCGCGGATGCCGGTCGTCAGCGCAGGACGGCCCCCGGCGGGGTGACGGTGCCGTTCAGGCACTGGTCGAGGAGGGCGTGCATGCGCGGCACGGGGAGGGCCGGATTGGCCGCGGCGCCCTCCGCAGTGCGGGGGTCGGAGAGGAGGGCGTCGAGGGCTTCCGGGGGCAGGCTCGGGTTGGAGGCCGCTGCCCGGCGCACCGACGCGTCGGGGTCCTCCACCGGAGGGTCGGGCAGGGCCGGATCGGCTGCTGCCAGGGCCCGCACCTCGGAATCCGGGTGGTCGATGAGATGAGCCCAGCCGGTACGGGGGAACGCGGGCAGGTCCGCCAGGTGCGAACGGTGGGCTTCGCGGGTGACGAAGACGTTCAGGAGGAGGCTCGGCGGAGCCAGCGGGTGGTGGCAGGCCAGCCGGATCCTCACCTCCTCGTCGTCGTCCTGCGCGAGCGCCTCGACGAGTTCCGCCGACAAGCCCGGCCACCTTGCCGCGACCCGGCGGAGCACCGGCTCCTCGGACACCGCACACGCGGCGAACCAGTCGGGCGACGGCCCGACGTCCGGCTCGACGTGCGACCTGGTGTACGGCCCGCCGGACGGGCAGACGCAGTCAGGACCGTGCCCGAGGACCTGATCGATCGCCCAGTACTCCGCCCAGGTACGGGGGAAGGGGTGGAGGCGCGCGCACATCCGCACGTACTCGTCCGGGTCCTGCAGCAGCTCCGCCATCAGGTCCGGTTCCACGTCGGGCCGGGCGGCGACCGCCGCGCGGACCTCCGTTTCGGGGTGGCGGGCGAGACGGGCGAGGGCGTAGGCGGGGATGTGCGGGTTCCGGGCCATGGGGAGCACCGTGCCGTCCGTGAAGCACTGCTCGACGAGCGCGGGGGACAGCGCACACGTGTCGAGCATGTACCGGTAGCGCGGGCCGAAGGACGGCAGCTTGGCCTCCACCCGTTCCGGGTCCAGCCGCCAGTTCCTGTCGTGCGCCTCTTCACGGACCGCGGGGTCCGGATCGTCGAGCAGCCCCGCCCGCTGCGCCGGGGTGAGCGACTCCCACCGCCACGTCGCCCGTATCCGGAGTTCGGGATTCTCGCTGCCGGCCATGGAGCGGAAGAAGGAGAGCGGGATCTGCCGGGACGAGTCGAGCCCCGCGATGATCTCGTCCACGGTGACCCGGCCGTCCACGCCCGCGTCCTGGGCGGTCAGGAGGGTCACGAGGACGTCGTCCGGCAGCGGTCGGACCCATCGGACGTAGTGACGGGGATAGGGGCCGGAGGCGAGCCATGCGCGGACGACCCCCGACGGGTCCGTCGCCAAGGGCGCGAGCCGCGCCGGGTCGACGTACCGGTTGCGGGCGAGCTCGCGGCGGACGACTCCGTCCGGATGGTGCAGAGCGGCGTCGACGACGGCGTCAGGCAGGTCACGACCCCCGCACATCAGCAGACCGGCGTCACCGGCAGCCGCTCGGTCCAACAGGCGTACCAGTACGTCGGAGGGCGCCGCCCGGTTGAAGGCGATGCCGCGCAGCCACAGTTCACGCAGAGAGTCGGACACCGTGCCATCCTGCCACCTCACCTCCTGAACCCGGCGGCCCGGGCGGCCGGGCGCAGACCCGCAGCCCCGCGGGCAGCGGCAACAGGGGGCGTTCGACACACGGCTGGGCCCCGACCCGGGGGGAGGGGGTCGGGGCCCAGCCGGCTTGTGGAGGGGGCGCGTTGGCCCCTCGGTCCGTCAGATCAGCGACGGAAGGCGTCCTTGACGTCTTCCTTGGCGTGACGCACCTTGCCCTTGGCCTGGTCGGCCCGCCCCTCGGCGGTCATGCGCTCGTTGCCCACGGCCCGTCCGACGGTCTCCTCGACCTTGCCCTTGGCCTGCTCCGCGTGCGCCTTGCTCTTCTCCGTGCCCGACATCGGGACCTCCTCGTGTAGTACCGGTTTGGTCGTGTCGCTCTCCTGCTCCCGATCGCGGCCCGCAAACCCCCTGTCTTCAGCCCGCTTTCCGGGTGTCGTGGGAACGGCCGAAGGACGGGTGGGTGCCGAGCGTGCCCCTGGGTGCCTTCCTCGGAAACGGTGCTGACACCGTAGGAGTCGTGAGAGCAGAAGGAGCGGCACCAGAACCGGAAACCTCCGTGCGGAGTGCGTTCACTTCTCTGGGTGAGGTGGCGTGCCGCTATCAGGCGGACGAGCTGCGCCCGGAGGATCTGCCGATGATCGCTGCTGAGGCGCTCGCAGCCGGACTGGACACCCTGACCCTGTGCGAGCTGGCCGGCTGGCCCCGCAACACCGACGCCCGCGACATCCGCGACGCGTTCGAGCAAGCACTTGCAGAGTCGGGGATCGGGCTGCCGGACAGGGGTCTGGCACGGCGCCACGCCCTGCGCCGGCTGGCGGCGAGGCTCGTCGATGGAGAGGCAACTCCCGCTGACCTGGCGACGGACGACTGGTGCGAGACGGAGGCCGAGACCGCGGCTGAGCAAGCGCTCGTGGCGCTGATCCCGCCATGTGATTGCTGTATCGAGTACACCTTGGGACTTGACCAGCAGACGTGGGCGGCGCAGCTACGGAACGCCGCCCTCGCCCTGACGTCGTCTCCGCCGATCCGCCCCGGATGCTGAGCTGCAGTGATCCCGCGCTTCCGGGCGGCGTGAGCCTACGGGGTGAGGTCCAGGACGCGGACCGGCTGCCCTTCCCAGCGCTTCGGCGCGGTCGTGGCGACGATCGCGCCATCGGGCCGGTCGGCCGTCGGCTGCGCGGCGTGCCGACTGTGGGCGGCGGCCCAGGTCTCCTGCTGGGCGACCGCAAGCGCCGCCGGCAGGTCCAGGTCCAGAACGGTGATGCCCGGCAGGGCGGCGAGGTGCTCCGCGGTACCGGGCCGGGCCCGGTCGGCTTCCACGAGCGCGCACGACGGCGCGTACAGGAACCAGCCCGTCTCGGCGTGCGCACGGTGGATCAGCCGCGAGGCCAGCACGTTCCCCTGCCCGGCCGCCGTCATCGCCGTCTCGTCCAGCACGATGTGCATCGCCTCGCTCACGGGCGCTGCACCTGCGCAAGCCGCCGGTCCAGCTCGTCATCGAGCTCGTGCTGCTCGTCCGGAGTCGGCGCGTACCCGTTCCAGGCCCGCAGCGCGGCCTGCGCCTTCTCCGCGCGCTCGGCGCGCTCGGCCGGCGTCAGCATCGTCTCGGCCAACCTGGCCAGATAGGCGCGCAGGGACAAGCCCTCGGCGGCCGCGATCGCGGCGAGGCGGTCCCTGGCTTCCTCGGGGATCCTCACGTTGGCATCGGACATCGTCGTGCTCCTTCCCATCCCCCCAGGGTACGGGTACGTACCCGTACCCGCCACGTGGGGCGGGCCGCCTGCTGCGCAGAGACCCCGCCGACGCCCCCGGAAACGCGGCCACCGCAGGCGGGGGTGCGGAAACGGGCGAATGCGGTCACTCCTGGCAGCAGCTCCGCCCTTGTTCGGGGCCGGCGGTCGGGGCTCCATCCACTCCCACGCCGCCTCCGTCAACTCACCTCAACCTGCCACAAGATCAATCTTTCAGACCAGGCCTTAGCATGGGCACGCCATCCCCCGTTACCGTGTCCAGCCGACGGAAGACACCCATGCGCCTCCAGCGGATATCCGCCGCGACCGCGGCCCTCGCCGCGCTCACCACCCTCGCCACCGCCTGCGAGGACTCCCCCAAGCCGGGCCCGCCCGCCGCGAGCCCCTCCGCGAGCCCCTCCGCGAGCGCTGGGGGCGCCGCCCCCGACTCCCCCACGGCCGCCGGCGCCGGCGCCGCGCCCGCCACGCTGGCCGGGGCGCAGGCTCACGTACAGCAGTACACGTCCTGCGAGAACCTCAGCACCGACCCGAACGACAGCCGGGTGCCGCTGAGCGGGTTCATCGGTGCCGGGGACTGGGGCATCACGGAGCGCGGCGTCTGCACGGACAAGAAGGCGCAGGGCGAGATCGTCCTCTTCCTGACCCCGGACATGAAGGCCTTCCAGCAGGCCGCCAAGGACCACGCCGCGAAGCGGCTCGCCGAGGGCCGGTACGACACCGACCTCGCCAGCCGCACGGTCGTGGGCAAGACCTTCGCCCTGACCGCGCTCAAGACCGCCACCGCCGTGTCGCTGGTCGACCCGCCCAACTCCGACCTGCGCATCCTGAGCTGCAACCCCGACGTCTTCGTCCCGGAGGGGTTCAAGAAGGAGAAGGCCCTGGTCGAGGGCTGCTTCCTCACCGACTACGTCAACAGCCCCGACGGCCAGGGCAGCCCCCACCGCGGGGCGGTCCGCGACCCCTCCACCGAGGGAGCCGCGAAGCCGGGCCAGCCGTCCACCGGCAGCCTGGGCCTGCCGAGCGCCGGCAGCATCGCCGAGCTGAAGAAGCTCGTCAGCCCGCACACGGTCGACTGCACGAGCATGACGGTCACCGACGAGCAGGTACGGTCGATCGACTACATGCCCGTCGTCGACGGCCCCGCGAGCGCTTGGGGCGTCAAGCAGCGAGCGGTCTGCGGCCAGCTCGGCGGGGAGCAGCGCGCGCACAACCTGAACTGGCTGGACACCGTCTCCGACATGAAGACCCTCCAGACCAAGGCCAAGGCGGCGCAGCTGGCCGACCTGAAGGACGACGGGCGTCTCAAGGCCACTGCGAGCAAGCTGCTGGTCGGCACGAACATCGCCGTGGAGACCAACAACGCGAACGTCCGCCGCGGGCTGTACCAGCTCCAGTTCCTGTACCTGAACTGCGAGACCGGCTTCACCGCGCCGGCCGGCTACCGGCTGGAGAAGTCCCAGGTCGAGGGCTGCGTCCTGACCAACTACGAGCGCCCTAGCTGACACACGGCCCCCCGGGGCGTGCGCGGCACGCCCCGGGGGGTACCGACTGAGGTGTTCCGCCATCCGCGCACCAGAAGCACCAGCAGCGGGCTCCGCCGACGACCCACCACACTGCCGCGCTACTCCTGGCAGACTGACCCTCGATCATGAACCGAGGGCAATTACCTGATGATGTCATTGCGTGCCTACCTCGCCAGCTACGCGGGCGGCGAGGTCACCCGGGCCGAGATGATCGAGACTGTCGCGGCATGGCCGCTGGAGGAGAGCGACTTCGATCCGGCCCACACCCTGCCGACCCACCAAGACAACACCACTGACGTGTTGGCCATTGCCCTCCTCAACGGGCAGATCGCCGATGCCGACTACCAGGAAATCACCCTGCGTCGCCAGCGGTCCTGACCACGCCGCGACCGCGGCGAGGGGGGAGAGGCCGGCGGGCCATCCTGGAAGAGGCGAAGGGCAAGTGTGCGGACCGGCCGCGCGGAGCGAAGGCCGGTACGGCTGACGTCGGGACCGCCGGGGGCCTGCAAGGGAGGGGCCCAGATTCTGCTGCGCGCACGCCAGGGGGGACGGAACGAACCTCGGTCAGGCCGCTTCTGTCCGGACGCTCTGTGATCGCCGACAAACGTGGGCCCGCCTCTGGGTATCGACAGGTCAGCAGTGGCATAACCGCATGCGGCAGGTCGGTTGCACCTCGGAGAATGGTGCACGTGGTCCACCGAATCGAAGCGCCCAGTCCCGACGATGCCGCAGCCGTGGGCCGTATGCAGCTCACGGCCTGGCTCCAGACCTACCCCAACGAAGACGTCGGCGTCGACGAGACGTGGATCCGCGAGCAGCGAGGGTCCGCTGTCACCACCGAGGGCATTGCGCAGTGGCGAGAGTTCATTGACGAGGCCGCATGCCACCCCGACCGGCTCTTCTGCCGTGTCGTCCGGTCCGGGGCTGAGATCACTGGTGTCCTCTGTGGCCGCCGGGATGAAGGGGTGACCCTCGGGCCGATGTATCTGCTGAACGAAGCCCAAGGCCAGGGCATCGGCGGTCAGCTGATGGGTGAGTTCCTCCTATGGGCGGACGGTGCTCCCCTGCACCTGTGGGTGACCGAGTACAACGGGAGAGCGATCCGGTTCTACGAGCGCCACGGGTTCCAGCTCACGGGCGAGCGTGCACTGTGGCGAGACAGGCTGCCCAACGTGCGAATGGCGCGCGGTCCCATGCAGCACCCTCAGATCGCATGAGACGCAGGCGATGCGCAACGTGATCGACCACAAAACCTGAGCCAGAACCCGAGAAAGAGCGGCACTGTGCCGCGAGGGGGGCGTCGCTGTCAGGTCAGGACGAGGCAGCCTAGCCGCTCCAGCTCGCTGCGGAGCGGCAGGGAGGGATCGACCTCGTTCCAACGCCGATCCAGCTTCTCCAGCGATGGCATCAGGGCGAGCCAGTCCGGCAACTGGCCGAGGCGGTTGCTCCGCAGGTCGATCTGCCGCAGTTGCGGGAGGCCGGCCAGGGACTCTGGTACCCCGGTCAGGGAGTTCTCGCGTAGGTCCAGGTAGCGCAGTTCATGCAGCTCGGCTGCCGACGACGGCAGGTACTCGATCGCGTTCCCTCGGAGCCACAGCTCACGCAGGCAGCGAAGCTGGCCGATGCTATCGGGCAGGGCGGTGAGCCTGTGGGACTTGCCGGTTCCGGAGTCCCCTATCAGGCAGAGCGGTTGGCTCTTCTTGATCCACTCGCAGCTGGCAAAGGTATGGATGGCAGCCGCGTCGGCGGCGGCTACCGGCTCGGTGTGCACGGCGAGGAGTACGACGTCGTCGGGCTCGGCCGGGGGCCGCGCCCGACCTGGCCGTCGTGGCTGATCACCGTCCGGTGGCTGGCCGACCGCCGTGTGACGACCCACCGCACGGGCTGGGACGACCGGAGCGACGCCGTGGTCGAGCGCCCCCGGCCTGAGGTACGGCTCTCTGCGCCCGCTGCGCGAGCGGACGGGCGGCCTAGGCGGCCGCCGAACGCCAGTGTTGAAGCTCGCGTCCATCACCAGCCAAATCCGGCTGCGCGTGCTGATCGCCTCTCGGCAACATGGGTGCAGCAAGCCGAGCAACCTGTCTGATCAACCTCAGGAGGACCACGACGTCCGCACCGGACGAGCCGTTCTCCCCCTTCGACCCCCAGTGGAACCCTGCGGTCACGCGCCTCACCAGGCTTTTGGGCGCACCTCGGACTGGACGGGGATGCTCCCCGAGGGGTGAAGGGGGTCAAGCTGCGCGAGGCCATGCGCGGCCGGTCCTGGACCCAGGCCCCCGCATCGCTGCGCCACGAGGCCGACGAGTTCGTCCGCAGCGCCTGACCTGCCAGCACCCGCACCGTGGTGACGGACCTGGCCACCGAACAGTTCCTAGTCGTCGTCGGCATACCTGTCCGCGCATTCCTGTAGGTGCTCCGCGGAGTACGAGTCGTGTGCACCTGGCTTTGCGGGCAGGACAGTTGCGGGGCGATCCGCTGAGATGGGGTCTGGCTACCCGGCTGCGCATGTGACCCTCAACATGCCTGGACGCCGGTTGGGCCGAGACCACCCCCGCCCAGACCAGGGAGACATCCGTTCTCCCTTGCCGGCGGCCCCGGAACCGCCCCCGTCTTGCCCGGCTCTGAACGCGGGGTCTGACAGGGACCGTGGCAACCAGGCCCCGGTTGGCCCGACTCGGTCTCGTGCCCTGAACTGGCGACGTACCTGGACCGGCGGACGCGGGCGGCGTCGGAGCCCGTCTTCCCGCGCCATTGGGCGGCGGTCTGCCCGTAGTTGAGAGGGGTGCTAACGCCGTTAGCACCCCAGCAGGGTGCTAACGGCGTTAGCACCGGAGTAAAAACTGCCGCAGAAAGTTAGCAAAACGCGTCTATTGGATCTCCGGTGTCACCTGCCACGGCAGTATGCTGCCGTGCATGTCATCTCCGAACTCGGGTGCTGATCGGGAGAAGCTCGTCTCGAAGCTGCCCGCGCACCTTCAGCAGGCACTCAAGATCCGTGCAGCACAGCTCCAGACCGACATGCAGGACGCGGTCGCTGCCGGTATCCAGGCCTGGCGTGACTGCCGGGACCAACTCCCCACCGTCAACACCGCCGGAGCCGACTCCTTCGGCACCTACCTTCCCGAGGGCCTCTACGAGGACTTCAAGGACGACTGCGGTGAGCGAGGCGTCTCCTACATTCAGGGACTCGCCCAGTCCGTGGTCCTCTGGCTCGCCGACAACCCGGCCGAAGCACAGAAGGCCACCCGGCGGATCATCGTCTGCAACCAGAAGGGCGGCGTCGGCAAGACGGCCGTCTCCGCCGGCCTCGCCGAGGCACTCGCCGAAGACCCGTCCGCCACCGGAGCCACAGCCTCGACGGGAATCGGCGGCCTGCGGGTCCTCCTCGTCGACTACGACCCCCAGGGCCACCTCACCCACCAGCTGGGCCTCACCGCCATCCCGGCCGGCGAGGAAAGCCTCATCACGCACATGCTGCACCGCGAGCAGGCCAAGCAGTCACTCCTCGACCTCACCGTGGCCATAGGCGGTGACCGCTTCGGCGGCCGCCTGCGGATCCTGCCCGCCGCGTTCGACGCGTTCCTCCTCGACTCCGGCCTCACCGTCTTCCGCGGCCCGCGCGAGGCCGCACTCGAGCGGGCACTGGCCCCCCTCGAGGAGCACTTCGACGTCATCGTCGTCGACTCACCTCCCAGCCTCGGGCTCGCCATGGACGCGGCTCTCAACTACGGCCGCCAGCGTGACGGGGAGAAGCCCGGCTCCTCCGGCCTCGTCATCCCCGTCGAAGCCGAGGACACCTCCGCCCAGGCGTACGGAATGCTCATCCAGCAGATCGACTCCCTCTCCCGCGACTTCGACATCGAGATCGAGCAGCTCGGCCTCGTCGTCAACAAGTTCGACAGCCGCCGCGGCTACATCGCGACGTCCTCCCTCGACAAGTGGAAGTCACTCGGCACTCCCCCGGTCCTCGCCGTCGTCCCCGACGTCAAGGAACAGCGCGAAGCCGTACGCAAGCAGCGCCCGCTCCTCGACTACGCACCCGACTGCGAACAGTCCCACCAGATGCGGCAGATCGCCCGGGGGGTGAAGACCGCATGAGCAAGGCAGACATGCTCGGCGACTCCCCCACCTTCAACGCGGTCGCCCAGCCCATGAGCAGCCGCGCGGCGTCCTTCGCACGGTTCGCCGGCCAGGACGCTCCCGCCGCCGAGCCCTCGTCCGCCGCCCCGACCGGCACCCTGCGCGTTCCGTTGGACGCCCTGGCGCACAACCCCTACAACCCGCGCGAGGAACTCAAGTCGGTCAAGGACCTGGCCGACAGCCTCACCTCCCGAGGCGTCATCCAGCCCCTCGCAGCCGTCACACGGCAGGCCTTCCTCACCGCGCACCCCGGCCACGAAGAGCAGATCGGCCAGGCCGCCTACATCGTCGTCGACGGCAACCGGCGCCTGGCCGCCGCGAACCTCGCCGGGCTGGACGAGCTGCCCGTCCACGTCGACGACTCCCTCGCGCAGGACGCCGACACCCTCCTCGAGACCGCCCTCATCGCGGCGGTGCAGCACGAGAACCTCGACCCCCTCGACGAGGCGAAGGCACTCCAGCGCCTCGTCGACGTCCACGGATCCCAGCGAGCCGTCGCGCGTGCTCTGGGCAAGTCCAGCCCGTGGGTCACCCAGCGGATTGCTCTGCTCAAGCTCACCCCAGAACTGCAGGAGGCGGTCGAGGACCGGACGCTTCCGGTGGAGATCGCCCGCAACGTGGGCCAGCTCCCCGCGCAGCAGCAGCAGAGCGCAGCCGAGGAAGCCCTGGCGAAGCGCGCTGAGACCAAGCGGCGCAAGCAGAGCACCCAGGGTGCTAACGCCGTTAGCACCCCGCCGACCCCTCACAGTGCTAACGCCGTTAGCACCCCTGCCACCCCTCAGGGTGCTAACGCCGTTAGCACCCCCTCCGCCTCTGAAGCTGCCACTCCCCCGGCCGGCCACGAGGTACAGGGCAGCGAGAACGCGGAACCCGGCCCGTCGTCCTCGGAAGCGGCCGGCGCCCCGTTCCTCATGGACGTCCGCTCGATTCCCCGGATGCCTTGGCATGACGGAGCCGCCGTGGCCGACATCCTCCTCGAGAAGATGGACCCCGCGCAGCGCGAACTCCTCGTGGAACGGCTCCTGGCCGCACACGGCGAGGAGTAGCAGTACAGCTGGAACGTGACTGAGCCCGCCCGGATTCCGGGCGGGCTCAGTCACGTTTCGGGTCCGTGCTGCCGGCAGCGTGAGTACCGGTCCGGCGGCCGCCCCGAGTGAGGCCGGTGGTCAGCGCGTCCCGACATGGGGTCGGCCGTAGGACTGCGGTCGGCCGAGCAGAGCAGAGCACCCAAGGTGCTAACGCCGTTAGCACCCCGGCAGTCGTCCCGTCCCCGGGTTCCCGGGTCGCATGGCCGGGCCCTGGGGGAGTCCATACGTCTGGTTCGGTCACAGCCCGGGAATCGGGGTTCGCCGCATATGGAGTTCTGAGCGGACGAGTTCGAGGAGGCGGCCTGTCCAGTTGCGGCCCCGGCCCGCATTGTCACCCCAGAACGCCGACTGCAGGTCGTCGTAGATCACGGTGGCGTCGTCTGTGGCCATGAGGATTTCGGCGAGCTCGGGGTGCTGGTCGTACTTGGCCCGCAGCAGGCCGGTCATGACCGCGGTGCGGGCCTGCTCCCAGCCCTCGCGCAGCGGTGTCCCGGCCGCGAGCTTGCGTGCCGCGATGGGAGAGTCCGTCGCCGTGATCTCGCTGCTGACTTCCGGCCGTGCGACGGACAGGGCCCAGTAGGCGTGGGCGACGGAGGGGTAGGTGGCCTCTCCGACGGTGATCGGGGCGGGGTAGTCGTTGCGCAGTGCGAGCCGGCCGGGGTCGGCCAGCGGCTCGTTCGGGAAGGTCTGGTCGAGCTGGACTGCAGGGGCGTGCGGAGTCGCCGGGCCGTCCGCGGGGACGCGTGCGCGGTAGTCGGTACTCCGCCGGGCGCGCTCTTCGAAGTACGCGAGGGCCCTGCCGTACGCCTCCTCGGTGACCGGCGGGTCAGCCGGCCGGTAGGTCCGGTTGCCGGGCCCGGCAACCAGCACCCGCAGCGGCCAGTCCTTGCTGTCCATGTCGCCCAGCGAGTAGCGGCGCCGTGTCGTCGGGATGGCCAGGAAGGCGGCGCGGGCCGCGGCCCGGTTCTCCTCTGTCCGGTCGGCGAGGAATGCGTCGACGGCTGCCAGGCAACGGCCGGTCGAGTCGGAGCGGCCGTTCAGCTGGTCGATGGAGTCGCGGACTTCGGCGACGAGCAATTCCGGGGTGAGCCCTGTCCGGGGTTCGCTGAACTTCCAGGACGCCAGTTCGTGCGCCGACGCCTGGGCGCCCTCCGGGAGGGTGGTGGCCACCCAGCCGGTGCGGAGCTTCTCCTCGAACTCCTCCAGCGTGACCAGACCCCAGCAGTCGATGAGCCCGTCGGCGTAGATGAAGAGGTCGGTGAGGAAGTAGCTGCCTCCGTTGCAGATGAAGGCGTGGCGCCACGTGCCGGGTATGCGGACGCCGTCCGCGGTGCGATGGGTGATCTGCTTGCCGTTCATCTGGTGATTGTGCCGCACCGGCCGCTGAGGAGACTTTGCCGCGACTCCTGAAGGTCGTCCCTCGCACCCGGCGCGGAAACCATCGGGGGAGCGCAGCTCTGCTCTCGGCCGGATAGGCCGCACCGATTTCCCTGTACGCCGGCTCCTCTTACGCCGAGACCTTCGGGTGGATCGCGGCTGCCGGAGTACTGCCCGCAGGGGTCGCGGTGGTGGGGCGGATGCGGCAAGCACACAGGGCCAAGGTGCGGTGGTGGGCATCGGGGCCGAACGTGGTCGCGGCCATCGGCACCCTCTTCCTCGGAGCCACGTCAGAGACGTACCAACCACCGGTCCTGGAACGGTCCCACTACGTCGGACCGCGGCTCCGGGCGCGGGACTTGAAAGGCCTCGGAGGCGGCCCACGGCCTCCGGGCAGGCGTCGATCTGTCCATCCCCGACTGCGAGGGCTTGCGGCTGAGGTGGGAGGTGGCGGGGACGGACGAGCGGCCCGAACCGTACGTGCTCCTGGGCGATCCGCATGCCGGGGATCAGGCCGTGCTGCGCAAGCGTGTGGGGTCGGCCGAGAAGGAACGGTCTAGTACGCGCCTCCGCGGAAGAGGATGCTGTCGTGATGGCGCGGGTGGTCGCCGCGTTCGTGGGCAGCGTCGGAACGGTCGGCGGGGCGTGAGTGCGGGGAGAGGGCCCGGAGGGTTTCCAAGCCGGCCAGCACGTCGTCGCGTCGATCCGCGGACTTCATCCAGGCCGGCAGCCGGGAGAACATCGACATGGTGGGGGAGGCGTGACGCTCACGCAACCGGGCACCCACGTAAGCGGCGAGGGCCTCGACATGGTCCACGTCGTAGGCCCACAACGTCCGCCCCGCACAACGCGTCTGAAGCCAGAGCGGCCTCCGGAAGAACGGGTCCTCGGTACCACCGGGCGCCGCGCCGACCAGACCGGCGCCCCGCTCGTCGGCCGTCCAGTCGGCGACCGCGCCGCAGCCCGCGCAGGAGAGGCGACGGGGGAGGAAGAGCAGCGCGCTGAAGTACTTCGGTGCCGCAAGGCCGGGGAGCGGCACGACGACCGCGCGGCCACCGCACCGCGGGCAGACCACGAGGATCCGGGCGGTGAACTGGACGAGCCACACGCCGTGGTCGTGGTGGCGGCGGACCGGTTGGGGACGTGCAGGCTCGGAGCTCATGACACACACCCTGGCAGGCCCTGCTGGGCTGTTGGGGTGACTCCGTAGCCGATTCGCACTGCACCGAACCTGGCAGAAAGGCCTGGAAGCCTCTCTGGCGGCGTCGCGGGTAGGGGATGGTCCGATCACTCCAGGAGCTTCGAGATAGAGCCTTCAAGGTGCCATTCTGCGGGTCGCTTATGACCCAGTTTGAGCTTTTCATGAACTTGTTCCGTAGTGAGTTGGGCGTCTCGTCTCATTAGATCCGCTACTGGTCCTGCTGCCGGTTCCGGCCGGTGCAGCCTGCCTTCGGCATCACGGCCGCCACAGCTGGTGGCTGCTGAATCCGGAATCTTGTCCGCCATTGAGTGACGGCCCGTCAATCCCAGGGGCCAGCCCCTGGACCCCGCCAGCGCCTGGCCGCGCTGGACCGGCCGTGGCATGGGGGGCTCCTCGCCCCCCAGACCCCCTCGCCAGGCGCTCGGGCGCCCTGGACCCGCTCACCCTCATGTCCTGCGCCGACTCCCTAACGGTCGCCGCCGCACCGGTCGGGCGCGGGGCGCCCTCCCTGGACACGAGGGCCTCAAGCCAAAAGGGGCCGACGCCTTCTGATGCTGATGTGGGGGACTGCCCGTCGAATGTCGGCCGGGAGCGCAACTACGGAGTTGAGGTGCTGTGGTCAGGGTGGGGGAGGGGAGGGGAGGGCAGAGCAGTTGCACAGCAAGAGGTCTCACCGTGCTGCCTGGCCATCACCGCCCGATGGGACTTGAAGGCCGCGGGCACATGAAGGCGCGGCCGATTGCGGGTTGCTCTTGTAGTAAGAGAGCGCGGCGCTCATAGCCCTCTGACCTGCATGTTTGGGAGCATGAGTGTGCTACCCAGGGCACATTCCGCGACGTGAAATGTGTACCTGGCGGGCACATTTGGGGAAAAAATCAAGCAACAGTTGATTTTCTTCAGCCCTGTTGTCGCGATGGATCACTGCAGGTCAGAGCGTCAAGGGTTGAGGCGGAAGCCGGATAAGCGCTCCTCCCGGCCGCACTGCAATGTGCCGCAATGGCGACACGTAGAATCAAGCAGGCGTGTACTTTCTGGCCTTCGGCGCAGCAAAACTTCACGTGGCGTGTACTTTTGGAGCCGCTCCGCGCGGTTCGCGCATCAGAGGCGCCTCTCGGCGCGCCGGTGCACCAAAAGACAAGCCCACGTTGATTTTTCGGTAGTCTCAGACCGCCTGAGTAACAAGGAGGTCCTGTGACATCTGATCCGCCCGCCCGTCGTCGACAGCGCGGGCCCCGGCCTGTCCCGGCACCCGCCGCGGCAGGGAACGACGCCGAATACGGGGACATCCTGGCCGTCCTCGGCCAGCAGCTCGGGGAGACGGTCGCACAGGCCACCGACCCCGGCGGCCGCCGTCGCCTCAAGGGCGTCCACTTCGAATACGCCGCGGACCCGAGGTCCGTCCACGACATGGCCGGCGGCGCCGGCTACAGCCTCGCCAGCAACTGGTTCACCCAGCTCCTCGCGCAGCTGGCCGTCGCCAACAGCATCACCAAGTCCCAGCTCTGCGTCTTCCTGTTCGTGGCCGGAGGGCAGGTACCCGGTACTGGCATCGCCCAGTACACCCAGCAGGAGATCACCGACGGGCTGAACAAGATCGCCGCGCAGAAGGGCGGCAAGATGATCACCCGTTCCACCGTGAACCGTGCCGTGCAGGCGCTGTGCGGATACAACTGGGTGGAGAAGGCCGGCAACGGCCGGATCCAGATCAACGTGCGCCTGTGGTTCCAGGGCAACAGCACGGCCCAGCACGAAGTACTCGCCGAAATCGCCGACAAGCACGACCACGACCCCGGCGCATTCCCCTACGCGGTGGGACCGGAAGGCGCCCACCAGGAGGAGCTGGACCTCGACTTCGGTGCCGAAGCCAGCTTTCGCGGAAGGAAACGTACCGGGTGATAGTGCTGCCATGCCCGCGCACGGGCGACCGCTCACGAGGAAGGCCATCCCATGGCTAACGTCATGTCTCCGATCGTCGCGGAGCGCATCTGGGCCCTGCCGTTGTCAGGGTCCGCCGTCAAGTTCCTCCAGTACCTCGTCTCCCGCAGCGACTTCGGGGGAGCGCTGCCGGTCCGGCAGAAGGACATGGCGGCTGAGTACGGTGTCACACCCCAGGCCGTGAGCGGACTCATGGCGCCCCTGTGTGACCTCAACATCGTCCTCAGGCCGCGCAGCGAGGAACGGAACGGCAACTCCTACCGGCTTCACCCGCTCGCGGCGAAGTACGAGAGCCCCGAGGCCATGGAAGCGGCGTTCCGGGCCGCCCTCGCACGGATCCAGGCCGGAGACCTTCCCAACCTGAAGCTGCCGACGTACCAGCAAGCCCCGCCGGCCCCGACCGGCAGGCCGAAGCTCCAGGTCGCGTGACCGCGGACCCACCGGGACGAATACAGAGGGCCCCCACCAAGGTGGGGGCCCTCTGCGCCTGAGTAACAGTTGGCGTCCAGTATATCCGTCGGCCTTCGCTCTCGCAGGCAGCCAGAACCTGGCGTGAGGCGCGGGCCCTTGACCGGCAGGGGGAAATGGCCGCCGGTGCCGGTCCACCTCGTGCAAGGTGCCTGGTCCTCAGGCGTGGTCAGCCGGCTCCTCAGGGGTGGTCAGCCGGCGGCGACATGTGACGCCGAAGCGAGAGCGGCCGTCTACCGCACGGCCTTGCGTTCTTCGACCGTGAGGCCGCGGAGCGTCCAGAGCCCGTACAGAGCCAGCAGCGGCTTACCGGCCATCCACTCACCAAGACGGTAGTCATCCGCTCGCACGAGCCTCTCGGCGAGATCAGGGCGCTGCCGCCGCAGGTACGCACGAGCCTTGAGCGCGTGAGCCGGTTGGGAGACGATCTTGATGCGGTCTGCATCCTCAAGCAGCGGGATCACGTTAGTGATGTTTTCCCAGGTCGTCGCGCTCTGGTCTTCGAGAAGCATTGTGACGTCGAACCCGAGCACCGACTTCGCGTAGTCGGCCATCAACCGGGCCTCCGCAGCACCGTTGCCGGTGGTACCGCCGCTGAAGATCACGCGATTCCCGGCGCACCCGTTGTCGGCGAGGGAACGGATCCCGGCACGAACTCGCCAGCGGTTGATGAAGTTCGCCGTCGGTTGTGGGTTCCGGTAGCCCAGCACGACCACGGCTTCGGAAGCGCCCGTGCCGGTCCCCACGAGGGCTCGAGACCAGCGCCAGTTCGACCACTCGCCCCAGGCCAGGGCCGTAGCCCCGGCCAACAGCAGTCCTGTCCTTCGTCGCATGCGGCGACATTAGGACACCGAGCCATTGAGCAGCGAAGGAGTCAGCCGCCTTTGAGGGCACGCGTGCTGCTGGGGATTCTCATCCGGGGGTTGTTTACCATACGGGTCGACCCGTAAAGTAAATGGATATGAGCTTCTCTCCGTCCTCCAGAGGACGTCCCAGGGATCCCCGCTCGCACGAGGCGATCGTCAGCGCGGTCACCGAGCTGCTGGGCGAGGTGGGGTACGCCGCGACGTCGATCGGGGCGGTGGCCGCCCGTGCCGGTGTCGGCAAGGACACGATCTACCGGCGGTGGCGGGGCAAGCCGGAGCTGGTCTTCGAGGTCGTGTTCACGACCACCGACCACGCTCCGGTCCCGGACACCGGAACGCTGGCCGGGGACCTGACCGCACTGCTGCGGGGCCTGGTGGACGAGTTCCACGCACCTGCCGCCGCAGCCGCGCTCCCGGGGCTGCTCGCCGACTTCGCCGCCGACCCGGTGCTGAAGGCCCGCATCCGCAGCGACTTCCTGGCCCCGTCGAAGGAGCGGCTGCTGATCGTCTTCGAGCGCGCCGTGGAGCGCGGGGAAATCGCGGCCGGCACGCCTGTGGACCTGGTCCTGGACACCCTGGCGGGAGCCGTGTTCTTCCACGTCGGTCTGGTCGGGGAACAGCCCGACCCTCAGCTGGCCGGCCGGCTGGCCGCTGTCATAGCCCAAGGGATCGAGATCCGATGAACGGCTGGCTTCTCGCGGCGGGCATCACCACGTTCGGCGTGGCCGCGGCGCACATCGTCGGCGGGCACCGCGACGTGGTGCGCCCGCTGCTGTCCTGCGGACTCGCCGACGAACCCAAGCGCGTCCTCCATGCCGTGTGGCACATGGTGAGCGTCGACCTGGTGCTCTCCGCAGCCGCCCTGATCTACCTCGCGCTGGCCGACGGTACGTCGGCGACCGGCCTGATGGCCTGGTTCGTGGCCGCGCACTTCGCCGCGTACGCGATCGCCTTCCTGGCCGTCACCCTGTCTGTCGGCTGGCCGAGACCACTGCTCAGGCTGCCGCAGTGGATGCTGCTCCTGCCGGTCGCTGCCCTGACCGTGGCGGGCGCCGTGTAGCGACAGCCGCGGAGCGATGCCGCAGAGGTACCGGCAGAGCTGCTCCGAGCCGCCTGCCCCCTGTGGGTCGTGTGGGCGGCTCGGAAACCGCTGCTACTCCTCGGCTTCCCGCAGCGGCTGGCCGGGTTCGTCGGCCAGGACGAGCTGGGTGATGGTGAACCCGTCGGGTGTGCGGATCGAGACCCGGTAGAGGCTGGGCGCTGTCACGGTCGCGTCGGCGCGGGCTTGGCCGTCTTCCCAGCTGAGGGTGAGTTCCTGCCGGTCTTTGGGGTCTTCGAGGCTGGTGAGGCGGCAGGTGATGCCGGCGAGGGAGTCGATGCCGCTGAGGGTGATCTTCCACGGCCGGCCGGCTTCGACGAGGTCGGGTGCGGTCAGGCCGCATCCGGCTTCGCCCAGCGGCGGGCCCATGTGGGCGTCCTCGCGGATGATCTCGGTGATGGCTTCGAGCGCCGTCCGGGCCTTGGCGACGTCGCCGTGCTGGAGGGGGAGCGCGGTGACCGCGGGGGCGATGGCGGCTGATTCCTTGTAGACGGTGCCGTCGCCGTGGACGCGGAAGAACTTGATGTTCTTGTCGTGGTCGCGGACGAAGGTGCCGTCGGTGTGGGTCCGGGCGCCGTCGAGGTGTGCTTCGACCTGCCCGTCACGGATGGTCAGGTTCTGCCAGGTGGGCTGGTTGACGCCGACGACGGAGCGGTGGTCGGGCAGGCTGATCGGCTTCTGACTACGGTGGAACACGGCGGCGTTGCGCGCGAGTTCCGGGTTGCCGCCGATGGAGGTGATGTCGCCGGGTGTCAGATGGCGCACGTCTCCGTTGCTGCGCAGGCTCTTGTACTGCGGCAGCAGGTCGTGGAGGCCGGGCATGTCCGCGCAGATGGCGCGGAGCCTGCGGTGGGGGAGGGGTACGGGCGTTCCGCGGCCGGTGTTGAGGATGACCGCGGCTTTGACCGCTCCGTGGAAGGGGGTGCCCAGGGTGATGACGCCGCGGGTGTCGCCCCGGAGGTCGCTGTCGTACCGGTCGTCCAGCGCCGCACGGGTCACGAGCCCGCCCATGGAATGGGCGACGAAGACGAGCCGGGCTTCGCGTTCGTCGACGCGGTGCCGGCGGGCGGTGTCGTGGGCGGGGTGCAGCCGCCAGGAGGACAGGTGCTCGCGTGCCGCCGCGGCCAGGAGGCGGGCGTTAGCCGCGATGGGCAGGCGCCAGTCGTAGGCGAACTCCAGGACGGCCGCGGGGTGGGCGACACTGGTCCCGACGGTTTCCACGAGGTCGGTGTAGGGCTCGGAGCCCGCGAGATAGGGCGTCCAGGCGCTGTGTTTGAGCAGGCCGGTCGCCCTGATCCGGGTGTGCTTGCCGTCGAGTTCCTCGTCGGTCATCCGAAGGCCCTCAAGGCCCTTGGGGCTGGTCCACGCCTTGCGCAGCCAGGAGATTCCCTCCAGGCCCCACAGGTGCTTGTTCGTGTGGGTGTCGAACAGTTCGCTGCCCATGATGCCGGGGACGATCACAACGGCGTCCTGGGTGACGTGATCGGGTAACTCGCCGGCCATGCCGGCGGCCGCGGTGACCCGAAGCTGCTGATTCTGGTCCATGGGTGTGAACAATAGGGAAAGTGAACGGGCAGCGAGGCGAGATCGGCTTGGCGCAGCCGATCCCTGTGCCGGAGGCTGCCGAGGGCCCCTCCGCGCCGGAGGCGGGGGCGCTCTTCCTCCTGCTGCTGGAAGACGGCACGGACGAGATGCGGGCCGCGATGGACGAGCAACTGGACGCCGTCGCCGCCTGGTGGGTGAAGGCTCCCCCGGACGGCCCGGGATTCACGAAGGTCGAACCGGAGTACCCGCCGGCCAGCCGGCACGACGTGGAGCGCTTCCTGGCCGCCTCGCGCATCCGGGAGGTAGAGCCCGGTGTTCCGCTGGTGCTGTACGTGACCGGGCACGGGATCACGTCAGCGGCGGCGACGCACTACGCGGTGCTCCGCGACACCCGCACCGAGCGGCTCCTCGCGACGGGACTGAGGACCACCGAGATCATCGCTGCCGCACTGGACTCGCTCTCCCAGGACGTTCTGGTGATCGTGAACATGTGCGAATCCTCGGACGTCGGCCCCGAACTGCTGGCGATGGAACGGGACCTGACGGACCGCACGGAGTCCGCGACGCTCCACGTACTGGCGACCGCGGGGCCCAGACGCAAGGTACTGGGCGGCGCGTTCGCGGCGATCCTCCGGGAGGCATACGAACTGCTGCGCTCCAGCGAAGAGATCACCCGCCCCTTCCTGACGATGGAAGAGTTCAGCGGAGCCCTGAGGCAGGCCACCCGGACCATCAACGAGCGGGAAGGCCGCAAGCTGGAGGGGCCCCGGGCACTCCTGCCGGGCAAGCAAGACGTCCCGACCGCGACGCTGCCGAACCCCGGATACCGGATGATCGCGGCGGCCGTGGAGCCGGGCCGGCAGGAAGTCGCGCCGACGCTGGAGCACCTGGACTACTGGCTGGAGAAGGCCAGCGGCCGCCCCACCGCCGCCGACGTCGGCTGGTACTTCTCCGGACGCAGGCCGCTGAACCGGGACCTGGCCACGTTCTTGCGGGGTCCGGCCGCCGTCATGGTCGTCACCGGTATCGCCGCCAGCGGCAAGTCGGCGATCCTCGGCCGGGCCGTGACCCTCGGCGACGAGGGCTTCCGGCGCTCCGACCGGTTCGCGGCGGCGGTCCGTCACTGCCCGCCGGAGACGGTGCCCGACGAAGGCTCGGTAACGGTGGCGGTGACCGCCCACAACCGCGATCCCCTGGACCTCCTGCGGGCCGTCGCCACGAAACTGGGAGCGAGCGCGGATCCGGCCGGAGGCACCGACGCCCTGCGCAGGTGGCAGGCCGGGCTGCGGCTGTTCCTGCGGACTCCCGGCCCGATGGTCACGGTCGTCGTCGACTCGCTGGACGAGGCGAACGACCCCGTGGGATGCGTACGCAACGTCCTGGTCCCCCTGGCCGGCCGCCACAGCGCCCACGGCACGCGCCTGGACCGTGTTCCGCCGCAGCCCACGGACACCACACCCCCAGGGCGCGGTGTCCGGCTGGTGGTCGCCGTCCGCAGCAGCAGCCCCGCCGACGACACCTCCCGCGGTGAGGACAGCGAACACGAACTGCTGTCCGAACTCAGGACGTCGTTCCCCGCAGTCACGATCCTGCGCACCGACCTCGAAGTAATGCGGGAGGACATCGCCGGGTACGTCCGCGCCCTCCTGGACGGCGAGGACACCTGGCGGGGCCAGGACCTGGACGAGGTCTCACAGGTGGTGGCAGCCGCGGTCGGCCGGTCCTTCCTCGACGCCCGGGTGGCCGCGGAGCAGCTCAGGACGGGCGGGCCCGCACTCCTGGGCGACGCGTGGTGGCTGGACCGGCTGAACACTGGCACGGTAGGGCTGCTCGCCGCGGACCTGGACAGGGTCGCGGAGGACGGACTCGGGGCCGAGGAAGCGCTGGCACTGCTGCGCGCGACCGCGTTCGGCCTGGGGCGCGGCATTCCGTGGGGGGAAGTGTGGCCGGCGATGGCGGCAGTGCTGCTCGAACGGTCCCTGGAGGGAGCCGACGAGAAGATTCGCACACTGCTGGGCGGGCGTCTGGCCGGGTATCTCACCTACGACAGTGAGGACGACCGTCGTGTCTACCGCCCGGCGCACGACAGGCTGGCAGCGGTCTTGAGGCGCTGGCCCGCGGGCGGCGCCATGGGGGGAGGGGGGACCGGAAGTGACGGCTGATCATGAAGGTCAGGCGGGGGAGCCGACGGACGAACCGGGTGTGCACGCACGGATCGCCGAGGCACTGGCGCAGCTGATCGCCAGAGACGGGGAGACGCCCCCGCCGCCGTACGTGCGCCGGTACCTGGCCAGTCACGCCCAGCTCGGAGACGCGCTCGACGACGCCCATGTCCCGGCGGAACTGCTGCCCTGGGCCACGGGAGCCGGAATCCGCGGAATGCTGGCCGCATCCGGGGCGAGGGAGCCGGGGTCGTGGCTGGAGGCCTGGGCCACGGTCGAACCGTACCTGCACCGGGCGGACGTGCCCTCACGGCTGGCCAGTCTCCAGCTCGCCTACGCCGGCCTGCGCTTCCCCCGGGTGCCGCGGGCCCGAATGCCCGCCGAAGTGGCATCGCCCCCCAGTTCGAGGCTGGCCGTCCTGTGGTCCCAGTGGACCCCGCCCGTCAACGTCCTGGCCAAGGTGGCCGTCCCCGTCCACTCCCTCGCGGCCTGGACCACCCTGGAAGGCCGCCCCCTTCTGGCGGCGGGAGACGAACACGGCGGCATCGAGATCATCGACCCCGCCGACGGAAGCGCGGTCGGCGAACGCATCACCGCACACGAAGGCCTGGTGTGCCGCCTGCTCAGCGGAACCCGGCCCGGCCAGGGACCGGTACTGGTGTCCGGCAGCGCCGACGGCGCGGTCCGCGCCTGGGACCCGGTCCACGGATCGCTCATCGACCAGATCCGCCGGCCGGCCGGCATCTGGATCGACGACCTGAGCGCCTACCGTGACGCCGAGGACGAACTGGCCGTGCTCGCCGTCAACGGATGCGCCGAAGTGGTGCGCTGGAACGAACGCATGGGAGCCGAGGACCTCCTGGCCTTGCCGGGGGAGACACCACGCGCCGGCAAGGTCGCCCTGACCACCTTCGAGGACGGGACGGGCAGACGGCTGCTCGCCATCGCCGACGGGACGTCGCTGACCTTCAGGGACCCGGAGGACTGCCGGCACACGGCCGCGGCCTTCGACGTGCCCAGCCCCGTGCGGGCCCTGACCGCCACCACCCGGGCCGGCCAGGTGGCCGCAGGACACGCGGACGGGACCGTCACCCTGTGGGGGACCGCCGGGAAGACCGCGACCCTGGACGCCGGCACCGGCCCCGTGACCGGCCTGGCAGCCCTGGCCGTCGGCTCCCGCCACCTGCTCGCCGCCTGCTCGGCCAACGACATCGCCCTGTGGAACACCGAACAGACCGGGCCGGCAGCACTGCTGAGCGGCCACAGCGCACCCGTGACCGCCCTGACCCGCGTCACCGTGAAAGGCGGCGACGCACTCGCCTCCGCATCCCTGGACAACACCCTGCGCCTGTGGGACCACAAGGCCCTGGACGCGGCCCTCGACGCCGGCTCGCCCGCACCACCACGCGTGACCAACGGGGTCCTGGCCCGCGACGACCACACGAGTGCCCCCTGGTTCGCCCTCAGCGGCCGCCACCCCGGCATCGACATATGGGACGTGGCCGGCGGGACCGTCGTGACCAGCGTCCCCACCGATGCAGCGCCCGCCGCAGTGGCCTGGGCACGACGGACACAGGGCCGGACCCTGCTGTGGGCCGGCCCGGACCACGGCATCCGCATGTGGGACGCGGGTACCCGGACCCACCTCCCGGACCCGCTCGAAGGCCACATCATGCGCGTGCGGGCCCTCGCCCCCCTGACGACCGCGGACGGCCGCCACGTGCTCCTCAGCGGCTCCGACGACCACACCGCCAAACTGTGGGACCTGGACGACAGCAGCCTGCTGTGCGACTGGCACGGCCACGACCTGCGCGTCCTCACGGTGGCCGCGGCCACGGACCACCACGGCCAGGACTGGTACGCCACCGCCGGCGCCGACGGCACCGTCCGCCTGTGGGACATCGAAAACGGCGCCCTGCGCCGGCCTCTGCGGTGCATGCAGGGCCGCATCCACACCATCGGCATCAACCCCAGCCCCGCCGCCGGCCTGCCCCCACACCTGGCCAGCGCCGGGCAGGACGGTACCGTCCGCCTGTGGGACCTCCTCGAACACCGCCCGCTGAACGAGCCGCTGACCGGTCACACCAGCGCCGTGCGCGCCCTCGCCCTGTGGACCCTCGACAGCCTCGGCAGCTTCCTCGCCAGCGCCTCCGACGACGGAACGATCAGGATCTGGAACACCGCCAACGGTCACTGCCTCCTGCTGCTCGCCACCGGCAGCCCCGTCCTGACCCTCACCGCCCACCCCTCGGCCAGTCCCACGCGGATCGTGCTCGCCTTCGCCGGCGAAGCCGGCGCTGCCACGCTCGAACTCGAACTCGGCGAACGCCAGCGCAAGACCCCCTGACGTCATGCGCCCCCTGAAATCTCTCGTGCGCCCCCAACTGATCGCACCAACGGCTCGCTTCAGTCGCACCAGCGCATAAAAATGATCGTTCGGCATGTGCCAACGACCAGCACGCAGCGAGACCCCCGCCCAGCCTGCACGCCGCGCGACCACACACCGGCTCTCTCACGAACCCGGCCTGTTCGGCGACCCATGCCGGCAACAGCGAACCGACGAGCCACGAGCGTTACCGGCGCGCACCCCCTTGCCGGGCGCGGCCGGAGCAAGGAGCAGCCAGATGACCACGGACAAGACCCCACCGGGCGTCAGCCTGATCCAGGCTCCCGAGCGTGGCATCTGGCGCCTGGGCAAGGCGAACGAACCCCTGAAGTACGAAACGATCAGCAGGGAAGACGCTTCGCACGCTGGAGGCAACCGCTGGAGCCTGGTGACCTACGGAACGCTCTACTGCGCCACGGACCACGACGGGTGCTTCGCCGAGGCCCTGGCACCCTTCCGGGTCCACCCCACCATGCTCGAAGACGTCCAGGAGGACTGGAAAGGCACCTCCTACATGCTCCCGGGCCAGCTGCCACGGGACTGGTCCACACGCCACACCCTGGTCCGCTTACAGCCCGTCAAGGAAGCGCGCTTCCTTGACGTCGACGACGAAGGCACCCTGGAAGCCCTCTCCCGGGAACTCCGCCACGAACTTGCGGCACTTGGAGTACGGCGACTGACCACCGCGCACGTCCAGGGATTCAACCGGCGCATCACGCGCCAGATCTCCGCGTGGGCCATCACCCAGCGCACCGGCCCGTCCGAGAAGGAACGCCTCATCCACGGCATCGCCTACCGGTCCCGCTTCGGCCTGCGCCAGTGCTGGGCCGTCTTCAGTGACGTCGAGCTCAAGCAGGAAGAGTCCAGCCTCGTCTTCCCCGAGGCGGAAGCCCTGCGCGAGGTCGCTGACGAGTACGGACTCAAGATGCTCTGACCACAGGCCCACCCGTGTCCACAGGCGCCCACGCGCGTTCACGCGCGCCCACATGCCCACCCGAAACCCACCTGCTTGCCCACCCGAAAGTCCACCGGGAAAACAACCTGCCCGCCTGTAGTCCGAACGGAGGATTTCTTGCCGAGTTCGCCGGCGGGAAGGCCCCGTACGCCGCTGCGAACCGGGGAGTCCGACCAGGTCAGCTGGCAATTGCCGTTCCAAACGGCACTGTTGACGGGTGATGAGCAGAGGTGCCGGTTCTGGCTAACAGGTGGAGTTAGGTAGTGATAATGGGTAATCTGAGTAGGACCGACGAGGAAGATGTAGGGGGAAGCATGATCACGAAGAGTGCCTTCTTACCGCCGGGCTGCCTGACGCCCGTCCTGGCACTGCCCGCCTGGGACTTGATTCCGATCCAAGCCGACAGGCCTGACGCCGCCCTCGCCCGCGGCCTGGAACCCCTCGGTCATCCGCGCACCGGATCCCATCCGACCGGGAAGCGACGATGCTGAGCGCCGGCCTGTAGCCGGCGCCACACACCCCGCAGAGGTCACGCTTCCCCGCGGGGCAGGAACATCAGAAGCGTTCACTTGCTCGCCGAGACCGAGCGTCCATGCGATCGTCCCTCGCAGCAGCATGCGACAGCCTGGTCCTGTGCGCATTCCATGCACCCACCGTCCGACACGTGACCGCCACCAAACTGGCGCGTAGTCAGGGCACTGAGGGAGACCACGCCATGCCCATCGAGACCACCACAGCTGCCAGCAAGAGCGACCTCAGCGCCGGACGGGCCCACGTCACCACCGTGCGCATGCACATCAGCGAGATCGCCCGCTTCCTCCAGGACAACCTCGGCCAGCGACTGACCGCAAGGATCGCCGGCATCAGCGACCCCAAGCAGGTCGGCAAATGGGCCTCGGGCAATACCACCCCGCGCCCGGAGGCCGAGGAACAACTGCGCGCGGCACTGCAGGTGTTCCAACTCATCCAGGACGCTGAAAGCGTCTACACCGCACGCGCCTGGATGATCGGAATGAACCCCCAGCTCGAAGACGAAGCCCCCGCACTGTGCATCGCCGCCGGACGCCGTCGCGACGTCATGGTCGCGGCACGCGCGTACGTGGACGGCAGCTGACGAGCGGGCGCCTCAGCCGCCGATCCCACCCCTCAGCGCGACACCGGTCGGCTGGTGGCGCTCGCGCGCAACTACTGGAGCGGCCGCCCGTCGGTGGACCCGGCCTCCGTGCTGCTCCCAGTGCCCCACCGGCGTTGAGCGTCCTCCCGCTGGGCGACACTGGGTATGGCAGCGATGGCCTCGGCGGATCGATTCTGTCTGATCAGCAGTTTGGCGAGGTCTGTGGCGGCGCTGAGTCCGGCATGGGGCCGGAGCAACTCGATCGCTTCGTCCAGTCTGCCGTCCTGTGCCAGCATCGAGGCGATCGTGCTGTCCCGCTCGTCCGCATCCAGGTCAGGCATCGCCTCGACCTCCGCGATGGCTTCGCGGCAGCGCCCGGTTTCCCCCATCAGCCACCATCGGTTGGACGGAACCCAGTGCGTCTCTTCGAGGAATTCCGGACTGCACTCGTCCAGGAGCCGCAGTGCCCGTTCGTGAAGTCCGTTGTCGACGAGCATGAGCACCGCTGGTTGCAGAAGGCCGTCCCAGAGGTTCTGGAAGGTGGGCCGCACCGCCTCCACGGCCTCGTCGATCCGATGCTGCCCGGCCAGTAGATTTATGAGGAGGTACTGGCCGTTGCGCGGGTATTCGGCCGTGGCGATGAATGCGCGCAGCATCGCCTCGGCTTCACCTGCCCGCCCCGCCCCCTCCAAGATCCTCACCAATGGAGCCAACGCCTCGCGTGCGTGGCCACCAGTGGCCGCCTGGCGGAGTTCCTCGATCCGTCCGTGCCGGGCGAGGAGCTCCGCGTAGGACGCGACCGTGTTCCGGGGACCGTACCGGCGAGAGGCCACGTCCGCGCCGAGGATCCGTATCGCCTCCTCGACCCGCCCCGACCTCTCCAGGACGGCGGCCTGCAAGTCCAAAGCCTCCCAAAAGGAGGAGCATCGTCCTTCGGCCTGGACCCGCCTGGCCTCCTCCGCGAGCGGGACGATCAGTTCAAGGACCCGTTCGTCCTTGCCCTGCCCCTCGGTCATCTCAACCAGGGAGGCCGGCACCCGCGCATCCCCCAGGTGAGGTTCGAGCACCGTGATCGCCTCGTCCACCCGGCCGGCTTTCACCAGAACCTCGGCGTAGGCCCGGCACACCTCAACTGCCTGCCACGTCGCTCCGTCCGGGCGCGCCAACGCCAGGGCATCCTCGACCCGGCCCCACCGGAGCAGGATGTCGGCACCCGCGGAAACGGCAGGCAGCCAGCCGGTCTCCGCGAACGGCTTCATCAACGCCCAAGACCGTTCGAATTCCTCCGTGGCACACAGCTCACGCACCGCCGCCTGTGCGCAGAACCAGTCCCCACGCTCGTCCGCGGCCCGCACCACCAGTTCCAGATGCCCACCGCCCACAAGGCAGTCCACCACCTGCGGGGAGACTCCACCCCAGTTGCTCGCCTGCCACTGAAGATCGTCAACGTTCACACGGCCAGCCTAGAAGCCACCTAGACCTCCCGTAGGCCGGGCCTCTCGGATGTGAGGAGGGACGCGGCCGCCGGTGCCGTCCCATACGAGGCCGAGAGCGACGGCCCATGCCGTGATCTGCTGGTAGTCGTCGTCCTGCGCTTGCCCGGTGCGCATGGCGGGGGTGTTGCGGACGGCGTAGGCAGGCAGGCGGCCCTTGCTCAGGACAGCACGCGGCAGTGTGGCCTACACAGAGCGAACCCTCGGCGTCCTACCCCGGCGGACGCGATCTCCGCGAAGCGGTCCGTACCGGTGGAGTCCCCGTACTCCACGGCGAATGCCTACCTTCCGTCCTCCCCGACCTTCACGACTCCGTCGCCGCGTGTGGGACGCCTCCCGGGCGTTCAGCCAGTTCTTCTGGGGACACACCACGTGCGAAGACCACGCTCTCCAACTGGCCCTCCACATCCGCCAGCCACTTGATCCCATCAGGCAAAGCACCCCCACCACCTGGTCGAAATCACCTCTGCCAGGTGGACCTGGCGAGCAGGGCGATCACTGACGCAGTGCGCGGGCTCACCGACTGGTCCGGGTCTGTGATCATGGGGGCAGTGGTCCTTCGCCCGTGAGGTGATCTTTTGACGTTGGTGGCATTGCGTCCGTACGCACTGTTGCCTCGGCAGTACGACGAGCGGAAGGTCCTGGCCTCCACGGTGGATGCGTGGGGCCGGACCCTCTGGCTGATCTGCCCTGATGCCCGCTTCCCTTCCCGCGAGTTCGGGAGGGCCGTCCCCGCACCGCTGAGCATGCCCTTCGACGCCCTCCTCGTCATATCTGACGGGGGCAGGTTCCGGGAGCGGATCCTGCACGGCGTGGCCGTGGACCCGACCATGCTCGATGCCCTTCCGTACGGCGGGATCGTCCTGCACGGCCACGGCTGGCCGGGCGAACGCAACGGCCAGGTCTTCGACCGTAACGGCCGCCCCGTGCGACGGTTCGCCCTGGGACACCGGCTCCTGCACCTGCAGGCGGACCGCCGGGGCAACTTCTGGACCGGCTACGCCGACGAAGGCATCTACAGTGACGACCCCGTGAGCGCACAAGCGCTGGTCCGCTGGGACAGCAGGGGCAACACCCTGGAGAACCTGCGCCCCTCGGAGCTCTACCGCATGGTGGCCGGGATCAACGCCCTCAACGTCACCGATTCGGTGGCGTGGGCCGCCTACTGGCCCGGATCGCCCCTCGCCCAGAAACGAGCCGGCGAACCATGGCGCATCCGGACGCTGCCCGTCGCCGACCCGTACGCCATCGCAATCCGCGACGAGTACCTGCTCCTCCTGGGCGGCCACGAACGAGGCGCGGATGCTTCTGGCCGGCGCGGGCTACACCTGTGCCGCCTGACCGGCGACGGAGCGGTGATCGTCGAACGCTCGCAGCTCACCTGGCCGAACCCGTACCGGTCAAGGTGGAAGGGAGCTTGTCATATGCCTACCGCCGACTGACGTGGCGGGTTTACGGTGACGGCTACCGGTCCTCCCCGGCCCGGCGCCCCTCCCGGCCTCCCCACGGGAGGGCCGCCGCGCGCCCGGGCGCGGGCACAGACGTCGGCCGTCCACAGGTAGGCGCCGCCGCTGATGGTTCATTTGCCGGACGGCTTGGGATGGGGCGGGGGAGGATGTGTGGAGGAGCCAGGGTTCCGTGTGCTGGTGACTGCGGTGGGAGACCGGAAGACGGAGGCGATCCGCGCGGTCCGGACGGTCACCGGCCTCAGCCTCTGGAACAGCAAACTCCTCCTCGAAAGCGTGCCGGTAGCGGTCACGGAACCCGGCTGGCTGGAAGCCGCGGATGATGCGGCCCGCGACCTTCAGGACGCGGGCGCAGAGGCGGCATTGCTGTGCGACTGGTGCGACCGCACCATCACGCGGGAGGCGATTCCCGTCGACCCGGGCCCGTGCAAGGGGCCCTGGCCAGCCGGAACCTGTCGGGCGAGCTCCCCGCCGGGCACCGACTGGGCGACCGTCCGGTAGGGCGTCGCCCCGATGATATTTTGACCGGAATCGTGGGAGGGGCTGGCGGATCCGTGGACAGTGACTTGCGGCGTGCGGTCGTCGTGACCCTCGGCGAGCTCGGACGAAGCGATGACTGGCGTGACCGGGCGGATGCCGGTCACAGCCTGGCAGGGTTCGCCGAGATGCCGGAGGCCGTAGAACCGTTGCTGGGGCTCGTGCTCGATTCGCGTGACACCTTCGTCACCCGGCGCACCGCGGAGGGCTTGCTTCGGCGAAACGACAGGGCCGGACTGGCGATTGTCGCGTCCGCACTGGCCGTCGCCAACGACAACCACGCCGATTGGATCCACACCGCAGTCGTCGATGTCTTCAGCTTCGTCTCGGAAGATCTGCACGAGGCGCTACGGCTCTGCGAGGAGATGTCAGGCGGCACGGACGATCGCGTCGTCCGGGGAGCCCGTCGGCTGCACGAGAGCCTGGCAGAGATCGATCCTGCTCTTCGCCCCTCATAGTGGGGGCGACCGCGGTTGTGAGAGTGCGGATTGTCGACGACCGGCCGGACACGCCCGAGCCGGTGCGGGCGTCGGCGGGCTTCTTCCCGCCCCCGGCTCAGTCCTGGCGGGTGCCCTGGAGGATCGGGGCGGCGATGGCTGCGGCCTGCTCTCGGTGCGGGGTGCCACATCGACGTGCTCGCCCGCGTTCTCCAGGGGCCGGCCCGGCTCTGAGGTGCCCCGTCATCATGGGTTGGTGACGACATGGATGCGCTGCCACTGGGACGAGGAAGACGTCTGGTTCTACTTCGAGGTCGACGCGGACAGTTGGGTGACCCGGCAGGTCGAGCTCGCAGGGCCTGAGCTGACGCCGATCGCGGCCGCCTCCCTTGCCGAGTGGCAGCAGGCCTGCGACACGGGCCGCCCCGAGGAGTACGACAACAGGTTCGGGATCACAGCGGAACTGCCCGTCTCCGAGTGGGAA
Organism: Streptomyces sp. NPDC044704; assembly: GCF_056433525.1. NCBI lineage: Bacteria > Bacillati > Actinomycetota > Actinomycetes > Kitasatosporales > Streptomycetaceae > Streptomyces > Streptomyces sp. NPDC044704. The sequence goes on from NZ_JBWKGY010000021.1 coordinate 86,784, forward strand.
GGCCACGAACCGGAACAGCTGACCTCTGACGAGTTCGAAGTCGTCTGGGACTCCGCCCGTCGGCAGATCGCAGCCCGGCCGTCATGACATCGGCGGAGTGCCCCTCCGGCGGTCCGTACGCTGATCCGTTGTGGAAGGCGCTCGCACAGGCGCACTCCGGGAGCACTTTCCGCACCGTTGACGGCCTCGCCTCATGCTGGTCAGGGTTACCGTGGTCTCCGCCCCGCACGAGCAAAGGCAGCGCCAGCGGTCGGTGGTCTTCCCCGGGTAGGTTTCCAGGGGCTCGTATCCCGCCGCGCGCGCCTCTGCGGCGGCCTTCGAGGGATCGGTACGGCCTCCGGCTCGGGGGCACTTCTTGCAGCCGGCCGTTCCCGACCGGACGAAGGCCAGGTGTGTGGTGACCTCGTTCCCGCAGGAACAGCGGCAGCGCCACGGGTTCGTGGTGCGGCCGGGATAGTTCTCCAGTGGCTCGAACCCGGCCGCGCGCATCTCGGCGGACGCACGCTCGTCGTTCGCCGAGTTGAAGGCACAGAACCTGCATCCGCTCGAACCGCTGTTGACGTTGGCGTACGTGGGAGTCGTCTCGCGACCGCACGAGGTGCAGCGGCACAGCCACGGCGTTCCGCTCCCGGGGTAGGGCCCCAGCGGCTCGAGTCCGGCCGCGCGCATCACCTGGCCGGCCTTGGGCGCGTTCGCCGCGACCCGTTTCGCCTGCGTGGCCCTTGTCCGGCAGACCCGGCAGCGCTGTCCCGCGTTGCGGACGGCGTTGAAGGTCGGGCGGCCTTCGTGCCCGCAGGTCGTGCACCGCGAGGGCCAGGTCGCGTTCGTACGGCCGGGGTAGGGCTCCAGCGGCTCGTATCCGCAGGCCCGCATCTCGGCGGCCGCGGCGTCCGCGTCGAACAGGAACGCGGCACGGGGCCGGCCGCCGACTCGGGGCGCGTAGGGCTCCTGGGTGTTCCGGGTTTCCTCCTCCACCATCGCCCAGAGCTCGGCCGCCGTGACACGGTCGGCGGAGCAGGTCTCGCTCCAGCCGTTCGGCATGACGTCCTTGGTGAGGAAGGGGCTGAGCCCGGCCCCGCGCAGGCGGTCCAGCACGGCCTGCTCGACGTCGTAGGCGGCCGCGCCGGTGGTGAAATCGCGGGCCTGATGGAGTTGCCATCCCCGGCGTTGGTGTTGGACGAGGCGGGAGGTGTGGCCGGTGCAGGCGCCGATACCGATCTTGACCGCGTTCCAGTGCCGGTGGGTGATCACGTAGACCTTCGACGGTCCGGCGAGGTCGATGCCGTGTGTGGCGCACATCCGGCATCCCCTGCCGGTGCGGACCCCGGTCAGGCGCAGGTGCACCTCGTGTCCGTTCGGGCAGCGGCAGAGCCAGCGCTTGTCACTTCCGGGGTAGGGCTCCAGCGGCTCGAATCCGTGCGTACGCATCTCGGCCGCGCATGCCCGGGGGTCCAGCGGTGCGCTGCCCGCGCAGTGTCCGCAGCCGTACCCACGCCCCTTGACGCCGGAGTACATGGGCCTGGACTCCTTCCCGCACGTGGTGCAGCGGCAGCGCCAGCCCACGGAGGCGCCGGGGTAGGGGACCAGCGGCTCGAATCCCTTCGCGCGCATGAGCGCGCAGGCTTCCTCGGAGTCGACGCGGCGGGCGACGCCCCGCCGCTTGTATCCCTCGGACCGGCAGACGGGACACGGGTCGTATCCGCGGCGAACACTTGACGCCCGCACCCGGACCTCTGCACCGCATGCGGTGTGTCGGCAGTTCCACGGCGCTGCGGCCGCCCGGTAGGGCTCCAACGGTTCGTATCCGGCCCCTCGCATCAGGGCCTCGGCCTCGGCCGCGTTGCCCTTGCGCTGCCGCTCCCCGCGGGCCTTGCGGTTGCAGGCGGCGCAGCCCGACGCCGTCCCCGCTTTGATCAGGGTGCGAATGGAGGACAGGCGCCGCGTACCGACATGCCCGCACCCGGTGCAGCGGCAGGGCCAGGGCAACCCGCTGCTGCGGTACGGCGTCAGGGGTTCGAGACCGACCGACCGCATGTCCGCCTCGGCCCGCTCGGCTCCGCCGGCACGCTGCTGGAGGACGGCCCGGCGGCTTTCCTTCGCGCACTCCCTGCAGCCGACCCTGCCGGTACCGATGTACTCAGGTCTGGGGGTGACGACGTTTCCGCACGCCAGGTGCCGGCACCGCCACGGCGCCCCGCTGCCGGGGTACGGCTCCAGCGGTTCGAACCCGGCCGCCCGCATGACGGCGGTGTGCTTGGCCTCGGCGGCCTCACGACGACGGCGTCCTCCCTCGGCCCGGCCGCATGTGGGACAGCCGGAGGTCCTTCCCGCGAGGAACCGGTGGGGGATCACCTCGACCTCATGCCCGTTGGGGCACCGGCAGCGCCAGGGGGTACGGCCGGTTCCCGGGTAGGGCTCCAGTGGCTCGAATCCCCGAGAGCGGATGTCCCCTTCCGGATCGTCGAGAGGCATGGATCGGGGCCCTCCCCGTCGGGCTGAATGCTGCTCCGGATGGGTCGTCAGGGAACCTACAGGGATGGGCCGTGCGGCCACGGGGCCCTCTCCTTCGTCGCGAGGCCAGGGGTGGGCACGATCCCACAGGCCACTGACACGGGACGTGAGCGAGAACCCGGACGCGGGCAGCGACGGGCCTGGCCCGGCCTGGCCCGGCCTGGCCCGGCCTGGCCCGGCCGGTACTCAGCCACCTGCCGGCCCCTGGACCTTGCCCCGGCCACGGTTCACGCTGCCGCTGCGGTGAACACCCGGGGCGGGAGACTCCGGCCCGGCTTCCGTGGAGCCGATGGGCCAGGCGCAGTTGTACGCCGCCCGCTCTTACAGGCGAAAGGCGCACGGACTGGGGGAGTGACTTGTCCAGGGGGCCTGTTCAGATGGTGTTGTAGTCCTTGGGTTCGGTGCCCGGGATCGGCGTGTTGGAGATCACGATGTATGCCTCCGCGTGGGGGCTCTGCGTCTTGATGAGCTGGAACTGGTCGAGTTCATGGATACAGAACCGGCGAAGGAGGGCCTTGAGCTGTTCCACCTCTTGGTCTGTCAGGCTTTCGCCCGTGCCAGTGGTCTGATCGTCGTCCATGAGGGCAGGGTATGCGGCCCGTCCCAGGCACCTGGAGCTATCCCTTATCCGCTGCCGGCCGACCCGCGGAGCGGGCTTTCGTCCTCGGGGCGGTTCCGATGAACCGGGCGGGAGGCCGGAGCGGCGTACCGGAGCGGCGTACCGGAGCGGGGTACCGGCAAGATCATCGCAGTAGACCGCTCCTGGTTCTTCACCCTGTACTTCGACGCCACCGGGACCAGTGACATGAGGCTGAAACCCCGCGCTGGACTGCACGGCTTCTGTCAGTGGCGTCCGTCAGGATGCCCCGGTCAGCATCGTGATCAGGAGAGACCATGGGCACTTGGGACGTCGGCCCCTTCGACAACGACACCGCGGCGGACTTTGGCGGTGACCTCGATGAAGTGCCTGCCGGCGAACGTGAGGGCATCGTCCGTAGAGCTCTCACTCGTGTGATCGACACCGCGGCTTACCTCGAAGCACCCGAATCCGAGGTAGCCGTAGCAGCAGCCGCACTCGTTGCCGCGCAGTGCCCCGGGGGTGAGCCGGCCGATCCCGTCTACGGGCCGGAAGAGCCCCTCCCGGATCTCACCGGCCTACGCGATCTCGCCCTTCAGGCCCTCGACCGCATCATGACCGAACCATCCGAACTGATGGACCTCTGGGCCGAGTCGGACGGCGCCGGCCCCTGGCGCGCGGAAATCGGCCTCCTGCGGAACGTGCTCCTGCCACGGCCCCCGGGAGAACAGCTCAGTCTGGCCTGACCCACCGCAACCGCTACTCGAGTCCTACCCGGATGCCGTCAGACGTCTACGAGGCCGTCGCTCGTCGGGACCTGGGTGCCGCGCGTCCGGCGGCGCTTGACGAGTAGAACAGCGGTACGTGTGAGGACCATGGCCAGGGCCATGAACACGAAGGCGTTCGAGTAGACGTCCTGTCCGCTCAGCTTGTTCTCGATGCTGAACAGGATGACGTCCTGCGCGAACCAGTGCTCGGAACCGTAGGCGAACAGCACGCGGGAGGCGGACATCAAGGTCCAGACGATCGCATAGGCGATGCCGCCCTTGGTGTAGACGTCACCGTTGGGGGCTCGGTGGGCGGGCAGCAGAGTCGCGGCGATCAGGCCACAGATGACTCCCGCACCGATACCGGCCAGTTGGAGCCAGGGGTCGTTTCCTCCCAGGGGGAGCGTGCGGACGAACAGCGCGATCACGACCGCGATCGCGATGATCGAGCGCAGCAACCGCATGTTGGTGATCTGGCGGGTACCCAGGTCGGTGGACAGGATGATGACCAGGATCACCCCGCTGGCTATCAAGGCGGTCAGGAACGGGCTCATGGGGCAACCCCTCTTGTCGATGGGTACGGGGTGCTTCGCGGCTCTCCCGGATCTTCTGTTCCCACGCTAGGCAGTGGGAGGGGTGGACCTGGACAACCGACCGATGGACCGGCTGTCCACCGACAGGTGGACAGCCGGTCCATCGGCGGGGGAGGCATGGGGGAATCGCAGGGTGGCCCGAGCTTGCCTGCTCGGGTATGGGCTCGTGTGCTCGCGCCCTTGCGTGCCTGGCTTAGCGGGGGATGGTGCAGTCTGGGGAGATGAGACCCTGGAGCACCTCCACCGAGCGCGACCTGCGGCATCTGCTCAACGAGTGGGATCCGATCGGTGTCGCCGACGCCGTGCAGGACGAGTACGACTGCATGCTCGCCCCGCTGCTCGGGCGGCTTCACAGCGGCGCAGGCCCGACGGGAAGCGCCGAGTTCTTGCGGCATGAGCTGGCGGACCACTTCGGTCTCGACCCCTCGGGCCCGCGGCCGGACGCGATGGCCGCACGGATCGTCGCCTGGTGGACGCCCCCTGGCGGGGAAGACGGAACCGTCGGCGGATAGCCGCGACCGCATGGGTTTTCCGAACCCGCGCTCTGACCTCAGACTCCTGCGGCCGGCTGCGGGCAACGGCGGCAAGGCGGCCCGGTCGAAGGCAGCCTGGACTCGGCCCGGCCGATCTTGCCTTGGGCGGGCTGGAGCGCGACATCGTCCGCCTGAACGCCGCGTACGGGCGAGGCCACTGGACCGCTTTCCGCCTCAGCGTTGGCTGACGGTGTCGCCGGAGTCCTCGGCCGTGAGTGCGAGGACGAACCGCCGCACGAGTTCCCGAACGGGTTCCTGACCGGTCACGAGCAAGTCGCGGACCGCATCCTCCCCCGGTGTCCACGGAACACCGCGGCGGCCCAGACGCACCGTCACCCGTGCGGGCTCCGTACGTACCGGCGTGATCGCGAGGACTACGAGGTCCCCGTGTTCGGGGCCTGTCCGGTCCGCAAGTTCCCCGGCCAGCAGCCGGGCGGCTGTGTCCACAGGCTTCTCCCAGCTGACGTCCCTGCCTGCCCTGAACAGTTCGGCGTCGTACTGGGCCGCGTCGAAGTGCAGGTCGGTGGGGAGCGGAACCCGGTTGTCGTGTGTGTTCTCCCACGACGTCCAGAGCACCCGGTCGCCCTGGCGCCGGATGGTGACGAAGATGCCTCCGCAGCAGTCGGTGACACAGTCGTTGTGGGACAGCTCGACCCGGCGCGGTTCGTCCGAGGCCGCGAACGGCCAGCCCTCGGCGGGGCCAAGTACATGCCGGCTTGAACAGCTCGACATGCCGTCCGGGTGGATTTCCGCCAGCAGGTCCCGGCCGTCGACCAATGGACGCACCTCCGCCCACCCCTCCTCGATCACCTGAGGGTGCTGCGGTATGACGAACCGCAGTCCGAAACTGCTGACGGGTACGAGGTGGTCCATGAAGGCAATGATCGCCTACCAGTACCTCGACGACGGAGCGCGCGAGCAGCAGCTCCGCGACCGCCAGGACCTGGCCGTCCTCGCCGCAAACCACGGCGCTGCGCGGCCTGACGTACGGCCTCCACCACGCCCCGGGGTACGTGGACCTGTACGCCCACACGATGTGGGCCCTGCTGACGGCCCACCCGTGGCTGCCGCAGGCATCGGGCCTCCTGGTGCGGGATCTGGCGGAGCGTACCGAGCACCTGCTGGACGGGGCCGGCATCTCCGAAAGATCCCGCCGCGAACTCTCCACCGTGAACTACGTTTTACGTGATCGCACCTGACAGACCGGAGGTCACCACATGGCAGACGAGATGGCGAACGCCCAGGGCACGGCCGGATTCCTCTTCGAGATGGGCGTGCTCAAGAACGCCAAGCGGACCGGCTGGTGGTTCACCGGGAACAACAACCCCGAGAGCATCGCCGAGCACTCGTTCCGCGTCGGGATCGTCGGCGCCGTACTGGCCATGATGGAGGGCGTGGACCCCGCCAAGGTCGCCTTGATGTGCCTCTTCCACGACACCCAAGAGACCCGGATCGGGGACATCCCGCACATCGGCCGCCGGTACATCGACGCCGCGTCGAACGAGACCGTCACCGCCGACCAGGTCTCCGCCGCGCACCCGGCAGTCAGGGCCGGGGTGCAGCGGGTGGTGGGCGAGTACGAGAGCGGCGACACCCCCGAGGCGATCGTGGCGAAGGACGCGGACAAGCTGGAGTGCCTGGTGCAGGCGGTGGAGTACCGCGCGCAGGGCTACAGCCTCGTGCAGGACTGGATCGACACGTCGTTGAACAGCCTCAAGACGGCGTCGGCGCAGGCCCTCGCGGAGGCCGCGCTGACGATGTCGCCGCTCGAGTGGCGGAAGACCTTCCGGGGGCAGTAGCCCACGAACATCGAAGCCCCCGCTGGCCGGCTCGGTGCCGGGGCGGGGGCTTCGTCGTACAGAGGGTGATCAGGCGCTGTTCTTCAGCTCGGGTGTCTTCGGCGTGATGCCGTCCGATCCCGCGATCTGCTGTTGACGGGCCGCCCAGAAGCGCCGGAGGTACTGACCAGTCCACGCCCAACCCTTGCGGTTCAGGCAGCGGCGGACGTGATCGGCGCCGTGGCCGGGGTGCTCCATCAGCAGGTCCCGGAACGCGGGGTAGTCCAGCCGGGCGCGGTACGCGGGGGCAGAGCGTTGGGCCGGAATCTTCACGGCGGTGCCGGCGGTCATCAGGCCACCGCCACGAAATCCGGTAGCCCGTCCGGGTCAGGGTAGAAACTCAGTCCTACCGCACCGCTTGTGAGCTGAACCCCGCGGCAGGAGTGTCCGACGGTGCGACCGGCGGGCATCCGGCGTTGTCGGTCCCTGGTGTTAGCGTCGCCACCATGGCAAACCGTTCATACCTCTACTCCGCGGACTCGATGCCGAACGAGGCGCAGATTCCCCAGCGGATCCGGTGCATATCCGAGCACAACTGGGACATCCCGCTTGCCCACAAGCTCATGGTGGGGCGCGGAACGACGGTCGTTCCGTCGATGATCTGGAACCCTCCGATCGGCATCGCCGCGGACTACGCCGACGGGGCGGCGCTGCTCCGCGACCTCCTGCGCGCGGTCGGCAAGGGCCTGGAGGACGACGCCGAATTCGCCGAATGCGTGGCCAGGACCACGGCCCACCTCGAGAAGCAGCAGGCCAAGTACTTCGTCCTCGAGACCGGTGAGATCGTCTCCATGTCCGGTGACGATCCGGCAGCGAGCGTGCGGCGTCTGGCGTCCGACGACATCCCCGACGCTGTCGCCAACGCCGAGGCGGCGATCGCCGGCCAGAACGACGAATGGCTGGCATCGGTCCGAGCTGACTGGCAGAAGCACTTCGCGTCCTTCTACAGCGAGGCGCTCTACTTCTCCTTCCCCGGCTGACAAGTCCGCGCTTCGCCTCCGCGCGGGGATCCCACGACGTCCTGGACGCGATCTTGGTCCGCCCGGACGCGGACCGGACCGGAGCGGGCCTCGGCTCCGGTACACCACGGTGTACCGGAGCTGCGTCATGTCCGGACCGTGACCTCGTAGCGGCCAACTCGGACCGGGAAGAGCTTCGGATCGGCCACGCGCATCGGGTCCAAGGCGGCTCTAGCCGCCGCCTTGGAAGGCCCACAGCAGGAGCGCCAGCGCGCACAGCACGAAAGTGGCCAGGTGCGCGTAGATCAGGGCGATCAAGGCGCCGGCCCCGCCCATGACCAAGCCGCGGGTCCGCGTGTCCCGGTGGGCCGAGGGCCGCCAGGAGGCCGTCACCAGGGCCAGGGGAATGACGTACGGCAGGGCCAGCCACGCAACGCCGTGGATGATCGGGCAGGAGCGGTAGCCCCACGCACCGCCCAGTACAGCCGCCACGGTGAACAGGGCCGGAGCCAGCCACCACGGCGAGTGCCGGGTCCGTTCGGGCGGAGGTACCAGGGCAGAAGTCGTTCTCATGCCCCCATTGCACCGCCCGCCCCGTGGCCCCGGCATGGGCGTATGTACTCAGTTCGCCTGGTCCGCGTACCCAACTGCCGCGCGCGGGGACGCACGTCGCGGCGCCTTCGGCCGGCGGCAGCGTGACCAGTCGCCGTCGATGGCCCATCGCCCGCACGGTAACGAGCCACCGCACGCGGCCCCTTCGCATCTCCGCCGAGGAGTGGACACCGTCCACGAGCTGCGTTGAACGTGTTCAGAAAATCTGGCAACATGGCGTGCGGAAAGGCCTGACAGGCCAGGGGGGACGTGGATCCGTCTGCCTTCGGCACCAGCCGGCCGTGAGAACCGGAGGTCGGTACGACATGATCATGCTCTTGCTCGTCTTGTTCCTGGGCCTGGTGGTGACCGTTGCGCCGGGCCTGATTATCGGGTATGCCCTCGTCGCGGTGAGCGCTGAACTTTCGCTCACCGCGAGGGTCTTGTTGCTGGTGGCCCTGGCGATGGGTACGGCGGGGCTGTGGCTGGGGCTGGGGGAACCCGCCAGTGTCCTGCTGCCGCTGGCCATGCTGGTGTCGTTCCTCACGACCCTCGCCTCGGGAGCCACGTTCCTCGGGCTCGAAGCCCGCAGGCGGCGCGCACCCCGCCACCCCGCCCCGGTCTGGCAGAGCCGGTAGCCGCCCGCCGCTACCCCGCCTGCTTGACGCAGGTCCGGTCCCTCGCCGGCAGCTTGCCGGTGGCCAGGTACCGGTTGACCTGGTCGTCCACGCACGCGTTGCCGTAGCGCCCGAAGAGGGCGTGCCGGTTGGCGCCCTCAAGGGTGACCAGCCTGGAGCTCGGCAGCTGCCTGTGCAGCTCGACGCTTCCCTTGTACGTCGTACGCGGGTCACCGGTGGCGGCGACGATCAGTGCGGGGGCGTCGCGCCGCACCCGGGTGGGCTCTTCGCGCGGTGAGTCCCAGAAGGCGCACGGGTTGATGTTGTTGGTCAGAGCGCCGAACAGCGGGTGCGCGGTGCGGTTGCGCTCGATGTCCCGCCAGTAGAACTCGGGATCGCGCGGGGCGGCCACGTCCCCGCAGATGACGGCGGACTGCGCGCCGGTGGGCTCGCCCTCACCGCGCAGTACGTACCGGAGCTCCGGGACGAGCATCGGCGGCACCGTCGTCGGCCGGCCCTTCGCGGCTTCGGCCAGTACGGAAACCAGCTCGCCGAACGACGCCCGCGCCGGGGCGGTGTCGTCCGCGATGCCCGAGAAGAGGAGGAGCGGCACCTGGCTGTCGTCGATCCGGAAGGCATCGGCGCTCGCGCCGATGGTCAGCGGACCGCGCGCGGCCGCCGCGACGACGCGGTCGACGGTGGCGAGCACCTCGGCGCGGCTGCGGCCGAGGCCGTAGGTGCCGTGGTGCTCCGCGGCCCACGCGGCCCAGTCGGACAGCGCCTTCTCGTTCTCGCGCTCGGTGCCCTTCAGCAGCCGGGGGCGGTAGTCGCCCGGGTTGATCGCCCCGTCCAGCACCATCCGGTCGTGACGGCCGGGGAACATCTGCGTGTAGACCGTGCCCAGGTAAGTGCCGTACGAGTAGCCCAGGAAGGAGATCTTCCGCTCGCCGAGCGTGCCGCGGATGACGTCCATGTCGCGGGCCGTGTTGCGGGTGGTGATGTGCGGGAGCACCGCGGCGTCGGTGGCCCGGCACTTGTCGGCCAGGCTCTTCTGCAGGGCGACCTGGTGGTCGAAACCCGCCCGGCCGGCGCCGGCGGACAGCCAGGTCATGCCGACGGGCAGGCCGCAGTCCAGCGCGGTGCTGCGCCCGATGAACCGCGGGTCGAAGCCGACGATGTCGTAGCGCGCGCCGACCTCCTTCATCGACGCGCGGGCCTGCGGCGGGGACTGGAGCGCGGGACCGCCCGGGCCGCCGTTGTTGAGGAGGATCGCGCCGATGCGGTGCCGGGTGTCGGTGGCCTTGAGCCGGGAGACCGCCACGGTGATCGTGCGCCCCCCGGGGTCGGCGTAGTCCAGGGGCACGGTCACGTCCGCACACTGCACGCCCGCCTGGTCCAGATCGCGGCCCGTGGTGTCGTCGGGGCCCTTGATGCAGCTGCCCCAGCCGAGGTGCTGACGGTAGTACCGGTCCAGTCCGGCCCCGGAGCCGCCCTGGGCTGGGGCCTCCGCGGCCGTGGCCAGGACGGGGGAGGACGTGAGGCAGGCGGCGAGGGTGAGGCCCACGGCCAAGGCACGGCGCGCGGCGGGGCTGACCTTGGTCACGGGGTCTCCATGGGCATCGTCCGCTTCGTGTGATCGCATGCCCCGAGGCTAGGAACCCGCCCTGGTACGGCACATCGCCCAAGGGCACGAGGACCCCGGTCCCGTCCACGCCCGGTCCTGGACCTGCGGCCCGGTCCGGCCTCCTCCTCGGGGAGGAGACCGTCGGCGGGGCTGCGCAGAGGGCCGCCCCGGCCAGGCGCCCCTGGGTAAGCCAGATCGCCGCACTGGCATGCTGTCAGGAGTTCTCCGGCTCCAGAATCGAGACGACCCCGTGTCCGCTTCCCAGATCCTCTTGCTCTTCGCCTCGGTCTTCACCGCCGCGGGGGCGGCCATCGGAGTCGTCGCCTCCCTCAAGATCCGACGCGTCCGGTTCCTGCTGAGGGAGGGCGGTACTGCGCGGGGGGTGGTGACCCGTCTTGTGGAGACCCGGATCGCGCCGGCCTCGGAAACGGGCAGCACCGGCCGGAGCGTCGGAACCACCGTGTACTACCCGGTCATCACGTGGAGCACGGGCGACGGCCGCGCAATGGAAACCCGGACGAACATCGCTCGCCCCAAGGACAGGACCCTTCCCGTCGGTGCCCGCGTCGAGCTCCGGTACGACCGGGCAGACCCGTCACGCTGGACGATCCCGGCCGAGGGCACCGCCTTTTGGTGGCTGTTTTGCGCAATGGGCGCGCTGTTCGTCGCGATGGGGCTGGGGTTCGCCTTGGGGGGCCTGTTGTAAGGGGCCTTGATGTGCCAAACGTTCACGAAGCACCCGGGTCCGTATACCTGGAGTCATGAGGGGGCATCTCTCCGGCCCAAGACGCGTCGATGTACTGCAACAGCGCGAGATTCGCCTCGGCTCTGCTGGTGCAGACGCGGCCGCGGATGCTCTCGGTCTTGATCGGCATCCGCAGGTCTCCGCGAGGGCGTTGTTGAACGAGTCGCCGACCGGTCCATGGACGCCTGGATCCCGGCTCTGACCAGGCGTGTTATGAGCTCCACGGATGTGCACCGACAGCCCTGGTCCGCGTGGCGAACGAGCTCATCACAGCATCAGCCCGACGCATAAATGAATTTGACTTACACAGGAGGCGGAAAGTGACAATCACGGAAAGCGAAGCGCGGCAAATCGCTGAACGCTTTGGGCGTGCGAATATCCCCCAATGGGATGAATGGGGTTGCGTGATTAAACTCTCCCAAAGATTCGAGTCTCCCGGAAATATGGTATTCTCCTTCCCTTTGAGAGGGGTATCGCCGGGCGGGCAGCGTTATAGGATTGGCGCCAGTGCTCCAATCGTGGTCGATATGAAAACCGGCTACTGCAGATTTGAAAGACTTCCCTGGAAAGTCTAGGGAATCCGTCTAGGCGTCTGAACGGCCGGGGCGATGCAGGCGGATACTGTGGAGCGGCGCATCGGAGCGGCGGTCTTGGGGGGACGAGTGGGACGCAGCAGGCTGCCTGTGGAGAACGCAGGCAATGGCGATCTCTGCCTCTTCATCGAGCCGTACGGTGAGGACTTCTACCTGAAGCCCGGTGAGGTCTTCACGGTCGCGCCCGAAGTCGAGGGGATCGATGTCTGGTTCTCCACCGTTGTATGGGAGGGAGGCGTCACGGTGTGGCCCTATGAAGACGGCGATCCGACCAAGATTGTCCTGGAGTACACAGTGACTGACGCCAACGGAACCCGGCTGGAGTGCGGTCACCAGAGGCCCCCGAAGCCGGCTAGCTCCGACGTGGCTGAGCTGGGTTGACCTTCTCGTAACGGGGGCAGGGCGCAATTCTGCAGCTGGGCGATTCCCAAACGGACCCCCCTCAGCGGTGATCGTCAGCCCGCGATCAACGGGCGGCTCCTGACGGTGGTTCCGGCCCGCGGGCAAATCCGCGCGCGGGCCGGACGGCCACCGACCCCCGGACCGCGGTCCGGAGGGGCGATCGACACCGCTCGCAGGGTCCTGCGGCTGCCCACTGCAATCGGCTAACTGTCCTTCGAAGGCCTCCAGTGCCGGGCCGGCCGGCGCCTGCGGCGGCCGCACCGCCATCGTGCTCGCCGCGAAGGGCCCGGGCGTTCTTCAGCGTTCGACTGTGTCAGGTGTCGAAGGCCTGGTCGTCAAGGGAAGGAACTGGCGGCCGATATCAGCACGGACCCGGCGGTCGACCGCGATGTGGCGCAGCGGTCGGGGGAGGGCGGCCGCCCCGACGGGGGCGGTCAGTAGTGGCGGCCCTGCACGATGACAGCTGACCGGTTCGACAAGGCTCCCGCTCGACGCCGACGAATCCAGCGGCGCGCCCGGCGTCGCACGCTCTGGACACTGCGCGCACTGCGGTAGGAGCGCCGAGGTCCGGCCGCTGTGGGCGGACTCAGCACTGGGCAAGCCTCAGGTGAGCCTGGGCAAGCCCTCCATTACGGGGCTTGCCCAGGCTTCCGGTCAGCTTGACGTTCAACGTTTCAGGCTGAACAACGCCTCAATCTCCCAACGGTCCGGGGGGGCGGGGCTCGGAGTCCCTGGATCAGTTGGTTTTGCCGATAGTGCTGCGGGCCGCGAGGCGGAAGTCCTTGACGGCTTCGTAGAGGGTCCGCTCTCGTTCGGCGGCAAGGGCGAGGTCTTCGGCCTTGTGGGTGGTGTTGCCCGCGTGGGCGTTCTCGGCTATCCGTCGCATGACGTGTGAGAGGTCGGCGGAGGCGACGGTGACGCGTTCCGCGACTTCCGCGAGAGGTGCCGGCCCTTCGAGGATGACGATTTCGCAGGCGCGGTGGACCTCGCGGGCCAGGGTGATGAAGCGGCCTGTCTTCTCGTCGATGTCGGGCAGATCGGGTTGGTCTGCACGCAGCGCGTCAAGGACGGCGTCCATGGCGATGTCGCGGTCATGGAGAGCGCTCAGGTAGCCGGCGTATGCGTCGCGGCGATGCTGGCGACTCCATTGCGCGTGCTGGGACCGTGCCTGAGCACGGCCGTTGACGATTGCGGCCCCGAGGGTGGTGGCGGAGCCGACGGCGGCGCCCAGCAATGCGGCAAGTCCTGAGTCCATGAGCCTAGTCTGCCGTTCTTGCTGTTCATCCAGTTCGCCGGGGCCTCGTCCCCCTTCGTGTGATGTGCGGGTCGGGTGTAGGACTCACCGGTGGCGAAGAGCCGCCCGACGTCGTAGCGGGTGGCGGGCCGCCTGTTCTTCGAGCCGAGCGGGCGGCCGGGGCCGGGCCGTGTGGGTTTCGGTGCACCGGCCGGCGTGCCCGTCTTCGCGTGCAGGTTCCTGAACCCGCGCCGGATCCGGGCGGGGGTGAGTCTGTTCGGTTCCGCTGGTCGCTCCCATGGCCGGCGCGGGTCCCGTGCGAGGGGGCGGGCGAGGCGGAGTTGGGCGTGTGCGGCCAGGACGAGCCAGGTCCAGCGGTCGGCCGCGCCGGAGTCCCGGAGCCTGGGCCGGGTCCACCCGAGAGTTTGCTTGAGGAAGCGGAAGGTGTGCTCCACGTCGAATCGGCGCAGGAATGCCTGCCGGCACGGATCCACGTCCTCGGGGCGGGCACCGGTCCGGGACCGCCACAGCCACACAGGCTTGTTCACCCCACCGCTGGGCAGTTTCGCGACCGCCAACCGGATCACCGTGCCTTCGATGACCGGCAAGGGGCCCTTGTGGTCGATCCACGGCACCGGGACCGGCTTGCGCATGAACCGGTCCGAGCGCAGCCGGCCCAGCACTTCGACCGGCAGATCGCTGAGGAGGTGGGCAATGCGGGGCGCGTCGTAGTCGGCGTCGAGGACGACCGCTTCGAGGCCACCGTCCTGGTCGCCGCGATCGACTCGCCAACCCGATGCGAGGCATCAAGGGCGGCAAGCCGGCGATCAAGATACCCGCATCACTCACCGCGGTCGACGTGGAGTCCGCCGCTGTCGCCGCCCTGCAGGATCCGGCCCTTCACGTGGTCGTGCAAGCGGCGGTCTCATTCAGGGGGTCGTCCGGTGAACTGTTTGGTCAGCGGGCACTCACCGTACGCTCCGGGCATGAGTGAACGCTTCGGCTACGCGAGATGCAGTCTGGACAAGGAGGATCTCACCGCCCAGCGCGAGATCCTCCTCAGCCTGGACGTTCCGGAGGACGGGATCCACGTGGACCACCACGGATTGACCGGAACCGATCGCGACCGGCCCGGCCTGGCCCAGGCCTTGGCGGCGGTGCGTGCCGGCGACACCCTCGTCGTCCCCAAGCTCGACCGCCTCGCACGCTCGGTGCCCGACGCCCGCGACATCGGAGACTCCCTTACCGCCCGCAGGGTCAAGCTCTCGCTCGGCGGCACCCTCTACGACCCCGCCGACCCGATGGGCAAGATGTCCTTCGGCATCCTGGCCACCTTCGCCGAGTTCGACGTCGACCTTCCGCGCATGCGTACCCGCGAAGGCGTGGCAGTGGCGCGGGCCAAGAGCAAGCTCAAGGGGAAGCGGCCCAAGCTCACCGCCCGCCGGCAGGCCGACTTGGTCAAGCAGCACCAGTCCGGCGAGCACACCATCGCCGGCCTTGCCGAGCTCTTCTCTGTCAGCCGCGCCACCGTTTACCGCGTCATTGAGCGCCACGAGAACGCACCCGCGCTGTCGAAGCCCGGCGGGCAGTGACGTGCTGCCCTACGTCTACCAGGTCACGAAGTACGACCCCGCCGACCGCGACCAGAACGGCCACTACGCGGGTACTGAGCCCGCGACCAGTGATCACGGGCCGGTCGAAGCCGCCTACCTGCAGGCCGTCGCCGCCTTTGCCGAGGACACCGGCGTCGACCAGCTGGTCATCCGGGAGCCGCAACTCGCAGGCTTCGTCCACTTCGGCCTGGAACCACCGATCGACGGCCACGGCCTGGCCGGCCTCTTTCCCGCCGACCACGCCGGGTCCCACGACGGCGCACTGGTGCCGATCGACGTCGGCCTGGAACTCGTCCGGGCCATGCTCCGCGACAACGGCGCCTGGTGCCGCCTGGAGGCGGAGGGAGCGTTCACGGTGCACGTCGGCTGGGACCAATGCCTCTACCTCGGCAGCAGCCGGCCCTGCGAAGCCGCGCTGACCCGCACCCGCGCGCTCGGCCTGTTCCCGGAACGCCTGGACGCATCGCCGTACGACTTCGCCCCCGACGACCCCGCGTACGTACAGCGTCCGGCCGACGCCGACTTCTGGGCCCGCCTGGACTGGACCGTCAGCGCCCACCGCGCCGTGTTCCTGCAGGAGGCCTTCGCCGCCAACGCATCCCGGTGGCATCGCCTGAGCAGCGACACCATCGAAACCGCCCGATCCCGACTGGCCCCGCGCTCGCAGCTGGCGGTCTGGCCGGACCTGCTCACCGACATCGACACGGCCGTGGCCGCCCTGCCCGATGAAGGCCTGGTGGAGATCATCTGGGAGGACCAGGACGGGCAGATCACCAGCACGGTCGTGGACGACACCCAGTTCGAGGCGGTGACCTCCCAGCTCGCCGACGCGCGTGCTGCCGGCGTCGTATCCATGTACGCCGGTGAAGATCTCCCGCTGTTCACCGCCGTACTGCCCGACAGCGATGGGGTTCTCCGCGCTCGCTGGCAGACCGAGCCGACACCCAGCGACCGGGACTGGGCCTTCCTGAAGACTCTGCGGCGCGGTCAGGTTGTCACCGGCACGGTGACCTCCATCGCCAGCTTCGGCGTCACCTTCGTGGACATCGGTGGTTTCACCGCGATGATCAACATTCCGGAGCTGTCCTGGCGTCCCTTCAGCCACCCATCTGACGTCGTCAGCATCGGCCAGGAGATCACCGCCGAAGTCCTCGACGTCGACATGGTCTGGGAACGGGTACCGCTGTCGCTGCGAGCGGTGCAGGAGGACCCGTGGCCGCAGGTCGCGCAGCGGCTCGGACAGGTCGTCACCGGACAGGTCACCAAGATCCTCCCGTTCGGCGTCTTCGTCCGCATCGAAGACCGAGAGGACGGCTTCGAAGGGCTCGTGCACACCAGCGAGCTGGATGAAGCGACCCCGGTTGTCGTCGCGGTCGGCGACGCCCTCACCGCGAAGATCATTGATGTCGATCTCGCCCGGCGTCGCATCGCCTTGTCGCAGACGCAGGCCGGAACACCCCGCGCAGAGGGAGATCGCCGTTCCTGACGAAACGGCTGCCCACACGTCCAAGGACGACGCCCGCGGCCCAGGGCGCCGGCACGGTCGGCCGCCCTTACGGCTTGCCCGTGCTGTGGGCTACAGGTGGTCGCCGCAGAAGGTATCCACCCGATCTCTGCATTCTGTGACCTTCTCCTCCGCCGCCCTGAACCTCTTCCGGGACTTTTCGACCGCGATCTCCTGGGCTGTGATCTCCTTGGGGTCCGGGGGCAGTGCCGCCTGCAACTCGGCAAGCCGTTCCCTGGCCTCGTCCCACTCCCCGTGAAGACGAATCTTTAGCTGCTGTGCTCGCTCGAGGTCGGCCTTGGCCGCCTCGCACTGCTCCTGAGGCATGTTTCTCCCTAGCCCGAAGATGACGCCTCAGCCTCACGGGCAGGCAACCGGCGTGCACGCCGGCTTAGACCAACTAGCTGTTCGAACACCCGTGCCTTCTGGGGCTGAGCCAGTGGCTCCGCTGTGCTGCAGCAGTGGTTCCTGCTCGGTGACCGTGTACGTGCGGCCGTCGCGGACGGCGAAGCCTGAGGTGTTTCCGGCCGCCCCCGACCCCGTCGGCCCAGGCCGGCAGCGCCGTGTCGCCCTCGCCACCGCCGAAGACAGCGCCGACGGACAGATGGCGGTGCCCGGCCGCCGTATCAGGGGCCGTAGGGCGGCTTCACCGGGCCGCGCCCCTGTGCGAGGTCACCGGCCCCTCGCCGTGCCGCAGCGCCGGCTGTACCGGGTTTGGTGGTGGAGCGCATCTGAAGGCTCGATCGGTCCGGGTCATCGGTGGGGCTGCACACCGCGAGCGCCGGCCGGGACGGGATGCCGCTGGCGCTGCCGTTGCCGTTGTCGCGGTGAGTTGTGGCTCCCGTGGTGGGTGTTTCGTGGGCGGGACGCTCCCAAAGCCACCACCGCCCGACCACCGCCAGTCCCATGGGCCCCGGCCGTGGCGAGCGAGCGGTCTACGACCACCTCCTCGTATGCCCCCGGTAGGCGGCTGCGATCATGTAGCAGCTCAAGATCCATCTCGGCTTTTCAGGGGGAGACCGTGCACGAAGGACCACTGCCACGCCGCTATCGAACCACGACCAAGAAGACGTTCACAGTCGTGTGGGTAGCGGGCCTACCGATCGCCGCTTTCCTCCTGCATACCTGGAACGAGCCCTTTCCCCTCTGGCTGCAGATAACGACCACCGTCGCCTGCGCGGCTGGTTTCCTCTGGGCTCTGGGCGCCGCACCGCGGACCTTCACCAACGTCGACGCCGACGGCATCTCCCTCCGGGCGGGCATGCGCACACGCCGCTTCGGCTGGGCCGACATCTACGACATCCGTACCGTCGCTCCGCCCTCGCCCCCGGTGGGGGAGCGTGCGACCCCGGAGAGGGTCGTCTACGCCTACCGTTCGGACGGCCGACGCGTGCTTCTGCCGAACCTGGACACCACCGAACTCGGTGAAGAGCGACTTTCACATGAAACGGCGGCCCTGCGCGCCCTCCTGGAGGAGCGACGGGCGCCCGGCTGGGCGCCGGACCCGCGTGTGGAAGCAGACATAGCCCGGCACGAGGCACGGTACGCGAAGCGGTATCGGGCTCTCACCGGCCGGATCTCCCTCACCCTGTTCTGCCTCGTAGTTTTCGCCGTCATCATCACCGGCACGACCATCTTCTAAGCACCCACGAACGAAACGACTGGGTACGGCCCCAGCCGGGCGTCCTCATGGCAATGCCGAGCATGCGGGGCGAGGGACTCCTGCCGATGGTGAAGCCGTCGCGTCGGTCGGGGCCGGGGGACCGCGGGGGCCGAATCTCCGAGGCTGGGTGTCATCTCTCCGTGAGTTCGGGTCCGTTCGCCGTGCGTGCTGCGGCATCGTCGGATCGCGGCGGTCCTGGCCGTGGCCGGCGGCACGGTGCGGTGTTTGAGGGGTGCCGTGGGCGAGCGGTAGACGCGGACGGCGGAGGTCCGGTCGGAGGACATCGAGCCCCCTGGAGCCAACTACTACGTGGATCCCGGTGACCCGAGGGCCACAGACGATTCTGTGAAACGCCTTCCCGTGGACTTCCAGGACGGCGATATTTTCGCCGTCTACGACCCGAGCACGGGCGACCTCAAGACGATGTACCCAGTCCCGCGCCGGGATGACACCCCTAGGAGAAGCGCATGGACGCGAAGACGAAGTCCTTCATCGGCAGCGCCTTCGGCCCCGACTACATGAATGAGCCGGAAGACCTCAAGAAGGGGATCCAGGGGAGTCTCGCCAACCCTGGCCCCTTCTCGAAGACCGTCGCGGACCAGCGTGACGGATTCGCCGAGGTGATTCGCACGCGGGAGATGTCGCTCGTCGAGTGGCAGGACATCACGCAGGGGAGTCTCGATTTCTGCAGCGAGGACGACCTGTACGCGTTTCTCGAGAAGGCGTACGACTATTTCTTCGGCGACGCCACTGAGTTCCCGTATCCGCCCCAGGCCTGAATCCGCGGGCCGGGGCAGCCCGGGATTCCTGCCCCGGATCGCCGGTGTGGGTTCCCGAAAGACGCGTGCCGTCGCCCCCGGTCACCACGGACGGTCCCCACCTGCGGCTGCGGGGTCTGGTCGGCGTCCTGAGGGCGCGCCAGTACCGCCGCCGTCCGCTCGCCATGCCGGACGGTACTGCGGACCACCGCCCATGCGGCGCGTCCGGCGTGGGACGTACGCGCCCCGACCGTCCGGATAAACGGATGGTCGGGGGTGAGCGTGACGCGGCAGGATGCTCCGCATGACGTTGCGCACCCCCGAGCTGCACACCGCCCGCCTGCGACTGCGGCCGTTCACCGACGCCGACGCGGTGCCGCTCTACGCGCTGCACAGCAGCGCTGACGTGCTGCGCTACTGGGACTCCCCGCCGTGGACCGACCGGGCCCGCGCTCAGCGCTTCATCGCGACCTGCCAGACGATCGAGGAGGAAGGCACGGGAGCGCGGGTGGCCGTCGACCGCTGCTCCGACGGCGCGTTCATCGGTTGGTGCGGCCTGACCAGTTGGAACCCGGACTTCCGCAGCGCGTCCCTGGGCTACGTCTTCGACTCCGCTGCCTGGGGCCACGGCTATGCCACGGAGACCGCTCACGCCGTCCTGCGGTGGGCGTTTGACACCCTGGACCTGAACCGGGTCCAGGCCGAGACAGACACCCGCAACGTGGCGTCCGCCCGGGTCTTGGAGAAGCTCGGCTTCGTTCGCGAAGGCACCCTCCGCGAGGACTGCGTCGTCAACGGCGACGTCTCCGACTCCTGGGTTTTCGGTCTCCTCCGCCGCGAGTGGCACCCGACGGCGCCAGCGGCCGGCGGCCGTTAGGACCGAGACCTGCCCGCGCCTTTTGGTCCGCGCCCCCACCGAGGTCACTGTGGGCCGCTCCGGCGAGCTCAGCGTCCTCGCTTGCCCCTCCGATGTCCGAGGCCCGGGCCGAGCACGGTACGGCGGCGCGGCACGTCATCCCCTCCGCGTGCCACAGCGTCAGCGGCCGGTCCCAGGACACCACACCACGCATCCGGCGCGGCGCTGCCGTGCCCGGCAGCCACGACGGACGGCTCCGGGCGGACGCATCCCGCCCGGGGCCATTACCACGGGTCGAACGCAGTCGAATCCGCGACGGGGAGGGACTCAGCGGTCGGCGCAGCTGAGGCAGTCCCATCCACTCCAGTTCGCACCGGGAGCGGTGCGGAGCCGACCCCAGGTCTGGGTGTTGGAGCCCTTGGCGTAGATCCAGATCGCGTGGGGGCCGATGTCGGTCTGCTCCCTGATGCTGACCTTGCTCCACACGGTTCCCCCCAGGGAGTACCAGCCGGACCACTGCCCATTGGTGGTCCAGCGGGTCCACACCGCGTAATCGGTGCCGACCAGGAACTGTTCCCGCTGGTCCCCCGGAAGCGCGTGATTGGTGACGCCGTACTCGCAGATGTACTGGGCGCCGCCGGTACTGCACGGGGCGGCCTGGGCCGGCGCGGCGGCGACGGCGAGTCCGGCCACGGCGGCGAACGCGAGGATGGCGGCCTTGATCTTCTTCACAGCTGGTGACGCTCCTTCGATGACACGCCGGGAAGCCGTCGGTCAGTCAACTCCCGCACGCGTGTTCACCCTAGTCAAGCGCCTCACCCTCCCGGCACCGGGCCTCTCTGGCGCTTCGGATCACGGACGGGAACCACCCCGCACGCCACAAGACGCTCTTCGCCCAGGGCCGACAACGGCGTCGTCCTGCCGGCCAGCCCTCGGATCCCGCCCGCTGAGAAGGACCGGCTGCGGGCCGAGCACGAGCGGTCCATGCAGGTTCTCGAAGAGATCGACACGGCAACCGGAAAGACCGGATGACATGGCACTGAGCCACCAGCAGCGCGACCAGATCGAGCGGCGCATCCGCGCTGCCATCGACCGGTTGCTGGCCGGGCCGATCCCGCCCGGCGGCGCCTGCGACGTCAAGAGGCTCGCCCGCGAGGCGGGCATCTCCAGCGCGTCCCTCTATCGGACCTGGGGCCACCTCAAGGACGAGTTCGAGAAGCGGCGGGCAGCCGCCTGGGCGGCGGGCCGGCAGCCCGATCCGCGCGAAGCCCGCATGGCCCGGTTACGTGATCTCAATCAGCGACTTGCCAGCAAACTCACCCTCACGTATATGGAGTTCAGTCAACTCGCCGAGCGTCACCGGCTCCTTCTGAACGTCCTGGCCGCCAAGGACGACGAGCTACAGCGACTCCGCCGCGAGCTGAAGCCGTTCAGCCCGAACGTCCACGGCGCCCGTCTCGGAACCGCGGCAGGGGTGGAGACAGGGAGCGCAGACTTGAGTCTCCTGCAGGGGGAGACAGGAAGGTGAGCTCGTGGACTGCGGCGCCCTCTACTCGATCGGCGAACTGGCCCAGCGCACCGGGCTAACGGTCAAGACCATCCGGTCTACTCCGATCGGGGCATCGTTGAGCCTGCCGGCCGCACCCACGCCGGCTACCGGCTACGCCGACGCCTGATCGACGACTTCCTCAACAGCGTCTTCGAAGGCTTCTACCGCAGCTCTTACTACGCCGCAGCTCGGCGTTCCATGACGCCCGAGCTCCCCGACAGCCCCACGGACGAGCAGATCAGAGCATGGGTGGAGCTGGCTGAACTGTCTCTGGACCCGGATTTCCGCGCCAGTGTGCGGCGCCTGGCCGAAGACCACGCGGCCGCCCTGCACGACGTCGCCCCCACACCACCTCACCCAGACATGATCGCCATTGTTCGAGATCTCGTTGGGCCAGTCGTGGCGCGCGGCATCAGCCCCGACTCGCCCCAGGCCGATCCTGTCGTCGCGGCGCTCACCGCCCACTGCGCGCTCGCCCACGGCCGCTCCGATGACGCCGAGCTGCACCGGTGGCTGCTACAGCGCCTGAAAGCCGCGAGCGATCCGCGCAGGGACCAGTACCTCCGGCTGCTCGCGCTGATCAACGACTGGCCGACACTGGAACGCCTCACGGTGATCGACTAGGCCGTCACAGCTCTGCGGATACGGGCAGTCCAATGACGCAACAACCACACAGCCCCGCGCCGCAGTTACACGCGGCGCTGAAAGCTGCTGCGGCCACATATCCTCGGCCAATGGAGAAGATCGTTGCACTGCTCGAGGCAGACGCCACACCGTCGGCCCCCGCTCTCATACTGCGTCCCTGGGGCCCGGCGGACGCTGCCGACCTGGTTGAACTGTATCGGGATGACGCCCTGCGCCGGTGGACGAGCTCAACTGTGAACGACGAGGCGAGCGCGGCTCATTGGATTCACGAACAACAACAGGGATGGGATAAGGGAGACCGCTTCGGATTCGCCGTCGTCGAATCCCAAACTGCAGGCACCGACGGCACATTGACGGGGCATATAGTCCTGAAAAACGTCCTACCGGGCACTTCGTCCGCCGAGGTCGGCTACTGGACCGCAGCGCATGCGCGCGGCCGGGGGGTGGCACCCCGAGCACTACAGGCACTGACGGAGTGGGCTTTTACCGCCTTCCCCGGCAACGGGCTAACGCGCCTTGAACTCCTGCATCAAGTGGACAACACAGCATCTTGCCGCGTCGCACAGAAGAGTCGGTACGCACTGACCACGGTCCTGCCCTCAGCACCGCCCACCTACCCCCTCGCCGGTCACCTGCACGTACGGACGCGCGACCTCTGACCCAGTCGGGTGCCGACCCTCGCACTGCTGATCACGATGCCCCCACGTCACTACCGGGGATGCACTCCAGGCCGAGACGTTGACGTCGGACAACCGAGACAGTCGGGACTGCCGACGAGGAGGGCGCGACATCTGGGACCGGCCCGTGACCGGGACACCAGGGAAGTTGGACACGGCCGGCGCCGCGTTAACACAGTCAGAACCGAGCACCCTCTGCGAGTGGACCCTGTCCGCCTTCACCAGGTTCTCCACCTTGTGCGGGATCTTCGAGCCGCCGGCCACAAGCGGGATCTGCCTGATGGGGTCTGGTACCGCCTACAGGACACCGCTCTGCTCGATCGAAGAGATCTCCGGGCCAGCCTGAAGGAGATGCGCCGCTGGGCCACCGACGACAGCAGGGACGCAGCCAGCACGATGCCGGAGGCCACCGCGTAGGTGTAGTCCCGTTCGGCCACGAAGAACGGGATCAGCGCCGCGACGGCGCCCTGGTAGATGTCGACGCAGGCGTGTCCCACGGCCAGCAGGGAGATCGATGTATTCCTTCGCACGCTCCCATGCTGGGAGAAGCGCCCGGTGTCGCGCTTTCGGTAGATTGACAGGTGAGGCAGAAAGTCCGCCACGCATCCGTTGCGCCGACCCGGACCCAGCGCCTGGCCTCCGGCGGCGAGATCGATGCGCACCGCCATGACGATCACCAGATCGTCTACGCCGGCCGGGGCGCCATCGCGGTGACCACCGACGCCGGTTCCTGGGTTGCCCCCGCCACCCGCGCGCTCTGGATCCCCGCCGGCACCGTCCACCAGCATCAGGCACACGGCGAACTCGACCTCCACCTCGTTGGCCTGCCCGCCACCGACAACCCCCTCGGCCTGGACAAACCCGCCGTCCTCGCCGTCAGCCCCCTTTTGCGCGAACTGATCGTCGCGTACACCCGCGACCCCGACGACGACAGCCCACCCCACCTGCGCCTGCGCGCGGTCATGCTCGACCAGCTCGCCCTCTCCCCGGAACAGCCGCTACACCTGCCGGTTCCCACCGACCCTCTGCTCCGCGAACTGCACGACATCCTGCGCGCCGACGCGGCCGACAACCGCTCACTCGACGACCTCGGACGCCAGATCGGCGCCAGCGCCCGCACCCTCTCCCGCCGCCTCCGCGACGACCTCGGCCTCACCTACCTGCAGTGGCGCACTCAGATCAGGCTCCACCGCGCGCTGATCCTCCTGGCGGACGACATCCCCGTCACCGCGGTCGCCCACCGCTGCGGCTGGTCCCCCGACACGGGCGGCAAGCCGGTCCAGTTGAAGGGCTTCTACACCTGGTGGCGACGGCGTCGCCATGGAGACCGAGATGGCGGCGAAGGAGATCGGGATGGAACCGCTGGTAGCCGACGGTACGGTCACGGCGCGGCTCGTGGACGGCACGTACTACTACGGCGTCGACCCGGTGGCCTCGGGCCCCTTCGAGGGAAAGACCTGGCTGAAGGTCAAAGCCTCCGCGGTGCTGGGCGAAAAGGGCGCGGCCGGCATGAACAGCGTCAACGGTGACCCGACAGCGGGCCTGAAGACACTCAAGCACGCGAAGGACGTCACCACCGTCGCCACGGAAAGCGTCAACGGCAAGAACGCCGTCCACTACCGTGCGACCGTGCCCGCCGGCCAGGTCGCTTCCGACGTCGCCGACATGCAGAAGAACCTGGGCCTCCAGGGCGAGATCGTCACGGACATCTGGATCGACGACAACGGCGCTCCGGCCCGCCTCGACCAGAGCGGCGGCAACGTGTCCATGTCGATGGAGTTCCTGTCCTTCGGCACGAACAGGGCCGTCGAAGCCCCGCCGGCTGCCGACACCGCCGACATGACCGAGTTCATCAAGAAGCAGAAGCAGGGCGGCACGGCCTGACCCGTACGGCACCCGTCCCCGTACCACTGAGCCGGGCGGGCCCGGTCGCTCCCGTACCGCCTTCTGGACAGGCGGGCCGGACTTGGCCAGGGTCGTACCCGTGAGTCCCGTGCATGAGGTGGTCCTTCGTCCCTACGCGTCCGGCGACGAGGCCGCGGTGCTGCGACTGGTGGCGGCCGACCGGCTGCCTGGCCAGCCGGTACCGGATCCGGCCATGCTCGCCGAGGCCCTGGCGGGCCGCTCCCCGGTCGACGCGGGATGGTGGGCCGAACTGGAGGCGCCGCGGACCTGGCTCGCGGTGGACCGGGACGGGGCGGTGACGGGTGCCGTCTCGTACGCGCTCCGGCCCAGGGACGGCACCGGTCAGCTCCTGTGGCTGCACTGCCGCGAGGACGGGCCGGCCGCCGACCTGCTGGTCCGCCATGTCCTGACCGTGTTCGGTACCCGCAGGGTGGAGGCGTTCCACTTCGCCTCCGCCCTCTCCCAGGGCCTCGAGGCACTCCCGGCCGGCCACCGCCCCGCAACGGTGCGGGCGTTGGAGCATGCCGGGTTCACCGGCGAGCGGCTCTGGCGCTACATGCGCGCCGCCCTCCCCGCCCCGGCCTTGCCCCGCCTGGCCCACGTCCGGGTGGGACCTGACCCGGAGGGCCGGCCGGCCCGGCGCCTGGAAGCGGAAGAGGGGGGCCGGGTGTGTGCCGAAGCCGTGGTCGGCCTGCCGCTCCAGGGAACCGCCGTGCTGTGGTGGATCCAGGTGGAACCCGGGTCACGGGGACGCGGTACGGGCCGGGCCATGCTGGGCTCGGCTCTCGATGTGGCTGCCGGACTCGGCGCCACGGAGGTCATCCTCTACGTGGACGACGACGCCCCGCCCGGCGACGACAGGGACCGCACCGCGGCCAACGCCCTCTATGAGAAGTCCGGGTTCATCGAAGTGGACCGGCTGTATTCCTACACCCGGGCACCCCACCCTGGGGGCAGATGATGCGCGCCACGGCCGGACCCGTACGCACGTGATTGCCGACTGACAGGGCGGCGGGACGACCCAAGGGAAAAATGGCGCGGCTCCATCCGGCATGATCCTCAAGCTGCCCGCTTCCTTGAGGGTGCAGCCCGATCTGCGCTCTCGGGGGCCTCAGGCGGCGACGGACTTCCGTTCGCGTTCGGAGAGCGGAGCGGCATCCAGGTAGGCGAGTTTCCGGCCCGTGAACATGTGGCGCAGCATGTCGGGCTTGAACAGTCGGGAGGGCGGCCGCTCCATGCTCATGACGTCCAGGAGAGCACTCAGGGCATGCGGGTTGCGTGCGCCGGCATCGACGGCGCGGTCGATGAAGGATGCGAGGAATTTCTCCAGCTTTGTCGGCGGCTTCCCGCTGGCCCCCGGATAGAAGACGTCCTGACCCACCGCCAAAGCCCAAGCGATTCCCACCGGACGTGCGACGGCTCGCTGAACGCGGCGCGCCGTTCCGCGGCTACCGAGCTCGTGGCTGTGGAGCACGTCTCTGAGTGCGACGGCGCATTGGGCCGAAACGGTCAGTCCGTGTCCGTAGACGGGGTTGTATCCGGCGACGGCGTCGCCGAGGACAGCGAATCCGGACGGCCAGTGCGCGGCCCTCTCGTAGAATCGCCGCTTGTTGGCGGTGCTACGGGTGGTGACGACATCGGCGACCGGCTCTGCGTTTGCGAGCAGTTCACCGATGACGGGATCGCTCAACGAATTGGCGAAATCCAGAAAGTCGTCGTTCCGATTCGAGGGCTGTCCGCCGCGGGTGCCGGAGAGGGTCACCATCCAGCGTCCGTTTTCGATCGGGATGATGATGCCGCCTCGGCCAGGCGCGTCGCTGGGGTTCGCCTGCACGTTGACGAGCGGGAAACCGTCGGCGGTGCTGCCAGGCGCATGGTAGATGCGGCTCGCATAGCCGACGCCGGCATCGACGACACGCTCCTCCAACGCCGGTACGCCCAGGTTTTTCAGCCACGTGGGCGCCTGGCTGCCTCGTCCACTCGCATCGATCACGAGGTCTGCGGCCAGTGACGTTTCGGCGCCGGCGGACCTGATGCGTACTCCGGTCACCCAGCGCGCGTCACCCTCCAGAGCAAGGAGTTCGGTTTCCTGACGCAAAGTGATGCGGGGGTTCCGTAGGACTTCCGTGCGAATGGTCGCGTCGAGCAGATCACGACTGCAGACGAGGTTGGTGTGGCGGCAGGCGTCGAAGCGGCGGAACCACTGGCCGGAGGGGGCCTTCGAGACGAGACCCGCCATGACCGGAACGCGACGGGCGCCATGGGTGACGAGTCGGTCGACGATGCCGGGCAGGAGTTCCTCGAATGCCTTGACTCCGCCAGACCACAGCAGATGGCCATGGCGTGCTTGGGGAAGTCCTTTTCGAGGCTCGGGGCCTTCGGGCAGTGCGTCGCGCTCGATGATCGTGACGTCGGCGAAGTCGGCCAGAACGGCTGCGGCAAGCATGCCCGTCATTCCTCCGCCGACCACTATTGCCGTGCGCCGCGGTGCGGTAGAGCCTTCATCCATCGGTGTGACTACTCTTTCTGTTTTCTGCGAGCCGTCGAACGGCTTCAACTCGTGACGGGGATCGGAGAGCGAGCGAAATCGGTTCCACGCTGATCAGTTCACTGCTGATCGGGGCGGAGCTTTCAACGTCCTCAGGCCTCTTAGCGCTGCGGAAGAGATCGACCGCCACAAGGATGTCGATCGCGCCGGCCATTCCCCGCGCGTAGTGCTCCTCGTACCCGGCCTCCAATGCGGAGTGGAACGCGGTACGGCGACGCTGGTCGTCAAGGTGAGGCGCCAGGAGCAACAGACCGTCGCGAATGTTCGTCTGTCGTCGCATCAGACGCAGGGGGAAGGGGGAGAACTGGCGGACGCGGAGGGGCACGGGCGACGGGTCGATCGAGTGGAGCAGCCGCCACAGCGGCCTCAGACGGCGGTAGGTCGCATGATCAGTCCAACGATCCCGCAGGAACGGGCCGGCTTGGGGCAGGATGAAACCGAGGGCGACCAGAATTCCGTTGAGCAATGCGAAGTTGGGGGCGATGTGCAAGCTCAGAAAATCCCAGTCGGGGGTGCCGAACCAGCGGGCGGCGAGCGCGCATAGTTTTGTGACATCGAAAACGAGGCCGCATGCATAGCCTGCCTGAAGGAGGCGTAGACCCGCTCGTAGCCAAGCCGACTCGAGTTCCTTGACCCAGGGCAGGATCAGCCGGACCGCGGCCATGGCTGAGGCCATGTGGGCCAGCAGGTAGAGGAGAATGTGCTCCCGCATCCATGGCGTGGTGGCGTAATAGGTATCGAGATCCGTTATGCGCTCGGTGGGGACATCGGCCATGAAGAACGAAACCCAGAGGGCCGCGATTATCCCCATGTGAATGATCCACACGCGGCGTGTGCGCCGAAGGCGCTGTGGTCCCGGTCCGTCCTGCCATGTGATGAGCATGCTGAGGCAGCAGCCGCCAAAGCCGGTGAGCAATGAATATGTCCATGGTGCGGCGACATTCGGGACGCCGACGAGTGTATTGATCCTGTGGACGGAGGTGGGCGCGATGGAGAGGAAGATCAGCGTCGCCAGGAACAGCATCAGGCTGGTCGAGCGGACATTGGGATCGCGAAAGGCGCGCCTGAGGGTGGGCAGCTTGATGAGTAGCGCCACCATGAAGAAGACGGCGGGCACCATATACGGGATGCGTAAGTCAGTTGCTTCCATCAGCCCATTGGTCCGCTTCTGGCCGTGAGTGATGAGGCTATTCGGCCCGCCCGAGTTCGTTCGGTAATCGTGTCGCGGGCGCGTGGACCGGGTAACCACGACCGGAATCGGCTGCCGACGAGCAGGCCGAACTCCTCGGCTCGTATCTCAGCCTGCACATTGTGATCGGCCTGTACGTCCGAGCGTGCCGCGATCCTGAGCAATTCCCCCCAGGGGATGTCGTCATCCGTACCGAAGCGGCGGGCGGCAGCGGCGACCGGTATTCCATGATGGCCGCAGTCTCCGCTCTTGATGTGCCACAGTTCGTGCCCCAAGATCGTGAGCTGATGCTCCGGCGGTGTGCGCTGTTCCACGATGACCAAAATGAACTTGTCGCCCTCCAGCGTGAGACCCGAGGCCCCGGTACTGTCGGGGAACGGGCGGATCCTCAACCTGATCGGTTTCTTCATCTGTTCCGGCATTTGCTCGGACATGACGTTGCACAGCGTCTGCATCAACTCTTCCGGCTCGGCAGGAAACTCCAGAATCCTGGCGGTCTCCCTGGCGAGATCTGCGAGTAGGGTCTTCATCGCCCTGGTGCTCACTCGTCGCCGTCCTCGTCGATCCACTCGCGGATCTTCTTGGCGAGAGTGGTCTTTCTCGCAGGCGAGAGGGTCTTGGCGCGGGTGGAGGTACCTGACAACCCGAGTTCCTCCATGATCTGGTTCATGGGGTCGTTCGGGGGGTATTCAAGTCGACTTTGGTTGGACAGGCGTTCGAGTTCCATGAGTGTTGACTGAAGTGCCCTGTTCAGCAGCTGTGACTTCGTCGCCCACAGGAACCCCTCCTCGGTCCCGAAGAACTTCTCGAAGTATTCCTGCAGGGGAACTCCGTGTTCAATGGCCGGCACCTTGGCGCCGAGGCACAGCTGTCGCACCCACTCGGGAGACAGGCCGAGCTGAGAAGCGATCTCCCGGCGTACGTCGGTAGCCCGCCTTCCCGTCTCAGCCACGAGCTTTTCGAAGAGGATCTTGACGCGCCCGCTGACGCGTTCGTTGATGCTCTCTTCTGGAAGTTCCTCACCCGCCAGCAGCCTGTTGACCTCCCCTTCCGTCAACAGAGTGCGGCTGGAGAGCGCGGAGACGTCGACGACCTCGGCGCGGTCGAGGCCCCTCTCGGTGATCAGCGCGTCAAGCCGTGCCAACGTCTCGCTGAGAGGGGGGTGGGGCTTGCTCACCGATGTGCTCCCAGAGTTGAGAGTGACGACCAGGTCGCTGGTATGTGGTGCGACCATACGTCGCCGATTCGGCCTGCGGCCAAGCTTCACCAACGATCGTGGCCGGATCACCAACGATCGTGGCTGGATTGCCAACGACCGTTGACAGTCGCACAGTTGGGGAGCAGGATCGTGGCGCCGACGAAGATCCCAGCGCGGTTTCACAGCCTCATATCCTGGCATGCCCATGCAAGCCACTTCTGGCTCCCGGCTGCCCGGCAACACCTCTATGGCGCCACGCCTCTGCGAGCGAACCGTGGGAAACCTCGCGGGGCTGGCAACTGCTGAGCGGCATTTGGACCACTTGCACATGCCCTGACCAGCGGCAAAGCAGGGACAACGAGAATCTCGGAATCTCGAAAGGGGTTCCCGGTCCGCCATCAGCGCGGGGAGGACAGGCTGTTCCGGCGATGACGGCCTACCAGTGGCATGCCTGCCCCACCCCCGAGGTTGTCGCCACCGATTGGCCGTGCCTCCAAAGATGCAGGGACGTGCCGCTGCCGGATCCACCGCAGCGACGGAAAGAGCAGCAACCGGGCTTTTAGCCGCCAATTCTTGGAGCGCGACGTGCGAGCCAGTCAACCGATGACGGTCGTCTGCCCTACGTTGCCACGGCAGCGTGGTCAGCCCTGCACCTTCCTGACCGGTTCTCGCGCCGGTATGTCCCGGACGGCGATACGGGCCTGCTGGGCGGTCGGCCTCGTCGCCCTTTCAGGCGAAGTCACAGCGGCCGCAGACGAACTCGCGGTCGGCGAGCAACGGGTTGGGCTTGGCCACGCGGACTAAGCCGCCCGGGACGTATGGCAGTGACCGCCGAAAGCGTTCCGGCCACCGATTGCGACGTCACCGACGCGTTGGCGCCGCGGCACCAAGCTCCCCTGCCGCGGCCCGGGATCGTCGTCCGTCACCACGCCCAGCCTCAGCCAGGGCGCTCCATCCCTGCCCACGGAACCACCATGGGGCCCAGTCAAGGCGAGCCGAAATCCCGTGGAGCCCTCCTGCATGGCGTGGAATGATCTTGGCGACTGCTGACCAAAGGGAAGGCCGAAAACGTGTACGTACCGTCATCTGCACGAGCTCTCGATGATGACGAGCGTGAGCTCGTGGAGCTGGCACGCCGCACCATAGACGCGCATACGGACGCCGGGCCCGACGAAGACGGGATCCACACGATGGGGGCCGCGGTCATGGCCGCCGACTACCGGATGTTCGCCGGGGTGAACCTCTTCCACTTCACCGGCGGACCCTGCGCCGAACTCGTGGCTCTGGGAGCCGCACGAGCCCAGGGCGCCCGCCAGATGCGCTGCATCGTTGCCGTGGGAAACCACGGACGGGGTGTCATCGGCCCGTGCGGGCGCGATCGGCAGGTCTTCGTGGACTACTACCCCACCATGCGCGTCATCGTGCCGACTCCCGCGGGGCCCAGGTCCGTTCTCGCCGCCGACCTGATGCCGCTGACTCAGCGATGGACCCCGGAAGGCATGAACGGTCTCGACCCCTCGCTCTACCAAGACCCCGAGACGGCCGGTCCCCCGATCATCCGGTTCAACCCCCGCTACCTTGAAGCCGTCCGCTCCGGCGCCAAGACCAAGACCACCCGCTTCCGGGACCCGGCCCAGCTCGGGCCGGCACGGCTGGTGTTCGAAAGCGACCCCGAAGTCGTCCTGCCGGCAGAGGTGACCGGCATCAGGCACTGCCTGGTCAGCGACCTCACCCACCAGGACGCCCAAGCCGAGGGGCTGACGACCGCGACCGAACTCCGGGAAGGCCTCAAGAGCCACTACCCGGATCTGGCGGGAACCGACGAAGTCGACGTAATCACCTTCCAGCTCAACCACAACCGGTGAGCCCGTCACTGTCCTGTCCCTGACCCCCGAGGCGTACGAGGGCACCGGCGGCCTACCCCTCGACCCCACCTGGCCGGACGGCGCAAAGCCCGAAGCCATGCGGAAGCCCCGGCCACGGCCTCGGGATCATCAAGTCCAGATCGACAGCGGTCAGCTTGCAGATCGGCAACCTCGACCAGAAGATCGACGCCCTCGACATTTCTGGACAGGTCTTGGGGAGCGACGCAGGGCGTCACCTTGGTGTTCGATTGCGAGGGGATGGGTCCCGCGAGACCGCGTACGCCTACCTACCCGGCAGCCGCAGATGACGCTCCGTCTAGTTCTTGGTCGTCCCTTCCGCGGTCGGTTCTAGACGGTAATGGTGCTGGTCATGCAGACCGGCGCACCGTTCTGGGACTCGCTGGTGTTCGGCGGGAGCGACGATATGGATGTCGAGGCGGGGTTACAGCCGCGTCGGCACGATCGAGGTGGTGGCGAGAGGGCGCCCGGCCGGGGCTGCGTGTCCGGACTGCGGCCAGTTCTCGGGACGGGTCCACGACCGATACCAGCGCAGGCTGACGGACCATCCACTCGCAGAGCAGGGATTCGTGATCCGGCTGACGGTCCGGTGCTTCATCTGCGGAGCGCCGGATTGCCCGCGCCGGACGTTCGCCGAGCCGTTCGCCCGGCTGGCCGCCCCGCACGCATGGTTCACCACGCGGCTCGACCATTCCTTGGAGCCAGTGGGGCTCACGCTGGCCGGGCGGCAGGTGCTCGGCCGGCCGCCAGGCTGGGGTTCGGAGCCGGCCGAATGACCTTGCTATACAGGGTCATGGCACCTTGTCCGAGACCTCGACGCAGTGTCAGCGGGGCTCCGGCAGCATCGAGGGCGCCGTCAACCGAATCAAGAAGATCAAGCGGCAGCCCTACGGCCGAGCTGGATTCGAACTACTCCGAAAAATGATTCCCGCTCCAGTAACGCCGCAACGTGGCGATACGGACTGGGCGGCCTTACTCGGCCACCGTCGAAGTCTGCCGCGCATAGACGTTCCGGCCGCACGGCTGCGGGCAACTGCAGGCCCCGACCGCCACGAGCTCCGCCCGCAGCGCCTCCGAGGCATTGGGGTGATGAACGATGCGTTCACGAAGAATGAACCATCTTGTGCCAGCCTTCTTCGCCTCCAGATCGGCGAGCCAGCGCAGCGCAGTTTCCGGCAGGTTTGGGTTGATCAACGCATTCCACTGAACCGACGAATCCACGTCCCGTGCGAGCCGATCCAACGCATCAGGTGGTGCCAGGAGACTGCGCGCCGTCCACAGCCGCACCGGTCGAATCTCATCGACCGCGAGCGAACGCAGACGCTCAGCGGTCACGTCCGGACTTCTTGCCTCAAGGACGCGGCGGTATCCACTAAGACGTTCGGCCTGGGTTCGCACAACTCGTCCTCTCACGGGCCTGATGATGCCACGGGCCATCGGCCGCAACGCAGGAGATCACCGAGCCGCAGATCGCACGCCGATATGACGCTCCGCGACCGCTCCCCAAGATCTGTGCCAGAACCTTCAGGCGAGAGCACTTGTTGGTGGGTTTCGGCATCACGCAAGTGGGCGATGAGCGCGTGAATGTTGGTGGGAAGTGAGAGCATCCTCGGGTGGTGGGGGCGCGGTCACTAGTGCGATGCCGGCTGCGTTCGTGGCAGGATGGCGGCATGTTGATCAGAAAGGGCGATGCCGCGTAGGCGCCCGAGGGCCGTCCGCGTTGAACTGTGGCGGCCTGGCAGACACGTGGTGGTAGGGCGGATCCGGGGCGTTTCCGCGAAGACTCGTGCAGCCGTCCGCCGTGTCGAGGACGAGCAGATGTGGCCTGGTGCGGTCGTTGACGCGCTCGCCCGTTTCGAGTGGGCCTTCAGGCAGCCCGGCCGTTATCTGAACGCATCCCCGGTCTGGCAGCCTGGACTGGAGGTGGAGTATGCCCGCGACGATCTGGAAGAGGTCATGTTTCACCTCCCTCACGGTGCCCGGCGCGATCTCGGTCGGCTGGTCGCTCGTATTGACGATGAGTTCGAGCGTCGCACTCTGCCGAGTCCTGGGCTGGTGAACGCCTTCACGGTGGGCGGCTGGTGGTGGGCAAGGATCCGTGAGCACTGACCATGCTCACGCAGCCTCGTGCGCCCCAGGTCAGCTCGTGGCCAGCTGTTGGAGTAATTGTCAATAACCGTGGATTGGTTGACCTTGGTCAGAGGTGCGAAACGCGTCGAGATGGAGTCTGGAGTTTGCGCGTGTGAGGCAACATCCAGACGACGTCTGGCGCCGGATCGGTTGAGGCCCCGCCGTGCTGCACGACGCCCCGACAGAGGCACATCAATCTGTGCGCGAGCTCGTGCGGCGGTACAAGACCTGAAAAGCTGCATTGCATGGCCATAGCAAAAAAGGGCACGCGGGTTGTTGTCGTCGACGGGGAGCGCTATCGCTGGGTGGTCGCGCCCGACGACGAATCCGGCGTGGCGATCGTCGTCCTGCATGAGGAAGTTGCTGGACAGCGCATGGTGACGTGGGTTGAGCACGGCGTGGTGGTCGCACCGGGGTTGGTTGCCGGAGCCATCCGGGACGCGTTGCTTCACCACGGTTGGACACCTCGGCTACGTGGCAGGCAGCTCACGTTGCGGTGTCTGGGCAGGAATCCGGCCCCTGCGAATCTGAGGCTGGTCGCTTGGCCGCCCGCGGCGTGAGGGAGCGGCTCGTCGACGGTCGAGCTCGGTCAGGCAGCGGCAGGCGCGGGCCGCTCGACCAGCTGACCACGTTCAAAGCGGGCTCCGGCGCGGACCAGGGCGACGAGTTGGGCGCCGTCGCGACCAGTTCCTTGGTGCCATCGGCTCGGACCCCGATGACGACCAGGACGGCGGCCTGTGTCTCGTCCAGGGGTATGCGCAGGTGGATGCCGTCGACCCAGACGTAGACGTAGTCGGTGCCGGACAGGTCGCGGCCCTGGAAGGCGGTATGGCCAGCCTGCCACTGCTGGGTGAGCCGGGTGACGGTGGCCGACTACAGGCCCGCGGTGGAACCGAGAAACTGCTGCATCGCCGGAACGAAGTCGCCCGTGGACAGGCCGTGCAGGTACAGCAGGGGCAGCACTTCGGCGATCTCCGGGGACTTGCGGCACCAGGGCGGCAGGATGGCCGAGCAGAACCGCTGGCGCTCGCCGGTGGCCTTGTCGAGGCGCTTGTCGTTTACGCGCGGGGCCTTGACCTCGATCATGCCGGCCGCGGTGGTGACTTTCCGGGGCTGGTGGTAGCCATTGCGGACCACCAGACGTCGCCCTGCCCCATCCTTCTCATGGGCCAACTCGGCGATGTAGGAACTGACCTCGGCCTCCAGGGCGGCGGCCAGGATCCGCCGGGCGCCCTCGCGGACGATCTCGTCCGGCAGGGAGCCGTCTCGCGTGGAGCCGTCGGAATTGACTACGGTGAGCACGGGCATGCCTTCCCGACCGGCGCCGCGAACGCGGGCCCACTCGATGACCATCACGGGATCATCCGGGAAGGTACGCCCTCCGCGTTCCTCCCCGAACCGATCCACAGGTCTTGAGCATTACTCCCGCGTGTGCCAGCGCTCGCGTTTCGCATCCGCGCCGAGGCGAAGACCCCGTTGATCTCCGGCACCGACCAACCATCGGCCCGCAGCAGTACCGGCTGCCCCATCTGCGTACCGTGGGCGTGTGCCCACTCTGCCAGCGTCGGCAGGCCCACCAGCACCGGATCGGCCGCGTACCACGACACCTCCCGACGCGGGTTGCACCAATGCACCTGCCACCGAGTCAACGGACCGGCTCCCCGAGCCGCCACGTCCCGCTGATCGAACGCGGCTGGCCGCCCTTCGAGGGCGCCTGGGCGCTGCACGGTGACCGCCATCGCTGCCGATGACGCCCTCGACGCCAACTGGTGGGCCCTCGGCTCCCTCGAACAGCTCGACGCCGAGATCACGGCCGCCGGACGTACCCTCTACGCCGCGCACCGGCCGCTTCTGCGGCGCGCCCTCGACCAGCTGAACCGGTAACCCGCGGCCCAGAACGAAGCCCAGAAGCCCGAGAGACCGCTGGCCCGGTCCTGGCCCGACGGACAGAGCCCCGGACGCGAGGTCCGGGGCTCTGCTGCGACCAAGTGCTCGGGGCCGCCCGGGGAGTCAGTCGGTCTCGACGTAGGCGACGAGGACGAGCGTGCCCAAGGCGGTCGGCACGTACAGGATCCGGACGCCGTCCTCGCGGTGCTCACGGATCGCACCGTGCTTTGACAGCACGCCGATCTCCGGATCTTTCGAGACGGCAGCCAGCACCGGGTCGAGGCGGAGCCGCTCGGCCTCCGTCATCCTCTCGATCTGCTCCTGCGCGACGTCGTAGAAGACGATGCGCGCGCGCCTGGGCGCGTGTCGGCCCATCAGGCGACGTGCGAGGTGGGAGCGGAGTCGTCGAGCGGGGGCTGCCCGAGCTTGTCGCGCAGTTCCTCCCAGGAGGTGACGGCGTCCAGGTCGACACCCTCACCGGCCAGGCGCTCCAGAACATAGGCGATCCGCGGGTCGCCGTCAGCCATTTCCCGCGCATCGGCCCGCAAGGCCTCCTGTTCGGCCGGGTCGAAGACGATCCGCATCGCGGCCTCCAAGTCGTAGATGCTGCAACGAGGCTAGCGCAGACGCGCTCTTCCGGAACCCGGAAGGCGAAGAGGTGTGGAGACCGCCGCCCGCTGAGCGGGGGCGGCGTGTGGCCGGCGGAGATTAAAGCGGCCGGCGCCCACTTCCGCCGAGGCGGGTGGCAAGGGCGCCGGCCTGCCGAAAACACACACTCCGGAAACCCGAGAGGCGTATCTCGCCTCCAAGTCTATCTGTACGAGGCGGCGTTGCGGGTCCCCCACTTGCCGTCAGTGATGGAAGCTAGGTAATGTTGTCTTGTTCGCGGGTGGTGGCAGCCCGCGGCACCGAACGCACACCCCCACCCAGGAGGCCCCACGCTCTCCTCCCTCACCCACTCCGCCGGCAGCGCGAGGCAGACCGCGGCCGCAGCATCCGCGTGGCCGGCCACCGCCGCGGCTGTGGATGCCGAACTCGCCCACCTTGCCGAGCTCCTGGCCGAAGCCGCCGTCACCGCCGTCACCACCGCGGGCGTCCTGGCGGCTCCCGACCTCGCCGGCACCCGGGTGCGCACCACCAGCAACCCGCCCCATGCCCTGCGCGTTATCGTCGCCGGCCGCCTCACCCCGCACGCCAGCGCCGGCAGCGCCTTCGCCCATCTCCGCCCGCTCATCGAGGCGGCCGCCCGCCCCTGCGACGGATGCGGCGCCGAGGCCGGCAAGCCGTGCAGTCCGGACCGCCTGCCCGACCCCACAACCGACTGAGACCCCCCGCCGGCCGGCCGCGACCAGCGCCCCGCCCCGTGATGAAGGAGAAGCACATGATCCGCGCCGGACGCCTGCAGTACGTCCAGACCATGACCGACCTGGCCGACGCCCTCGGCAAGAAGCTCACCACGCTCCGAAACCAGAAGCCCTACGCGGCAGAAAGCCACCCGGCGCCCATCAGCTCGCCCGACGCCCGTAACCAGCTGTGGGACTCGGAGCAGACCAAGGCCTACTACGCCGGCGAGCCCATTCCGGAGCTGCCCCAGGTAGACGACGACGAGGACCTCCTCGACCGCCACGAGGCCGCCCAACTGCTCGACATCGCCCCCGTCACCTGGAACACCTACAAAAGGGACCCGTACCTGGCTGCCGGCGTGGTCCTCGTGCCTGAAAGCCCCAAGGGCACCGAGCACTGGCCCCGCCGCCTGGTCCTCGTCTACAAGGACAGCCGGCCGGGCCGCGGTGCGGGCGGCGGCCGCCGCGAGGGCAGCGGCGACATGATCCCCCGCGACGAGATCCTGCCGCGGATCGCCGAGCTCCTGGACGCCGACCCCGCCGTCACCGTCGAGACCGTCTCCGACACCCTCGGCATCACCAAGTTCCCCACCGCGCGGTCCGGCCTGGCCACCCTGCGCGGCCGGCGCATCGCCGACCTCGTCGAAGAGCAGCCCGGCCTCGGCCTGAAGGACGCTGCTCTCCAGCTGGGCTACCCCGCCATCACCCACCGCGCCGCTGTCGCGTTCGCCGAGCGGGAGCTCCACGCCCGCAGTGCCCAGCCCTACCTGCAGCACACCGCCGACGTCCTGGCCGCGGCCGGCATCGCCCAGCAGGCCCAGGTGGAGATGCGCCAGCTCGACGGAGGAGCCGTGGCCGCCGCCGTCCTGCTCGACACCGACCAGCCGGCCGCTGCCGCGGTATGGGACTCCCGCTACGGATGGCGCACCGCGACCAGCCGCAGGCACCCCATCGGCAAGGACACCGACACCGCGCCCGAGGGCGAGGGGATCCGCTACCTGGGCAGCGGGCTGCAGCCCGAGCCCGAAGAACTGCTGGCAGCCCTGCTCGATCAGAGCCGCGGTACCAAGCGCCCCAAGGCCGGCACAGACGAAAGCGGCAGCTGAGAGCTGAGGAGGAGGCACGGCGCACGAAGCAGAACCCAAGCGCACAACCAGTACGACCGGATCAAGGCGGACGACCCAGACCCGGTTTGGGTGACGTACTTCGACGAGCCGAAGCTCATCGTCGACACGGGCATCGCGCACGGCCGTCTCGGCGAGGCCGCGATGGCCGAACCGTTGATCGCGGACGCGCTGGACCGGGAGGACCCCGCGAACCAGCGCGGTAGGGCTCTGCACGCTCTCTGGCTTGCACGTACGCAGCTCCAGCGCAGCAAGCTCGACCAGGCGTGCCACACGGCGATCGAGGCGCTGGTGCCGGCCGCAGCCGTGTCGTCCGAGCGGGTGACCGGGCACCTTCGCGAGTTCTGCGAGCAGCTTGCGCCGTATCGCGACGTCCCGCGCCCGGAGGGCGGCGAGCCGACACGGACGCGGGTTCCCCTGCCCCGGGGCTCTGGGGCGGCTGTTCGGCGGCGTGCTCGGCGGCGAGACGCTCACGGGAGCCGGGTACGGCCGGGGTGACGGTGACCGCGGGGCTCCCGTCTGACCGTTCCGACAGCGGATGGAGGCCGGGTTTCCAGCCGTTGAAGCCGTCGGCCACACGGACCGCACCGACCGAGCCGGCCACACTGGCCGCGCCGGCCGGATGACCGGCGGCGCGGGACGAACTGCCCCGCCCCTGCCGGGGCCGTTACGGCTCGTCGGTGAAGGTGTCGAGGACGAGGAGCCATTCGTCTTCGCGGGTTTCGACGGTGAAGCCGGCACCCCGCAGCGCGGCGGCCAGCGCGAGGCCGAAGGCGCGGCGGAGCCCGGACAGCTCGGGGTCGGGGTCCGGGGGCTGGTTGCGGCGGGGTTCTGGTCTGCGGGGCGGGGTGATGTCCTGGGGTATCCAGCCGATCATGACGCCGCGGGCGTGCTCGATGAGGTGCACGCCTTCCGCGCCGGTGGCGATCTCCTCGAAGCCGAGCTGGGCGAGCGCCCACCGCACCCGCACCAGCAGGACCTCGGCCTCCTGGTCATCCATGGCCGGTGTGTATAAGGGTGAGGGTGTGCTCACGTGGGCTTTCCGTTGGACGGGGGTGTGTGGAGGGGGAAGAGGGGGAGGGTGCCGGTGATGTCCAGGAGGCGCTGCATCTGCCGGTTGGGGGAGTCCAGGCGGATGTCGATGCCCGCTTTCTGGGCGGTCTGCCGGGCGACGAGGAGGGCGTTGAGGCCTGCGGAGTCGCAGAACGTGAGCCGGCTGCAGTCCAGGACGAGCGGCCTGGCGGGGGTGGCGTGCCGCAGTGCTTCGGCCAGCGCGCGGCTCAGGTGCGGGCCGGCGGCGATGTCGATCTCGCCGACCGGCCGCACGGCCACCACGTGGTCCAGTACGTCCACGCTCACGCCGTTCTCACCGGCGGCCCCTGACGGATTCACGGTCATGACAGAGCACCCTCTCGAAAGGCCGCGCCACGGCGGCGCGACACGGGCTGGAGATCAGGTTGTCCGGGTGTTGCGCTGGTCGTGGCTGTCCTGGCGTAGCTGGTCGGTGTGGCGGGTCAGCGCGTCGATGCGCTCGGCGAGGTCCGCATCCTGTGGACGCAGATGCTCGCGGGCTCCGCTGAGGGGTTCGACGAGCCGGGCCACGTCGTTGTCCGCGAGCGCCTGGTCCAGCTCCTCCATGGACGCTGCCGCACCGGGCGGCAGGTCACTCAGTGAGCTGACCTGCCCGGCCAGACGGCGCAGGTCCGCGGCGTTGCTGCGGGCCCACGCGGCGACGGTGCGGTCCGCGGCGCGGGAGTTCCGGGTGGCCGCGACACGCTGTTCACCGGTGCTGCCGGCGGCTCCGGGGCGCAGGCGCAGGTAGCGGCGTTCGGCGGCCTGGCGGCTGGCCACACCGAGGGGGCCGGCGAGGTCCGCCCAGCTCGCACCGTTCTCCCGGGCCGCCTCGACCAGCCCGCTCTCCCACCCGGCCAGCTGCTCACGGACCTCACGCAGCATCGTCAGCGCCGCCAGGGCCGGATGAGGGCCGGATTCGGGTGAGACCGAGGGCTCGCCGGGGGCTCCGAGGCCGGCGTCTTCCAAGGCCTGGCTGATCGTCTCCAGCGCGGTCACGGCCGCGTTGAGGCTGAAAGGTTCTGGCTGCCGCATGGCACCCTCCGCGATTCCAGTCGCCCTTCAGGTGACATCTACTAGGTCACCCAGTACACGACATTCTCCAGGTCACTCTTTCAGTGACACTCTGCTTGTCATCGTCTGGATGACATGTTACAACGGATGCACGTTGAAGCGCATTGGCAGTTTCTGCCTGAACCAACTGGAGGTGTTTCGCGATGTTGATGCGCACTGACCCGTTCCGCGAGATGGACCGGATCGTCCAGCAGCTGTCGGGTACGTCGGGCACGTGGTCGAAGCCGTCCGTGATGCCGATGGACGCCTACCGCCAGGGCGACGAGTACGTGATCGCCTTCGACCTCCCGGGTGTGGACCCGGAGGCGATCGACATCGACGTCGAGCGGAACATGCTGACCGTCAAGGCCGAGCGCCGGCCCACGGGCAAGTCCGACGGCGTGCAGATGGAGCTCTCCGAACGGCCCCTGGGCGTGTTCTCCCGCCAGGTGATGCTGGCCGACACCCTGGACACCGAGCGCATCGAAGCCGACTACGACGCGGGTGTCCTGACCCTGCGCATCCCGATCGCCGAGCGCGCCAAGCCCCGCAAGATCAGCATCACCGGCCAGACCGGCCGCAAGCAGATCTCCAGCTGAACCAGCCCCTCCAGCGCGGCGGGGGCAGGGGCCACCCAACCCCCTCCCCCCGGGCACCCCGGTCCCCGCCGCCGCCCCTTTTTCTTCCTCTCCTCCTTCTTCTTCGTCCTCTCCCGTGGGGGTGACGTGATGTCGATGCGTCGGGAAGCCTTTCTCGCCCACGTCCAGGAACGCGGCCAGTACGCGACGCGCGACGACGCCGAGCGCGTGGCGCGCGTCGTCCTGGCCCTGCTGGGCGCGCATCTGATCGGCACGGTGCGGGCCGAGCTCGCGGCCCGGCTCCCCGAGACCTACGCCCTGATCCTCCTCAACCCTCTCCAGGCCGCCGAACCGCTTTCACCTGAACGTTTCGTCCGCGCGACCGCTGCCTGGATCGAAGGCGCCACTGAGAAGACGGCCCTGTGGGACATCGGCGCGGTCCTGTCCACCGTCGCCGCCGCGGCGGGCGACGGACTGACCCACGAGATCCTGCTCCAGCTCCCTCCCGGCTACGACCTCCTCTTCGGCCACCCCCAGCCCACCTGACCCGGCCCCCCGGACGACCCCTACGACCTGCACAGAAAGGCAAGCCACCGTCATGTACGAACAGACCCGACCCGACCGGAGTCCCGCGGCCATGACGTACGACCAGATGCTCGAACGCGTCCGCTACGAAGGCGCTTACCCCACGCGCGAACGCGCCGAGGAAGCCGTCCGCAACGTTCTGAGCGCCCTCGGGCGGCAGCTGACCGGCGACGAACGCGTCGACCTCGCCCGCCGCCTGCCCGCCGAAGCCGCCCTCGCCCTCACCTCCACCCACCCCGATGCCGGACAGCTCACCGGCTGGGGCTTCGTCAAAGAACTCGCCGCCCGCACCGGCGTCAGCCCGGCCGTCGCACGCTGGGACACCGGCGCCGTCCTCGCCCCCGTCGCCGCCCTCGCCGGCCCCGGCCTCCTCGCCCGCATCCTCCAGCAGCTCCCCGACGGCTACGCACTCCTCTTCGGCCAGGCCCAGCTCGGCCAACACCTGCCCGCAGCCGCCTGACCTGACGAAGCCCAGGCCCGTCACCGGCTCCGCATGACAGGCCCATCGAGCGGATGCGGTACTCGTCTTCCGGGTGTGCAGGACCGGACTGTCGAGATGGAGCCGGGCGTGGGACGCGCCACCACGGGCTGTTCGGCCTTACCGACATTCCGCAACCTGAGGGTTCCAGGTACTGCGAACCTGTGCTGATGGCGGCGCGCTGTGAAATCGACTGCGGCGGATACGCGTGCCGGCACGCCTGCGATGCGGGGACGTGCGTGTTCCCGCCAGTGCCGATAAGAAACAGGTAAGTTTCCCGCGCATGAGCGGAAGGTGCGGGGGCATTCGGTTCTCTGGAGGTTGATAACTATGGTTCCCCTGCTTCTCGTTCTTCTGCTCGCTCTGCTTCTTTTCGGTGCCGGTTTCGCGGTGAAGATTCTCTGGTGG
>NZ_JBWKGY010000022.1:0-123925 GCF_056433525.1 Streptomyces sp. NPDC044704
CCAAGGCCACCAACGGCGGCGGGGTCAACGACTGGAACCGCGAGCACGTCTGGGCCAAGAGCCACGGCGACTTCGGCACCGCCCCCGGCCCGGGCCGGGGGCACCGCCGCGCCGTCTCCCGTTCAGGGGGTGAAGACCTGGTCCAGGGTGTCGATCGCGGGCCCTTCGCCGGAGCTCACGTCGGCTCCCAGGTGGTAGCGGAAGACCAGGCCCTGGTCGGGGTGGGCCACGAGCCAGTCGATGAGCTGCTGAAGGGTGATCTTCTGGTTCTCGGTGCTCGCGACGATCGGCGTGACGGCGGTGATCTTGGCGTCGGAGGCGATCGGGATGAAGGTCTCCTTGCCCACGGTCTCGAAGGGCGCCCCGTCGGTGCCGGGTGCGCCGCAGCCCCAGTTGCCGTGCTTGACGATCAGGCTGTGGAAGCCGCCCTCGGGGGTGTACCGGTTCACGGCCACCTCGTCAGGGGAGATCGGCATCTTGTGGTCGCAGCCGGCCCCGGGGGCCGGGGACCCCGGCTTCTTGGCGGGCGTGGCCCCCGCACCGGGCGGCGTCGCCCCGGTGGAGGCGGTCGCGGTGGTGGTCGGGGTCGCTGCCGGCTTCGGCGCCGCCGCCGGGCTGCCGGCGGGCTTCGAGGCGGTGGCGGAGGGCGCCGCGGGGGCGGTGGGGGGCGTACCGGGCGACGTGCCGTCGTCGCCGTCGTCGCCCTGGCAGCCGGTGAGCGCCAGCACCCCGCACAGGGCCAGGGCACCCAGGACCGTCCGCCGTCCTCGTCCTGCTCGCATCGTCGTCTCCCTCTGCCGCGCTGAAGCGTCGCGTCAACGTAGCGCGGGGATCCGGCCAGGGCGATGGCCCGATCCCGTTCGTCACCGACCCGGGATCGAGCCGTTGCCCGTCCCGGACCTCCGTGACACCGCCGCCCGCGGGCGACGCGCGAAGGCCGCCCCTCCTGGCGGGGAGGGGCGGCCGTTCAGAGCGTCAGCACTGGTTCAGGCCCGGGGCGGGGTCGACCGACGTGTGGACGTCCACGGCCGGGACGTTGCCCCACTGGCCGTTGTCCAGCTTGGTCCAGTACCAGACGTTGTTGCCGCCGGCGTGC
This sequence comes from Streptomyces sp. NPDC044704, assembly GCF_056433525.1. Taxonomy (NCBI): domain Bacteria; kingdom Bacillati; phylum Actinomycetota; class Actinomycetes; order Kitasatosporales; family Streptomycetaceae; genus Streptomyces; species Streptomyces sp. NPDC044704. The sequence continues at coordinate 1,097 of NZ_JBWKGY010000022.1, forward strand.
TGGTCGCCGCGGCCCCAGCACTGGAACCAGCTGAAGCCGGTGTTCAGCGGCCCCCGTACCTCGTTGGTGTTGTACCGGCGGTGGGCGTACCCCTTGGCGCCGACGCGGTTGCCACACCACAGCTTGGCGTCGGAGCGGACGCCGCATTCGGCGGCCGTGCTCGTCCCGGTGGCGGGCGTCGCCGCGGCGGGGCCGGTCACGGTGGCCATGCCGCCCGCCAGTGCGGCGGCGGCGAGACCCAGGGCGATCTTCTTGCGTGCGGACATGCTTCCTCCTCGAAAGGGCTCCCTCGGGAGCCGGGTGATGGGTGTGCGCGGTCGGTCGCGTGCGCGGTCAGTCGTGTGCACGGACAGGGCGTGCGTGGTCGGGGGCGTGAGCGGTGCTCAGGGGCAGGTGCGTACGCCGTCCAGCCAGGCGGGGCCCTTGATGTAGATGTTGGTGATCCACGACGCGTACTCGGGCAGGTAGGACCAGGCGTCGTTCGTGTAGCCCTCCGCCGTCACCGGTTGGGCGTGCTTCTGGCACTCGATGCGCACGGTGGTCGGGCCGGGGAACTTGTGCACCCGCGCACTCGTCGTGGAAGGCTCCTCGTGGGTCCACACATCGGTGCCCCAGGTGCTGAAGGTGCCTGGTGCCGCCGCCGCGGCGATGCGGACGGCTCCCGCGTAGTCCCCGCCCAGCCGTACGTCGCTGACAGTGATCCGGGTGCCCGACTCCCGGGCCTCGACCATCTTCCCCGCGCCCAGGTAGATCGCGATGTGGTGGACGGAACCCCCGGACCCCCAGGCCAGCAGGTCCCCCGGCAGCAGCGGCGCGGTCCCCTGGGCAGCCGTGAAACGCTGCTTCACCTGCGGCGAGTGGAACTGGTGGTACGAGTTGCCGGCCAGCGGGTCGCCGCCGGCGGCGCGGGCGTAGGCGTACCGGACCAGTCCGGAGCAGTCGAAGCCCAGCCGTTCCGGATCGTGCGCGCTGTCCGGGTCGCTCGGGTCGACCTGACCGTACGTCGGCCCCGGCTGGGGTCCGTGACCGCCGCCCCACGTGTACCAGACGCCGATCTGCTCGCAGGCGGCCCGTACGGCCCCTTCCGCCACCGCGGCGGCCCCCGGCGCGAGCACCCCGCAGGACCCCGCCGCCGCCTTCGACGGCGGCGCCGCGGCCGCCGGGGCGCCGGAAGCACCTCCCCACACGGCCAGGAGGGCCACCGCCGCCACCGCCGCCCCCCTCGTTCTCCGCATCCCCATGTCCCTTCCCCCGTCCCCGTCGCGGTGTCCCGCGGTGTCGTCGTGTTCGTCGAGGTGCTCGTCTTGGTACTCGTCGTGCCGCGTACTCGTCGTGCCGCTCGCCGGCGTACTCCTCGTCGTGCTCGTCCTCGTGAGCACGGACCGGCCGTCCAGCGGGCACTCCGAGACTGTGCCCCGCCACCCCCGCATGTCGAGGAACCACGGGTCGCCCACCTCGACGGGAAACGGGAAACCCCCGGGAAACCCCCTCCCACCAGGCGTTTTGAGCGGCCGTCAGCCCCGCGGCGCGGCGGCGGCCGCTGCAGCGGCGCAAGGCGGCCGGTACGGGCGTCCGGGCAGCAGGGAGCGCCACCGGGCCGGCGTCGGATCGCCGATCAGGGTGCAGATCGCGGCCGTGCGTTCGCCCGGGTCGACGGACCAGAAGCGGACCGTGCCGTCCGTCCCGCTGCTCGCCGGACGGCCGCTGGACGGGTCGTAGGCCACTCCCCACACGGCCCCGCCGTGTCCCGCGAGGGTGGCGACCGGCCGGAACCCGACCGCGTCCCACAGCCGCACGGTGCCGTCGATGCCACCGGAGGCCAGCACCCTGCCGTCCGGGCCGAAGGACACGGCGCGGACCGCGCCGGTGTGTCCGGTGAGGGTGGCGGCCGGACGTCCCGACGCCGGATCCCATACCCGGACCGTGCCGTCGTTGGCGCTGCTCGCGAGCCGCCGCCCGTCCGGGCTGAACGAGACGCTCCGCACGGCGCCCGCGTGCCCGTGCAGGACCGACCGCGCCGAGCGCGCGGCGACGTCCCACAGCCGCACGGTCAGGTCGTCGCTCCCGGAGGCCAGGAGCCGGCCGTCGGGGCTGAACGCGACCGCGTTGACGAAGTCCTGATGCGCGGTCAGGGTGCTGAGCTGCACGTGGCGGGCGGTGTCCCACAGTTTCACCGTCCGGTCCGCGCTGGCGGAGGCGAGGGTGCGGCCGTCCGGTGAGAAGGCCACCGCGAACACGGACCCGCCGTGCCCGGTGAGCGTGGCGAGGAGCGTGCGCCGGGCGCAGTCCCACAGTCTGACGGTGCGGTCCGCGCCCGCCGAGGCCACGAGCCTCCCGTCGGGGGAGAACGCGACCGCGAAGACGGCCCCCTGGTGGCCCGTCAGCGTCCCGACGAGCCGGCGCTGGCGGGGGTCCCACAGGCGGACGGCCCGGTCCGCGCCCGCCGAGGCGAGCAGCCGCCCGCCCGGGGCGAAGGCCGCCTGCCACACCTCGGCGAAGGGCCGGACCACCAGCGAGGTCCGGCCCGGGTCCCACACCACCGCGGACTGGTCGAAGCCCCCGGTGGCCAGCAGGCCGTCGGGGCCGACCGCCACGGCGAGCACGTAGTCGGTGTGCCCCGCGAGGACCTGGGTGATCCGGTGGCCGGCCGTGTCCCACAGTTTGGCCGTCCCGTCGCCGCTCGTGCTGACGACCGTGGTGCCGTCCCGCGTGTAGGCGACGGCGTTGACGTCGTCGCTGTGCCCGCGCAGCACCTCGGTCCCGGTGGGCCGGCCCGGCCCGGAGACGTCCCAGATCCGGACGGTCCGGTCCGCGCCGCCCGAGGCGACGCTGCGGCCGTCCGGTGCGAACGCGACCCCGAGGACCCCGTCGCCGTGGCCTTCGAGTACCTCCGCAGGGGCGGCCTCGCCCCCGTCGGCCACCTCCCACAGCCGGACGGTGCGGTCGGCGGCGCCCGAGACGACCCGCCGCCCGTCCGGGGAGAACGCGACCCCGTGCACCGCGTCGGTGTGTCCGCGCAGCGTGCTCCCGAGCCGCCCGGTCGCCGTGTCCCACAGGCGTACCGTCGCGTCGACGCCCCCGGAGACGAGGGTCGTTCCGTCGGGTGAGAAGGCCACCGAGCGGACGCCGCCGCCGTGCCCGTAGAGCGTGCCCGCCAGCTGGCGCTCGGGCAGCCGCCACAGCCGTACGGCCCCGTCCGCGCCCGCCGACGCCAGCAGCCGGCCGTCCGGGGCGAAGGCCACCCCCAGCACCGGCGCGCCGTGCCCGGTGAGCGTCGCCACCGCCGACCGGTGGCCGGCTCCGCCCCACAGCCGTACGGTGCCGTCGGTGCTGGCCGTCGCGAGCAGCCGGCCGTCGGGCGCGAAGGCCACGCCGTTCACCGGGCCGGTGTGCCCGGACAGCCGGCCGGTGAAGGCCTGCGCCTGCGTACTGAGCAGCGCGCCGCGCGCCTCCGTCGTGGGCGCGGTCCGGTACGCCTCCGCCGCGAGCAGCATCGACGCCTCCGGCTGCCCGGAGGCCATCGCCCCGGACCGAACCGCCAGCTCCCGCGACTGCGCGGTCCGCTGTTCCTCCACCGCCCGCGACCACTGGTGGAAGGCCAGGCCGCCGGCGCCCAGCGCCACGACCAGCAGGACGCCCAACGCCGCCTGCAGCCGGCGCCGGGTCCTCGCCCGCCGCCGGGAGCGCAGCCGCCGGCCGCGTTCCTCGGCTCGGCTCGCCGCGAGGAACTCCCCCTCCCAGGGGCCCGGCGGATCACGGCCGTCCTGCCGCTCCGCCCATTCCTCCGCCGCCGCCAGCCGGCCGCCCCGGTAGAGGAGTTCCGCGTCCCTGCCGCCGCGGACCCAGGCCGCCGCCGCGTCGGCGAGCTGCTGGCGCAGCAGCAGCCCCGCCCGGTCCGAGTGGATCCACTCGCGCAACCGCGGCCACGCCCGCAAGAGGGCCTCGTGGGTGATCCGTACCGCGGACTCACCGGCCGTCGCCCCGGCCGTCACGAGGCGGGCCCGTACGAAGGCGTCCAGGGCGGAGCCGGCCGAGCGCGAGTCCCGCAGGCCGGCCAGCAGCCGGTCGGGCGCGACCCTGCGCCGGGTCTCCACGTCCCCGTCCCCGTCCCCGAACTGCACCAGCCGCAGCAGGACGCGACGGGCCGCCTCCTGCCCGGCCGCGTCCAGGCCGGTGAACACGTCCTCGGCCGTGCGCGCCACCGCGCCGCGCAGGCCGCCCGTCGCCTCGTACCCGGCGACGGTGAGGGTGCGGCCGGAGCGGGCGCCCCAGGTCACCAGCAGCGCGTGCGACAGCAGCGGCAGGGCCCCCGCCGATCCCGCCGGGGTCCCGTCCTCCGCCCCGGCGTCGCGCGCCAGCAGCTCCACCAGCCCCGGTTCGAGCAGCAGCCCGGCCCGCTCGGCGGGGCGGGTGATGGCCGCGCGGAGCTCCTCCGGGGTCATGGGGGCGAGGACGAACAGGCCGTGCGCGAACACGTCGGCCAGCTCGGGGTAGGCCAGGCAGCGGCCGCTGAAGTCCGCCCGCAGGCCCAGCACCACCAGCGCGGGGGTGTCGGCGCTGCCGCCGGAGAGCTCGGTGAGCGCCGCGATGAAGGCCCGCCGGTCGGCCTCGTCGCGGCACAGCGTGAACACCTCCTCGAACTGGTCGACCACCAGCACGATCCGCCCCTCCCCGACCCCACCACCACCCACCCCAGCACCTCCGCCCACCCGTCCGGTGCCAGCGGTGCCACCGGGCGCAGCGGGGCTACCTGGTCCAGCGGGGCCGGCGGGGCCGGCGGGTACGGCAGTTCCGGCAGGTACGGCAGTTCCAGCGGGTACGGCGGGGCCAGCAGGTCCACCGGGTCCGGCGGGTACGGCGGGGCCAACAGGTCCACCGGTTCGGGCGGGTCCGGCGATTCCGGCGGGTCCAGCGGTGCCGGCGGGGCCAGCGGGGCCAACAGGGCCGGCGGGGCCAACAGGCTCACCGGTTCCGGCTGGGCCGGCGGGTCGTGCGTTTCCAGCGGGTCCGGCGATTCCAGCGGGGCCACCGGGTCCGACGGGTCCGGCGGGTCCGGCAGTGACGGTGGGATCCTCCGATCCGACCGACGCATCCGATCCGGCCTGTCCGTCACGTACGAGCGATCCGGGACGCGCGTCGCGGCCGTCCGGCGTTGCCCCCTTCACCGACCCGACCTGCCCGTCGGGCCGGAACGGCACTTCCGGTGGCCGGGCTCCGGCCCCCGGCCGCGGTTCCGGTACGGCGGCGGGGGTGGGGGCCGACGTCGGAGCATGGGCCGGGCCCTGGGCCTGGGTTGGGGCCTGGGCCCGGCCTTGGCCCCGAGCCGGATCCCAGCCCTGCCCTCGACCCTGACCCGGCGCATGGGCCGGACCCCGGGCCGGGGCCTGGGTGGGGGCCGAGTCCTGAGCCGGGGCCGGGGCCGGGCCCGGATCCGAGGCTGAGCCCAGGTCCCGGGTCGGGGGCGCGCCCGGGCCATGGGCCGGGGCCTGGGCCGGAGCCGAGGTCGTGGCCGGGCCCGGATCCAGGGCTGAGCCCGGGGGGTGAGGCGGAGCTTGGGGCGCCGCCGGGCCCGGGGCTGACCCAGGGACCTGGGGCGGGGCCGAGCCCTGGCCTTGGGCCGGGACTTGGGTCGGGGCCAGGCCCTGGTCGTGGGTCGGAGCCGCCCCCTGAGCAGAGCCCGAGCCCGGGGCTGGAGCCGAGCCCGAAGCCATGCCCGGAGCCGAGCCCCGGCCCGGGGCCGGGGCCTGGGCCGGGCCCGGAGCCGGGGCCGGGCCCGGAGCCTGGGCCGGGGCCTGGGCCTGGGCCGAACCCGAACCCTGGGCCTGGGCCGAACCCGGAGCCGGAGCCGGGCCCGAAGCCGAGCCCGAGCCCGGAGCCGGAGCCGGAGCCGAAGCCGAAGCCGAAGCCGGGGCCTGGGCCTGGGCCTGGGCCTGGGCCGGGGCTTCGTCAGGGGTCGGTGGGGCTGGCGGGGGCTGGGTGGGCGGGGTCAGGACGCGTTGGAGTTCCCGCATCGGGTGGGCGGTCGGCGTGCACAGTACGACCCGGGGGGCGGCGCCGAACGGGCCTCCACCGCCCCCGCGCAGGGCCGGTACCAGACCGGCCCGCAGCAGCGAGGACTTGCCCGCGCCCGAAGGGGCCACCACCGCCAGCGGGCCTTTGCCCGCCTGCCCGGCCAGCCGGTCCAGCAGCGCCGAGGCGGCCCGCTCCCGGCCGAAGAACCAGTCGGCGTCCCCGGTGCCGAACGCCGCCAGCCCCCGGTACGGGCAGGCCGCCGCCGCGGCCTCCGGCCGCCGCGCCTGCGGTACCGCGTCCGGCACCAGGCGGGCCAGCGCGCCGCCCGCGCCGAGGGCCTCGTCGCAGCGTTGGGCCAGATCGGCCGTGGGCGGCTTCGTACCGTTCTCGATCTTGCTGAGGTAGCCCTTGCTGTAGTGCATGAGCCGCGCCAGCGCGGACAGCGACAGCCCGCGTTCGGTCCTGACCTGACGCAGGGCCGCGCCGAAGTCCGCGGCCGGGCCCGGCGCCCGCCCGCCCCGGCCGGCGTCTGTGGCTCCCGTCGACAGGTCCCCTGCGTCCACGCGCGCCTCCGTTGAGATCCGGCGGCCCACGCTAGCGAGGCGCCCGCGCCCCCCGCACCGCACGCCTCCCCCGTTCGACTGAATCCGACCGGAGGACGCATGAGCGCCCGATCCCGGGGAAGAGACGGAGGCCGCCCGGGACGGCGGCGCCCCCTAAGGAGTCCGGAGGCGCTCGGCGAGGGACTGGAACTCGGGCCAGGGCCGCTGCGGGGGACGGGAGTCCCACACCTTCTGGGAGAGGGCCGCCAGCGGGAGCCGGATGCCGGCGGCGACCTGGGCCGGTGTCTGCGATCCGGCCAGGTCGGCCCAGACGGCCAGCCGGGCGCCGAGGACCTGCGCGTCGTAGCGGGCGGGGACGGCCGTGGTGCCGCGCAGGACCAGGGGGGTCCACTGTTCGTAGATGCGGCGGCCTGTGGGGTACGTGAACTGGTTCGGTTCGCCGAGCACGTAGTACAGGTACTCGTCGTTGAGGTTGACGACCTTGCGGCCCGCGTCGAGGTACGCCAGCGGCGGCCGCGCGCCGATCTCCTTGCCCGTCCAGTACTCGGCCTGGATGTCGGGCGCCGCCGCGACCACTCCCCCGCTGAAGAATCCGTCGTTCCACGCCTTGAGGGCCTTGCCCGACGGGCGGACCACCGCGGCCCGGTCGTTCAGCCAGCCCGTCGCCAGGTCCTGGACCTGGGCGGACGGTCCGTAGCGCTGCCGGGCGGCCGCCGCGAGCTGGGGGAAGGAGGCCTGCGGGTCGCGGACGACCAGGGCCTGGTACTCGTCGGCCCCCAGGTGCCAGGCTCCGGCGGGGAACAGCGGGATGAACTCGCGCAGCAGTTCGTCCACCAGTTTGGCCGCCGCCGGGTCGGATATGTCGACGGCTCCCTTGACGGCCCGTCCCTGTACGTCGCGCAGTTGCAGGCCGGGGTGGGCGCGCAGGACGGCGCCGAGGTGGCCCGGCGAGTCGATCTCGGGGACGACGGCGATGTGCAGCCGGGCGGCGAGCGCGGTGATCCGGCGGACCTCGGCCTTGGTGAGGTGCGGGGTGGAGACGATCTCGGGATGGCTGTCGGACTGGATCCGGAAGGCCTGGTCGTCGGAGAAGTGCAGGCCGAGCTGGTTGAGCTTCAGGTCGGCCATCTCCCGCAGCCGGTCCTCTATCCACTCGGGGGCGAAGTGCTTGCGCGCGATGTCGAGGTTGAGGCCGCGCTGCGGTTTGGCGGGGGCGTCCTTGACGGTGCCCTCGGGGGCCGAACCGGCTCCGCGTATCGCCTGTTTGAGGGTGCGGGTGCCGTAGAAGACGCCCGCCTCGTCGGGTCCGGTGATCCGGACGCGTCCGTTCTGGACGGTGAGGGTGTAGGACTCCGCAGGGCCGGACCCCTTGGCGGCGAGGTCGAGTTCGACGTCACCGGGCTTCGCCTCGTCGGACTCGGTGTATCCCAGGCGCAGTTCACCGGCGAGGAGCTTTCCCTCGTCGGACAGGGCCGCGCTGTCGGCGGGGTTCACGACCACCCGCGCGCCGGCGGCCGGTTTCCAGCCGGGCCCCCGCGCGGGCACGTGTTCCCGTACGGCCGGGACGGTGCTCGGAGCGGTGGACAGCGGGTACGAGGCGGGCGGCGGGGGCGGCGGGGTGGGGGCTTCGCTCGCCGGGGTGGTGGCGGCCGGGCCGCCCGTGGAGACGGCCGGGCTGGGGCTGGGGGCCGCGGGCGCGGCTCCGGTGGAAGCGGAGCAGGCGGGCACGGCGAGGGTGACCAGGGCGGCGGCCGTTGCCGTCGCGATGGTCCTGCCTCTCCCGAACGTGCCGCTCGTCTGTCTCATGGTGTGCCCGTGTCCCCCGTACCAACCTGGCACGGGAGACACGGGCGCGCGAGCCGGGGGGTTCAGACCAGTGCGGCGAGCGCGGTGGCGGCGAAGCCGTGGTCCTGGTCGGGGGCGCCGCCGCCGACGCCGACGGCCCCGATGAGGCGGCCGTCGCGGTGGACGGGCAGGCCGCCCGCGATGAAGAGCAGCGGCCGGTCGAGGGCGGTGGGCAGGGTGTGGAAGAGCCCGCCGGGCTGGACGGCGTCGACGAGGTCGGCGGTGGGGGCGTCGAGCTGGAGGGCGGTGAAGGCCTTGCGGGTGCTGGTCTCGCCGGAGATCAGTACGGCGCGGTCGTCGCGGCGGAAGGCCAGCAGGTGGCCGCCCGCGTCGAGGACGGTGACGCTGACGGCGACCCCGGCCGTTTCGGCGGCGGTACGGGCGGCGGCGACGAGCAGGTCGGCGTCCTCGCTGGTCAGGGGGGTGACGGCGGTGCGGGTGGCGGTGCTGGACATGCGGGACTCCTGGGGGGAAGGGGGGTGCGGGTGGGTCAGTGGTGGGCGGGGACGGGCGCGGGGGCTGCGGCCGGTGCGGCGCGGCCGGTGTCCGCCGGCGCGCGGAGTGCCGTGCGGCGCTCCAGGGCTCCGGAGAGGACGGCGAGGACGAGGGCGGAGGCGGCGAGGGCGGCGCCGACCCAGTTGGGCGCGGTCCAGCCGAGGCCCGCGGCGATGACGAGCCCGCCGAGCCAGGCGGCGAGGGCGTTGCCCAGGTTGAAGGCGCCGATGTTGACGGCGGAGGCCAGGGTGGGGGCGCCGGCGGCCTGGTCCAGGACCCGCTTCTGCAGCGGGGGTACGGTCGCGAAGCCGAGGGCGCCGATGAGGACGATGGTGGCCGCGGCGCCCGCCTTGGTGTGGGCGGTGAGGGTGAACAGGGCCAGTACGACGGCCAGCGCGCCCAGGGACACGTACAGCATCGGCATCAGCGCGCGGTCGGCGAAACGGCCGCCGACGAGGTTCCCGGCGACCATGCCGAGGCCGAAGAGGACGAGGAGCCAGGTGACGGAGGTGTCGGCGAAGCCGGCGACGTTCGTCATCATCGGGGTGATGTAGGTGATGGCGGCGAAGACTCCGCCGAAGCCGAGGACGGTCATCGCCATGGCGAGCAGGACCTGGACGTTGCGGAACGCGGCCAGTTCGTGGCGGATCCGCACGCCCTCGGGGCGCGGCAGTTCGGGGACGAGGCGGGCGATGCCGAGCAGGCCGACCACGCCGAGGGCGGCGACGATCAGGAAGGTGACGCGCCAGCCGAGGTGCTGTCCGACGAGGGTGCCGAGGGGGACGCCGACGACGTTGGCGACGGTGAGGCCGGTGAACATCATGGCGATGGCGCCGGCCTTCTTCTCGGGGGCGACGAGTCCGGCGGCGACCACCGAGCCGATGCCGAAGAAGGCGCCGTGTGCCAGGGAGGCGACCACGCGCCCGGCGAGCATCACGCCGAAGGCGGGGGCGAGGGCGGAGAGCACGTTGCCGACGACGAACAGGCCCATGAGCAGCATCAGCATGCGCTTGCGGGGGAGGCGGGTGCCGAGGACGGTCATCAGCGGGGCGCCGAGGACGACGCCGAGGGCGTAGCCGGTGACCAGCAGGCCCGCGGTGGGGATCGTGACGCCGTAGCCGGCGGCGACCTCGGGGAGCAGGCCCATGATCACGAATTCGGTGGTGCCGATCCCGAAGGCCCCGATGGCGAGGGCGAGGAGCGCGAGAGGCATGAGGGAGGTGCCCTTCAGGGTTCGAGTGGGGGGTGGGGGCGGGGCGCTCGTGGCGCGGGGCGGCGGACGACGGTGGATCTTGCGTTCGCCGTTTGCCTTCGTCCACATTAATTGCAGACGCGGGATATTTGCAAGCGCGGGCTATTGCGTCGGTGGCCTATCCTGGCGGTACGCGGCGACGAGACGACGCCACCGGCAACGACGGAGGAGCCATGACGGCCACGGACAGCGCACTGACCGCCCTCGCCCAGGGCTGGTGCGCCCTCTCCCTCCTCCACGGCCGCATCGAGGCGCACATCGAGCGGGCGCTCCAGTCGGGCCACGGGCTGAGCGTGCGCGAGTACTCGCTGCTGGACGTGCTCAGCCGGCAGCACAGCGGCCCCGGCGGGCACCTGCGCATGCACCAGGTCGCGGACTCGGTCGTGCTCAGCCAGAGCGCGACGACCCGGCTGGTCAGCAGGCTGGAGGACCGCGGGCTGCTCAACCGCTACATCTGCGACACCGACCGCCGGGGCATCTACACCGACGTCAGCGAAGCGGGCCTGGCCCTGCTGGCCCGGGCCCGGCCGACCAACGACGCGGCCCTGCGCGAGGCCCTCGACGAGGCGGCCGGCCATCCCGAACTGGCCCCGCTGGTCAAGGCGATCGAGGACACGGGCACGATCCGCGCCTGACGGTTTCCGTCCGTTTCAGCCGGTCACGGGGCCGGGGCGCTCACGGCCGCCGACGGTCCACCCGGCAGCGGTGTGGCGCCGGCGGGCGGCGCCGACCTCACCGGGGTGGTCGCGGGGGGCCGGGACGGGGTCGGCGTGGGGGCGGGCACCCCGGCGGCGGTCGACGGGGGCCTGGACGGCGTGGCGCTCCCCGCGGGCGACGCGGGGCTCGACGGGGCCGGACTCGGCAGGGGGGATCCCGACGGCAGGCCCGGCGCCGGGGTCGGCGTCGGGGTCGGCGTCGGCGTGGTGAGCTCGGGGGGCGCCGCGGGCGGCACCGGCCGGGGCGGCAGCTGGTCGGGTCCGAGTACGAGGTAGCCGGCCAGGGCCGCCGCGGCCAGCCCGGACAGCCCCGCGAAGGCCCAGACCGAGCGGCGCCGCCACAGCGCGCGCACGGACAGCCGCCGCAGGTGCGGACCCGGCGGATCGGCGGGCCGCAGCCCGACGACGGTCACCTCGTCCGCCCGCGCGGCCAGTGCCTGTCGCAGGCGGTGCTCCACGGGACGTTCGCCGCGGCGCTGCTCCCCGTCCGTCGTACCCGTCATACCCGGCCCTCCAGAACCTTCTCCAGCGCGTCCAGACCACGGCTGGCGTTCGACTTCACCGCTCCCCGGCTGATGCCGAGGGTGGTGGCGATCTCCGCCTCGCTCAGATCGGCCCAGTAGCGCAGCACCAGCACCTGGCGGCGGCGCGGGGACAGCTTGCCGAGCGCGGCCAGCACCTCCCGGTGCGCCTCGCCCAGCACGACGGAGGCCTCGGCGGAGGGCACGTCGGCCGTCACCGGCGGCACCCAGGCCCGGGCGGTGCGCCTGCGGCGCAGCACGGAGCGCGAGGTGTTCACCACGGCGGTGCGCAGGTAGCCCAGCGCGTTGTCCACCTCCGTGATCTGTTCCCCGTACCGGCGGTACAGGGCGGTGAAGGCGTCCTGGACCACGTCCTCGGCGGTGGCCGGGTCGTCGACGAGGAGCACCGCCAGCCGGACCATGCCCAGCCGGTGCGCGTGGTACAGCTCGCTGACGGTGGGCGGGGGCGGCGGCTCCTCCGCGCCGGGCGTCCCGTCGTCGCCGAAGGTCCGGGCGCCGCCGTACGTGTACGCGTACGGGCGCGTGCCGGGACCGGCCGGCGGGGCGGAACGCTCGCGGCGCGAGAGCCACCACCACAAGCCCCGCCACGCCCGGGCGAACCCGGGCGTGAGGGGGCTGATGGATGGTGCGAGGTCGAGCACGGGTGTCCTCAGTTGGCGGCGCGGCGCCGCACGGCGTACAGGGCTCCCCCGCCGACGGCGATGAGCCCGGCCGCGCCGGCGCCGAGGGCGACGGTGGTCGCCGAGGAGCCAGTATGCGCGAGCTCGGATCCGCCGGGGGCGGCGGAGGGCTCCGCGCTCGGCTGGGCGCCCGCCGGGCTCGTCGGGACCGGGGTCGGCTTCGCGCCCGCCGGGCTCGTCGGGACCGGGGTCGGCTTGGCGGTCGACGGGCTCGCCGGGACCGCGCTCGGCTTGGCGCCCGCCGGGCTGGTCGGGGCCGGGCTCGGCTTGGCGCTCGACGGAGCGGTCGGCTGGGCGCTGGGCGCGGCGCTCGGCGTCGCGGTGGCGGCGGGCGCCGCGGCGACGGCCGCCCCCTGCGCGGCGACGGCCGGCCCGCCGAGGACGACGGCCGCGCCCGTGGCGGCCGCGACGACGAGGGCCGCCCGGCGGGCGGAGAGGGGGACGCGCTTGAGGTTCTTCACAGTGGTTCTCCACGGTCGGGTCGAGGGCGCGGAACTTCGCCCTTCACCCCCGCACGACGCGCGAGTGCGCGATCGGTTGCCACTGTTTCCGAAAAACTTTTCGCGCGGACCCGCGAGGGGTTCCCCGCTCCCCGTCCGGCTCCGTTCAGCCGCGGCCCGGCGGCTGCGGCGGCCAGGGGACCTCGGCCAGCAGCGGGACGAGTTCCGCCTCCTCGTGGTCGAGGTGCGCGGTCAGTTCGGCCGTCATCCGGGCCAGTTCGGCGCGGAACCGCTCCGGTTCCGCGATGTGGAGGCCGTCCAGCAGGCCCACGAGCTCGCCCTGGACGACCGCGAGCTTCCGGTGTTCCTCCCGCAGGCGTGCGAACGTGCCGGCCAGGTGCGGGTGGTGGGGGGCCATCCCGGGGAACAGGTGGTCGTCCTCGCTGACGTGGTGGAACTCCAGGGCCCGGCAGAACGCCAGGCAGCGCTGGCGGATCTGCAGGCCGAGCCCCGGCGGCGGCGGTTCGCCCGGGCCGGTGTGCGAGGCCCGGGCGGCGAAGTGGGCGTCGGTTTCGGCGCTCACGTGGCGCAGCTGGGCCCGCAGCCAGGTGTGGACCTCCATGATCTTGCCCGCGAGGTCGCGGACCTCTCCGGGAGCCTGCCACCCGTCGGGGTCGGCCGGGCCGAGGACCACGACGGGCAGGGTCCGGTCGGTCCGGTCCCGGTACTCGCCGTATCCGGGTTCGGCTTCGAGGACGTGGGCGAAGAGTTCGTCGCGCCGGGCCCCCTCGGCCGGGACCGCGAGGGCTTCGAAGGTGTCGGCGCCGAGCTCCACCCGGACCTGGGGGTGGGCGAGGAGGTTGTGGTACCAGTCGGGGTGGTGGGGGGCGCCGAGGTTGGAGGCGACGACCAGCAGCCCGTCTCCGTGGCGGACGTAGCCGAGCGGGGTGGTCCGTTCGGCTCCCGACCGGGCTCCGGTGGTGGTCAGCAGGAGCAGGTCCGAGCCCTCGAAGGGGCCTCCCACCTTCCCCCGGCGGGCGCGGAACTCCTCGATGACGGACTGGTTGAACGACGTGGGCACGACTGTGTTTCCCTCTCGGGGCAGGGCACGGCACGCCGCCCGGCCCGGCGGGACGGCCGGGGGCGGGGGCGGGGCGTGCGGAAGAGACGCGGGGGGTGGCACCGGACGGCGCGGCGGGGCCGCGGCGCGTGCCGGGCGCAGGTGTGCGGGAGTGACGTGGGGCCGGCGTGCGGCCGTACGACGTCAGCTGCGGGGCGCGGAGTTCTGACTCAAGGCGCTTCCTCAGGGGTGGGGGTGTTCGCCCGATCACCGGCCGGCCCACTGCTCTTTGGCCGGAGTCACGCGACACCGGTCCCCATTACACGCAGGCGGGCGGCCGTTGTCAACGCCGATGATCATGTGGCTGACCGTGCGGGAGCTCCCGCAGGAGCGTGCCCGGCAGGGCGAAGCCCTCCGACCGGACGCGGGGAGGCGCCCGGGTGCCCCTTGAGCACACAGGCCCCGTGGATCACAATCCGCAGATGCCGACGCCCCCGTACAGCAGTTGGATGCGGTACTTCTCGCCGACCGCGGGCCATCGCCGGCTCGGCCTGGTCTGTCTCGGCGTGGGGGTGCAGGAGGGGGAGCTTCCGGTGGTGGGCCCCCGGGCGCTGGACCATCACGTGGCCGTCGTCGTCACCCGCGGGCGGGGGTGGTTCGCGCACGCCGGTCGCCCGCCGCAGCCGGTGACCGCGCCCGCCCTGCTCTGGCTGGTACCGGGCGTCGAGCACCACTACGGCCCCGGCAGCGGCGGCTGGGACGAGTGCTTCGTGGACTTCGCGGGCCCCGGCGTGGAGGCGTACACCGACCTCGGTTACGTGACCCCCGACCGGCCGCTGGTGCCGCTGAGCGGGACGGCCGGGGTGCGTCACGTGGTCGACGGGATCGTACGGGCGGCCCGGCGCGGCGGCCCGCTGCTGGAGGTGGAGGCCGCGGCGGCCGTGCACGCCCTGCTGGTGGCCCTGCGGTACGCGAGCGCGGGGGTGTCGCGGCACGGTGACGCGGTGATGGAGGCCCTGACCCGGGACGCGCTGCTGCCGATCCCGGTCGCGGAACACGCCGCGCGGCTGGGCATCTCCCTGCCCGAACTGCGCGGGGCGGTCCGCCGCACCACCGGCGAGGGGGTCAAGGAGTACCTCCTCGGCATCCGGCTGAGCCGCGCGAAGGAACTCCTGGCCCGCACCGACCTGCCGGTGGCCGGCATCGCCCGGCGCGTGGGCTACGAGGACCCCGCGTACTTCAGCCGCCTGTTCAGCCGCCGCGTCGGCATGGCGCCGGTCCGCTTCCGCGCCCAGCAGTCCGTCCGGCCCCCGCTTCCCTGACCACTACGGTCCCTCGCTCAGGCGGGCCGCCGGGCGAAGCAGAACAGGTGCTCCTCGGGTCCCGCGAGGGGGTCGGCGGGTGTGAACGACGCGGTGTGGTGGCGCAGTACCTCCAGGCCCGCTTCCGCGAGCAGCCTGAGGTGCTCCTCGGTGGAGAGGCTGCTCACGGTGACCGGATGGCCCATCCACTCGATGTCCAGGCCCCTGATGTCCCCCGGCACCGTGGCCATCACGAAGTACCCGCCCGGCGCGACCCACGACGCCATGCGGCCGAGCGCGGCGGCGACGTCCGGCTGGTCCATGACCAGCAGCGGGAAGAAGGAGCACACGGCGTCGTACCCGGCCGGCTCCGGCGCGTAGGTGCGTACGTCGGCCTGTTCGAAGTGGGCCCCCGGGACCCGGGCGCGGGCCGTTTCGACCATGGCCGCCGAGACGTCGATGCCGGTCACGGCGTGGCCGGCCCGGGCGAGCCGCTCGGCGGTGGGCCGGCCGGTGCCGCTGCCGACGTCCAGGACGCGGGCACCGGCGGGAAGCCGCTCCACGAGCCGGTCGAGGGCTTCGAGCTGGCCGGGCACCTGTCCGAACAGGTCCTCGTACCGCTCCCCCAGTGCGTCGAACACCTCTGCCGCTGACTCGCGTCGGGTCATGGCGCCTCCTCGTGTCGGGAGTTCACCGTACTGGGGGCGGGGGCCGGCCGGGCGCCTTCCTCAGGGCCGGTGGCCGACGTTGAGTTCGGCGAGGGAGGTCCAGGGGTTGCCGCCCACCTCCCGCGTGGCCTTGAGGCGGACGTGGCGCGCGGTCCTCGGGGCGAAGGTGACGTCCTGCTGGGCGGCGCCGTCGGCGAAGGTGCCGGAGGCCGCGGGCGTTCCCCAGTTCACCCCGTCGGTGGAGGTGAACACCTGGTAGTCGGCGATGCGTCCGTTGCTCTGCGTCTGCCGGGGCAGGCAGTGCAGCGCGGAGACGTTGTACGGGGCGCCGAGGTCGAGGGTGATCTCGTGCGGCATCGGGGCGGTCGTCGCGTACCACTGGGTGTGCCAGATGGTGGCGGCGTCGCCGTCGAGGACGTGGGCGGCGCTGCCGTCCTCTCCGGCGGTCTCCTGGCTGTCGACGGAGCTGACGCGCATCTGGCTCTGCGGGACGAGGAGTTCGCCGCCGGCCGGGCCGAGGTCGTCGACGGTCAGGTCGTCGAGGACGAGGTCGGCCTCGTTGTGGGAGGCTTCCGGGGTGATCTTGCGTACGCCGATCCAGGCGTCGGCCCCGGCCGTGAAGGTCCTGGTGAAGGTGGTCGGGGTGCGGGCCTGGCCGAGCGCGGTGACGTTCTCGGCCGTACCCGCGCCGGTGACGAACTGGTAGTCGCCGGCGAAGCCGTTCTCGTAAGTGAACGTCACCTTGTACGAACGCCCCTGGGTGAGGCGGAGCGTCTGCGGCAGGGTGCGGTACACCAGGCCGGTCCGCTCCTCGTGCGACTTGAGGGAGTTCCGGCCGCTGATCACGTCGTCGACGAGCTTCCCGTTCCATCCCGCCTGCGTGTAAGGCGTGTTGCGCTGCGCGATGTGCGTGCGGGGATCGGTGGCCGAACCGCCGGCGCCGCCGAAGACGAAGGGGCCCCAGCCGGCGTCGACGTTCTCGAAGTCCTCGGCGAACCAGTGGCCGTTCAGCGGGGTGCGCGCGGAACGCACCACGCGTACGTCGTCCAGGTACACCGTGCCGGATCCGGCGGCGGCGGACAGGGCGAGGGTGGCGGTGGACTGCCCGGCCGGGACGTCGAAGAACACCTTCATCCGCTGCATCCTCGTACCGTTCTTCTCGCTGCCGCCCAGGGTGTTGACGAGCGGTGAGGAGTCCGCGTACACGGAGGCGGCGGGCCCGCCGCCGGCCGGGGTGACGCTGAGGGTGGCGGCCCGCCCGGCGGGGGTGGAGACCCACACGGAGGCCGCGTGGGTGCCGGGGGTGAGGCCGGTGAGCCGCTGGGAGACGGCGCCTGCGGCTCCGGAGGCGAAGGTGAGCTCCTGCTGGCCGTGGGCGTTGCGGGCGACGGAGGCGCCGGTCCCGGTGACGGTCCAGGCGTTCAGGTCGCCGGCGTAGAAGGAGGGGTCCTTGACGGGGGTGCCCTCGCCCCAGTTCGGGGCGGGCTGGGTGGGTGCGGCGCCGGCGGTGACCACGTAGGCGGTGCGGGCGGCCGCGTTGACGGTGACCTGGTTTCCGGCACCCACGGTGAGGTCGCCGACCAGCTGACGGCCGGTGTCGGTGAGCCGGTAGAGCTTGGGGGCGCTCCAGCCGGCCGGGAGGGTCCAGGTGGTGGAGCCGCCGGCGTCGTTCCAGTGGTAGAGCTTGCCGTCGCGCGGCAGGAGGTAGGCGGAGCCGCTGAGGACGGTGCGGCCGCCGGTGGTGATCCGGCGCTTGCCGCCCGCGGTGGTCACGACGGTGCCGTTGGCCAGGGTGACGGTGTCCGCGGTCCACTTCACGACCGGGGACTCCTGGAGGTACTTGGTCGGCAGGTTCACCCCGAAGGTGGTGTTCAGGAAGGCGGGGTAGTCCTTCTCGCCCTGCCAGCCCTCGTAGGCGGTGATCTCGGCGCCGCCGAGCAGCGGGTGGCGGGCGATCCAGTCGTCCTTGGCGTGGTTGGCGACGAACCGGGCGATGGTGGAGTTGACGCCCTTCAGGTCGCTGCCGCCGTAGTCGACGTCGGTGGCCCAGTGGTGCCAGAGGGACTGTTCGGTGAGGGTCTGGGGGAACTCGGTGGCGAGCTGGAGGCCGAGTCCGGAGATCTCGCGCTGGAGCTTGCGGGAGACGTAGCCGTCGCCGTACCAGACGTCGACGTAGAGGAAGTCGAGTCCGGGCGCGGCCGCCTTGAGGTCCTTCAGGCGCCCCAGGCGCCGGCCGGACTGGCCGTCCTCGCGGGTGTCGACGTAGTACGACTGGTCGAGCCAGTCCCAGCCGAGGCCGCCGGTGTGGCGGGCGGGGTCGAAGGTCGCCGAGACCGGGTACTCCTCGGTGGCGTTGACGTGGACGCCGAAGTCGGCGTTGTAGGCCTGCCCGGCGGTGGTGAGGGCGCCCAGGCCGGCGGCGCCGCCGAGTTTGGCGCCGATGTCCTTGTAGTCCATGTGCGCCGAGTCGTGGCCCTCGGAGGCGTAGCCCTTCAGCAGGACGAACTGGCCCAGGCCGTCGGTGGCGAGAGCGACGCGCTTGGTCTCGTCGAGGGTCTGCGCGAAGGGGTGGGTGGCCTGGGAGGCGAAGTTGAAGGGGATGCGCTGGACGGCCCGCCGCGCGGTGTCCTGCCAGCCGGTGGGCGGGGTCCAGATGTCGCGGTAGGCGATGGCCGCGTCCTGCCAGTCGACGGCGGCGTCCGCGTTGCGGTCGGCGGTGATCGCGATCCTGGCGTACGGGAGGGGCTCGGTGTCGCCGTCGGCGGCGCCCTGGGCCCGGTGGAGCCAGGCGCCGCTCCACAGGCCGGCGCGGCGGTAGGAGCCCTTGTCGGTGACCCGTTTGGCGATGCGGCCGTTCTCGCGGGCGGTGCCGCCCGACGGCTGGTCGTAGAGGGAGTTGGAGTCGATGGCGGCGGCCAGCCGGCCGGTGTTGAGCATCCCGTACATGACGGTGGTGGCGGCGGGGTCCACCGGCGTGGATCCGGTGACCGGGGTGAACGTGTCCCCGGTGCCGGTGGTGGCGGTGTGCATGGTCGCCGTGGACAGCGCGGCGCCCGGCTGGTCGCTGCGGACGCTGACCAGGGTGTGGTCGGGGACGGCGAGGCTGCGCACGCGCAGGGCGGGGGTGTCCTCGATGGCGGTGACCTTGAACTCGACGACCGGCCCGGTCACCGAGAGGCGGGACCTGACGGTGACTCCGGAGAAGGTCAGCACGTAGTCCACGGCGGAGGCCGAGGGGGTGGAGGTGACCGTGGGGGTGTGGGCGGTCCCGTTGACGAGGAGCGTGCTCAGCGGGTCCTCGTTGCCGTGCAGGACGTCCCCGGTGGCGCGCCGCGTGTAGCCGACGACGCGGGGGAAGGCGCTGTCGACGGTGACGGACAGCTCGGCCGAGGTGATCGTCACCGGGCCGGCGGCGGGCGGGGCGGCCGCCGCGGGCGGGGAGACGAGCAGGGTGGCGACGAGGCCGGCGACCGCGGCTGCGGCCGGCCAGAGGGGGGTGGGCATCGGGCCTCCGGGAGTCGGCGCTTCCCAGGCCCCGTCCACCTGGCGACCTGGCGCGGAGGAGCGCACGACTGCCGGAGCCGTGCGGTCCGCTCACTGACCTGTCAGCTTGCGGACCGCACGGCCCGGGGCCCATGGACAAAGCGCGTCGCCGTCCTGGACTTCCGGTTCCCGGACCCACGGTGATCCCGGGGTGCGGGGCGGGTCAGGAGGCGGGCACCAGGACGACGGCCGTTCCGTAGGCGCACACCTCGGTGCCGACGTCGGCGGCTTCGGTGACGTCGAAGCGCATCATCAGCACCGCGTTGCCGCCGCGCGCCTTGGCCTGCTCGATGAGCCGGTCCATGGCCTGGTTGCGGGTTTCGACGAGGGTCTTGGTCAGACCCTTCAGCTCGCCGCCGATCATGGACTTCAGGCCCGCGCCGATCTGGCTGCCCAGGTGCCGGGAGCGCACGGTGAGCCCGAACACCTCCCCGATGACCTGCTCGACCCGGTAGCCGGGAACGTCGTTGGTCGTGACCACCAGTACACCGGTCTGCTGGGCTCCGGGCCCGCCGCCGTAGTCTTCGATACCCATGCGCCCACTCTGGCGCCGTCGTCGGCCCGGCGCATCCGCAGACCCGCCACCCCCCACAGCACGTTCGTTCGATTTGCGCACGTCACACGGTCCCGAGGGGGTCTCCACGGGTGATTGGCAGGCGGGGTGGGGGCTCCCTACCATGGGCCGGTTCCACGGCACAGGCCCGCGAGGGCCGCGAGGAGGGCACATGGACTTAGGGCAGAACCCCCAGCCACCCGTGATCGACATGCACACACCGAGCGTGGCGCGGATGTACGACTGGCTCCTGGGCGGCGTCGAGAACTACGACAGCGACCGCACGGCCTGCGCCAAGCTGCTGGAGATCGCGCCCAGCACCCAGCTCCTGGCCCGCAACAACCGGGCGTTCCTCACCCGGGTCGTGCGCACCCTCGTCGAGGACTACGGCATCCGGCAGTTCCTCGACCACGGGTCCGGCCTCCCCACCCAGGACAACGTCCACGAGGTGGCCCAGCGCGTCGACCCCGGCTGCAAGGTCGCGTACGTCGACAACGACCCGATGGTCCTCGCGCACGCCCAGACCACCCTCCACGACAACGCGGGCACCCTCGTCATCTCGCAGGACATGCGCGACACCGAGCGGATCCGGCAGCTCACGGACCCGTTCCTGGACTGGCAGGCGCCGATCGCCGCCCTGTTCGTGTCGGTCCTGCACTGCATCCCGGACACCGACGACGCGCGGGATCCCGCGGCGGTCGTGCGCCGGACGGCGGCCATGCTGCCGCCGGGCAGCTTCATGGTGATCTGCCAGCTCGTCAGTGACGATCCCGTCGTGCGCGAGGACGTGACCCGCCTCATGGACGTGAGCACGCACGGCCATTGGGGCCGGGTACGTGAAACCCACGAGGTGGAGCGGTACTTCGACGGTCTCGACATCCTCGAACCGCGCCTCGTCGACGTGGTCGACTGGCGTCCCGACAGCACCCCTCCCCCGGCCGGGCTCCGGCCGAAGGACTGGGTCGAGTGGGGCGGAGTGGGCCGCCTGCGCTGACCCGGGTCAGCGGAAGGCGTCCAGCGCCTCGACGATCAGTTCCCGGCTCCGGTCCCTGGAGGCCGCCGCGACCCGCAGGTTGCTCAGCGCGTTGCGGTGGTCGTCCAGGGCCCGCGGCCGGGTCACGTAGTTCGCGCCGTTGATGTGCTCGACGTACGCGAGCTCGGCCGGGCCGCCGTCCCGGAACTTGAGGTGGGTGATCGGGTACGGCGGGGCGGCGACGTAGCCCGAGGTCATGTCCAGGATGCGGATGTTGACCTTGGCGGTGTCACCGGCGTTCAGCAGGTACGTCAACTGCTCGCGCATCACCTCGGCGTTGCCGCAGCGGCGCTTGAGCACGCCCTGGTCGAGGAGCACGGTCAGCCGCGGGACGTCGCCCTCCATGAGCCGCAGGCGGCGCTGGGTCCGCAGTTGCACGACGCGGACGATCTCCTCGGGCGCGGCGCTCGGCATCACGGCCCTGACCATGTGCGCCGCGTAGTCAGAGGTCTGGAGGATGCCGGGGACCACGAGGTTCTCGTAGAGACAGATCTCCTCGGCGTCGCCTTCCAGCTGGATCAGGCGCCTGAGGTAGCCGGGTGTCACGTCGCTGAACTGTTCGTACCACTCGCAGTCCTGGGCGAATTCCAGGAGCCGCTCCAGCGTGCGCGTCTCCTCGGCGTCCAGCCCGTAGTGCCGGGCCAGGTCGAGGACGTCCCTGGGTTTGGGCGGACTCTCGCCCCGCTCCAGTCGGCTGATCTTCGAAACGGAGCCGCGGATGACCGGGGCCACGTCCCGCAGGGTGAGGCCGCGCTCCTCACGGAACCCCCGGAGGGCCTGGCCCAGTACGCGGCCGGCCGCCGCCCGGCCCGGCTCTCTCCCCAACGGCAGTACGGGAGCGACCTGATCGGGCAGCGGCTCGGGGAGAGCGGGCATGTGAACTCCTATGCGACTGAGACAGGTCCCGGTCATCAGAATGGAGTCTCGCCACTCACACTTCCAAGCTTTGGCCTAGGATTTGGCCGTCATCCAGTCAGCTGATCGAATTCCGACCGTTTCACTCCGTCGACGAACGCCTCGATCTCGGCCGCCGTGAACACCAGCGCCGGCCCGTCGGGGAAACGCGAATTCCGCACGGCCACGCCGCCGCCGTCCAGTGCGGCGACTTCGACGCAGTTGCCATTGCCCACGCTGGCGCTGCTCTTCACCCAGGTCACGTCGGGAATCTCGCTCGCCACGACCCCATTGCGTAACTGCATGGTCCGTCCCCTCCTCGTCGGACGTGCATGATCACGCAATCCCATATGGGATTGCACGACAAGCACCTACGAGAATGCTAGCCACGCGCCGGGCGAACGGGAGTCCCCCGAAAGGGTGCTCGTGCTTCGGCTCGAACTCCACGCCCCGGCCGGCGCCTCACGCGGGCCAGACCGTCGGGCGGTCGCCCAGCAGCCGGAACCGCCCGGAGGCCACCTCGTAGAAGTACAGGCCGCCCTCCCCGGTGAAGGTGCCGTTCGCCGCCTCGAAGGCGTACTTCTTCGACACCCCCTCGTACGTCGTCCCGCGCACCGTCGCGAGCAGGTCCCCGCGGCCCACCCGGCTCCGGCCCAGCCCCTGCGCGCACCGGGCCAGGAGGTGCACCGCGTCGTACGCCTCGGCCGCGTGCAGCGGGGCCGGGCCGCCGTGCCGGGCCCGGAAGGCGACGTCGAAGGCACGGGCCGCGGGCGAGGCGGCGGGGTCGACGGCGGTGGAGACCAGCAGCCAGCCCTCGGCGCTCCCGGCCGCCTCCGTCAGGAACCGCGGGTCGTGCACCGCCCGGGTGCCGATCACCCGGCCCTCGTACCCGGCCCCGGCGAGGGCGCGGGCGAGGCGGGCCGCGCCGGCGGGGCCGCCGCCGTAGAGCACCGCGCCGGGCCCGGCCCGGACCGCGTCGCGCGCGAGCGCCGCGTGGTCGGCGTCGGCGGCCACCGTCGCCGGGGTCACGGGGCGTTTGCCGGCGCGCAGTGCCTCGCTGAGGGCGCGGGTGGTCTGCCAGCCGTACGGGGTGCCGTCGTCCACGATCAGCGTGGTGCCCCGGTCGCGGCCGGTCAGGTACTCCACGACGGGCCGCATCTGGTAGGCGTCGTTGGGCCGCAGGCAGGTGAAGACGCGGTTGATGTGGGTGGTGTCCCCGTCGGAGGCGCTGAGGAGGGGCAGCCCCGCCTGGTCGTAGCGGGTCAGCACGGCGGCGACGGCCGGACCGCCGGTGGCCGCCAGCACGGCCACCACCGACGCGTCGGCGGCGAAGCCCGCGGCCGCCTCGGCGGCCGGCCCGGCCGCGCCCCGGTCGTCGGCCTCCGACAGCCGGAAGGCGAAGGGCAGTTCGGTGCGGGCGGTGAGTTCCGCCACGGCCAGCCGGGCGCCGTCGCGCTGGGCCTCGCCGACGGCCCGGCCGGGGCCGCTCAGGTCGGCCTGGAGGCCGATGGCCAGGACGGGCCGCTCGGGGCGGGCGCCCCGCCCTTCGGGAGGGTCGGAGCGGCGGCCTACGAGCCAGGCCGCCGCGCCGCCGCCGGCCGTCAGGGTCAGGGCGGCCGCCCCGAGGACGGCCCGGCGGCGCGGGGAGCGGTCCGCGGGGGCGGTTCCCGGCGGGGCCCCGCCCCCGGGCGCCGCCGGGGGCTCGGGGGCGGTTCCCGGCGTGGTCACGGGGGCCGTCTGCCGGGTCGGTTCGATGTCGGGCAGCTGCAGCATCCGCGCCGAGCGTTCCGCGATCAGCTGGAGCAGGGGCGCGGGCAGCCAGGGGCCGGGAGCGTCCCCGGTCAGGGCCTGCCGGAGTCCGTCGGCCGTGGGCCGGTCGCCGGGGGCCTTGGCCAGGCAGGCGGCGATGACGGGCAGCAGGTCGTGCGGGATCCCGGTGGTGTCGGCGGTGTCGTGGACGGTGCGGAAGAGCATGGCCTCGACCGGGCCGGATCCGAACGGCCGCCGCCCGGTGGCCGCGTACGCCAGGACGCAGCCCAGCGCGAAGATGTCGCTGGGCGGACCGATGTGGCCCCCCTGGGCCTGTTCCGGGGACAGGAAGCCCGGGGAGCCGATGACCACGTCGGTGGCGGTCAGCACGGTGTCGTCCAGGGCCCGGGCGATGCCGAAGTCGATGAGCCGGGGTCCGTCGGTGGCGAGCAGGACGTTCGCCGGTTTGACGTCGCGGTGCACCAGTCCGGCTCCGTGGACGGCGCCGAGGGCCTCCGCGAGCCGGGCTCCGAGGAAGCGCACGCTGTCGGGCGGCAGCCAGCCGGCCCGGGCGACGGCGTCGCTGAGCGGCGGCCCCGGCACGAACTCCGTGGCCAGCCAGGGCGCCGGGGCCTCGGTATCGGCGTCGACGACCGGTACGGCCCACGGGCTGCGCACCCGGCGGGCGATGGCCACCTCCCGGCGGAAGCGGACCCGGAAGGCAGGGTCGTCGGCGTACTCGGCGCGGACGAGTTTGACGGCGGCGAGGGCCCCGCCCGCGGTGCGGCCGAGCAGGACGACGCCCATGCCGCCCGCGCCGAGGCGGCCGAGGATGCGGTAGCCGCCGATCCGGGCGGGATCGGCGGCGTGCAGCGGCTGCATCAGCGGGCGCTCCCGACCCGTGCGTCGGCGGTGCTCACTTCAGCTCCAGTTCGACGCGGTACAGGGCCTTGGCTCCGCCCTCGGCGGCCAGCAGGAGGAGGTCGCGGATCTCGTAGCCCTGGGCGCCCTTGACGGACAGCGCCATCACCACCGGCCCGATCCGGGACTTGGTCCACACGTAGCCCTGCGGTGCGCCGGCGCCGCCCGCCTCCTCCGAGGTGAACTTCCCGGACTCGAACATCGAGGCGTCGGCGTTCAGGACCGACTCCTTGGGCTGGTGCATGGACATCAGGCCGCGGAGGTTCTGGCCGCCGCCCAGGTTCTGGTCGGGGCAGCGGAAGCTCTGCTGCACCGTGTCCTGCATGTCGCGGTCCGCGGCGTCGGCGTCGCGGTGCACGGTGAGGGTCACCGACCCGAGGACGCGGCCCTTTCCGTCCTTGGCGGGCACGTCGATCTTCCGGGTGTAGGTGTCGAGCACGCCGTCGGGCAGGGATCCGCGCGACCAGGCGCAGTCCGCGGACAGGACGGGCCAGTCGCCGCCGCCCTCGTACGGTTCGTGCCGGACCATGCCGGCCGACCAGGAGTCGGGGTCCAGTGCCGCCGCACGGGTGAACCGCCGCGCCTCCTCGGCGGTGCGCGGGACGCGCGCCGGGTCGGGGGTGAAGGCGTACGCCGTGGGCAGCGTCCCGGGAGGCGTCGACCCGGAGGGTGCCGGTGCCGGCGTCGTGGCGGGCGGGGCGGTGGCGGCCGTCCCCGAGGGGCCGGGCCCCGGTCCCGTCCCGCCGGCGTCCGTGCCGCATCCGGCCAGGAACAGTGACGCGGCCAGCGTCCCGCCCAGTGCCCCCGTCATCGCCCGCGCACGCCGCATGTCCGCCCCCTGAACCGCCGTGGTTCCCCCTGTCGCTCACACGGTAGCCACCGGGGGGCCGGGTTTCCTGAGTACGTGAGCCCAATCACCTGAGTAGGAGGGCCAGTTGTCCGGTGGGCGGCAGAGGTGGTCCACCGGCCCCCGCCCCTGCGGCGGCGGGCGCGGATTGGGCATATCGGGCTAAAGGGCGGTGCGTCGGCGGGGCCCGGAGCGGTCGCCTCGCCATAGTCGTCCCTGGCAGCCGCATGGTTGCCGCCCCGGGCCGCGCGTCGCGGCCGGGCGGAAGTCTTCGTAGAGGAGCCGGCTCATGCTGAAGCCCCCCAGGACCGTCCTCGCCCTCGCCGCCGGAAGCCTGGTGCTCGGCCTGGTCGGTGCGGGCGCCGCCGTCGCGGACGAGGGTCCGGTCGCCGACGGGCCCGCACAGGAGCACGCGGTCCACGACGACGCGGAGCTCAACGGACCCGTCGTCTACCCCAAGCCGCGGCACGCCCTGGGCAAGGTCGTCTCCCGCGGCCCGCTGAAGGTGCGCAGCAAGCCGAGCACGCGCGGGTACGAGCTGGGCAAGGTGTACCCGAACCAGAAGCTGGCGCTCGCGTGCAAGCTGCGCGGTGAGAAGGTCGACGGGAACGACCTCTGGTACCTCCTCGACGGCAAGGACCGCAAGGAGGACATGAACGGCAACGAGCCCGTCAACGGCGACGACGGACGCGAGGGCGTCGACGGCGGCGACGACTCGGCGAGCGGCGACGGGGTGCGCGCCAAGCGCAAGCGGGCCTGGGTCTCCGCCCGGTACGTCAAGGACATCACCCCCGTGAAGTGGTGCCGCCTCTGACCCTCCGGGACGTCCGGAGCACCCTCCGGATCACGCCTCCGGGCGTACGCTGCGGGGCCCGGCGCACTCCGCGCCGTGGGCCCGCACCCGCTCGCGCAGTTCCCGGTCCGCCGTGACCACGACGCAGCCGCGGCCCGCATGGGCCGCGGCCAGCTCGACGATCCGGTCGTCCCCGCTCCCGGGCGCCTCGTCCACCCGTACGCCGGGCACGGACGGGACGCCGCGGGCGGCGCCCTCGACCACGAGGATGATCTCCTCGCCCCGGTCCCGCAGCGCGAGCCGGTCGCGCAGCCGCTCGGCGGCGCCGCGCCGGTCCCGCCACCAGCCGTCCGGCACCGACCCCACGACGTTCGCGGCGTCCACGATCAGGACCGTCATCGCTTCGTCACCCGTCAGAAGTCGCCGTAGTTGACCTGCCAGGTCGGCAGGCCCATCCGGCGCCAGACCGCCACCACCCGGTCCCGGTCGTCGAGCGACATCCGGACCGCGTAGCGGTCGCGGACGTGCGCGTCGAAGAGCTCCGCCTTCACGATGTCGTCGCGGCGCGAGTCCCCGGCGGCCCGCATCCACAGCTCGTCGTAGGGCACCCGGTGCGTCCGCAGCCAGGATTCGGTCTGCGGGCGGTGCTCCTCGCTGCGCCCCGACAGCAGCACGATCGCGTCGCCGTCGGCGCGCCGGAAGGCGTCCAGCGCGTGCCGTACCGACTCGTTGATCAGGTCGAGTTCGCAGCGCGAGAAGTCGTACGGGCCCCGGTTGCCGAGCAGCGCGAGGGTGCCGTCGATGTCGCACAGCACGGCCGGGGGCAGCGCCAGGTCGGGGACGTACGTCCGTACGGCGGGTACGGCCGCGCCGTCGGAGCCGCCGTTCATCCACTCCGCCGTGAGCCGCCAGCCGCCCTTGCGGGCCTTCTGGTGCTTGTCCGCGAGGATCCGGATGATCTCCTCGCCGACCTGGCGTTCCCGGGCGGCGTCCCGGCGCAGGCACTCCTCCAGGGGTACGTCGGTGAAGTCGTGCACGACGAAGGTGGCGAGGCCGCCCACGGCCGCCTTGAGCCGCTTGGGGATGTTCTTGGTGAGGTGGGTGTTGTCGACGACCACGTCGAAGCCGCCCTCGACGGCGGCGCGGACCGCCGCGTCCTGGATCTCCAGCACGGTCTGCTCGTGCGCGTGGGAACGGCGCCCGGGGTCCGGCAGGTCGAGCATGGCCCGCAGGTCGTCCAGGTTGACCCGGCGCATGCGGCCGCCGGACCGCGCCTGGAGGGCGCGCGCGGCGGTCGTCTTGCCGGAGGCGGGCAGTCCCGTCATGACGTGTACGACGGGCAGCGCGGCCTCCGGAGCCCCGTCCCCGGCTTCCCCGGGACCGGTCGCGCGGGCGGCGGGCTGCCGTACGACGGGCGCCGCCGGGCGGACCGCGGCCGGTGCGGCGGCGCGCGGTGCGGGCGCGGGCGCGGGTCGGCGGGTGCCCGTGGGCTCGTCCGCGCCCTCCTCGTCGGTGGCGTACGAGTCGGCCACCTCGGGCCGGACCCGGCGCCAGGTGGTGAGTTCGGTCGGCCGGCCGTCGAGCCGCAGGAACATGGCCGGGCGGACTTCCCGGTCCGGCAGTTCCTTCACCGCGCGGGCGAAGGCTCCGCGGTCGCCGGCCAGGTGCGCGAGGCCCGCGTAGGCCTCGTCGATGGCGCGTTCGTGTGCCGCGGCCCGCTCCTCCAGGCGTGCGATGACCTCGCGCACCCAGGCGTCGAACTCGTCGGGCACCTGCTCCAGCAGCGCGTCCAGCGGCTTGCCGCCCGAGGCCTCGACCTCGGCGGCGGTGCAGTTGAGGCCCTGGGCGAGCCGGTTGACGGGCAGGCCGGCGAACCGCTGGATGCCGTGGCTGCGCCAGATGTCGCGCTCGTTGACGCCGGTGAGCACCCGGTGGAGCCGTACGTACTCGGACAGCTTGGCCTTGGCGCGCACGCCGGAGGCGAAGCGCAGGACGAAGCCCTCCGCGTCGGTGCCCGTCGCCGCGGCGCCGCCGGGCATGGTGTTGGACTCGGTCAGCGCGATCAGCTCGTCGAGGGGCATGGCGGGCCACACCGTGACGACGGAGCCGATGCCCTCCCAGTCGGGCGCGGCCTCGGCGAGCGGGACCTCGGTGCCGTCCGGGCCGAAGGCGGCGAGGAGGACGAGGTCGCGGCGGTCGCCGTAGTTCACGACGATGCGGTTCTGCGGGTAGAGGATCTCCGCGAGGTAGGTGACGCCCGGGCGCAGCGCGGAGGTGTCCTTGCCGTCGAGGCGGTGCTGGGCCCAGGTGGCCTGGGTGCTGACGAAGGAACCCTTGGAGGCGACGCGCCAGCGGTCCGCGTAGTGGAAGACCACGGCGAGGCTGCCGTCGACCTTGTCGTACACCTCGAACGGCTCGTCCGGGAGGGCGGGCGCGTACGGCATGCCCGCCTCGTGCTCGCCGACGTTGAAGAACTTCGGCAGCGGCAGGGCGACGACCGCGCCGGTGGTGTCGTCGGCGACGAGTCCGCGGCAGCGCGTGGTGACCTGGTCCCAGACGCCCTCGTACTGGGCCGACCGCGTGTAGGTGTAGATCGACAGCGGCAGCTCGGGGTGCGGCTTGCGGGTCACGTACCCGGCTGCGATCGACTCGGCCAGTGCCTGAGCGGGCACCAGGTCATGCAGAGTCAGGTGGTCCTGGCTCATGGGTTCCTCCCGGTTTGAGATGGTTCATTCTCGGGTGCGGGAGGGGGTGCCCGGTAGTCAATTATGCCTGGTCGTCGCGGCGCCGAGGCGGTTGATGTCCTGGGGGCGCAGGATGCGGCCGGGGTGTTCGGTGCCGGGGGTGGCGACGGCGATCATCGCGCGGCCGAGGTCCTCGGTGGTGGTGACGAGGTTCGGCGCGATCCGCCGGAGCAGCGTGATCAGCGGCCCGGTGACGGCGTACAGGGTGCGGTAGAGGCGGGTCTTGGAGGGGACGCCGCGTACGGGCTGGACGATGCCGGGGCGGAACATGTAGGCCTGGAAGGGGAGTTCCAGCAGGTCGTTCTCGGTCTTGCCCTTGACCCGGGCCCACATGGAGCGCCCCTGCTCGGTGCTGTCGGTGCCTTCGCCGGAGACGTAGACGAAGGTGAGCCGGGGGTTCGCCGCGGCGAGCGGGCGGGCCGCGGCCAGCGTCAGGTCGTGGGTGACGCGGCGGTAGGCCTCCTCCTTCATGCCGACGGAGGAGACCCCGAGGCAGAAGAAGCAGGCGTCGTAGCCGGGGAGCTCGGCGGTGAGGGCGGACAGGTCGGTGGGGTCCGGCTGGACGGATTCGCGGAGTTTGGGGTGGCTGACGCCCAGCGGGGTGCGCCCGACGGCCAGGACGCCGGTGACGGCGTCGTCCCGCAGGCACTCGCGCAGGACGCCCCGCCCGATCATTCCGGTTCCGCCGAAGAGGATGACGTTCACGCCGGGCAGCTTACGTCCCCGTCAGTACGTGACGCAGAGCTCGTTGCCTTGGGGGTCGGCGAGGGTGGTCCAGTTGAACGGGCCCTGGTGGGCCTCGTGGAGCCGGGTGGCCCCCTTGGCGAGGAAGCGTTCGATCACGGTCTGCGGGTCGTCCTCGCCGATGCGGACGTCCAGGTGGACCCGGTTCTTCACGGTCTTGGCCTCGGGCACCAGCTGGAACAGGAGGCGGGGCGCCCGCTCCAGTCCCTCGGGGTGGCGGATCGCGGCTCCGATCTTCCAGACGAGCGTGCCGCGGTGGGTGGTGGTGTCGTCGTCGGTCGCGTGGCCCGCCGCGATCATGCCGCGGATGAACTGTTCGTCGCTGGGCTCCACTTCCCAGCCGAGGGCGTCCGCCCACCAGTCGGCGAGGGGGTGCGGGTCGTTGGAGTCGATGACCACCTGGAACGTGTACGCCATGCCGGGGACCCTACTGACTGGTCCTTCCGCCCGCCACCGGAAGGCCGTGCGGCGTCACCGGCCCGCGGTACCGGAGTCCCGCGGCGGGCCGGAGCCGTGGGGCGGGCGGGGGCGGGCCGGCCGGCGGGACAGGAGGAAGGCCGCGCAGGTGAGGGCGCAGGCGCCGAGCGCGATCCACAGCAGGACCTCCCCCAGGGGGCGCAGCCAGCCGACGCCGGTCGCGGTCGCGGCGGACAGGCAGGCGGTGGCGGTCATGCCGAGCGGGAAGACGGTGGACCAGCGGCGGGTGTCGTAGTGCGGGCGGGGGCTGCGCACTTCGGCGGCGAGGAGGACGGCGTACCAGACGAGGGAGACGGCGAGGCAGGCCAGGGTGAGCGTGCGCAGGGCGGTGTGCGCGGGGCCGGTCCAGACGGGCGAGGCGGTGAGTTTCGTCCCCGCGAGGGCGGTGATGGACAGGGCTCCGCCGGCCACCCAGTGGTCGCCCGCCCCGCTGACGACCTCCCGGAAGTCGAAGCGGGGCAGGGCGAGGGCGTAGAGCAGCAGCCCGAGGCAGAAGCAGGCCAGGGCGGCCCGGGCGAGCCAGGCGAGGCGCTGTTCGGCGGCCAGGGTGGCGGCGAGTACGGCGAGTCCCTGGGTGGCGACGCAGGCGAGGAAGGCGGCCCCGGGCATCCGCCGGCGCCAGTGCCGTACGACGGTGTAGAGCAGTACGGGCCACAGGACGGCGGCGAGCACCAGCAGGGCGGTGGCGGCGCCCGGCCGGCCGAGTTGGGCGACGCGGGTGCCGATGACGGCGGTCGCGGCGACGGCGGTGAGGGCGGGCGGGGTGTACGCCTCGGCTTTGAAGCGGCCCCGGTCGGCGACGAGCCGCACCGCGAAGTCGGCGGCCAGCAGGAGCCACAGCACGACGGCGACGGCCAGCACGCCGAGGGAGAACCAGGTGCGGCCGACGAGGTCCAGGCCGACGGAGAGGATGCCGGCGGCCATGACGGCGGCCCCGGCGGCGGGCGTGAGTCCGGCCCACCAGCCGCGGACGGGTACGGGGCTCATGTTCCTCCGCTTCGAGGGGTGCCGGTTCGGACGCACGCCCATGACACCTCAGCTCGGCGGGGCCCCCGGGGCGGCGCGCCGCGTCCTCACATGACGCCTCGGGTACGGAACTGGACGCTGATCCGGGGGCCGACGGCGCGGGCCGACTTGGGGACGGCGTGCTCCATGGTGCGCTGGCAGGAGCCGCCCATCACGACGAGGTCGCCGTGGCCGAGCGGCAGCCGGAGCAGGGTGGCGCCTCCGTCGCGGGGGCGCAGCACGAGGTCGCGCGGGTCGCCGACGGAGAGGATCGCGACCATGGTGTCCTCGGTGGAGGAGCGGCCGGTGCGGTCGCCGTGCCAGGCGACGCTGTCGCGGCCGTCGCGGTAGAGGCACAGTCCGGCGGTGACGAAGGGCTCGCCGAGTTCGGCGGCGTAGTGCCGGCCGAGGGCGGTGCGGGCTTCGGTGAGGACGGGGTGGGGCAGGGTCTCGCCGTCCCCGTAGAAGGCGAGCAGCCGGGGCACTTCGACCTCGCGGTCGTACATCTGGCGCCGTTCGGCGTGCCAGGGCACTTCGGCGGCGAGCCGTTCGAAGAGGGCGTCGGCCCCGGTGAGCCAGCCGGGCAGCCGGTCCACCCAGGCCCCGGCCCCCAGGTGCGTGCGCCGCACTCCGGCGAGCGGGCCGAGCCGGATCTCGTCGGTCTGGTCGAAGAGGGATCCCTGGAGCGCGTGCATGTCTTAAGGATACCCTCGAAATCGAACATCTGCGCGATTATCTGTGCGGGTGCGGGCCCGCTTCCGGCCGGAATGCCGACGCAAAGCCCCTGTGCAACGCTGAATCGGGGGGTCATGCCAGTCCCGGCTGCTCGGCCGGCCCTGCCACCCGAGGAGATCGATATGGCCAGTGACGCCACCCGGCCCCAAGCAAGCCGCGCGCGCACGAGCGCCACGCACGCGCCCGTCTCCGGAACGACCATGCTCGCGGCAGCCCTGATGATCTTCGGCGGGATCATGGCCGTCCTGGAGGGCATCTCGGCGATCGCCAGCGACGGCCTGTTCCTCATGACGCGCCACTACGTGTTCGAGCTCAGCCTCACGGCCTGGGGCTGGATCCACCTGATCCTGGGCGTCATCCTGGTCGTCGCGGGCTGCGCCGTGCTCACCGGAGCCCTGTGGGCACGGTACTTCGGCGTGGCCATCGCCGGCCTGGGCGCGATCGCCAACTTCCTCTGGCTCCCCTACTACCCGCTGTGGGCGCTGGTGCTGATCGCCGTCAACCTGCTGATCATCTGGGCCCTGTGCACGGGCATGCACCGCGAGGCCGACGCGGACCGGGCCGTCTGACGCACGGCGGGGTCAGGCGATGCCGTAGCGGGCCTCGATGCCCGCCACCAGCAGGCGCAGGCCCTCCTCGAACCCCGCCTCGTAGTCCTCGAAGAGTTCGGCGCCGGCCGCCGCCGCGAGGGGGAACGCGGCCATGCGGGCCGCGCGTTCGTCGACGTCGTAGCCCTCGCGGCGTTCACCGGGCAGGGGAACGACGCCCTGTTCCTCCGCGACGAAGCCGAGGGTGAAGAAGTAGGCCGTCGTGAGGGCCCGGACGGCCTGGGACGGGGTGAACCCCGCGTCGACGAAGGCGCGGAGGTGCTCCTCCATCCGCACGGCGTGCTCGGTGCCGGTGAAGCGGGAGCCGCTGTAGACCTTCGCCCCGTCCCGGTAGCCGGTCAGGGCGGCGCGCAGGCCCAGCCCGGAGGCCGTGAGCCGCTCCTGCCAGGTGGCGTCCGGGGAGGGCTGCCGCCCGGCGGCCATCCGGCGGTACATCTCCGTGGCCATCTCGTCGAGCAGTTCCTGCTTGTTCTTGAAGTGCCAGTAGAGGGCGGGCGCCTGGACGTCCAGCTCCTTGGCGATCGCGCGCAGGGTCAGGCCGTCGAGGCCGACCTCGTTCAGCAGCCGCAGCGCCGTGTCGACGGCCTGCCTCTTGTCCAGCTTGGGGGTTCTCCTCGTTGCCACGCTTGACAGCTTAACACCGTTAAGCGCACGCTCGGAGGGCATCGCACTTAACAGCGTTAAGGAGATTTTCATGCGGCAGGACACGGACGTACTCGTCGTCGGAGCCGGACCCACCGGGCTCGCACTCGCCGTCGACCTCGCCCGGCGCGGGGTCCGCGCCCTCGTCGTGGAGCGGGCCGGCGGCCTCTTCCCCGGCTCGCGCGGCAAGGGGCTCCAGCCCCGCACCCTGGAGGTGCTCGACGACCTCGGCCTGCACGACGCGGTCCGGGCCGCCGGCGCCCCGTACCCGGTCGGCATGGTCTGGCAGGACGGTGTCCGCCAGGGCGAGCACCGGATGTTCGACGAGGCCGAGCCCGACGAGGGCGCACCGTACGGCGCTCCCTGGCTGGTGCCCCAGTGGCGGACGCAGGAGGTCCTCTTCGCCCGCCTCGTGGAGCTGGGCGGCGAGGTCGCGTTCGGCCGGGAGCTCACCTCTCTCACGCAGGACCCGGACGGGGTGACGGCCACGTTCGCCTCCGGAGCGCCCGTCCGCGCCCGGTACGCCGTCGCCGCGGACGGCGGCAGGTCCACGGTGCGGCGCTCCCTGGGCATCGGCATGACCGGTGAGACCGTCGACCCCCACCCCGTGCTGGTGGCGGACGTCCGCGTCACCGGGCTCGACCGCGACCACTGGCACCTCTTCCCGCCGGCCGACGGCGGGGGCTACCTCGCGGTCTGCCCGCTGCCCGGTACGGACCTCTTCCAGGTGGTGGCGCAGTTCCCCGAGGCCGCCGAGGTCGACCTCTCCCCCGCCGGCATCCGCGAGGCCGTCGCCGCCCGCTCGCACCTCGCACCCGCCCAGGTGACCGAGGTGCGCTGGGCCTCCGACTTCAGGCCGCGGGCCGCGATGGCCGACCGGTTCCGCGCCGGCCGCGTCTTCCTCGCCGGCGACGCCGCGCACGTCCACTCCCCGGCGGGCGGCCAGGGCCTCAACACCAGCGTCCAGGACGCGTACAACCTGGGCTGGAAGCTGGGCGCCGTCCTGCGGGACGGCGCGCCCGCTTCGCTGCTCGACTCGTACGAGGAGGAACGCCTGCCCGTCGCGGCCGGAATGCTCGGCCTGTCCACCCGGATCCACCGCGGCGAGGCCCGGCGCGGCGAGGCCACCCGTCAGCTCGGCCTCGGCTACCGGGAGTCGTCGCTGGCGGTGGAGACGCGCACCGGGCTGCCCGAGGACGCCCTGCGCGCCGGCGACCGGGCCCCGGACGGCTCGCGCGACGGCGTCCGGCTCTTCGACTCGTTCCGGGGCCCGCAGTGGACGCTGCTGGCCGTCGGCGCCGGCGCCGGCACCGCCCTGCCGGAGCTGCCCGGCGTCCGCACCGTCCGGTTCCCGTCGTACGGGGCCTACGGGGACGGGGTGTTCCTCGTCCGCCCCGACGGCTACGTGGGCTGGGCGGGCGGCACGGCGACGGGAGCGGCGGCCTACGCGGCCCGGTTCGGCCTGTAGGGGATCGCGGCGGGCCGGGGGGTTGGCCCGGGGCGTCCGGGAGAGGATCATGGGCGCACGCCGGCAGCGAGTCCAGGAGGTACGTGTGTCCGTCGCGTCGAGTTATGCGTCCGGGAGCGTGGAGGTTCCGCTGCTGGACGACACGATCGGGGACGACCTCGACCGTACGGTGCGGCGGTTCCCGGACCGCGACGCCCTCGTGGACGTGGCCGCGGGCCGCACGTGGACGTACGCGGAGCTGGCGGCCGACGTGGACGCCCTGGCGCTCGGGCTGCTGGACCTCGGCATCGCCAAGGGCGACCGGGTCGGGATCTGGGCCCCCAACCGGGCCGAGTGGACGCTGGTGCAGTACGCCACCGCGAAGATCGGGGCCGTCCTCGTCACCGTCAACCCGGCCTACCGTTCGCACGAGCTGGAGTACGTGCTGGGCCAGTCCGGGATCCGGCTGCTCGTCGCGGCGGAGCGCTTCAAGACCTCCGACTACGCCGCGATGATCGAGGAGGTCCGGCCGCGCTGCGCCGGGCTGGAGTTCGTCGCCCTGCTGGACGGGCCGCTGCGGACCTCGCTGTTCGTCCGGGGGCGCGCGGCCGATCCCGCCGCGCTGGTCCGGGCGCAGGCGGCCCTGAGTCCGGACGAGCCGATCAACATCCAGTACACCTCGGGCACCACGGGCTTCCCGAAGGGCGCCACCCTTTCGCACCGCAACATCCTCAACAACGGCTTCTTCGTGGGCGAGTTGTGCGGATACACGGAGCGGGACCGGGTGTGCGTCCCGGTGCCCTTCTACCACTGCTTCGGCATGGTCATGGGCAACCTCGCCTGCACCAGCCACGGCGCCGCGATGGTCATCCCGGCGCCCGCCTTCGACCCGGTGGCCACCCTCGCGGCCGTCGAGGCACAGCGGTGCACCTCCCTGTACGGGGTGCCCACCATGTTCATCGCCGAGCTGGCCGCACCCGGTTTCGAGGAGTACGACCTGTCGAGCCTGCGGACCGGGATCATGGCCGGTTCGCCGTGCCCGGTCGAGGTGATGAACGAGGTCATCGGGCGCATGGGCATGACGGAGGTGTCGATCTGCTACGGGATGACGGAGACCTCTCCGGTGTCGACACAGACCCGTGCGGACGATCCGGTGGAGCGCAGGGTCTCCACGGTGGGCCGGGTGGGCCCGCACCTGGAGGTCAAGGTGGTCGATCCGGAGACCGGCCGGACCGTGCCGCGCGGCACCCCGGGCGAGCTGTGCACCCGGGGCTACTCGGTGATGCTCGGCTACTGGGGGGAACCGGAGAAGACCGCGGAGGCCGTCGACCCGGAGGGCTGGATGCACACCGGCGACCTGGCGGTCATGGACGGGGAGGGGTACCTCGCCATCACCGGCCGGATCAAGGACATGGTGATCCGGGGCGGCGAGAACCTGTACCCGCGCGAGATCGAGGAGTTCCTCCACTCCCACCCCGACGTCCTGGACGTCCAGGTCATCGGCGTGCCCGATCCCAAGTACGGGGAGGAGCTGATGGCGTGGGTGCGGATGCGCGAGGGCGCCGAGCCGCTCAGCGCGGAAGCCGTCCGCGCGTACTGCCACGGACGGCTCGCCCACTTCAAGATCCCGCGCTACGTCCACGTCGTGGACGAGTTCCCCATGACCGTGACCGGGAAGATCCGCAAGGTGGAGATGCGCGCGGTGGCGGCCCGCCTGCTCGATCAGCCGTAGGACCGGTGGCCCCGGGGAGCCCGGGAAGCCCGGGGAGCCCGGCCGGGGTCAGCCGGCGGAGAGTTCGCCCTCCCACAGTTTGCGTTCGGCCTCGCGCGGGTCGGCCACGACCCGGTCGGCCTCTCCGTTGTCGTGGCGGAAGGTCATGACCGGGCGGGTGCCCGTGTCGTAGGCGGCCCAGCCGGGCAGGCCGGTCACGGCGAACTGGACCCACTGCCGGTGCATCACCTCGGCGAGGTCCCGCGGCGGGTTCGGGCCGGTGATGGGGCGGGTGTCCGGGACGTCGAGGGTCTTCCACACGAAGGGGAGCTCCAGGCTGTGACACGCGCCCAGTTTCACCTGGATGGTGTTGGGCGTGACCGGCGAGCGCCAGCCGAACTCGTACAGGTAGGTGGCGGCGCCCGACTGGGCGCGGGCCTCGGCGACCCGGTAGGTCGGGATCCGGAACATCCGGTCGGTGAGGACGGCCGCGGCGATCCCGGAGGGCGCGTTGCGCGGGTAGGCGCTCGTGCTGTTGGCCTTGTACTGGTCGTAGAAGTCGGCGGGGACGCCGTAGGCCTCGACGCGGTTCTTGAACTGCTGGGGAACCAGCCAGTAGACCATCGGGGTGGGCACGACGAAGAGCCTGAACTCCTCGGTGTTGGTGCCCGCGAGGAGGGGCACGTCGCTGCCCTTCCCGGCCGCGATCGCGTCGATCGGGCGCTGCGTGATCAGCTCTCCGTCGATGACGGGCATCAGCGACATGCCGCAGGAGGCGATGGTCGTCTCCCCGTACTTCACCGGGTTCGCGGAGTTGGTGATGTCGGCGCCGACCGCCTTCTGGGCCGCGATGAGGTTGGCGAGCGGCAGGGCGGCGAGGGCCTCGGCGGTGGGCTGGACGCCCGCCTCGGCGGCGATGGCGTTCAGGACCAGCGCGGCGTCGTGCGGGGTCTGGGTGATGTGCGCGGTGCCGCTCTGCGCGATGGCCTTGTGGAAGAGGCCGAGGTCGAGCGCGAGCAGGGTGAGCACGCTCATGGCGCCCGCGGACTCGCCGAAGACGGTGACGTCGCCGGGGTTCCCGCCGAAGCGGGCGATGTTGTCCCGGACCCAGCGCAGGGCGAAGATCTGGTCGTGCAGTCCGCGGTTGGCCGGGAGCGGGGCGTCGGGGATGTACCCGAAACCGTCCACGCCCAGGCGGTAGTTGAGGGTGACGCAAACGACCCCGTCCCGGGCGAAGGTCGCCCCGTCGTAGGCGGTGACCGCCGACGATCCGGTGGTGAAGGCGCCGCCGTGGATCCACACCATGACGGGGAGTCCGGCGTCGGGGTCGAGGTCGGGGCTCCACACGTTGAGGTTGAGCCACTCGTCGCCCGGTACGGACGGGTCGGGCATCAGCTCCCCCAACTGGCCCTCGACGGAGGGCTTGGGAGGCGTCGGGCCGAAGGCGAAGGCGTCCCGCACGCCCTCCCAGGGCTCCGGCGGGGCGGGGGCGGCGAACCTGAGGGCGCCGACCGGGGCGGCGGCGTAGGGGATGCCGAGGAAACGGGCGATGCCGTCCTCGACCTGACCGGCGACCGTTCCGTAGGCCGTTTCCACTTGCTGGGTCTGGCTGGGCACGTGACTCCTTCGTCCTCATCGGCTCGCGGGGCAGCCGTGGGGCGGCCCCCAC
Organism: Streptomyces sp. NPDC044704; assembly: GCF_056433525.1. Lineage (NCBI taxonomy): Bacteria > Bacillati > Actinomycetota > Actinomycetes > Kitasatosporales > Streptomycetaceae > Streptomyces > Streptomyces sp. NPDC044704. The sequence continues at coordinate 38,786 of NZ_JBWKGY010000022.1, forward strand.
GACAACCGCGGCACTACCCTGCGCGACCGAGCGATATCCCAGCGTGACCGGAATCCCGCGAAGGTTGTCCCGAAAGCACCCCACGCCCCCACAGCTCCCGGTTTGGCCCGGTGCCGGGCCGCTCAGACCCGGAAGGCCTTCCGGAGGATTTCGCCGTACTCGGCAGGATGCGTGGTCAGGCCGGTGTGTCCGCCGGGGAAGTGCAGGAGTTCCGTGCCGAGGCGCTCGGCCAGGAAGGCGGCCGGGCGGTAGGGCAGCTCGCCCCGCGACTCCTGGCCGCAGGCGAGCACGAGCCGGTCCGACAGCGCCTCCAGCCGGCGGACGTCCGGGGCGTAGGACATGAAGCCGGGCACGATGCGCCCGACGAAGTACGGCAGGTTGGCCATGGTCCGCCCGGCCCGCGCCGCCGCCTGCGGCGGAAGTGCCGTCCCGGCCTTCGGCCCGGTGGTGTCGCCGTCCTTCTTCAGACCGTCGGCGAACACGGCCATCGCCGGCATGAGCCCCTGCGCCCGGAAGGTCTCCCGCACGCGCGCGACGAACGCGCGGTGTTCGGAGGCGTCCGGAAGGACCTCCACCACCGGCGGCTCGTGCGCCACGACGCGTTCCACGCGGTCGGGATGGGCGGTGAGCAGGTGCAGGGCGGCGATCGCGCCCGAGCTGGCGCCGAACACCCGGGCGGGCTCGCCGGGCGACAACAGTTCCAGCATCCGGAACGCGTCGTCGGCGTGCTCCGCCACGTGCTGCTCGGCCTCGGGGTCGTCCAGCGTGCTCCGGGACATGCCGCGCGGGTCGTAGGTCGCGACGGTGTACGCGGCGGCCAGGTCGTCGGCGATGCCGTCGAAGGAGGCCGCACCGCCCGCCCCGCCGGGGATCAGCAGCAGGAGCGGGCCGTGGCCGCGTACTTCGTAGTGCAGGGTCGCGCCGTTCACGCGCAGGCTGCCGATGGTCGGACCGGTCATGAGGAGTCTCCTTCTCGGGACGGGGGCCAGCGCTCCAGGAGGGCGTGCAGGGCGTCCAGGGCGCGGAGCCAGGACAGTTGCGGTGAGCGCTCGTGCGCGAAGCCGCCCGCGGCCTCCAGGGCGACGAACCCGTGGAACGTGCTGCGCAGCAGCCGGACGGCGTCGGTCAGGTCGGGTTCGGCCAGTCCGTAGCCGCGCAGCATGCCGTAGGTCAGCTCGACCGCGCGCCGCGGTCCGGCCGCCTTCGCGGCCAGCCCGGGGTCGATCCGGACCGCCGTCTGCGTCGCCGCGTAGCGGCCCGGATGCGCGTGGGCGTACTCCCGCCAGGCGTCGGCGAACGCGACCAGCGCGTCCTTGCCCGCCCGCCCGGCGGTCGCCTCCGCGATGCGGATCGTCTTCTCGTCCGCCGCCAGCAGCGCGATCCGTCCGCGCAGGTCCTCCAGATTGCGGACGTGCGCGTAGAGACTCGCGTCCTTCACGCCGAGCCGCCGCGCCACCTGCGACATGGTCACCCGGTCGAACCCGACCTCGTCCGCCAGCGCGGCGCCCTCGATCGTCACCCGCTCCGCCGTCAGCCCGGCCCTCGCCATGCACCCTCCCATGCTCCTAGGGCCCCTAGATATAACCTAGGGGTCCTAGGAATGGCAAACGGGAAGCTCAGAGCCGGACGACGGCCTTGCCGCGGACCCGGCCTTCCCTCAGCCGGCGTATGGCGTCCGGGACTTCGGCCAGGGTGTAGGTCCGGTCCAGGGCCGGGACGAGCGCCCCGGAGTCGATGAACTCGGCGAGGGCGAGGAGGTCGTCGGCGCGGACGGCGGAGGCCAGTGCCCGCAGGCGGTGCCGGACGAAGGGGGACAGCAGCAGGGCCCGCAGCTGGCGGTCGTTGCCGCCGATCCAGCGGCCCTCGCTCTCGCCCCCGACGATGACGAGGGTGCCGCGCGGAGTGAGGGCCCGGCGCAGGCTCCGCAGGGGGCGGTTCCCGGCGATGTCGAGGACCAGGTCGTAGCGCCGGGAGCCGTCCACGGGATCGGCGGTGGCGTAGTCGACGGTTTCGTCGGCGCCGAGGGAGCGGACGAGGTCGGCCTTGGCGGCGCTGCACACGCCGGTGACTCGGGCGGCCCCGAGGGCCTTGGCGAGCTGGACGGCGTACGTCCCGACGCCGCCCGCCGCCCCGATGACCAGGACGCTCTGACCCGGGCGCAGCCGGCCGGTTCCGCGCAGGGCCTGAAGGGCGGAGACGGCGGAGACCGGGACGGCGGCCGCCTGTTCGGCGGTGAGGGCGGCGGGCCGGTGGGCGAGGCGGTCCTCCTTGGCGCAGGCGTACTCCGCGAACGAGCCGGCGCAGATGCCGTACACCTCGTCACCCGGTGCGAAGCGGGTGACTCCGGGGCCGACGGCCTCGACCCGCCCGGCCACGTCGAGGCCCCTGATCCGGTCCTTGGGTGCCCGCAGGCCGAAGCCGGCCGCGCGGATCAGGTAGGGCCGGCCCGCCATGAGGTGCCAGACCCCCTGGTCGACTCCGGCCGCGTGGACCCGCAGCAGCACCTCGCCCGGGCCGGGCACCGGCGTGGGCACGTCGTCGAGGCGCAGTACCCCGGGCGGCCCGTAGACGTCGTGGACGATCGCTCTCACGGTGATTCTCCCTCGGTGCCCGAAGGGGCTGGGGTGACGGGGGCGACGGTGGCGGGGGCGGCCGGACCGGCCGCGCCGCCCGCGTACTGGAAGACGCTGTCGAGCGGGACGCCGAAGACCGCGGCGATCTGGAAGGCCATCTCCAGGGAGGGCGAGTAGCGGCCCTGTTCGATGGCGATGACCGTCTGCCGGCTGACGCCGATGCGGCGCGCGAGTTCGGCCTGGGTCATCTCGCCGTGGGCGAAGCGCTGGGCCCGGATGGTGTTGGTGACCCGCGTCGGCCTCACCACGGGTGGAAGCCGAACCGGTAGGAGACGATCTTGACCGTCGAACCGAGGGCCGACGACAGGACGAAGGCCAGGTAGATCGCGTTGGCGATCCAGAAGGGCGCGGCCCCGGCCAGGGCCAGCAGGAGTCCGGCCACCGCGCCGATGACGACGAACGACTGGCCGACGTACTCGCCGAAGCGGTGGATCTCCCGGTCGCGCTGGTCCTTGGTGCCGTCCTCCGCCGACGCGAGGGCGGCCACCGTGACGTGCCCCGCTACGGAGGCGGCGATGGACAGGCCGACCGTCCACAACAGGGCCGCCGCGTAGGGCGCTTGCGCCAGGGCCGCCCCCGCCGGCCGGTCCAGGACGACCGCCAGGTAGACCGCGTACGACGCCACCGCGGTCACCAGCATGATCCAGGCGCGTTTCTCTTCCACCGCCACCGCACACCACCACCCCATGTCAAGAAAACCAGACACCCGGAGTGTCAAGGAGCCACGACACGATGTCAAGCATTCTTAACCTCGATGCCCGGGGACCAGTACGCCCGGGGACCAGTACGCGGTGCCCGGGCTCGGAGTTCGGGGGCTCAGGGGCCGGCGATCACGCGGCGCGGGTCGAGGACGATCTGCCGGACCGTCCAGCAGTCGGCGGACTCGATGGCCAGCTCCGCCGCGCAGCCCCCGCAGGCGAGGTTCGCTCCGCCCAGGCCGTCGGGGCCGCAACAGCCGCCGCGGCGCCCGAGGTCGTCGACGGGAACCATCCCGCGGGCGTCGCCGTGGCCGATGACGATGCCGCCGCGCGGCCCGCCGGCCGGCGGGCCGTACGAGGTCCGCGAGGGTTCGGGCGTCCGGGCGAAGGCCGAGGGCTCCGGGTCGCGGGCGAAGGCGCCCGGCGCGATGCGGGGCGGGCACTCGCCCTCGGCCTCGTAGGGCAGCGGGCCCGGGGTCCGCGGCAGGGGCACCTCGCGCACGTCGGCGGTCACGTCCCTACCGCAGCCGGCGCATCGGAAGACGGTCATGCCCCATCCTGCCCCGGGACCGCCGGACTCAGGCCCGCCCGGCCGGGTCCTGGTCCACCGCCACCTCCCGGTCCGTCAGCGCCTCCCCGTCCCGCGCCGGTTCCGGGGACTTCGCCGGGGAGGGCACCGCGGCCAGTACGCGCGCACGCGGCGTGCGGAGTCCCGTGATCCAGGCGGCCAGGGGCTGCGTGTAGCGGGCGGTGAGCGGTCCCACCACGACGAGGATCAGGACGTACGCGGTGGCGAGCGGCCCCAGGGCCGGCTCGATCCCGGCGGTGACGGCGAGGCCCGCGATGACGATGGAGAACTCGCCGCGGGCGACGAGCGTGCCGCCGGCCCGCCACCGGCCCTTGACCCCGACCCCGGCGCGCTTCGCCGCCCAGTAACCGGTGGCGATCTTCGTGAGCGCGGTCACCAGGGCGAGTGCGAGCGCCGGCAGCAGCACGGGCGGGATGCTGGCGGGGTCGGTGTGCAGGCCGAAGAAGACGAAGAACACGGCGGCGAAGAGGTCGCGCAGCGGACTGAGCAGGGTGTGCGTCCCCTCGGCGACCTCACCGGACAGGGCGATGCCCACCAGGAACGCCCCGACGGCGGCGGAGACCTGGAGCTGTTGGGCGAGGCCGGCGACCAGCAGGGTCAGGCCGAGGACGACGAGGAGGAGCTTCTCCGGGTCGTCGCTGGAGACGAAGCGGGAGATCAGGCGGCCGTAGCGGACCGCGACGAACAGCACCGCGCCCGCGACGCCGAGGGCGATGGCCAGGGTGAGGCTTCCGGCGGCGAGGCCGACGCCCGCGAGGAGCGCGGTGACGATCGGCAGGTAGACGGCCATGGCCAGGTCCTCGAGGACCAGGATGCTGAGGATCACCGGGGTCTCGCGGTTGCCGAGCCGGCCCAGGTCCCCCATGACCTTGGCGATGACTCCGGAGGAGGAGATCCAGGTGACTCCGGCCAGCACGACGGCGGCGACGGGGCCCCAGCCCATCAGCAGCGCGGCGAGCGCGCCGGGAACGGCGTTGAGGGTGAAGTCGACGAGACCGGCGGGGTACTGGGTCTTGAGGTTCGACACCAGATCGCTGGCGGTGTACTCGAGGCCCAGCATCAGCAGGAGCAGGATGACGCCGATCTCGGCGCCGATGGCGACGAACTCCTCGCTCGCTCCCAGCGGCAGCAGTCCGCCGGTGCCGAAGGCGAGGCCCGCCAGGAGGTACAGGGGTATCGGCGAGAAGTGGAAACGGCCGGCGAGCCTGCCGAGCAGGCCCAGGCCGAGGATGATCGCACCGAATTCGATCAGGAACACTGCGGAATGCACGCGCGGATCACTCCCGTCCGAGTATCGAGGCGGCCGCGTCGACGCCCTCGCGGGTGCCGATCACGATGAGGGTGTCCCCGCCGGCGAGGCGGAAGTCGGGCGCGGGCGAGGGCCGGGCCTCGGCCCGGCGCAGGACGGCCACCACCGACACCCCGGTCTCGGTGCGCATCCGGGTCTCGCCGAGCACGCGGCCGTTCCAGTACGAGTGCGCCGACAGCTCGATGCGTTCGGCGACCAGGCCCAGGTCGGTGGTGTGCAGCAGGTTCGGGCTGTGGTGCGCGGGCATGAGGGCGTCGATCAGCGAGGTCGTCTCCGCTCCGGTCAGGTGCAGCGACTGGGCGCACGCGTCCGGGTCGTCCGCCCGGTAGACGTTCACCGTCCGGGTTCCGTCCCGGTGTGCGATCACCGACAGGTGGCGGTGTTCCCGTGTGGTGAGGTCGTACTGCACGCCGATGCCGGGCAGTGGCGTCGTGCGCATCCGTGGAGCGGGCACAACCCATCCCCCTTCTTCTCGTTCTTTGCGATGGCGGTGTGGCGCGCGGCGGATTCAGGCAGGTGATCCGGCACGGCGCGACCTCATGTTGCCACCTGCGAACAGGCCGGGGATATGGGTGTCATGACGGATGGACACGACCCCGCACGACGGCCAGGATGGGCCGGGGCCCCGTTGCCCCCGCCGGGTGCGGCCCGTCGCGGGGGGCGGGATCCGGGCGGAACGGGTCAGGCGCCCCGGAGCACTTCGCGGGCGGCGCGCGCGCCCGACGCCAGGGCCCCCTGGAGTGAACCGGTCGCGCGGTGGTCACCGCACAGGTGGAGCCCGTCGGCGACGCGGGTCGGCCGGCTGAGGGGCCACGGCGGGCGCATGACGGGCAGCGCTCCCGCCACCGTGACCGCGGCGACGGGCTCCCAGGCGCCCGCGTCGGTGCCGTAGGCCTCCGTCAGGGCCGCCAGCAGGTCCGCGGGGGCCTCGGAGGCGCCCGTACCGAGGACGGAGGTGGACACCAGCGCGCGGCCGTCGCTCGCGTAGGACGGGGCGACCTCGGTCAGGACGCAGCTGTTGAGGAACCTGCGCCGCGCGTCGAGCAGCAGGGTCGGTTCCCGCAGCGGGGAGGCGGGCGTGGCGTGGTAGTACGTGGTCACGGTGCGGGTCGGGGCCACCGGGTGCCCGGGCAGCAGGGTCGCGGCGGTGGCGGCGTCGGTGGCGACGACGACGGCGTCCGCCTCGCGCGACGAGCCGTCGGCGAGGACCACCCCGCCCTCGGCGAGCCGGGCGACGGCGGTGCCCAGTTCCAGGCTGTCCGCCGGGACGGCCTCGGCGAGTTGGCGCGGAACGGCGCCGATGCCCGCGGCGGGAAGGGCCTGGGTGCCGCGCAGGAAGCTTCGCCAGGTCAGCTGGAAGACCCGGCTCGACGTCTCCAGGCCGTCTTCGAGGAACACCCCGGCGAGGAACGGACGCAGTACCTCTTCGACCAGGCCGTCGGGCAGTCCCCAGGAGCGCAGGGCCGCGCGCGTGCCGGTCTCCGGGAGCCTCTTGAGGAGACGGGCCGGCAGCAGCAGGCCGGCTGCGCCGAGCGCGCCCGCGGCGGCCGCGCCGGCCGGGGACAGCCGGCCGTCCCGCAGCAGGGCGAGGGCTTCGCCGGGCCGCCTGGTCGGGTCGCCGAAGCGGATGCGTCTCGTGCCGGTGTGGACCAGCACGCCGGGGGTGAACGGCCTCAGCCGCAGGTCGCGGAGCCGGAGCCGGCGCTTCACCTGGGGGTAGGAGGTGTTGAACACCTGGAAGCCGCGGTCCAGGAGGAACCCGCCGCGTACGTCGGTGCGCATCCGGCCCCCGACCCGGTCGGAGGCCTCCAGCACGGACACCTCGGCTCCGGCGCGGACGAGGTCCGCGGCGCAGGCGAGGCCCGCCGCCCCCGCGCCGACCACGATCACGGAGCGGCTTCCTCCACGGTTTCCGCGCATGCGCCGCCGTCCTTCCGTCCGCTCCGCCGTCCCTCCGGCGGGACCGCCCGCACGGCTGCTTCCGCCCCTACTTCCGCGCTGGCCCGCCGACCGGATGCGCCCGGGCCGGATCCGCCCGGACGCATCCGGCCCTGACCGCCGGACGGATGGGCGGGGCTCGTCACCGGCCGGTGACCGGCGCGGCGTCCGGGCCGAGGAACGCGAGGGCCGCGGTGGTGGCGGTGCGGTGCCAGGCGCGGGCGCCGCGGAGCATGGCGTGCCCTCCGCCGGACATGGCGACGCCCTCGGCCCTGACGCCGTACGCGCGGGCGCGGCGCAGGTACTCCCAGGTGTCCTCGGCGCGGGTGACGCGGTCCCGCTCGTCGTGGAGCAGGACGATCCGGGTGTCCTGGAGGTGGACAACCGGTTCGCCCGGCGGACACCACGGGGCGAGGGCGACGACGCCCCGGACGTGCGGCTCGTCCGCGACCCGGAGCGCGGCGCGGGCGCCCATGGAGTGCCCGATCAGGACGACGGGTACGGGCCCGGCGGCGCGCCGCAGCTCCCGCAGGGCCCGCCGGGCGTCCCGGACGGGGTCCGCCCGGTCCCCGTTCCACCCCTGGTGGCGGTAGCGCACGTCGGCCACCAGGATCCGGCCGGCGGGGGCGGCGCGCAGGACGGCGGTGCCGAAGGGCCGCATGCGCAGCCGCGGCAGGCCGAAGCGCGGGGGCGGCGCCATGCCGTCCGCCCGGCCGCCGTGGAGGAGGAGGACCGCGCAGGCGGGCCGGGGCGGTGCCCGCCGGACGCGCAGCGCGGCCGGGGTGCCGCCGGCGGCGGCCGGGCGGCGCCGGCCGCCGAGGGTGCCCGGGGTGTGACCGGCCGGGCTGCCGGTCACGGGGCTCACCGGGCTCCTTCGATGAGGAGCAGCTGGCGTACGTCGAGGTAGTGGGCGCGGAACCCGGCTTCGGAGTAGGCGAGGTAGAGCTCCCACATGCGGCGGAAGGTTCGGTCGAAGCCGAGGGCGGCCACCTGGTCGGCGCGGGAGGCGAACCGTTCGCGCCACAGGCGGAGCGTTTCCGCGTAGTGCTCGCCGTAGCCCTCGTCGGAGACGGTGTCGAGGCCCGCGCGGGCGGCGTGTTCGGTGAGGGCGCGCCGGGAGGGGATCAGGCCGCCGGGGAAGACGTACTTGCTGATCCAGGTGTGGGTGCGGGCGGTGAGGAGCATCCGGGTGTGCGGCATGGTGATGGCCTGGAGGGCGATGCGTCCGCCCGGTGCGAGGGCGTCGCGCAGCGAGCGGAAGTAGACCGGCCAGTAGTCGGCGCCGACCGCCTCGACCATCTCCACGCTGACGACGGCGTCGTACGTGCCCTCCGCCTCCCGGTAGTCCTGGAGCCGGACGGTGACCCGGTCGGCCAGTCCGGCTTCGGCGATCCGCCGCTCGGCCAGGTCCCGTTGTTCGGCGGAGAGGGTGAGCGTCACCACCTCGGCGCCCCGGGCGGCGGCGCGCAGGGCGAGTTCGCCCCAGCCCGTGCCGATCTCCAGGACCCGCCGGTCCGGACCGACGCCGGCCAGGTCGAGGAGCCGGTCGATCTTGCGGTGCTGGGCGGTCTCCAGGGATTCGTGGCGGGCGGGGAAGGCGGTGAAGACGGCCGAGGAGTAGGTCATGGACGGGTCGAGGAAGAGGGCGAAGAGCTCGTTCGACAGGTCGTAGTGGCGGTGGACGTTCTCCCGGGCGCCTTCCGGGGTGCCCAGCTGCGCGTCGGGCCTGCGCCGCACCCAGGCGGCGCGCAGGCGCCGCAGCGGGGCGGGGACGAGCTCGTCCACGTGGGCGGCGAGGACGGTCAGGAGGCCGGGCAGGTCGTCGCTGTCCCATTCGCCGGCCATGTAGGACTCGCCGAAGCCGATGAGGCCGTCCGCCGCGATCCGGCGGAAGAAGGCGTCCGGGTCGTGCACGGTCAGTCCGGGGCCGTGGCCGGCCGGCGCCTGGTCGCCGAGGCGTACGCGCAGCGGGAGGCGGGGGAAGGCGCGCCGGAGGAGGTGGCGTGCGACGGCGGTGTGGGCGGCCGGGGTGTCGGGGCTGCGCGCCACGTCGGGCCACGCCTCGGGGTCGGCCGGGATGCGGGGGCCGGGGACGGCTTGGTCCTCACGCGTGGCACGGGGCGTCGAGAGGGTCACGGAGTGGCGCCTTCCGGTCGCTGGGGCGTGCGCGGCCGGTGTGCGGTGTCGCGCCGCCCGGCCGCGGCCTGTCACCCTGTGCTTCGCCGCCGGGCCGGATTCGGATGGGTCGGGATGCGCGGAACCCGCCGGTTCCCCGCCCGCGCTCTCCCGGCGCTGACGGTTTTCAGCCGGTTCGGGGCCGATCCGGTGGCCGGTGGCCCTGGAGTCCGCGGGGACCTCAGCGCAGCGTCTTCTCGAAGCTGAAGGCGGTCACGGCCAGCCGCTCGCGGAAGTAGAAGCGGTGGGCGTCGGTCCGCTGGGTGCCGGAGTCGAGGGTGAGCGCGGTGCAGGAGGCGGCCCGCGCGTGCTCCTCCAGGTGGGCGAGGAGCGCGTGGCCCACCCCGGTGGAGCGGGCGGCGGAGGCGGTGACGAGGTCGTCCACGTAGAGCTTGCGGATCAGGTGGGTGTTGGCGACGGTCCGCCAGCCGGCCGCGCCCACGCACGCCCCGTCCTCGTCGTACGCGGCGGTGAAGCGCAGCCCCTGGCCCCGCCCCTCGGCGAGGACCGCCAGGAACAGGTCCTCGGTGAGGTGGGGCCGCAGTTCGAGCAGGACCGGCAGCAGGTCCCGCGTCAGCCGCGGGTCGCCGGGTTCGAGGTCGACGATCTTCATGGGCCCAGCGTACGGGCGCGGGCGCGGCGCGCCGGGAGGCCCGACGGCGGCCGTGGCGCCCCGGCCCCGGGGCGCCACGGCCCGGAAGGGGATCACCGGGCCGGACGGGAGCGTCCGCATGACGGACACGGGCGTCGGCTGTCGTACCCCCCGCCTACTCTTGATCACATGAGCCCGACCCCTGACTCCGCGACACCTGGACGCCCCCTCTCCGCGATCAACGCGGACATCCGCTGCCTGTTCGCCCGCGCCGAGGGCCGCCTCCGTGACGACGAGCGGGTGCGCCACGCGGCGCTGCTGGAGGAGTGGGCCGCGGCGATACGGGCTTCGGTCGTCCCGGCGGCTTGAGTACGGGTTCCGGTACGGGCCGGGGCGCGGCGGGAGGTCTGCGGCCGATCGGGTGAAGCCCCGGAACCTGCCGCAGGTCCGGACGTTGATCAGTGCGCTCACCACCGTGCACTCGTGCAACAGAAGGACCATGATGATCAAGAAGATGATGGCCACCGCCGCCGCCACCGCATCCATCGTCGGCGCGGGCGCCGCCGTTGCCGCTCCGGCCATGGCCATCGGCAACGACAACGGGATCAACACCGTCAACGGCAACGGTGCCTCCCAGATCTACGGCAACCAGGCGACCCACGGCGACCAGAGCCCGCAGCTCGGCCTCGTCCAGGGCACGCTGAACAAGCCCTGCATCGGCCTGCCGGCCAAGATCAACGCCCAGTCGCTCGTCGCCGCGCTGAACGTCGGTGTCCAGGACATCAATGTCCTGGCCAACCCGCAGAACCAGCAGTGCGCCGAGAACTCCACCCAGGCCAAGGGTGACGAGCCGCTCTCGCACATCCTCAGCAACATCCCGGTCCTCTCGGGCAACGTGTCGGCCAACAGCTGACCCGGTCCCCATCTTCGAGCCGGGGCCTCCGACGCCTGCGCGAGTGCCCACGGGGCCCCGGCTTGTACCACCCCCGGATCCCCCGGTCCGGACCCTCCACGTGGGCACCGTTCTCACGTTCAGAGCCCCCCGCCCGACTGGGCGGGGGGCTCTGAACGTGTTCCGGGCCGTTCCCGGCCGGGCCCTTGGCCAGGCCCTTGGACGGGCCGGGGCTACGGACCGTCCGCGCGGGATCCGTCCGCGCCGGGGGCGGGCCAGCGGGGGGCCGTCTTGCCGGAGGAGAGCTGGTCCACGACCTCGGCCAGTTCCAGGCAGGCCTGTTCGATGCGCAGGCGGATGGTGTTCTGCTCGGTGACGAGCGCCGACAGCAGCAGCGAGGTCAGGGCCGCGCTGCCGTTGAGCGCCTGGAGGTTGACCATGCCCTCGACGATGCTGAGGCCGGCGAAGGGGCCGGCCTGGGCGATCGCCGCCGCGTTCGCCAGTACGGACACGAGCAGCATGCAGGGCGCGCTCCCGGCCAGCTGGAAGCGCAGTGCCGCCCAGATGAGGAGCGGGAACACGAGGAAGAGCAGGGCCAGGTGGGTCCTGGTCGCCAGGAGGGTCACGGCGACGGCCGCGACCAGCAGGGCGGCGGCCTCGGCCCACCGGTAGGGGTCCTGGGACACGTGGACCTTGTGCACGATCAGCAGCAGCGGCGTCAGGACGAGCACGCCCATCGCGTCGCCGGCCCACCACGTCCACCACACCGTCCAGAACCCGCTGTCCGGCAGGCTGCCGGTGAGGGTCAGCAGCCAGGTTCCGGCGGTCGCGCTGATCAGCATCGGTGCCAGTCCGCCCAGGACGACCAGGGCCACGCCGTCGCGGAGCCGGTCCAGTTCCCGGCGGAATCCGACCTGGCGGAGCATCAGGACCGCGAGGACGGGGGCGAGGGTGTTGCCCGCGACGATCACGAGCCCGACCGCGGAGAAGGGGCTGAGCGACTGGATGACGAGGAACGCGCCGAGCGCGATGCCGGGCCAGACCCGGAGCCCCATCCAGATCAGGCAGGCGAGGGCGATGCCCGTGGGCGGCCACAGCGGGGTGACCACCGCACCGTCGATCACCACCTGCTGGAGCAGCCCGATCCGTCCGCCCGCGAAATAGGCGGCGGCGACGGCGAGGATCCGGAGCACGGCGAGGAACGGACGTCGGAAGCCCTCGGTGCGCATCACTGCATCAGACAACAGCCGGGGCCGTCGGCGGAGCGTGACACGCGCTGGAAAGCGTCCTCAAAGTCGTCCCGCGTGCCGGACCCCGCCGGGCAGAGAGGACTCTGCCGGCCTAGGGGTCGCGCGAGTCGTGGCCCGAGGCGGCTCCGAAGGCCTCGTGGCGCAGGACGAGGACGGCGGCGTCGTCCTCGTGGCCCGTCGAGTCGGCGACCTTCATCACCTCGGCGGCCAGGTCCCCCGGGGCGCTGCCCGCGCCGGCCAGGGCGGCCCCGGCGACCCGCGCGAGTCCGTCGTCCATCGGGAAGGAGGGTCCTTCGACGACCCCGTCGGTGACCAGGACGTACGAGCCCGCCGTCGTCAGCCGACGCCGGGTGACGGGGTACTCGGCGTCGGGCAGCATGCCGAGCGGCGGGCCCCCCTCGTCCTCCACGATTCCGTACCGGCCGTCGACGGTGGCCCACACCCCGGGCACGTGGCCGGCGCGGGCCGTCTGGATCTCCCAGGTGACCGGGTCGAAGCGGAGGAAGGTGCAGGTCGCGAACAGGTCGCAGTCCACCGAGAGCAGCAGGTCGTTGGCCCGGCTGAGGACCTCGCCCGGGTCGGCGGCGGCCGCTGCGACGGCCCGTACGGCGATGCGGACCTGCCCCATGAAGGCGGCCGCCTCCACGTCGTGGCCCTCCACGTCGCCGATGGAGAACCCCAGGGCTCCCCCGGGCAGCGCGAACCCGTCGTACCAGTCACCGCCGACGCTCAGACCGTGGCGGGCGGGCGTGTACCGGGCGGCGGTGCGCAGCCCGGGGACGGCGGGGAGGGAGGCCGGGAGGATCTCGCGCTGGAGCGCCTCGGCCAGTTCCACCCGCGCCTGCTGGAGTTCGGCCCCTTCCCGGGCCTGGGCCGTCAGGCGCCCGAGCCTCGTCAGCAAATCGTCGGCGGTCGCCGACCGCGGGGACCGATGGGGGGTCATGGACCGCTCCGGGGTACGTCCGCCTCCAGGGCTCTGGCGCGAAAACAGCCTTCATCATATTTCGGCGGCCCGATGATCACATCACCTGAGTCCGCCGGCCCGCCCCCGCGGAGCGGGCTGCGGCGGCCCGTGGACCACGGCGGGCGAACCACGGTGCGCGGTCACCGCGTACGGATCACCCCGTACGGGTCACGGCACGCGGGTCACCGCGTCGGTCAGTGCCTGCACGGTCGTGAGGCTGCCGAGGTCCACCCCTTCCTGGACGCGGAACCCGGCGGCCTTCAGGTCCGCGAGGACGCCGATGACGGCGGCGTCGTCGAGCCCGAGGTCCTCCCCCAGCTCGGTCTGGGGCCGCAGGCGCTCCGCCGCCCATCCGCTGCGTCTGGCCACGATCTGCCTCACCTGGACGTCCCGTTCCACGGTTCCTCCTCCGGCCGGTCCTGTACCCATCCGCCCTGTACCCCCGTACGGCCCCGCCGCAACCGGCGGGGCCTCCGGGTTCCAGCGGGGTTTGAGGTCCGGGATCCTGGCCACACGAGGGGGCGTACGTGGTTCCCACCCCCTTAGGGAGTGATCAGCTGTGTCGGACAACCAGAAGAGCCGGGCCAAGGCCGAGCAGGCCCTCGGCAAGCTCAAGGAAGCGGCGGGCCGTGCGGTGGGCAACGACAGGCTGGCGGCGGAAGGCCGCAGGGACCAGGTGAAGGGCGACGCCCGTCAGGCCAAGGAGAAGATGAAGGACATCTTCCGCCACCGGAAGCACTGACGACTTCGCACCCTTCCCTCGTCATCGGGCCCCCGGGGCGGGGCCGGGCCTGGTCCCGGCTCCGCCCCGGGGGTCTTCCGGGGTCCCGAGCCTGCGGGCGGGGCCCCGTTCGTGGGCCAGTACGTAGCCCAGGGCGATGCAGACGGTGACGACGACGAAGAACCCGATCAGCCACGACAGCATGGCGAAGACCAGCCCCAGGCCGCCGAACTGCTCCAGACTGCGGTCGATGGCGCGGGGCATGTAGAACCGCGATCCCCAGGTGACGATCTGCTCCGCGACGCCGACCAGGACCGCGCCGGGCAGCAGGGGCAGCCACGGCACCCTGCCGCCGAGCAGCAGGTGCTGGGTCCACCACCACAGCAGGGTGCCGCTGATCACGGCGACGAGCGCGCCGACGACACGGCCCGCGCCGAACGCCTCCTGGACCGGCCCCTGGAAGAGCAGGGCGGTCAGCCACACCGCGAGCCAGGCGAGCCACCGCCAGGCGGCGAGGCGCGCTCCGGCCTTGGGCAGGTGCCAGGACCGCTCGCAGGTGGTCTGCAGGGCGCGGCTGCAGGCGGTGGCGGACAGCAGCGTGACGACGATCCCGATCCCGCCGGTGCTGGCGACGGCCGCCGTGTCGCCGGCGGCGTACACCGCGCGGATCTGGTCGAGGGCGGTGTCGGTCATGCCCAGGGTCGTGCTGATCGTCTTGATCAGTTCCTGGCGCATCCAGTCGGGGGCGAGCGCGCCGATGACGAAGAGGGCGGGGATGGCCCCGAGGAAGGCCTGGGCGGCCAGCCGGGTGGCGCAGTCCAGGACGTTGACCCGCGCGAACTGTTCCAGGACCCGCCCGAGGAACGGCGTGTAGGTGCGCATCCAGCCCGGCACCACGAAGCGGCGGGCCGAGAAGCGCGGTCCGGGCACGGTGGCGGCTCCTTCCGGGCGCGGGCGCTCGTCCCGGGCGGCCGCACCTTCCCCGAGAAGGATGCGGGATCGGGCAGGGCGGGGCACGTCGACCGGGCCGGGGCGGGCGGGTCGGGCGGGGCGGGCGGGGCCGCCCGGAGCGTCGCCGAGACCCCCGTCCGGGCCCGGCCGAGCGGCCGTCGAAGCCCCGCCGCTCCCCCGCCGCGGCGCGGCTGAATGACAGCCGCCACCAGTTGTTTTTCCATATGTTCGCGAATTTGTTGCAGAACCGATACATCTGTACCCATGTCCGGACCTGAATTCCGGACGGCTTCGGAGAAAACTGTCGGCCGTTGCGCGCCAGGATCCACATCCGAGAAAGCAGGACCTTCCCAGGTATCCGATCGACCGTCAGTCCATCCGAACGCGGAGGTATCACGATGTCCGTCTGCAGGAACGACTCCCGTAAAGCCCGACAGGCTCTCCGAGTTGTCCGACGCACCGCCGGATTCCGTCCCCCTCGCCTTTTTCTGCTCCTGTGCCTGCTGACCGCGGGCACCCTCGCCGGCCCGGTGTCACCGGCCGGAGCGGCCACGTCGTACGGCGTGAAAGCCGTGGCCGTGGCCGCCTCCAAGGAAGGTGCCCCTTATGCGCGCGGCGCGACGGGACCGAAAAGGTTCGACTGCTCGGGCCTGATGCTGTATTCCTTCCGGAAAGCCGGAAAGAAGCTGCCACGCACCGCGGAGCAGCAGTACGAGCACACCTCACACGTTTCCCGCGACAAACGCGCATTGGGTGATCTGGTGTTCTTCCCGCAGGGCTCCACCGTGGAACACGTGGGCATTTACGCAGGCCACGACAAGATCTGGCACGCGCCCCGTCCGGGCACCCGCGTACGACTGGAACGCATTTGGAGCAATAACGTCCGCTACGGGCGGGCCGGATGACGGAAGGGTGACGGCATGAGGAGGCCCCGGCTCCTCCCGGACCCGCCCGGACGGGGGCGGACGGGAGGAGCCGGGGCCGGGGGGTCTCAGCTGTTGAAGCAGATGTTGCCGGCCGCCGGGTTCAGCGCGCCGATCACGTTCACGCTGTTGCCGCAGATGTTGATCGGTACGTGGACCGGGATCTGGATCAGGTTGCCCGACAGGACGCCGGGCGAGCCCGCCGCGATCCCCTCGGCCTTGGCGTCGGCCGACGCCGCCGACGCACCGCCCAGGACCGCCATGCCGACCACCAGGGCGAGACCCGCACTCTTCCACACTCGCATCACGCGTACATCTCCTCGCAACTGCCGTGACGGCGCACCGGTGCGCCGCACGGCCCCGAGCCGGGGCCGTCTCCCTCTCATCGGCAGCATGCGGCCGCACCGCCCCTCCCGGAGCGGGCGGTTCCCTCGAAGGAGTGCCGCTCCGCCCCTGATCGGCCGTACGGTCCGCGCCGTGCGCCCGGGACCCGTCAGCCGTTCAGGCCCTTCATCAGCTCGGGGGCGTAGCGGTCGCCGGAGGCCACGCCCAGCGGGGCCACGGCGTCGATGCGGGCGAGGTCCGCGTCGGAGAGCTCCACGGCGGTGGCGGCGACGTTCTCCTCCAGGTACCGGCGGCGCTTGGTGCCCGGGATGGGCACCGCGCCCTGGCGCAGCGTCCAGGCCAG
The DNA here is from genome assembly GCF_056433525.1 of Streptomyces sp. NPDC044704. Lineage (NCBI taxonomy): Bacteria > Bacillati > Actinomycetota > Actinomycetes > Kitasatosporales > Streptomycetaceae > Streptomyces > Streptomyces sp. NPDC044704. The sequence continues at coordinate 55,109 of NZ_JBWKGY010000022.1, forward strand.
GGCGAGCTGCGAGGGGGTGACGCCCTTCTCGGCGGCGAGGCTGCGGAGCAGGTCGACCACGGCCAGGTTGCGGTCGAAGTTCTCACCCTGGAAGCGGGGGTCCGTGCGGCGGAAGTCGTCGGCCGCGAAGTCCTCGGGGCTGGTGACGGCGCCGGAGAGGAAGCCGCGGCCGAGCGGCGAGTAGGCGACGAGTCCGATGCCCAGCTCGTCGAGGGCGGCGCGGACGCCGTCCTGCTCGATGCCGCGCTCGAAGAGGCTGTACTCCGTCTGCACGGCGGCGAGGGGGTGCACGGCGTGGGCGCGGCGGATGGTCGCCGGCGCGGCCTCGCACAGACCGATGTGGCGGACCTTGCCGGCGGCGACGAGCTCCGCCATGGCCCCGACGCTCTCCTCCACGGGGACCTGCGGGTCGATGCGGTGGAGGTAGTAGAGGTCGATGTGGTCGGTGCCCAGGTGGCGCAGGGACCGGTCGGCCGAGCTGCGGATGTACTCCGGGGTGGCGTTGTGGCCGCGGAAGGAACCTTCGTCGGTGAACTCGACGCCCGTCTTCGTGGCGACGACGGCGGATTCCCTGCGGCCCGCGAGCGCCCTGCCGAGCAGCTGTTCGTTGAGGAAGGGGCCGTAGCCCTCGGCGGTGTCCATCAGGGTGACGCCCAGTTCCAGGGCCCGGTCGATGGTGGCGAGCGACTCGGTGTCGTCGGTGGCGCCGTAGTGGGCGCTCATTCCCATCAGGCCGAGTCCTTCGGCGCCGACCTTCAGGCCCTGGCCGCCCAGTGCGCGCATCTCCACGGTGTTCTCCTCGGGGTGTCCGGTGCGTGAGCAAGTAAGTAACTAACTGGATAGGTCAACCATGCACATCCTCATCGCGGGATGTCAATAACCAGATAGTTACTTGCTAGGCTGCCCCGTATGGCAAGGGACTCCAGCGCAACCAAGGCACGGCTGCTCGACGCGGCCTTCTCCGAGTTCGCGACCTACGGCATCGCCGGAGCGCGCGTCGACCGGATCGCCGAGGCGGCCCAGGCGAACAAGCGGCTCATCTACGTGTACTTCGGCAACAAGGAACAGCTCTTCGACGTCGTGCTCCAGCGGGCGCTGGAGGCCGGCTCGGAGACGGTTCCATTCACCGCCGAGGACCTGCCCGGGTACGCGGGCGCGGTCTTCGACCACCTCGTCGAGCGGCCGGACCTGATGCGGCTCGTGCTGTGGAAGCAGTTGGAGCGCCCGGGCTCCGCGCCCGCGGAGGCGGAATCGTACGCCGCGAAGATCGCGGTGGTGGAGAGGGCGCAGCGGGCCGGGCGGATCGACGCGGCGATCGACCCCGTCGACCTCCTCGTGCTGGTCATGGGCCTGTCGCAGGCCTGGTTCGGCGCGGTGGGCGGGCCGGCCGCCGGGGACGCGGGCACGGGCTGGCCGGCCGAGCTGCTGGCCCGCCACCGCGCGGCCGTCGTGGAGGCCGTCCGCCGCATGACGGAGCCGCCGGCCGCCCCGGCCGCCTGAGGAGGCCCGGGGCGGCCGGGTCGCGTCGGCGACGCTCTACGGCCCTTCCTCCAGCGGGGACGGCCTGGCGTCGTCCGGTTCCGGTCCGGTGCCCGGCCCGATGCGGATCTCGAAGTGTCCGTCGTACTCCTCGTGGCCCGCGACCACCGCCTGTGCGACGGCCTCGTCGCCGCGCTCCCCGCGGACGATCAGCGGGTCCCGGCGCAGGTCGCGCATGAGCGCCACGCACATGCCGATCATCACCACGGTGAACGGGGCCGCCACGAGGATGGTCAGGTTCTGCAGTCCGGCGAGCGCGTCCCCCTTGCCGTTGCCGATGAGCAGCATGACGGCCGCGACGGCCCCCGTGACCACGCCCCAGAAGACGACGACCAGCCGGGCCGGCTCGAAGGTGCCCTTCTGCGACAGCGTTCCCATCACGATGGACGCGGCGTCCGCTCCGGACACGAAGAAGATGCCGACGAGGACCATCACCAGCAGGCTCATCACGGTGGGGATCGGGAACTGCTGGAGCAGCCCGAAGAGCTGCCCCTCCGGCGTGGTCTCGCCGCCGAGCCGGCCGCCCTCCTGGAGCTTCATCGCCGTACCGCCGAAGACCGCGAACCACACCAGGCTGACGCTGCTCGGGACGAGGATGACCCCGCCGATGAACTGGCGGATCGTGCGGCCGCGGCTGATGCGGGCGATGAACATGCCGACGAACGGCGTCCAGGAGATCCACCACGCCCAGTAGAAGACGGTCCAGCTGCCCAGCCAGGTGGCGACCTCTCCGGTGCCGGTGGCCTCCGTGCGGCCGATGAGCTGCGGCAGGTCGCCGAGGTAGGCGCCCAGGGAGGTGGGGAGCAGGTCGAGCACGATGATCGTCGGGCCGGCGACGAACACGAAGACGGCCAGCACGAGGGCGAGCACCATGTTGATGTTCGACAGCCACTGGATGCCGCGCTCGACGCCGGAGACCGCGGAGGCCACGAACGCGACGGTGAGCACGGCGATGATGCCGACCAGGAGTGCGGTGCTGACCGTCTCCATCCACCCCAGTTCCTGGAATCCGCTGCCGATCTGCAGGGCACCCAGGCCCAGGGAGGCGGCCGAGCCGAAGAGGGTGGCGAAGATGGCCAGGATGTCGATGACCCGGCCCGGCGCGCCGTGGGCGTGCCGTTCGCCGATGAGCGGCTCGAACACGGCGCTGATCGTCTGGCGGCGGCCGCGCCGGAACGTGCTGTAGGCGATGGCGAGCCCGACGACGGCGTAGATTGCCCAGGGGTGGAGCGTCCAGTGGAAGAGGGTCGTCGCCATCGCCGTCTGCATGCGTTCGGCGGAGTCGACGGGGTGGGTGCCGGGCGGCGGCTTCCCGTAGTGGGCCAGGGGCTCGCTCACGCCGTAGAACATGAGCCCGATGCCCATGCCGGCGCTGAACATCATCGCGACCCAGGACACGGTGCGGAACTCGGGCCCCTCGTCCTCGCGGCCGAGGCTGATGCGTCCGTAGCGGCTGATCGCGAGCCACAGCGCGAAGACGACGAAGCCGGTGGCGGCGAGCATGAAGGCCCAGCCGCCGTTGTGGATGAGCCCCTTGAGCAGACTGCTCGACACGCTTTCCAGCGAGTCGGTGGCGATGGCGCCCCAGAGCACGAAGGCGAGGGTCAGGACCGCCGTGACGCCGAAGACCACCATGTCCGTACGGGAGCGGGGGCCGGCCGGTGGATCTTTCGACAACGAAGTCCCCTTTCACGCGTGACCCCGTGGGCCGCGGGCACGCAGGAACGTTTGCGTGGATACCTGACTTATCACGCATCAGCCGATGAACCGGGCTCATTCCGCCGTCGTGAGCCACTGCGCCCGGCCGTTGGCCCAGTCGGGGCGGGTTTCGGCGCGGCCGCCCCGATGTCCGGTGCGGCGCGGCGGCCGCGGGTCAGTCTCTGACCGACGGGAACCACGGCTCGGCGGAGGTCTGCGCATGCCCGGTGCTCCCCGCGGCACGGCGGCCCTCTACCTCGTCGGGGCGCTCGCCGGCTGCCTCGTGGGGCTGGTCGGCGGGAGTTTCCGCTGGTGCCTGGAGCAGGCCGGCGAGCTGCGCGGCGAGCTGCTGGACACCTCGCAGCGCCTCGGGGCCGCCGGCTGGCTGCTCCCGGTCGCGCTCGCGGCGACGGGCGCCGCCCTCGGCTGCGCGATCGCCCGGCGGGTCCCGACGGCCGCCGGGAGCGGCATCCAGGACGTCGAGGCCGTGTGGCGCGGGGAACGGGAACCGCAGCCGCTGCGGCTGCTGCCGGCGAAGTTCGTGGGCGGTCTGCTCGCCATGGGGTCGGGCCTGCTGCTCGGCCGTGAGGGCCCTACGGTGCACATGGGCGCGGTGATCGGCGCGGAGGCGGGGCGCCGCACGCGGATGAGCGCGCCGGACGTCACCCTGCTGCACACCTCACTGGCCGGGGCCGGGCTCGCGGTGGCCTTCGGCGCCCCCCTCGGCTCGGTGGTGTTCGTCTGCGAGGAGGTCACGAGGACGGTCAGGCCCCGCCTGGTCCTGCTCACCCTCATCGGCAGCGCCACGGCCACCGGATGCGCGCAGTGGATGCTGGGCGACCGGCCGGTCTTCGCGATGCCCGGCCCGGCCACCCCGTCCGTCGCCCTGCTGCCGCTGTTCCTGCTGTTCGGAGCGGCCACGGGCGCACTGGGGGCGGGCTACAACCGGCTCGTCGTCGGCACGCTGGCCTTCTGTGACGGGGTCACCCGGGTGGGGCCGGTCGCCCGGGCGGCCGCGATCGGGGCCGTCGTGGGCCTGCTGCTCGGCATCGACCCCTGGCTGGCCGGCGGCGGGGAGGAGCTGGGCGCGCGCCTCCTGGGCGGCGAGGTACCGGTGGTCACCGTACTCGCGGGGTACCTGGTGGTGCGGTTCGTGGCCGGTCCGCTGAGCTACGCGGCCGGTACGCCGGGCGGGCTGTTCGCTCCCGTACTGGCGCTGGGCGCCCTGTGGGGAGCGCTCGTACAGGGTCTCGCGGCGCCCGCGCTCCTGGACGGGACCGGCGCGGCGGCGTTCGCCGTCGTCGGTATGGCGGCGCTGTTCTCGGCGGTCGTGCGGGCGCCCGTCACGGGCATCGTGCTCGTGGTCGAGATGACCGGGGCGACGTCGCTGCTCGTTCCGCTGCTCGCCGCCTGTTTCGCCGCGACGCTGACGGCGGACCGGATGGGGAGCGTGCCGGTCTACGACAGCCTGCGGCTACGCATGGCGCGGAACTCCTGATCCCGGGGACAGGACCCGCAGCGGTGTACCGATTTGACAGGTTTCAGGATGATTTCCCGTTACGTTGATCCGGTGACCGCCCCCGCGCAGCCCGCCGCGCCCCCGCCGGCCTCCCCCGCCAGGGACCTGCTCCCCCTCGTCCTGCCGGCCCTCGTGGTCGGCGTGGGCACCAGCCTGTCGCTGATCGCCGTGAGCGAGGCGTCCGACCTGCTGAAGGACCTCCTGTGGGAGACCCTGCCCGACGCGATCGGGATCGGCCCCTGGTCCGTCGCCTGGATGCTGGCGGTCCTGACGGCGACCGGCCTCGCCGTCGGCCTCGTGGTGTGGAAGGTGCACGGGCACGCCGGGCCGGACCCGGCCACCACCGGTCTGGTGGACCCCCCGCTGCCGCCCGCGGTGGTCCCCGGCCTGCTGCTGGCGAGCGCCCTGGCCCTGGCGGGCGGCGTGAGCCTGGGTCCGGAGAACCCGATCACCGCCGCGAACATCGCCCTCGCCTTCTGGCTGGGCCGGCGGTTCATGCCCGCGGGCCCGCCGCAGCTGTGGGTGGGGCTGGCCGCGGCGGGCACCGTCGGAGCGCTGTTCGGCACCCCGGTGGCCGCCGTGCTGATCCTCACCGAGTCGATGGTGTCCGCGCCCCGGCAGCCCTCGGCCGTCCCGGGCGGGCGGCCGCCCACCCTGTGGGACCAGCTCTTCGCCCCGCTGATCGCCGCGGGGGCGGGCGGACTGACGAGCAGGTTGCTGGAGGCCCCGCAGTTCGGGCTGCCCCTGCCCCCGCTGAAGGGGCCGCACTGGCCCGACCTGGTCGCCGCGCTGGTGGTCTCCTCGGTGGCGGCGGTCATCGCCCTGGCCGCCGTCTACGCGTTCCCGTACGTCCACCGCGCCTTCCACCTGCTGCCGCACCCGGTGCTCGCGCTGACCCTGGGCGGGGTGGCGCTCGGTCTGCTCGGGGCGCTCGGAGGCCGGCTCACCCTCTTCAAGGGCCTGGACCAGATGGGCGAGCTGGCCGCCGATCCGGGTGCGCACTCGGCCGGGTCGCTCGTCCTGATGACGGTGGTGAAGCTGGCCGCGGTCCTGGTGGCCTGCGGGTCCGGGTTCCGGGGCGGCCGGATCTTCCCGTCCATCTTCGCGGGCACCGCCCTCGGCTTCGCGGTGACCGGCCTGGTGCCCTCGGTGCAGCCGGCCGTCGCGGTGACCTGCGCGGTGGTCGGGGTGCTGCTGGCCGTCACCCGGCAGGGCTGGCTCAGCCTGTTCGCCGCGGCGATCCTCGCCCCGGATCCGGGTCTGCTGCCGCTGCTGTGCGTGGCGCTGCTGCCGGCCTGGCTGCTGGTGAGCGGGCGTCCGCAGATGCAGCTGGACGGCTCGGGCGTCGCCCTGCGCTGACCGGGCCGCCGCCCGTCGGCCGCGTGATGCCCGTCACTTCCAGTGACGGATGGGACATGACCTCCGGGGCAGGGGGCATGCGCGGACCTTGCCAGCTCATCGCGGGTCCGCCGCGGTGGCACAAGCGGAGGTACAGCGCGTCGTGTCGGAGCAGAAGACCATCTACACAGCCGGGACATGGCGGTCCGCGGCCTCGGGAGCGACCAGGGAGATCCTCGACCCGGCCGACGGCTCCGTCCTCGCCGTGGTCTCCGAGGGCGGCACCGCCGACGCCGACGCGGCCGTGAGCGCCGCCCGTGCCGCCTTCGACCGCGGCCCGTGGCCCACCACGCCGGCCGCCGAGCGGGCCGCGCTCCTGCACCGCACGGCCGACCTGCTCCGCCGGGACCGCGAGCGCATCGGCCTCATGGAGAGCCTGGACGCCGGCAAGACCCTCGAAGAGGGCCGCACGGACGTGGACTGCGTCATCGACGCCTTCCGCTACTTCGCCGGCCTCGTCGCCGCCGAGGACCCGGGCCGGGTCGTGGACGCCGGTACCCCCGACGTGCACAGCGTCGTCGTCCACGAACCGGTCGGGGTCTGCGCCCTCATCACGCCGTGGAACTACCCGCTGCTCCAGGCGAGCTGGAAGGTCGCACCGGCGCTCGCGGCGGGCAACACCCTCGTCATCAAGCCGAGCGAGATCACCCCGCTGACCACCGTGGCGCTCCTGGAACTGCTGGCTGAGGCGGGCCTGCCCGACGGGGTGGCCAACCTGGTCACCGGAGCGGGCGACCCGGCCGGCGCGCGCCTCGCCGCGCATCCCGACGTCGACCTGGTCTCCTTCACCGGCGGACTCGTCAGCGGTACCAAGGTCATGCGCGCGGCCGCCGACACGGTCAAGAAGGTCGCACTCGAACTCGGCGGCAAGAACCCGAACGTCGTGTTCGCCGACGCCTGCGCCACCGAGGAGGGCTTCGACACCGCCGTCGACCAGGCCCTCAACGCCGCCTTCATGCACAGCGGCCAGGTCTGCTCGGCCGGTTCGCGCCTGATCGTCGAGGAGTCGCTGCGCGAGCGGTTCGTCACGGAGCTCGCCCGCCGGGCCGAGCGGATCCGCCTCGGCCGCGGCACCGACCCGGGCGTCGAATGCGGCCCGCTCGTCTCCGCCGCGCAGCGCGAGCGGACCGAGTCCTACGTCGCCGGCGCGCTCGCCGAGGGCGCCGTGCTCCGCGCCGGCGGCGAACGCCCCGACGGACCCGGCTACTTCTACCGGCCCACCGTCCTCGACCGCTGCCACCGGCGCATGCGCGTGGTGCGCGAGGAGGTCTTCGGGCCGGTGCTGACCGTGGAGACCTTCCGCAGCGAGGAGGAGGCCGTGGCCCTCGCCAACGACACCGAGTACGGGCTCGCCGGCGGCGTCTGGACGGCGGACGCGGGCCGTGCCCGCCGGGTCGCCGGCCGGCTGCGGCACGGCACCGTCTGGATCAACGACTTCCACCCCTACCTGCCGCAGGCGGAGTGGGGCGGCTTCGGGAAGTCCGGCGTCGGCCGCGAGCTCGGCCCGTCCGGGCTGGCGGAGTACCGCGAGACCAAGCACGTGTACCAGAACCTCGCCCCGCGCCCCGTGCGCTGGTTCGCGGGCTGAAGGAGTCAGGAGAGCACATGACCACCCCCCACACCCATGCCCGGCCGGCGGCCGCAGAGGCCGCGCCCGTCCAGGAGTACGACTACGTCGTCGTCGGCGGCGGCACCGCCGGATCGGTGATCGCCTCCCGGCTGACCGAGGACCCGGACGTCACCGTCGCCGTCATCGAGGGCGGACCCAGCGACGTCGACCGCCCCGAGGTACTGACGCTGCGCCGCTGGATGGGCCTGCTCGGCGGCGAACTCGACTACGACTACCCCACCACCGAGCAGCCGCGCGGCAACTCGCACATCCGGCACAGCCGGGCCCGCGTCCTCGGCGGCTGCTCCTCGCACAACACCCTCATCGCCTTCAGGCCGCTCCCCTCCGACTGGGACGAATGGTCGGAGGCGGGCGCCGAAGGGTGGCACGCGGCGGCCATGGACCCGTACTTCGACCGGCTCCTCAACAACATCGTGCCGGTGGACGAGGCGGACCGTAACGCCATCGCCCGCGACTTCGTGGACGCCGCCCAGGACGCTCTGGGGGTTCCGCTCGTCGAGGGGTTCAACAAGAAGCCGTTCCACGAGGGCGCCGGGTTCTTCGACCTCGCCTACCACCCGGAGACCAACAAGCGGTCCTCGGCCTCGGTGGCGTACCTGCACCCGGTGATGGACGGGCGGCCCAACCTGAGGATCCTGCTGGAGACCTGGGCGTACCGCCTGGAGCTGGACGGCACGCGGGTGCGCGGCGTCCACGTGCGGGCCGCGGACGGCACGCAGTCGCTGGTCACGGCCCGCCGCGAGGTGGTGGTGTGCGCGGGCGCCGTGGACACCCCGAGGCTGCTGCTGCATTCCGGCATCGGCCCGCGCGCCGACCTCGAAGCCCTCGGCATCCCCCCGGTCCACGACCTGCCCGGCGTCGGCGAGAACCTCCTCGACCACCCGGAGTCCGTGATCGTCTGGGAGACGGACGGGCCGATACCCGAGAACTCGGCGATGGACAGCGACGCCGGCCTGTTCGTGCGGCGCGACCCGGACTCCCCCGGGCCCGACCTGATGTTCCACTTCTACCAGATCCCGTTCACCGACAACCCGGAGCGGATCGGCTACGAACGCCCGGCGCACGGTGTCTCGTTGACGCCCAACATCCCCAAGCCCCGCAGCCGCGGCCGCCTCTACCTGACCAGCGCGGACCCCGAGGTCAAACCCGCCCTCGACTTCCGCTACTTCACGGACGAGGACGACTACGACGGCAGGACCCTGGTGGACGGCATCAAGCTGGCCCGCCGGATCGCCGCGACCGAGCCGCTGGCCGGATGGCTGCGCCGCGAGGTGTGCCCGGGCCCCGACGTCACCGACGACGAGGCGCTCAGCGCGTACGCCCGCTCGGTCGCGCACACCGTCTACCACCCCGCGGGCACCTGCAAGATGGGCGCCGCGGACGACCGGGACGCCGTGGTGGGCCCGGACCTGAAGGTGCGGGGCCTCGACGGCATCCGCATCGCGGACGCCTCCGTCTTCCCGACGATGCCCGCGGTCAACCCTATGATCGGAGTCCTCATGGTCGGCGAGAAGGCCGCCGAGCTGCTGGGCGGTGAGGTCCGGTGACCACCACCGCTCCCGATACCGCCGCCGCGCCCGTCTTCGGGGTCCAGGGCCTGTGGAAGGTCTTCGGCCCCTCGCGCAAGGCCGCCCGCGTCCCCGGATCCGAGGACGCCGCGCTGCCCGCCGCCGAGCTGCGCGAGCGGACCGGCTGCACGGCCGCCGTCCGCGACGTCACCTTCGACGTCCGCAAGGGCGAGGTGTTCGTCGTGATGGGCCTGTCCGGCTCGGGCAAGTCCACCCTCGTGCGCTGTCTGACCCGGCTGATCGAGCCCACGGCCGGATCGCTCGCCATCGACGGCGAGGACGTCCTCGCCATGGATCCGGGCCGGCTGCGCGAACTGCGCCGCCACCGGGCCGCCATGGTCTTCCAGCACTTCGGGCTGCTGCCGCACCGCACGGTCCTGGACAACGTCGCCTACGGCCTGGAGATCCAGGGCATGGGCCGCAGCGGCCGTCGCGCCCGGGCCGCCGAGATGGTGGCCAAGGTCGGCCTCGAAGGGCTTGAGGGCCGCCGGCCCGGCCAGCTGTCGGGAGGCCAGCAGCAGCGCGTCGGCCTCGCCCGCGCGCTGGCCGCCGACCCCGAAGTGCTGCTGTTCGACGAACCGTTCAGCGCCCTCGACCCGCTGATCCGGCGCGAGATGCAGGAGGAGGTGGCCCGGCTCCACCACGAGGAGGGCCGCACGATGGTCTTCATCACCCACGACCTGGCGGAGGCGCTGCGCCTCGGCGACCGGATCGCGCTGATGCGCGACGGCCGCATCGTCCAGGTCGGCACCCCCGAGGAGATCGTGGGCTCCCCCGCCGACGACTACGTACGGGACTTCGTCCGCGACGTGCCGCGCGAGCAGGTGCTCACCGTGCGCAGCGCGATGCGGCCCGCCACGGACGGCGAGGACAGCCGCGGGCCGGCGCTCGCGCCCGCCACCACCGTGGTCGAGGCCATCGAGGCCGTCGCCCGCAGCGGCGGACCCGCGCGGGTCGTCGACCACGGCCGGTGCCTGGGCGTCGTCGACGACGCGGCACTGCTCGCGGTGGTGGCCGGCCTGCCGTCCCCGGCCGGGCGGGGGGTGGCGGCATGACGCGCCGAAGCCGCCGGACCGGCACCGGGAGGTGGGACGGATGACCACGACGACCAGACCCGTACGGGAGTCCGGCCGCCGGGAGCGCCCCGCCAGCCCGGACCGGCCGGGCGGGGGCGGGCCCGCCGCCCGCCCCGGTAGCGGCCCCGCCGCATCCCGGACCGGCCGCCTCCGGGCGGCGCTGCTGCGCCACCGCGCCGGCCGCAGGGTCCTGCCCCTCGCCGTCGCCGCGCTGGTGCTGATCCCCCTCGCGGTCCTCTTCCCCGGCTCCGGGAGCTGGCCGGCGGCCCTGTCCGTCGACCTGTCCGGGCCCCTCGGCCGGGCCGGCGACTGGATCGTGGACAACCGGGACGGCCACCCGCTCTTCCTGTACTTCTTCGGGCACGTCAGCAATGTCGTCGTGGTGTCCGTCCGGGCCGTGTACGTCGTCCTGCTCGCGGCGGGCTGGACCGGTGTCACCGCCCTGGCCGGACTCGTCGCCCTGCGCCTGGCCGGCCTGCGGCTCGCCGTGACCTGCGTGGCGGCCTTCGCCGCGTGCGGGCTCCTCGGCATGTGGGTGCCGACGATGCAGACCCTCGCGCTGATGGTCGTGGCCGTCGCCGTGTCCGTCGTGGTCGGCGCCCTGCTCGGCCTGGCCGCCGGGCTGTCGCCGCGCGCCGACCGCGCGCTGCGGCCGGTCCTGGACACCATGCAGGTGCTGCCCGCGTTCGCCTACCTGCTGCCGATGGTGCTGGTCTTCGGCATCGGCGTGCCCGCCGCGGTCCTGGCGACCGTGGTGTACGCCGCCCCGCCGATGGCCCGGCTCACCGCGCTGGGCCTGCGCGAGGCGGACGCCGGGGTACTGGAGGCCGCGGCCTCCCTCGGCGCGACCGGCCGCCAGCGGCTGTTCACCGCACGGCTCCCGCTGGCCCGCCGGCAGCTCCTGCTCGGCGTCAACCAGGCCATCATGATGGCCCTGTCCATGGCCGTCATCGCCTCGGTGATCGGCGCGGGCGGCCTCGGCGACCGCGTCTACCAGGCCCTCGCCTCCGTCGACGTCGGAGCGGCGCTCGCCGCCGGCATCCCCATCGTGCTGCTCGCCGTGGTCCTCGACCGGACCACCGACGCGGCGGGCCGCCGGCTGGGCAGCGCCCCGGTTCCCCCGGAGGAACAGCCCCTGCTGCGCCGTGTGTTCGCCGGCTGGTACGGGCGGCTGCTCACGGTCCTCGCGGCCGTCGCCGCGGCGGTCGTGGGCCACATGGCCGGCACCACCCAGTGGCCCGGGTCGTGGAGCGTGACGATCGCGGAGCCCGTCAACCGGGCGGTCGCCTGGATGACCGACCACCTCTACTCCGGGGTGCCCGTGGTCGGCGGCACCGCCGACTGGGCGGCCCGGTTCACCGGCTGGATCCTCGACCCGCTGCGCGGCGGGCTCCAGGCCGCACCCTGGTGGGCGCTCCTGCTGCTGACCGGCGCGATCGGCGTCCTCGTGGGCACCTGGCGGACCGCGCTGACCGCCGTCCTCGCGCTCGCCGCGATCGGCGTCCTCGGGGTGTGGGAGCCCTCCCTCGACACCCTCTCGCAGGTGCTGGCGGCCGTCGCCGTCACCCTCGTGCTCGGTTTCGCGATCGCCGTGGGCGCCGCCCGCAGCCCCCGCGTCGAACGTCTGCTGCGCCCGGTGCTCGACGTGTGCCAGACCATGCCGCAGTTCGTCTACCTGATCCCGGTGGTCGCGCTGTTCGGCGTCGGACGGGCACCCGCCGCGGCCGCGGCCGTCGTGTACGCGCTGCCCGCCGTCGTCCGCATCACCACGTCGGGGCTGCTGGAGGTGAGTCCGGCGGCCGTGGAATCGGCGCGTTCGCTGGGCGCGACCGGCTCGCAGCAGCTCCGTCAGGTCCAGCTTCCCCTGGCACGGCCCGCGTTGCTGCTGGCGGTGAATCAGGCGGTGGTCCTCGTACTCGCCGTCGTGATCATCGGCGGTCTGGTGGGCGGCGGCGCGCTCGGCTACGACGTCGTCCTCGGCCTCGCCCAGGGCGACCTGGCCACCGGTCTGGTCGCCGGCGCCGCGATCGTCTGCCTCGGCCTGATGCTCGACCGCGTCACCCAGCCCGCGAAGGAGGCCTGACATGAACGACCTCACCCACCCCGGCCCCGGCCGGCGCCGGGGCCGGCGGGCCGTCGCCGCGTTCGCCGCCGGTACGGCCCTCGCCGTGCTCACCGGCTGCGGCGCGGCCGACATGACCCGCCAGGCTTCCCCGTACGCCGCCGCGCAGGGCGCGAAGACCGTCACCCTGTCCGTCCAGTCCTGGGTCGGCGCCCAGGCGAACACCGCCGTCGCCGCCTACCTCCTCGAACACGAGCTGGGCTACCGCGTCGACACCGTGCAGGTGGACGAGGTCCCCGCGTGGGACGCGCTCAGCCAGGGCCGGGTCGACGCGATCCTGGAGGACTGGGGCCACCCCGAGCAGGAGAAGCGGTACGTCGAGGAGAAGAAGACGATCACCCCGGGCGGCGACCTCGGCGTCACCGGTCACATCGGCTGGTTCGTGCCGACGTACTTCGCCGAGGAGCATCCGGACGTCACCGACTGGAAGAACCTCGACAAGTACGCCGACCGGCTCGGCACCGCGGAGAGCCGTGGCAAGGGGCAGCTGATGGACGGCTCCCCCTCGTACGTCACGAACGACAAGGCACTGGTGAAGAACCTCGGCCTGGACTTTGAGGTCGTCTTCGCCGGCTCCGAGGCCGCGCAGATCACCCAGATCAAGCAGTTCGCGAAGGAGCGCAAGCCGTTCCTGACCTACTGGTACAAGCCCCAGTGGCTCTTCGAGCGGGTCCCGATGACGGAGGTGAAGCTGCCCGAGTACAAGGAGGGCTGCGACGCCGACCCGGAGAAGGTGGCCTGCGCCTACCCGCACACCCCGCTCCAGAAGTACCTGAACGCGCGCTTCGCGGAGCGGGGCGGTGCCGCGGCCGCCTTCCTGAAGAAGTTCCGCTGGACGGTCGAGGAGCAGAACGAGGTGTCCCTGATGATCGCCGAGGAGAAGCTGGCGCCCGAGGCGGCGGCGAAGAAGTGGGTCGAGCGCAACGAGAGCACCTGGCGGCAGTGGGTCGGCTGATGCGGGAGGGGCCGGTGTGGTGGGCCGTCCGGGGGGTGCGGCGATCCGGGGGTGTGCGGGTGCCGATTGCGGGTAGGCGCAGCACGTGATCACCTCCGTGACCGCTCCGGACGTGTCCACCACCCGGAAGAAGCATCAAGAGAAATCGGAGGGCAACATGATCGTCATCGGCCTCATTCTGCTCATCATCGGCTTCGTCACCGGCATCAGCATCCTGTGGACCATCGGCTTGATCCTCCTCGTCGTCGGGGCCATCCTGTGGATCGTGGGAGCCATGGGGCACGCCGTCGGCGGACGCAAGCACTACTGGTAGGGACCGGGGCGTCACGGACCAGTCCTCCGTGGAGCGCGGCGGCCGGCGCCGGGTGCCGGCCGCCGCGCACGCGCGCCTACCGGATGCCGGCCAGGTGCCTGCCGAGGACTTCGGGCGCGGGGAACGTCGCGCCCACCGCGCCGACGCGCTTCCAGTGGAGCCTGCCGTCGGGCGCGACGATGAACACGGAACGGCGCAGCCCGATCAGCGGGGCGTCGATGCCGAAGGCCCGCGCGACGGTGCGTCCGGGGTCGGCCAGCAGCGGAATGCGCAGGTCGCGGTCGCGGGCGAAGCGTTCGTGGCTGTCGACGTCCTGCGGGCTGATGCCCCAGACGGTCGCGCCGGACGTCCGGAGCGCGTCGAGGCCGTCGGAGTACGAGCACAGCTGTCTGGTGCAGACGGGCGTGTTGTCGCCGGGGTAGAACGCGAGGACCACGGGCTTTCCGCGCTGCTCGCCCAGCGAGTAGTCGGAGCGTTCGAAGCGGTCCTCTCGCAGGACTCCCCCGGGCAGGGAGAAGTCGCCCACGATGTCCCCCACTGCGGGAGTACGGCCCATGGCGGTGGTTCCTTCCGTCGTCGGTGACGCGTCGCGGTCAGTGACGCGTCGCAGTCGGTGACGCGTCACACCGGCCGCCATTGTCCGTGCCGGGACGGCCGTAGGGTACCCGCGAGTACGGTTGCCCGCATGCCCGGACCCCGGTGACACCGCCCCGGCACCCCAGGGACTCCGCCCCAGCGCTCCGTCCAGGGCCGCTCCTGCTGTTCCGTCAACTCGCCCATCGGGCCCAAGGATGCGGCGGTCGTCCCCGGGTAAGCGCGGGAGCATGTCATCCTTCGTACGCTCACTCACCCGCCCCGGGAACCGCTCGCGGTCGGCCCGGGCCGCCGGCAGCCGTGCCGTCGAGACGGGGGCCCGCTGCGGATTCGTCGCACGCGGGGTCATCTACGCACTGGTGGGCGTCCTGGCCCTGCGGATCGCCTTCGCCGACGACGGCGGCGGCGACCGGCAGGCGGACCGGGGCGGGGCCCTGGCGGAAGTCGCCGGGCAGCCGTTCGGCAACGTCCTGCTGTGGCTGATCGGCATCGCCCTGGCCGGCATGGCCCTCTGGAGGCTGTCGGAAGCCCTGTTCGGGCAGGCCGGTGAAGACGGCACGGAACCGGGCAAGCGCGCCCTGTCCGCCGCGCGCTGCGTCTTCTACGGCGTCGTCTCCTTCTCCGTACTGGCCTACGCGGCCGGGTCCGGGGACAGTGGCAGCGGCTCCTCCGACCAGCAGTCCGACGATGTGACGGCCACCGTGATGGGCTGGCCGGCGGGCCAGTGGATCGTCGTGGCGGCGGGCGCCGCCCTGGCGGGCGCGGGCGTGTGGATCATGGTTCAGGCCGCCCGGCGGAGCTTCCGCAAGCACCTGAAGTCGGGGCGGATGACGCCCGGGACGCGGCGCGCCGTCGACGTGCTCGGCGTCGTCGGCGGCGTCGCCCGCGGTGGGGCGTTCGCCGCCGCCGGCGGGTTCGCTGTCGCCGCCGGGGTCCGGCACGAGCCCGGGCGGGCCAGGGGGATGGACGACACCCTGCGGTCCTTCGCCGAGACGCCCGCCGGGCCCTGGCTGCTGGGCGTCATGGCCGTGGGGCTCGTCGCGTTCGGCGCGTTCTCGTGGGCCTCGGCCCGCTGGCGCGAGATCTGAACGGCCGTGCCTCCAGCGGCGCGGACCCGGCCCCCCGGCTCCCCACGGTCCTCTTTTCCCTCCTTCTCCTCTCTTCCCTCTTCCCCCTCCGGCTCCGCCCGCTCCGCCGGCCCGTTCGGCGGCCGGCTCCGCGCCGTGCTGCGCGGCACCGCCGTCCGGGGCTGGAACGACAACCTCGCCGACTGCGCCGCCGCCCTCACCTACTACTCCGTCCTGGCGCTGCTGCCCGCCCTGCTGGTGGCCGTCTCCCTGTACGGCCTGGCGGGGGCGGCGACCCGCGAGCGGGTCGTCTCGGGCCTGACCTCCTACCTGCCGCACCAGTCCGCGGAACTGCTCCGCGAGGTCCTGACCGGCCTGGCCGACTCGCACACCTCCACCTGGGCCCTGCTGATCAGCGGACTGCTCAGCGCGCTGTGGTCGGCGTCCAGCTACCTGGCGGTGTTCCGCCGGGCCCTGCACGCCATGCACCGCGTGCCCGACACCCGGCCGCCCCTGCGCACCGCGCACACCATCGTCTTGACCGCGCTGGCCCTGCTCGCCCTCCTGCTGGCGGGGGCCGCGCTGCTGCTGCTGTCCGGCCCGGCGGCGCGCGGGCTGTCGCGGATGCTGGGACACGACGTGAGCGGTGCGTGGACGTTCGCCCGCTGGCCGGCCCTGCTGGTCGTGGTGACGGCCCTCGTCCTGGTGCTGTTCCGCACGGGCCCGAAGCCGGCGGCCTCCGGCCGGACCCGGCGGGGCCTGCCGGGGGGTGTACTGGCCGCGCTGCTGTGGCTGGGCGCGTCCCTGCTGTTCACCCTGTACAGCGAGAGCGGTCTGGGCGGCTACAGCCGCCTGTACGGATCCCTGGCCGGGCTCGTGGTCTTCCTGGTCTGGCTGTGGCTCGCGAACCTGTCGCTGCTCGTCGGCGCGCAGTTCAACGCGGAACTCCAGCGCGGCGGGGATCACCCGCCGGGACCGTAGGCGCCTCCGGCGTACACCGAATGACGGGATCCTGGCCGTTTCCTCCCGACTCAGACGGGTAGGCGAGGGTCTGACCGAGACAACGTGCTCGTCGACGGCACGCCCCGGAGTGGCAGGGGGCCCGCCGTCGGCGACATCGCGAAGTGGAGACCCCCAGTGGCCATCGTGAAGAGCTCCCTCAAGGACGCCGACCTGAAGATCGTGGGCGAAGCCCTGCAAGGCGCCCTGGTGGACCTCGTCGACCTCTCTCTCGTCGCCAAGCAGGTGCACTGGAACGTCGTGGGCCCGCGCTTCCGCTCGGTCCACCTCCAGCTCGACGAGGTCGTCACCTCGGCCCGCACCCACTCCGACGTGGTGGCCGAACGCGCCTCCGCCCTCGGTGTGGCCCCCGACGGCCGCGCCGCCACGGTGGCGTCGACCAGCGCGATCGCCGGCGTGCCGGAGGGCTGGGTGAAGGACGTGGACGCGGTACGGATCATCGTGGACGCCCTCGCCGCGGTGATCACCCGCATGCGCGAGCGCATCCAGTCCACCGGCGACGCCGACCCCGTCACCGAGGACATCCTGATCGGCCTGACGGGCGACCTGGAAAAGCACCACTGGATGTTCCAGGCCGAAAGCGCCTGAGCCGCCGCTGCCGGCCCACCTCGAGGCCCCGACCGTCCAACGCCGGCCGGGGCCTCGGCGTGCCCGACGCCACCGTTTGGGTACTGGCGCAAAATCACCGCCGGCGCAGCGTTGTCGCGCTCCAGCTGGGCCTGCGGAGCGTCAGGCCGGGGTGTGAGTCTTCTCGGTGGAGCCGCCGCCCTGGCAGGCCAGGCACGGCTCGCTGTACACGACGCGCTGCTCGCCGTCGACGAGGATCGTGCGCCGGATGCCGCGGCACGCGGCGCACCCTCTCACCTCAGTGCGGCGCCGCGGAACGTTGCCCTTGCGGCGCAGCTCCCGAAGGTGGTTGATCAGCGGTCCGTGATCGGGGCTCTCCCACGAGGTCATGACCCGTCAGCGTAGCTCAGTCGGCCCCCGCCAGAGCGCGGCGTCGACGGCGAAGCACTGCCTGCCCGATGTCCGGGTTGTTGCTGCCGACCGTCGCGGCGACGGCCTCGAACTCGGCGCGGGTGATGAGGATGCGGGGGTCCTGAATGGTGAGGGTCATGGTGCCTCCAGCGTTTTCAGGGACGGGGTTTTCGGGCCGGACTGGCAGGGCGGCGGTACGGGCGTGGACAGGCTTCTCCCTTGGTCGTGTGCAGGACGGTGCGGAGTGGGGGACCCGGCCGTCTGTGCTCCGCCGTGACCACAGACGGCCGGGAGTTCAGTGGCCGCGCTCGCGCTCGGCCTGGCGGATCGGCTTGCACTTCGGGTCGTTCGCCCGGTGCCGGTGCTGATCCGGCCGGGCTCCGGACATCGAGTGGCCGGTGACCGTCTCGAAGTCGGCGTCGAGCGGCCGCTGGCAGCGCGCGCAGATGCGGCCGGCGGGGGCGGTCATGCCGCCTCGATGTTGTCGACGAGGGTCGAGAACTCGCAGCCGGACGGGAGGCGGATGTAGGCGAGGTCCATCCAGTGCTCGATGGCCGTGTCCGACACGTTCTCGTGGATGACTGCCATGAGCTCGCCCTCGGCTCCGGACGCGATGTCCCGAACCTGTTTGCGCAGGAGCGCGTGCGGGACGTACTCGTACACCTCGGCCATCAGCCTGGCTCCCTACCATCGTCAGCGGGTTGGGCCCGTTCAGCTGCGGAGATCCGGGCCACACGAGGATGATGGGCTGACACGCAGTGGGGCAGATAGGCCATCGCGTGGCCATCGGTGGCCGCGTAGCGGCCACGGCTGGGGACAGACGCGATGACACCTCACACTGGGGCCATGAGCCCCCGAAACGACGCGCTCAGGGCCGCCCGACTCAGGGTCGGTTGGCGCAGCATCGATCAGGCCGCCGGCGCGCTACAGGCGCACGGCCAGCGCTTCCTTGACGATCCCCATTTCACCGTCAGCGCGCGCACGTGGCGCCGGTGGGAAGGCGGCGCGCCCGGCTGGCCGCCGGAAGAGACCGCGACCGTGCTGCACGATGCGCTCGGCCGGTGGCCTGAGGAGCTGGGATTCACGGCGCCCGCCGGCTGGATCCGTCCCGAGGCGCACGAAGAGGAAGACGCGAAGCGCAGGACCATCGCCAACGTCACCGCCGCCGCGCTCATGCCCGGCCCTACCGCCCGGCAGCACGTCGACCCCGCGCTCATCGACTACTTCCAGCAGCAGCTGGAGGGGCACTACCGGGCCGACATGTTTCTCGGCCCGCACGATCTCATCGGCACCGTGTCCGCCCAGTACCAGCTCATCGACAAGCTCGTCCGGTCCGCGCAGGGCGAGACCCGCCGCGGTCTCCTCCGCGTCGGAGCCGCTTACGCCGCGCTCGTCGGCTGGCTCTACCAAGATGCGGGAGACCTCGGCGCCGCCGCATTCTGGCGGGGGATCACGCAGGAAACAGCCGTCAGGTCCCGAGACCCGCACCTCATCGGCTACAGCCTCGTCAACCTCGCCCACGTGCGGACCGACCTCGGAGACGGACACGGCGTCATCGACCTGTGCGAAGCCGCCCTCGACGATGACCGCCTGTTTCCGAAGGTGCGCATCATGGCGATGCAGCAGCAGGCCCACGGCGCCAGCCTCACCGGCGACCGCACCGCCGTCGACCAGCTCATCGACACCGCGAGCGGCCTGCTCTCCCGGGTCGACGACGACCTGCCCTGGGGCAACGCGTGCCGCCGCACTCCCGGCTACCTGGAGGTGCAGCGCGCCACCTGCTACGGCCGCCTCCGTCTCGGCCGCGAAGCCGCATCGCTGTGGTCTCGAGTCCTGGCCGAAGTCCCCGCGACCGCCCGCCGGGACCGCGGGGTCTACCTCGCCCGGTACGCCACCGCAGCAGCCGGAGCTCGGGAACCGGAACAGGCCCTGGAGATCGCCCGGGAGGCGGCGGAGATCGCAGCCGTGACCAGGTCCGCCCGAATGCTCCGGGAACTGGCCACCCTGGAGCGGGTCATGCGCCCGTGGCAGGATGCGCCCGTGGGCCGGGACCTTGCCGAGCTCCTGGCGCCCGTGACCGAGGGGGTATGACATGGGTGTGCCGACGCCGATGACGCACGAGGAGATCGCCGAGCACTTGGCCGGCCTGCCGGGCTGGGCGCAGGAAGGCGACGCGATCATCCGTACCTACCCGATCCGCTACCACGCGGCGGTGGCCGCGATCGTCACGATCGCCGATCGGTCCCGGCGTATCCAGCACCACGCGGATCTCGACCTTCGTATCGATCACTTGCGTGCCTCGATCACGACGCACGATGCCGGGAACCGTCTGACACGTGCGGACTTCGACCTCGCGCACCGCATCGACGCGATCGTTGCCGCGCACCAGGCGCTTCCGCTGGACTGAGCGCAGACGCACGAACGCGGCCCCTCCCGCCTGGGGCGGGAGGGGCCTTGGGGTGGTCAGTCCTTTACCGCGCCGCCGAGGCCCGAGACCAGGCGGCGTTGGACGAGGACGAAGAAGACGAGCACCGGGACCGTCATGACCGTCGAGCCGGCCATGATGCCGCCCCAGTCGTTCTCGTCCGGTTTGAAGAACACCAGCAGCGCCATCGGGAGGGTGGACTGCGAGGTGTCGCTGATGATGAACGACTTGGCGAAGAGGAAGTCGTTCCAGGTGGAGATGAAGGAGAAGACGCTCGTCGCCACCAGCCCCGGGAAGACCAGGGGGAAGAGGATCTGCCAGAGGAAGCGCGTCCGGCTCGCGCCGTCGATGTACGCGGCCTCCTCCAGGGCCTCGGGAACCGCCTTCACGAAGCCGCGCAGCATCCAGATCGCGAAGGGCAGCGAGAAGGCGATGTGGGGCAGGACCAGCGACCACAGGGTGTTCAGCTGGCCCGCGTCCCGCATCAGGAAGAACAGCGGGATCGTGAGGGCCTCGATCGGCACCATCTGCGCCACGAGGAACATGACGAGCAGCGTCGTACGGAAGCGGAACCGGAAGCGGGTGACGGCGGTCGCCGCGAGGAACGCGATCAGCGCGGAGGCGAGGACGACGGTGCCCGCGACGACGAGGCTGTTGAGGAAGTAGCGCCCGAATTCCTGCTGTTCGAAGACGCGGCGGAACGAGTCGAGGGACGGGGACAGGGTCCACGGGCGGGCCTGCGTCGACTGGATCTCCCCCGCCGGTTTGAGGGCGGAGAGCACCATCCAGTAGAGCGGGAACGCCACGATCAGGGCGACGGCGAGTGCGGAGGCCTCGGCCGCGAGCCGCCAGGGGCGGCGGATCCCGAAGCGGGCGGCGGGGAGCCTACCGGTGGTGGTCACAGTTCTTCTCCCTGCCGTCGCATCAGGCGCAGATAGACGAGGGTGACGGTCAGCAGGATCAGCAGCATGACGACGCCGATCGCCGAGCCCAGGCTGTACTGCGAGGAGGCGAAGGCCTTCTGGTAGGCGTAGACGTTGAGGACGAGGTTCTGTCCGGCGATGCCGCCGCCCGCGGTCATCACGTAGATCTGGGTGAACACCTTGAAGTCCCAGATGATCGACTGGATGGTGACGACGATCAGGATGGGCCGGAGCATGGGTGCGATGACGGAGCGCCAGGTGCGCCACTGGGAGGCGCCGTCCAGTGAGGCGGCTTCCAGCACCTCGGAGGGGATCGCCTTGATGCCCGCGTACACGGTCACCATGACGAACGGGAACGAGCACCAGACGACCTCGAAGAGGACGAGGGCGAAGGCGCTGTAGCGCCCGTACGTCCAGGAGAAGTCCCCGAGGCCGAGCAGCCGGTTGACCGGTCCGTAGTCCGGGTCGAAGAGGAAGACCCAGACGGTGGACCCGGTGACGGCGGGGGTCGCCCAGGCGCCGAGCGCGGCCAGCATCAGGGCGAGCCTGGGCAGGGCTCTGATCCTGGTCAGGAGGACGGCGAGGGCGCAGCCGACGCCGAGGGTGGTGATCACACAGGCGGCGGCGAAGAGCACCGTGGCGAGGAGGACCTGCCAGAACTGGGCGTCCTCGAAGAGGGTCCGGTAGTTGCCGAGGCCCTTGAAGGTGGTGGGTTCGCCGCCGCTGACCTGGGCCTGGGTGTATTCGAGGAAGGAGATCAGGCCGAGCTGGTAGATCGGGTAGACCAGCAGCGCGGCCAGGACGAGGAGGGCGGGTGCGAGGTAGAGCCAGGGGGTCCGGCGGCTTCCGTGGCGTCCGCGCGGGGCCCGTCCGGTCCGTGCCGGCCGTCCGGATCGGGGGGTACGGGCCGGGGTGGTCTCGGGGGAGGTCGTGGCGCGGGGCGCGCGGGCTGCCGGTTCGTGCGTCGTGTCGGTCATGGTGACGGGGGCCGGTCAGCCGGCGCTGGTGAAGGCCGCGTCCATCTTCTTCGCCGCGTCCCCGGCGGCCGCGGCCACGTCCTTCTTGCCGCTGACGATCTCCTGGAACATCGTCGGCAGGACGGTCGAGGCGTCGATCTGGCCCCAGCCCGGGGAGGCCGGTACGAACTTGGTGCCCGCCGCGAGCGTCTGGACGAACGGTTCGACGAACGGGTCCTTCTTCGCCGCCTCGGCCCGGACGTCGGTGTAGGTGGGCAGGAAGCCCATGGCGTCGAAGAGCTTGCGCTGGGTGTCCTTGCCCGCGAGGTGCTTCATCAGGCCGACCGCGAGGGTGCGGTGGGAACTGCTCTTCAGGACGCCGATGTTGTTGCCGCCGGCGAAGGCCGGGGCGATCTCGCCCTCCTTGAGCCCGGGCAGCGGGACGACGGCGTACTTCCCCTTCACGGCGCCCGCCTCCACGGCCTGGTGGCTGAAGTCGCCGCCGATGGCCATGGCCGCGTTGCCCGAGGCGAACGCGGTGACGGTGGCGTTGCCGCCCATGGCCGCGCACTTGGCGGCCGGACAGTTGTCGTCGCCGAAGAGCGAGGTGTAGGTCTCGATGCCCTTGCGTGCGGCGGGGCTGTCGATCGCGGACTTGTAGGTGGCTCCGTCCTCTTCGGCGAGTTCGCCGCCGTTCGCCCAGACGAAGGGCATCGCGCCGTAGGTGTACGCGCCTCCGACGGCCAGTCCGTACAGCTCGGGCCTGGCCTTGCGGATCTGCTTGGCCGTGGCGACCAGTTCGTCCTGGGTCTTCGGCGGGCGCAGTCCCAGTTCGGTGAACACGTCGGTGCGGTAGTAGAGGGCGCGCACGCCGACGAAGAAGGGGGCGCCGTACACCTTTCCGCCGACGGTGACGGACCGGGCGGCGGTCCGGTCGGTGTCCTTCGCCTCGGCCCAGTCGCCGAACTCCGCGCCGATGTCGGCGAGTCCGCCGTCCTTGACGTATCCGGCGGTGTCGGTGTTGCCGTACTCGATCAGGTCGGGGGCGCTCTTCGGGTCGTTGAAGGCGGCCTTGACGCGCTGGGCGCGGGTCTCGACCGGGATGTACTCGACCTCGACCTCGACGCCCGGGTGCTGCTGGGCGAAGGCGGCGACGGCCCCGTCCACGACCTTCTTCTTCGGGTCGTTGTTGACCTCCTGGAACAGCCAGACGCGCAGGGTGCCGGACTTCTCGTCCTTCGAGGCGGAGTTGACGGAGGTCTGGGGCGCGCAGGCGGTGGACGTCAGTCCGGCCAGGACGAGCGCGGCGAGGGGTGCGGCTATGCGGGAGCGGAGCTTCATGGGCGGTCCCCGGGAGAGAGTGCGAATGCGTTGCACTGTGCGCAACGCCTGTTTCGTACTGCACAACTTGGAGGAGGCTAGAACGACTTCAAACCCGGGGACAAGTGGTCTCCACCACTCTGTGACCGGACGGAGCATCCTGCGCAACGCGCGAGGTGCCGGTGAACCTCCTCACGCGCGCCGGGCGCTCCGTGCGAGGGCGCGGCCGGCGGCGGCGACGGCGAGGGCGGCGACGGTCACCCCGGCCGCCACCGCGTACGTGATCCGCGTGCCGGCGGCGACGGAGGCGGCGTCCGCCGTCGCGATGTCGGCGGACGCCGTCGCGAGGGCGAACACGGCGCCCATGACGGACGCGCCGGTGACGAGCCCGAGGTTGCGCGACAGGTTGAGCACCCCGGACACGACGCCCCTGCGGTCCGGGGGGACGTCGGCCATGACGGCGGTGTTGTTGGCCGTCTGGAACACCGCGTAGCCGGCCGTGACCACCACGAGGGGGGCCACGTAGCCGAACACCCCCGGGTTCCCGGGAACGGACAGGGCGGTGGCGCCGGCCGCCATGGCCGCGAGGCCCGCGAGGGTCGTACTCCCCGCGCCGAAACGGTCCACGACCCGGCCGGCCGGAACGCCGGTCAGCGCGGCGACGACCGGACCGGCCGCCAGGACCAGTCCGACGAGGGCCTGTTCGAGGCCGAGTCCGCGGGCGAGGTAGAACGGCCCGACCACCAGCGTCGTCATCATCACCGTCGAGACGAGGGCGCTCGTGACGAGGCTCGCGCTCAGCGCCGGATCGCGGAACGCGGACAGCCGGATCAGCGGGGACGCCGCCCGCGCCTCGACGCGTACGAACAGGGCCGCTCCGCAGACGGCCGCCAGCAGCAGCGCCGCGTTCACCGGGCCGAAGCCGCGCCCGAGCGTCATGGCGAGGGCGTACGCGGCGAGCGCCAGTACCAGGAGCAGCGTGCCCGGGCGGTCGAAGCCCGGGCGGTCCGGCTCGGGCCGCGGCCGGTCGGCGGGCAGGTGGCGGTGGGCGAGGAACAGGGCGAGGAGGCCCGGCGGCACACTGACGAGGAAGATCGCCTGCCAGCCGGATCCGGAGATCAGGAAGCCGCCCAGCGAGGGACCGAGGGCGGTGCCGACCGCGGAGGCGGTGCCGAGGAGACCCATGGCGCCGCCGGTCCGGTCCTTCGGCACCGTCTCGGCGACGAAGGTCATGGCGAGGGCCGTCATGACGGCGGCCCCGAAGCCCTGCGCGGCCCGGGCGGCGATCAGCAGCCACAGGGTCGGCGCCGCGCCGCACAGCAGCGAGGCCGTCGTGAACACGGCGGTCCCGCCCAGGAGCAGTCGGCGGCGGCCGAGGAGGTCACCGAGGCGGCCGGCGCCGACGACGAGGGTGGTGAGGGCGAGGAGGTAGGCCAGGACGATCCACTGGACCGCCCGGAAGGAGGCGTCGAAGGCCCCGGCCAGCGCGGGGAGTCCGACGGGGACGACGCTCGTGCCGAGCGAGGGCAGCAGGACGGACAGCGACAGGCCTGCGAGGGCGCCGCGGACCGAGCGCGGGCCCGGCCCGGTGGCGGCGCCGGAGCGGACCGGGGCGTTCGGGGTACGGCTGTGCGGGTTCATGCGCGGAGCGTGCGGGCGGGGCTGCGCGTACGGCAAAGATCGTTGCCGGTTCCGGGACGGCGGAGGCCGCCCCGGACACCTCGGCCCCGCCCTCCCCCGCCCGCCGGCTCCGGCCTACGCGCAGGCCGGGCACAGCCCCCGGTACGTGACCTCGACCTCGGCGACCGCGAAGCCGAACCGCTCCTCGTCCGGCAGGCCGGCCAGCGGGTCGCCGGCCGGGTGGACGTCGCGGATCAGGCCGCAGCCCGTACACACCAGGTGCTGGTGCGGGTGGTGCGCGTTCGGGTCGTAGCGCTTCGCCCGGCCGTCGGTGGTGACCTCGGCGATCTCGCCGAGGGAGACCAGCTCGCCCAGGGCGTTGTAGACGGTCGCCCGGGAGATCTCCGGGAGTCTGCGCACCGCACGGGCGTGCACCTCGTCGGCCGTGAGGTGCACGTGATCGCCGTCGAGGACCTCCGCGACCACGCGCCGCTGGGACGTCATCCTCCAGCCGCGCCCTCGCAGCCGCTCCAGCAGGTCACTCATGTCGGATCACCTGTTCGGGTCGAGGCGGGAGGCCCGCACGGCGCCGGAGGGCGGCCGGGCCCACGGCACGGAGCTTGGTGTTCATCTTGACTTGGACCCTGTCCATCGTAGGATCGGATTCGTTGGCAGCCAAGGGACAGGAAGATTCCAGAGCGGCAGGAGAGCCGTCCGGGACGGTGACCACCTCGGCGTCGAGGAGACCGACGCGGCCGAGGCCGATTCCAGAGGGGCCCGCGTCCTGTGCCCCGACTGTTCCCCGTACATGCAGTTCCTTAGCACCGTGATCCGCTCGGTCCGGAAGGATTCCCATGTCTGAGAACCATGATGCAATCGTCGTAGACGCGAAGGACGGGGGCGGCGGTGGCTGTCCGGTCGCGCACGAGCGGGCCCCGCACCCGACCCAGGGTGGCGGGAACCGCCAGTGGTGGCCGGAACGGCTCAACCTGAAGATCCTCGCCAAGAACCCGGCCGTCGCCAACCCGCTCGGCGAGGAGTTCGACTACGCCGAGGCGTTCAAGACCCTCGACCTCCCGGCGGTGAAGCGGGACATCGCGGAGGTGCTGACGACCTCGCAGGACTGGTGGCCGGCCGACTTCGGCCACTACGGCCCCTTCATGATCCGGATGGCCTGGCACAGCGCCGGCACCTACCGGATCAGCGACGGCCGCGGCGGCGCCGGGGCCGGGCAGCAACGCTTCGCCCCGCTCAACAGCTGGCCGGACAACGGCAACCTCGACAAGGCCCGCCGCCTGCTGTGGCCCGTGAAGAAGAAGTACGGCCAGAGCCTCTCCTGGGCCGACCTCATGATCCTCACCGGCAACGTCGCCCTGGAGCAGATGGGCTTCGAGACCTTCGGCTTCGCCGGCGGCCGGGCCGACGTGTGGGAGCCCGACGAGGACGTCTACTGGGGTCCGGAGACCACCTGGCTCGACGACGAGCGCTACACCGGCGACCGCGAGCTGGAGAACCCGCTCGGCGCGGTCCAGATGGGCCTCATCTACGTCAACCCGGAAGGCCCGAACGGCAATCCGGACCCGCTCGCCGCGGCGCGCGACATCCGGGAGACGTTCCGCCGGATGGCGATGAACGACGAGGAGACGGTCGCCCTGATCGCGGGCGGCCACACCTTCGGCAAGACCCACGGCGCGGGCCCGGCGGAGAGCGTCGGCGACGACCCCGAGGCCGCCCCGATCGAGCAGCAGGGCTTCGGCTGGAAGAACTCGTACGGCACCGGCAAGGGCGCCGACGCGATCACCAGCGGTCTGGAGGGGATCTGGACGAACACGCCGATCACCTGGGACAACAGCTTCTTCGACATCCTCTTCGGCTACGAGTGGGAGCTGTTCACGAGCCCGGCCGGCGCGCACCAGTGGCGGCCGAAGGACGGCGCCGGGGCGGGTACCGTGCCCGACGCCCACGACGCGTCCAAGACCCACGCGCCGACGATGCTGACGACCGACCTCTCGCTCCGCGTCGACCCGGCCTACGAGCAGATCTCCCGGCGCTTCCACGAGAACCCGGCGGAGTTCGCGGACGCCTTCGCCCGCGCCTGGTTCAAGCTGACCCACCGCGACCTGGGGCCCGTCGTGCGCTACCTCGGCCCGGAGGTCCCGGCCGAGACGCTGCTGTGGCAGGACCCCCTCCCCGCGCTGACGCACGAGACCGTGGACGCCGACGACGTGGCCTCCCTGAAGGCGCGGGTCCTCGGCTCCGAACTGTCCGTGTCCCAGCTGGTCTCCGCCGCCTGGGCCTCGGCCTCGTCGTTCCGCGGCAGCGACAAGCGCGGCGGTGCCAACGGCGCGCGGATCCGTCTCCAGCCGCAGGCCGGCTGGGAGGTCAACGAACCGGACCAGCTGGCGACCGTCCTGCGGACCCTGACGGGCATTCAGGAGTCCTTCAACTCCGCCCAGTCGGGGGCCAAGCGGATCTCGCTCGCCGACCTGATCGTCCTCGCGGGAGCCGCCGCCGTCGAACAGGCGGCGAAGGACGCGGGCTTCGACGTCGAGGTCCCGTTCACCCCGGGCCGCGTGGACGCCACGCAGGAGCAGACCGACGTGGAGTCGTTCGCGGCGCTGGAGCCGGGCGCCGACGGCTTCCGCAACTACCTCGGCAAGGGCAACCGCCTGCCGGCCGAGTACCTGCTGATCGACCGGGCGAACCTGCTGAACCTGAGCGCCCCCGAGCTGACCGTCCTCGTCGGCGGCCTGCGCGTCCTCGGCGCGAACCACCAGCAGTCGCGCCACGGGGTCCTCACCACGGCTCCGGGGACCCTGACGAACGACTTCTTCGTCAACCTGCTGGACCTGGGCACGACGTGGTCGGCCACGGCCGGGGACGGCAACTCCTTCGAGGGCCGCGACTCCGCCACGGGCGAGGTCAAGTGGACCGGCACTCGCGCCGACCTCGTCTTCGGCTCGAACTCCGAGCTGCGCGCGCTCGCGGAGGTCTACGCGAGCGACGACGCGAAGGCGAAGTTCGTGAAGGACTTCGTCGCCGCCTGGGACAAGGTCATGAACCTGGACCGGTTCGACCTCGTCTGACCGTGCGCGTACGGGCCGGCCGGGTGTTCCCCGGCCGGCCCGTACGGCTGTGTGACCGGACCCGTCAGTAGCCGACCGTGGTGGTCGAGAACGCGACCGGCTTCGCCGGGTCGGCGTAGCACTGGAAGGGGTCCCACTCGTTGGTGACCGGCTGCAGCCGGTTCCAGCCGAACGCGGTGTCGGTGAAGCTGGAACCGCCGGCGCCCGTGGTCAGGGTGCCGCTGCCCGGGGCGCGGAGGGTGACCTCCAGGTTCGGGAAGTCGAACTCGACGCCGCCGGCCCATTCGCCGTCGGACTTGACGCGCAGGTCGCTGCCGTTGCGCTCGACCCACTGGTGGGCGGTGCCCAGGTTGCTGCCGCCCGTCAGCCTGTAGCTGACGATCTTGGCGTTGGCCGGAACCTTGTAGTTGAACGAGATGGTGTTCAGCAGCTTGTTGTAGTCGGCGATCGCCTTGATGGGCGCCGAGTCGAAGGTCACCTTGAAGGTGTGGAACGGCGCCACCTTGGCCGGAGCCGTGGTGGTGAAGTTTCTGCTGTACTCGACGGGTATCCACTGGCCGGAGACCCGGGTCTGGCAGACGTACGGGAGGGTGCTCGTCGTCGTGACCCCGGGGGCCGTGGTCGCGGCGGCGGTGCCGGACGTGGCCATCAACGCGGTCAGGGCCAGACCCAGCGAACCGACCGCTCCGCCCGTCAGCTTCCACTTGCTCTGCACTGGAGTTCCTCTCTCTCACGAAACCGGAGCGGTACCTTTCCCGCCCGTGGCGTGACTCTTGGCCACGCCGATGGAGATTCGTTGGAGCGAACGTCGGGTTCCGGACACGGCGGTCTCATGGCTTCGCGCCACTCCCCATCACAATTCGCAGCGAACGCAACGTCATTTGCCCGTCAACTTGCTTGGCAGGGGATGAGAAATGGCCAAGTCTGGTGATTCCTCCCCTCCCTGCGAACGGACCAGTGATGACGACTGCACCTCGACATGTCCTGCTCTTGGGCGGCACCGGGTTCCTGGGCACCCGTCTGCACTCCGCCTTCGACGCCGCGGGAGACCGGGTCACCACCGCCTCGCGCACGGGCGGCCCGGTCCGCCTCGACCTCACCGCGACGGCGCCCGGCGAACTCGCCGCCCTGCTGGACGACTTGCGGCCCGACCTCGTGGTGAACGCCGCCGGACGCGCCTGGCAGGCCACGGAACAGGACATGCTGGAGGCCAACGCCCTGGCCGTCGAGGACCTGGTCGAGGCGCTCGCCGCCGCGCCGGGCCGGCCCCGCCTCGTCCACCTGGGCACCATCCACGAGTACGGTCCCGGCACGGTCGGATCCGGCACCCCCGAAGAGCACGAGCCCGCGCCGGTCACCCCCTACGGGAAGTCGAAGCTGCGCGGATCCCTGGCCGTCCTGCGGGCCGTGGAAGCCGGCCGGCTGGACGCCGTCGTCCTGCGCGTGGCCAACGTCTGCGGCCCGGGTACGGCCCGGGGCAGTCTGCTGGGGTCGGTCGGGGCCCGGCTGGCCGACGCCGTGCGGGCCGGTACCCCGGAGCTCGAACTGCGGCTGGCCCCCCTGCGGGCGCGCCGCGACTACGTCGACGTGCGCGACGTCTGCGACGCCGTTCTGGCGGCGGCCTCCGTACCCCTCGGGCCGAAGGACGCGACGATCAACGTGGGACGCGGGACCGCGGTGCCGGTGCGGGACCTCGTGGACCGTCTCGTGGCCTCCAGCGGGCTCGACGTGCGGATCGTCGAGGAGCGGGCGGGCGACACCGGCCGCACGGACGTCGAGTGGCAGCAGTCGGACATCTCCCGGGCCCGCCGGGTGCTGGGCTGGTCCCCGCGCAGGAGCCTGGACGAGTCACTGGGCGACCTGCTGTCCGCCGAACTGTCCACACGGGCGGGGTGACGGCGTGCGCATCGAGGAGACGCCCATACCGGGGGCCTACGTAGTCACGCCCGAAGCCATCGTGGACGAACGGGGATCGTTCTACGAAGTGATGCGCACCGATGAATTCGAGCGCGTCACGGGGGAACGGTTCGTGACCCGTCAGATCAATTACTCCGTGTCCCGGAAGAATACCCTCCGGGGAATCCACAGCGTGACCAGTCCGCCCGGGCAGACGAAATTCATCACCTGTGTGCGCGGGATCATCCGCGATTTCGTCGTGGACCTGCGGATCGGGTCCCCCACGTTCGGCCGCTGGCACAGCACCGTGCTCGACGCCGCCTCTGGAACGTCGGTGTACGTCCCCGAAGGCGTCGGGCACGGCTTCCTCGCCCTCAGCGAGGAGGCCTGCACCAGCTACGCCGTGGACAGCACCTACGTGCCCGGTACCCAGATCGACATCGACCCGCTGGATCCGGAACTGGCGGTCCCGTGGGGGTACACCGAGCCTCCGCTCATTTCCGACAAGGACCGCGCCGCCCCGAGCCTGAGAAAGGTACGGGCCGCCGGTCTCCTGATCGAATGGCGGGACATCAGGATTCCTTCTAGCCGGGCTCGAGCTTCCTGATCGAACCTCGGTACATGAAGATTCTCTTTGTAGGCGGTAACGGCGCCGGAACCATTTTCCCCGACATCCCGTTGGCCCAGGCGGCGCGCAACGCGGGCCACGAGGTCATCATGACGGGCCCGGAAGTCACCATGTCCGCCATCATCAACTCAGGCATCCCCGCCGTTTCCGTGACCCGGAGCACCATCCAGGACTGCCGCTACGACCGTCAGGGCAACCTGGTCCAGACGCCCGCGGACGGCCCGGAGCGCAACATCGCCATCGGCCGGATGTTCGGCCGGCTGGCGGCGAGTTCCCTTCCCGGGCTGCTGGAGCTCGTGGACCGGTGGCAGCCGGACCTGGTCGTCTCGAACGTCCTCGCGTACGCGGGCCCCCTCGCGGCCCACCACGCGGGCGTGCCCTGGGTCCGCTTCGCGACCGACATCGGCGAACCCCTGTCCGTCGACCTCGCCGCGGTGTCGGAACTCGCGCCGGAGCTCGAAGCGCTCGGTCTCCAGGCGCCGCCCGCCCCGGACTTCTCCATCAGCGTCATGCCGTCGAGCGTGCGGCCCGCCACGGCGCCCGCGGCCCTGTCGTTGCGCCACATCGCGTGCAGCACGCAACTGCCGCTGGAGCCCTGGATGTACGCCAAGGGCAGCCGCCCCCGCGTGCTCGTCAGCGCGGGCAGCCGGGTCACGCCGGACGACGACTTCGACTCCTTGAGCGGCCTCGTCGAGAAGGTCGGTTCCCTGGACGTCGAGCTGCTCGTGGCGACCCCGGACGACGTGGCGGCCAAGCTGGAGCCCCTCCTCCCGGCGGGCAGCCGCGCCGGGTGGCTCCCCGTGGACGTCCTCGCCCCCACCTGTGACCTGATGGTCCATCACGCGGGCGGGAACATCACCCTGACCTGCCTGGCGTACGGCATTCCCCAGGTCTTCGTCCCCAACATGCCGGGCCTGGAGGATCACGGCGCGCGCATCTCCGCGTACGGGGCGGGCGTGCAGATCCTGCCCGCGGACAACACCACCGGGAACATCGCCGGCGCCGTCGGGGAACTCCTCGGGAACCCGTCCTACCGCGAGGCGGCCGGGCGGCTGCGGGACGAGGTGCACCGGATGCCCTCCGCCGCGCAGCTCGTCCAGGACCTGGAGCGGTCGGTGCACGTCCACCGTGAGGCGGCTCGCGGTCTGGGCTGAGCCGCCCCCGCCGGAGCGGTCAGGGCGCGGTCACACGGCGGCGAGGGGGGCCGCGCCGAAGGAGACGTCGAAGCGGTCGCACCAGATGGTGACGCTGGTGTACTCGGCCGGGTTCACTCCGGCGGGGATCTCGTAGTTCTGGTCGCCCTTGTTGCCCTTGAGCTTGCCGAGGCTGAGGTGTTTCCCGTCGTCGAAGACGCGCCAGCCCGCCACCCCCTCCTTCACCGGCGCGTCCGTGATCCAGACCCGCAGGTCGGGGCCGTTGCTCGTCTCCAGGCCCTCCAGGCGCAGCGTGTGGGTGCCGTCGGGGAGGCGGATGACCCTGGCCGTGCCCGTGGTGGCGTGCTCGTGACTGATCAGGGCGCCTTCGGCGACCGTGCGGGGGCCGGCGGGCGAGGACGGCGCGGAACCCCGGGGGGCCGGGGAGGGCGCGGCGGCCGCGACGGCCGGCAGGGCTTCGCGGACGGTGTCGTCCTGCCACAGCTTCCACGGCTGGAACCAGTACAGGCCCGCGCCCAGCGCGGCAGTGGCGGCGACCAGTACCGCCGCGATCAGTGTCGTGCGCCGCTTCTTCATGGCCACCGGATGCTGCCTTTCCTCGTGTTCCGTCTCCCGCCATTCAACGGTGCCGGCGCCCGCGCCGACAGGGCGGGCATGATGACGGAAGTCTTACGGCGACCCCCGGACCGGCGCGACCGGCGCCGGGGGCCGCGCGCGAGGGGGCCGGAACGGCCGGGAAGGGCCGTTCCGGCCGGCGGGCGGATCAGCCGGATCGGAGCGGTCGGATCAGGCGGTCTCGGTGCGGACCTCGCGGGCCGCCTCCACCAGGTGTTCCAGGGAGGTGCGGGTCTCGGTCCAGCCGCGGGTCTTCAGGCCGCAGTCGGGGTTGACCCAGAGCCGCTCGGCCGGGATGGCCTCCAGCCCCTTGCGCAGCAGCGCGGCCGCCTCGGCGGCCGAGGGGATGCGCGGGGAGTGGATGTCCCAGACGCCGGGTCCGACCTCGCGGGGGTAGCCGGCGGTGGCGAGTTCGCCGGCGACCTGCATGTGGGAGCGGGCCGCCTCCAGGCTGATGACGTCGGCGTCGAGGTCGTCGATGGCCTGGAGGACGTCGCCGAACTCGGCGTAGCACATGTGCGTGTGGATCTGGGTGTAGGGACGGACGCCGCTGGTGGTGAGGCGGAAGGACTCGGTGGCCCAGGCGAGGTAGTCGGCGTGGCCGTCGGCCCGCAGCGGCAGGGTTTCGCGCAGGGCGGGCTCGTCGACCTGGATGACGGAGGTCCCGGCCGCTTCGAGGTCGGCCACTTCGTCGCGCAGGGCCAGTCCGACCTGGCGGGCGGTCTCGCCGAGCGGCTGGTCGTCGCGGACGAAGGACCAGGCGAGCATGGTGACGGGGCCGGTGAGCATGCCCTTGACGGGCTTGGCGGTCTGCTGCTGGGCGTACGCCGTCCAGCGGACGGTCATCGGTTCGGGGCGGGAGATGTCCCCGGCGAGGACCGGCGGGCGCACGTAGCGGGTGCCGTAGGACTGCACCCAGCCGTGCTGGGTGGCGAGGTAGCCGGTGAGCCGTTCCGCGAAGTACTGGACCATGTCGTTGCGTTCGGGCTCGCCGTGCACCAGGACGTCGATGCCCGTCTTCTCCTGGAAGGCGATGACCTCGCGGATCTCTGCCTTGATGCGCTCCTCGTACCCGGCGGTGTCGACGCGTCCGGCGCGCAGGTCGGCGCGGGCCACGCGCAGTTCGTCGGTCTGCGGGAAGGATCCGATGGTGGTGGTGGGCAGCAGCGGCAGGCGCAGGTGGGCGTGCTGGGCGGCGGCGCGTTCGGCGTAGGGCTGGGCCCGGCGGCCGTCGGCGTCGGTGATCGCGGCGGTGCGGGCGCGGACGGCCGGGTCGTGGGTGATCGGGGAGGTGGCCCGGGAGGCGAGGTCGGCCTGGTTGGCGGCGAGTTCGGCGGTGATCGCTCCGGGGCCCTGGGCGAGGCCGCGGGCGAGGGTGGTGATCTCGGTGGTCTTCTGGCGGGCGAAGGCGAGCCAGCGCCGGATCTGCGGGTCGATGTCGCGTTCGGCGGTGGCGTCGAGCGGGACGTGGAGCAGGGAGCAGGACGCGGCGACGTCGACGGAGCCGGCGAGGCCGAGGAGGGTGCCGAGGGTGGCCAGCGACTTCTTGTGGTCGTTGATCCAGATGTTGCGGCCGTTGACGACGCCCGCGACCAGGCGCTTGCCGGGCAGGCCGCCGACGGCGGCGAGGTCGCGGAGGTTGGCGTCGGCGGCGTCGGTGAAGTCGAGGGCGAGGCCCTCGACGGGCGCCTTCGCCAGGACGGGCAGGGCGTCGCCGAGCCGGTCGAAGTAGGTGGCGACGAGGAGCTTGGGGCGTTCGGTGAGCGCGCCGAGCTCCCGGTAGGTGCGGGCGGCGGCGTTCAGTTCGGCGGGGGTGCGGTCCTGGACCAGGGCGGGTTCGTCGAGCTGGACCCATGCGGCGCCGGCCGCCTTGAGGTCGGCCAGTACCCGGGCGTAGACGGGCAGCAGCCGGTCCAGGAGGGTGAGCGGTTCGAAGTCGTCGGCCACGCCGGGGGCGGGCTTGGCGAGCAGCAGGTAGGTGACCGGGCCGACCAGGACCGGGCGGGCGGTGTGGCCGAGGGCGAGGGCTTCGCGGAGCGCGGCGACCTGCTGGGCGGAGTCGGCCGTGAAGACGGTGTCGGGGCCGAGTTCGGGGACCAGGTAGTGGTAGTTGGTGTCGAACCACTTGGTCATCTCCAGCGGGGCCACGTCCTGCGTGCCGCGCGCCATCGCGAAGTACCCGTCGAGGGCGTCGGTTTCGACGGCCGCCCGGTGGCGGGCGGGGATCGCGCCGACCATGACCGTGGTGTCCAGGACGTGGTCGTAGTACGAGAAGTCGCCGGTCGGAACCTCGGTGATGCCGGCGTCGGCCAGCTGGGCCCAGTTGGTGCGGCGCAGGTCGCGGGCGGTCTCCCGGAGGGCGTCGGCGCTGACGCGGCCCTTCCAGTAGCCCTCGACGGCCTTCTTCAGTTCGCGGTTGCGGCCCTGGCGGGGGTAGCCGTACACGGTGGCCCGTACTGCCGCGGCTGCGGATTCGGTGGTCACGGAACTCTCCTTCGCGAGCGTGTCTCCATGGACCCGGTGGCGGTCCGAGGGTGCGAAGGGGTGCCGGAACGGGCGGACCGCCGGGACCGCGTACGACGGGGTACGCGACGGGGAGGATCCGCCTGAGGTGCACGCCGACCCGCCCACGAGGTCACCGGGAAACCGTGCGCGGTCGTTCGCGCACGGGCAACGGGCAGGTCTTCGGACTCGCGGGCGCGCCTGCCGGTCTCCCGGCGGGCACCTACTGGCCGTCGCTTCCCAGGACCGGTTCCGGTCCCAGTGCGTATGACGGCGGTCGTTCCCGCTCACCGCTGCGGGGCAGTCCCGGATTCCCACCGGGTTCCCTCTTACGACGCATCCCGTCTGGCGGACGGGGCGAACCAGCTGCGGACGCCAGCGTAGGCGGACCCGGTCGAGAACCGGTCCAACCGTCCACATGCCGGACGGGGAAATGAGATGCGGCGCGGGTGCGGCGACACCACTCGCCGTACCCGCGCCGCACTCCCGCGTCCCCGGCGCACCCTCTGCCCGGGGGACGTGCCGGGGCCCCTCAGCCCCGGCCGTAGGTGTGGAACCCGCGGCCGCTCTTGCGGCCCAGCAGCCCGGCCTGCACCATCCGCTGGAGCAGTGGGGGCGGGGCGTACAGGGGTTCCTTGAACTCCTCGTAGAGCGAGTCGGCGATGGCCGCGACGGTGTCCAGGCCGATGAGGTCGGCGAGTTTGAGCGGTCCCATCGGGTGGGCGCAGCCGAGTTCCATGCCGGCGTCGACGTCGGCCGGGCTCGCGTACCCGGATTCGGCCATCCGGATGGCCGAGAGGAGGTAGGGGACCAGGAGGGCGTTGACGACGAAGCCGGCCCGGTCCTGGGAGCGGACGGTGGTCTTGCCGAGGGTGTCGCGGGCGAAGTCCTCGACGCGGGTGAGGGTGTCCTGCGAGGTGTGGAGGGAGGTCACGACCTCCACGAGGGGCAGGACGGGTACCGGGTTGAAGAAGTGCAGGCCGACCACCCGGTCGGCGCGGCCGGTGGCCATCCCCAGCCGCATGACGGGGATCGCGGAGGTGTTGGTGGCGAGGATCGCCCCGGGGTCCTCGACGGTCTTGTCGAGGCGGGTGAACACCTCGGTCTTGGCCTCGGGGTTCTCGGTGACCGCTTCGATGACGAGCTGCCGGTCGGCGAGGTCCTCCAGGTCTCCGGTGAAGACGAGCCGGGCGAGGGCGTCCTCGGCGGAGATCCGGTCGAGCTTGCCCCGCTGGACGGCGCGTTCCAGGGAGACGGCGACGCGTTCGCGGGCGGCCCGGGCCGCGGCGGCGTCCGCTTCGGCGACGACGGTGTCGAGTCCGGCGCGGGCGCACACCTCGGCGATGCCGGCGCCCATCTGGCCGCCGCCGACGACTCCGACGCGCCGGATGCCGGCCGGCCGTGCGGGGGCGCTCACGCGGTCACCCCCGCGGTGACGTGGCGGACCAGGTGGCGCGTGTAGGCCTCGGGGGTGAAGAAGGCGGGCAGCCGCACCGACAGTGCGGTGTCCACGAAGACCTCCCTGGCTTCGAGGGCGCGGGCCCGCGGGTCCTCGGCCTCCAGGGCGGCGCATTCGGCGTCCAGGAGGTCGGTCACGGTGGCCCGGTCCACGCGTTCGTGGCGGATCCACTGCCAGATCTGGACGCGGGCGATCTCGGCGGTGGCGGCGTCCTCCATCAGCCCGCCCAGGGCGACGGCTCCGCTGCCGCGCAGCCAGGCGTCGAAGTAGCGCAGGCACACGGCGATGTTGGAGCGGACGCCCTCGTGGGTGGGCGGGGCGGCGGTCCTGCGGACGGACAGCAGGTCGGCGGCGGTGACCTCGACGTCCTCGCGGGTGCGCTCACGCTGGTCCGGCCGGTCCCCGAGGACGCCGTCGAAGACCTGGCGGCAGACGGGGACGAGGCCGGGGTGGGCGACCCAGGAGCCGTCGAAGCCGTCCTCGGCCTCCCGCTCCTTGTCGAGCCGGACCTTGGCGAGGGCGGCGTCGTCGGCTCCGGGGTCCCGGCCGGGGACGTGGGCGGCCATGCCGCCGATCGCGTGGGCGCCGCGCTTGTGGCAGGTGCGGACG
Source organism: Streptomyces sp. NPDC044704 (assembly GCF_056433525.1). Classification (NCBI taxonomy): domain Bacteria; kingdom Bacillati; phylum Actinomycetota; class Actinomycetes; order Kitasatosporales; family Streptomycetaceae; genus Streptomyces; species Streptomyces sp. NPDC044704. Next base: position 91,779 of record NZ_JBWKGY010000022.1, read on the forward strand.
AGGAGTTCGGTGTAGGCGCGCAGGAACGGGGCGGTCATGGTGACCTTGGCGCGGTCGGGCAGCTGGAAGTCGGTGCGGTGGCCGAAGGTCTTGATGAGGCTGAACAGGTAGTCCCAGCGGCCCGCGTTGAGGCCGGCGCTGTGCTCGCGCAGCTCGTGGAGGATCTCCTCCATCTCGAAGGCGGCGGTGATCGTCTCGATGAGGACGGTGGCCCGGACGGTGCCGCGCGGGATGCCCAACAGCTCCTGGGCGAAGCAGAAGATGTCGTTCCAGAGGCGGGCCTCGTACCGGTTCTCCAGCTTGGGGAGGTAGAAGTACGGGCCGTGTCCGGCGTCGATCTGCCGCTGGGCGCAGTGGAAGAAGTACAGGCCGAAGTCGACGAGGGAGGCGGGGACGGGGCGGCCGTCGATCTCCAGGTGCTCCTCCGTCAGGTGCCAGCCGCGCGGGCGGACCATGATGGTGGCGAGGTCGTCGCCGAGGCGGTACTCCTTGCCCTCGGGGGTGGTGAAGTCGATGCGGCGTTCGATGGCGTCGAGCAGGTTGAGCTGACCGCCGATGACGTTGTCCCAGGTCGGGGCGGTGGCGTCCTCGAAGTCGGCCATCCATACGCGGGCGCCGGAGTTCAGGGCGTTGACCGCCATGCGGCGCTCCGGGGGGCCGGTGATCTCGACCCTGCGGTCGGTGAGGCCGGGTGCGGGCGGCGCGACCCGCCAGTGGGGGTCGTCGCGGACGGCGCGGGTGGCGAGCGGGAAGTCGAGCGGGGTGCCGCCGGCGAGGTGGCCCGAGCGTCGGCGGCGTTCCCTGAGGATCTCCAGGCGGCGGGCCGCGAAGGCGTGGTCGAGCCGGCCGATGAACTCCAGGGCCGCGGGGGTCAGGATCTCCTCGTGGCGCTCACCCGGTGCACCGAGGACCTGGACGCTGCTGGTCAGGGGCGGGAGGGGCATGCGGTTCTCCTCAGCGGGGCGGTGGGTGCCCGGGGGGAGGTCCCCCGGGCACCCGTCGGGAGCGGCCGGCCGGGCCGGCGACGCGGGTGGGGCAGGTGGCTCGGGTGGGGCAGGTGGGCTGGGTAGGTCGGGTGGGCCGGGTGGGCTCAGTGGAACTGCTCTTCCTCGGTGGAGCCGGAGAGCGCCGTGGTGGAGGAGGCCGGGTTGACGGCGGTGGAGACCAGGTCGAAGTAGCCGGTGCCGACCTCGCGCTGGTGCCTGACGGCCGTGAAGCCCTGCGCCTGCGCGGCGAACTCCCGCTCCTGGAGGTCGACGTACGCGGTCATGCCGTGCTCGGCGTAACCGCGGGCCAGGTCGAACATGCCGTGGTTGAGGGAGTGGAAGCCCGCGAGGGTGATGAACTGGAAGCGGTAGCCCATGGCGCCGAGCTCGCGCTGGAACTTGGCGATCTGGTCGTCGTCCAGGGCCGCCTTCCAGTTGAAGGAGGGCGAGCAGTTGTAGGCGAGCATCTGGTCCGGGTACCGCGCGTGGATCGCCTCGGCGAACTCGCGGGCCTGGGCGAGGTCCGGGGTGCCGGTCTCGACCCAGATCAGGTCCGCGTACGGGGCGTAGGCCAGGCCGCGGGCGATGACCGGGGCCATGCCGTTCTGGACGCGGTAGAAGCCCTCGGCGGTGCGCTCCCCCGTCACGAACTGCGCGTCGCGCTCGTCGACGTCGCTCGTCAGCAGGTTCGCGGCGAGGGCGTCCGTACGGGCGATGATCACGGTCGGGGTGTCGGCGATGTCGGCCGCGAGGCGGGCCGCGTTCAGGGTGCGGATGTGCTGCGAGGTGGGGACGAGGACCTTGCCGCCGAGGTGGCCGCACTTCTTCTCGGAGGCCAGCTGGTCCTCGTAGTGGATGCCGGCGGCGCCGGCGGCGATCATCGCCTTGGTCAGCTCGAAGGCGTTGAGCGGGCCGCCGAAGCCGGCCTCGGCGTCGGCGACGATCGGGGCGAGCCAGTCGGTGGTGTCGGCGCCGCCCTCGGCGGTGGCGATCTGGTCGGCGCGCAGGAGGGCGTTGTTGATGCGGCGGACCACCTGCGGGACCGAGTTGACCGGGTAGAGGCTCTGGTCGGGGTAGGTGTGACCGGCCTGGTTGGCGTCGGCCGCGACCTGCCAGCCGGAGAGGTAGATCGCCTGGAGTCCAGCCCGGACCTGCTGGACGGCCTGGCCGCCGGTCAGGGCGCCCAGCGCGTGGACATAGTCCCGCTCGTGGAGCTGCCGCCACAGGCGCTCGGCTCCGCGCCGGGCGAGGGTGTGCTCCTCGCGGACGCTGCCGGAGAGCCGGACCACGTCCTGCGCGGTGTAGGTCCGCTCGATGCCCGCCCAGCGCGGGTCGTCGGCCCACCGCTGCTCCAGCTGCTCGGCCGCCGCCGTCGTGTTCGCCTCTGCCATGACCGTCACCGTTTCCATCCGTCGCTTGTCTTGCCAAGGGCCCGGACTCCGGTCCGGCCATTGGCACTCTGTGCCTGAGAAGGGGGTGCGGCCGCCGAACCCGCCCGCGGGAAGGAGCTGAGCAATGCTGCCGCTCTACGGGAGGGGACTGCGGTGATCCTCGACATCAGGGCGTGATTCGGGGGTCCTTGGTCCATCCCGGCTACCGGTTCCGGCGGGCCGCAGGACTGACTCTGGCACTGGCACTGGGTGCCATCAAGGAGGTACGTCTGCCAAGCTTTGCGAATCTTCGGAGGCGGTTTTGCCATGTTTGCCAATGCCTCGGCGGGCGCGGTTCCGCATAGGGTGACGCGTACGTCGAGGGCATGCGGGGCGAGGGGGAGCACGGTGGGCAAGACGTACGCGGGGGCGCGGCTGCGGCGGCTGCGCGAGGAGCGGCGGATGACCCAGGCCGACCTGGCCAGGGTGCTCGCCATCTCGCCGAGCTACCTCAACCAGATGGAGCACGACTCGCGCCCGCTGACCGTTCCGGTGCTGCTGCGGCTCACCGAGGTCTTCGGGGTGGATCCGGGCTTCTTCTCCGAGCGGGACACGAGCCGGCTGGTCGCGGACCTGCGCGAGGCCCTGGCCGGGGAGGTCGCCGAGGCCCGGGTGTCCTCCTCCGACCTGGCGGAGCTGGCCACGCGGATGCCGGCGGTGGCCGCGGTGCTGCTGGACCTGGGGCGGCGCGGCCAGCTCCTGGCGGAGCGCCTCGCCGACGCGGCCGACGGCCGCGACGTGGTGGCCGACGCGCCCCGGTCGCCCCACGAGGAGATCCGCGAGTTCTTCTACCGGCGGCAGAACTACCTTCACGACGCCGACCTCGCGGCCGAGGCGCTGGCCCGCGAGATCGGGATCCGCCCGGGGGACGTCGTCCACGCGCTGACGCGCCGGCTCGCCGGCCGGCACGGGGTGAGGATCGCCGCGGACTGCGACCGGCTGCACCACTACGACGCCGCCGGGCGCGTCCTGCACCTGTCGAACCGGCTCCGGCCGGGACAGCAGGCCTTCCGGATGGCGACCCAGCTGGGGCTGATCGAGTACGGCGACGAGCTGGACCGGCTGGCGGCCGAGGACTTCCCGGCCGGCTCCCCCGTGCACGCTCTGGCGCGGATCGGCATCGCCAACTACTTCGCGGCCGCGCTGATCCTTCCGTACACGGCCTTCCACACCGCCGCCGAGGAGTTCCGGTACGACATCGAGCGGCTCACCGACCATTTCGGTCTCGGCTACGAGACGGTCTGCCACCGCCTGAGCACCCTGCAACGTCCCAGGCTGCGCGGGGTGCCCTTCTCCTTCGTGCGCGTGGACCGGGCGGGGAACATGTCCAAGCGGCAGTCCGCGACCGGCTTCCATTTCTCCCGCGCGGGCGGCACCTGCCCGCTGTGGAACGTGTACGAGGCCTTCGCCGCGCCCGGCCGGATCCACGTGCAGGTGGCGGCCATGCCCGACGGGCAGCGGCACCTGTGGACCGCCCGGGCCGTCACCCGCCACCGCGGCGGCTGGGGCGAGCCGGGGAAGACCTTCGCCATCGGCCTCGGCTGCGAGATCCGGCACGCGTCGCGGCTCGTGTACGCCGACGGGCTCGACCTCGGGAACGCCGCGGCCGCGACGCCGATCGGAATGGGGTGCCGGCTCTGTGAGCGGCTGGACTGCCCGCAGCGGGCCGTGCCGCCGCTGGGCCGGGCCCTGGCGGTGGACGAGAACAGCAGCACCTTCGTCCCGTACCCGGTCACGGGCGCTCCCGCCGGGCCGGGGCGTGGCTGAGCGGGGACCGGCCGGTCAGTCCAGGCGCCGCGCCTCGGCCGGGGTGACCGGCTCCCCCGCCCGTACGGAGTGCAGGACGTGGGCGAGGACTTCGGCGCCGCGGACCACGCGCGGGCCGGGGCGGTTGAAGTAGGCGGGCCCGTCCAGGACCCAGACCTCCCCGGCCCGTACGGCGGGAAGTTCCTCCCAGCCGGGCAGGGAGGTCAGCAACTCGCGCTCCCGCAGGGTGCGTTCGGGAGGGAAGCCGCACGGCATGACCAGGACGACGTCGGGGCGGGCGGCGCGGACGGCGTCCCAGGTCATCGGTTTGGTGTGCTCGCCCGGGGCGGCGAGGAGCGGTTCGCCTCCCGCGCAGGAGATCTGCTCGGGGACCCAGTGGCCGGCGGGCCAGAGCGGGTCGAGCCATTCGACGGTCACCACGCGGGGCCGGGCGCGGCCCGCGGTCAGCCGCCGCACCCCGTCGAGCCGCGCCCGCAGTTCCTCCCGGCGCCGCTCGGCCCGCTCCCGTACGCCGAGCAGCTCCCCGACCGTGACCAGGCAGTCCAGTACGTCGTCGAGGGTGCGCGGCTCCAGGCTCAGGACGCGCGGTCCGGCGTCGAGGACGCGCACGGCGCGGGAGACGCCCGCGTAGGACACGGCGCAGACGTCGCAGAGGTCCTGGGTGAGGACGACGTCCGGCGCGAGGGCGGCGAGCGCCCCGGTGTCGAGGGTGTAGAGCGAGGAGCCGGAGTGGGCGGCCCCGCCGACGGCGTCGGAGATCTCCCGGCTGCTGAGTTCGTCCGCCGCCCATTCGGCCCGCGTGACGACGGGTACGGAGGCGACCGCCTCGGCCGGCCAGTCGCATTCGTGGGTGCGTCCGACCAGGTCGGGGGCGAGACCGAGGTCCGCGACGATGTCCGTGGCCGCGGGGAGGAGGGAGACGATGCGCATGGACCGACTGTAGGCGCGCGGCCGGCGGGGGTGGACTTACTAGGACGTCCAACTATATGTTCGTGCCCATAAGGTCCGCGGTGCAGGGAAGCCGGTGAAAAACCGGCACGGTCCCGCCACTGTGACCGGGGAGTGTGCTGCCGTCCAACGCCACTGACGAGGGCTGTCGGGAAGGCGGGTGGCACGCGGGGATCCGGGAGTCAGGATACCGGCCGCGGAACGTTCCGTGTTGTCCACGAGGATGGAGAAGACACGCATGGCACCGGTTTGTACCCACGACCCTGGTGATCCGGCGGAGCGCGCGCACACCTCCTTCGCGCGTTCGTAGTCCCACGGCCTTCCCCAGCGACGCGCCCGACCGGGCGCGGCCGCCGGTCCGCCGTGCCATCCCCGGATCCGCACCTGACGAGAGCAGGCACCCATGGTCCGCGAACTCACCCACTTCATCGGCGGCAAGCACGTCACCGGAACGTCCGGCCTCCACGCCGACGTGTACGACCCCAGCACCGGCTCCGTCCAGGCCCGCGTCCCGCTCGCCGGGCGCGCCGACACCGAGGCCGCCATCGCGGACGCCGAGGCGGCCCAGGCCGACTGGGGGCAGTGGAACCCCCAGCGGCGCGCCCGCGTCATGCTGCGTTTCCTCCAGCTGGTGGAGGGCGAACGGGATTCCCTGGCACGGCTGTTGTCCGCCGAGCACGGCAAGACCGTCGCCGACGCCCACGGTGACCTGCAACGCGGCCTGGAGGTGGTCGAGTTCGCCGCCGGCATCCCGCACCTGCTCAAGGGCGAGTTCACCGACAACGCCGGGACGGGCATCGACGTGCACTCCCTGCGCGCGCCGCTGGGCGTCGTCGCCGGGATCACCCCCTTCAACTTCCCCGCCATGATCCCCCTGTGGCAGGCCGCGCCCGCCCTGGCCTGCGGCAACTCCTTCGTCCTCAAGCCCTCCGAGCGGGACCCCTCCGTGCCGCTGCGCCTCGCGGAGCTGTTCCTGGAGGCGGGCCTGCCGCCGGGCGTGCTCAACGTGGTCAACGGGGGCAAGGAGGCCGTCGACACCCTGCTGGAGGACCCGCGGGTCCAGGCCCTCGGCTTCGTCGGATCGACCCCGATCGCGGCGCACATCTACGCGACCGCCGCCGCCCACGGCAAGCGGGCCCAGTGCTTCGGCGGCGCCAAGAACCACATGATCGTGATGCCGGACGCGGACCTCGACCAGGCCGTCGACGCCCTGATCGGCGCCGGGTACGGCTCCGCCGGCGAGCGCTGCATGGCCATCGCCGTGGCCGTGCCCGTCGGCGAGGAGACCGCGGACGCGCTCGTGGCGAAGCTGAGGGAGCGGATCGCGACCCTGCGCATCGGCCGCTCGGACGATCCCGACGCCGACTTCGGACCGCTGGTCAGCCGGGACGCCCTCGACCGGGTGAACCGCTACGTCGGCATCGGGGAGGCGGAGGGCGCCGAACTCGTCGTCGACGGACGCGGGTTCACCCTCGCGGGGCACGAGAACGGCTTCTTCGCCGGCGCCTCCCTCTTCGACCGGGTCTCCCCGCGCATGCGGATCTACCGCGAGGAGATCTTCGGCCCGGTGCTGAGCGTCGTACGGGCCGCCGACTACGAGGAGGCCCTGCGCCTGCCCACCGAGCACCCGTACGGCAACGGCGTGGCCATCTTCACCCGCGACGGGGACACGGCCCGGGACTTCACCCGGCGCGTGGGCGCCGGCATGGTCGGCGTCAACGTCCCGATCCCCGTGCCCGTGGCGTACCACACCTTCGGCGGCTGGAAGCGGTCCGGGTTCGGCGACCTCAACCAGCACGGGCCGGACTCGATCCGCTTCTACACCCGTACCAAGACCGTCACCTCGCGCTGGCCCTCCGGGGTCAAGGAGGGCGCGAGCTTCACCATCCCCACGATGGGATGAGCGCCGTGACCACCTTCACCGAGGACCAGCTCGCCCTCGCCGAGGTCACCCTCGACTTCGCCCAGGAGCACCTGGCCCCGTACGCCGTCGCCTGGGACCAGGACAAGCACTTCCCCGTCGACGTCATCCGCAGGGCCGCGGCCCTCGGCCTCGGCGGCGTCTACGTCCGTGAGGAGCACGGCGGTTCGGGACTCAGCCGCAGCGACGGGGTGCTCGTCTTCGAGACCCTCGCGACGGGCTGCCCTTCCATCGCCGGCTACCTCTCCATCCACAACATGGTCGCCTGGATGATCGACCGCTACGGGGACGCCGCCCAGCGCTCGCGGTGGCTGCCGGCGCTCTGCTCGGCGGACACCCTGGGCAGCTACTGCCTCACCGAACCGGGCGCCGGCTCCGACGCCGCAGCCCTGCGCACCCGCGCCGAACGGGACGGCGACCACTACGTCCTGACGGGCGTCAAGCAGTTCATCTCCGGCGCGGGAGCCGCCGGCGTCTACGTCGTCATGGCCCGCACCGGGGCTCCCGGGCCGGGCGGGATCTCGGCCTTCGTCGTCGAACGCGAGGACCCGGGGGTCTCGTTCGGGGCCAACGAGCACAAGATGGGGTGGAACGCACAGCCCACCCGCCAGGTGGTCCTCGACGGCGTGCGCCTGCCCGCCGACCGGCGGCTCGGCGGCGAGGGCAACGGCTTCCGCATCGCGATGAACGGCCTCAACGGCGGCCGGCTCGGCATCGCCGCCTGCTCCCTCGGCGGCGCGCAGAGCGCCCTGGACCGCAGCGTGGCCTACCTCGCCGACCGCGAGGCCTTCGGCGCCCGGCTCCTCGACGCGCAGGCGCTCCAGTTCCGCCTCGCCGACATGGCCACGGAACTGGCCGCCGCCCGTGCGCTGCTCCGCCAGGCGGCGGAGGCCCTGGACGCGGGCGATCCGCTGGCCCCGCGCCTGTGCGCGATGGCCAAACGGTTCGCCACCGACACCGGGTACGCGGTCGCCGACCGCGCACTCCAGCTCCACGGCGGTTACGGCTACCTCACCGAGTACGGCATCGAGAAGATCGTCCGCGACCTGCGGGTGCACCAGATCCTGGAGGGCACCAACGAGGTCATGCGCGTGATCGTCGCCCGCGGACTGACGGAGAGCATGCGATGAACGACCAACACCCCGAGTACGACGACCACGTCCTCCTGCGCACCGAGGGGCACGCCGCGTACCTGACCCTCAACCGTCCCAAGGCCCTCAACGCCCTCACCCACCCCATGGTGCTCCGCATCGACGCGGCACTCGCCGCCTGGGAGCGGGACCCGGCCGTCGAGACCGTCGTCATCGAGGGAGCGGGCGAACGCGGCCTGTGCGCGGGCGGCGACATCCGGGCGATCCACGCCGACGCGAAGAGCGGCGGCACCGCCTCGCTGGACTTCTGGCGCGACGAGTACCGGCTCAACGCCCGCATCGCCCGCTACCCCAAACCGTACGTGGCCCTCATGGACGGCATCGTCATGGGCGGCGGCGTCGGCGTCTCGGCCCACGGCAGCGTACGGATCGTCACCGAACGCTCCCGCGTCGCGATGCCCGAGACCGGCATCGGCTTCGTCCCCGACGTCGGCGGCACCTACCTGCTGGGCCTGGCCCCCGGCGAGCTCGGCACCCATCTGGCGCTGACCGGCGGCGCCGTGGGCGCCGCGGACGCCCTGCTGTGCGGGCTCGCCGACCACTTCGTCCCCTCGGCGGCGCTGCCCGCGCTGGCGCGGGACCTGGCGGGCGACTCCGTACGCGCCGTACTGGAGCGGTACGTGGAAGAGCCGCCGGCGGGTGAACTGGCCGGGGCGCGCGAGTGGATCGACCACTGCTACGCCGCCGGCGGCGCCGAGGAGATCGTCGAGCGGCTGGCGGCGGGCGTCCCCGCCGCGAAGGACGCGGCCGCCACGCTGCTGACGAAGTCCCCCACCGCGGTGAAGGTCACCCTCGCCGCGCTGCGCCGGGCCCGCGGGCTCGGGCCGCTGGAACGGGTCCTGGAGCAGGAGTACCGCGTCTCGCGCGCCGCGCTCTCCTCCCCCGACCTGGCCGAGGGGATCCGCGCCCAGGTCATCGACAAGGACCGTGATCCGCACTGGTCCCCCGCCACGCTGGAGGCCGTCGCCCCGGCGGACGTGGACCGCTTCTTCGCCCCGCTCGGCGAGCGCGAACTCCGCCTCGCCGCACCCGCGTCGTCTCAGGAGGTGCCCTGGTGAGCAGCACCGTCGCATTCGTCGGACTCGGCCACATGGGCGGCCCGATGGCCGCCAACCTGGTCAAGGCCGGCCACCGCGTGCTCGGCTTCGACCTCGTCCCGGACCTGCTGGCCGCGGCCGCGGCGACGGGTGTCGAGCCGGCCGCCTCGGCCGTCGCCGCGGCGCGGGAGGCCGACGTGGTGATCACCATGCTGCCGGCCGGCCGTCACGTCCTGGCCCTGTACGGGGAGCAGGGGCTGCTCGCGGCCGCCCGGCCGGGGACCCTGTTCGTCGACTGCTCGACGATCGACGTGGCCGACGCGCGGGCCGCCCACGAGGCCGTCGCCGCGGCCGGGCACCGGGCGCTCGACGCGCCCGTGTCCGGCGGGGTGGTGGGGGCCGAGGCGGGCACGCTCACCTTCATGGCGGGCGGCGGGGAGGCGGAGTACGCGGCGGCGCTGCCGCTGCTCGACGCCATGGGCAAGAAGGCCGTGCACTGCGGGGCGGCGGGCGCCGGACAGGCGGCGAAGATCTGCAACAACATGATCCTCGCCGTGTCGATGATCGGTGTCAGCGAGGCCTTCGTCCTCGCCGAGAGCCTCGGCCTGGACCACCAGGCCCTGTACGACGTGGCCTCCACGGCTTCCGGTCAGTGCTGGGCCCTCACCGTCAACTGCCCCGTGCCCGGGCCGGTTCCGACGAGTCCCGCCAACCGCGACTACCGGCCCGGGTTCGCCGCTCCGCTCATGGCCAAGGACCTCGGCCTGGCTGCCAACGCCCTGCGGGCCGGCGGCGTGGACGCGCCGCTGGGCCTGAAGGCCGCCGAACTGTACGCCGCGTTCGCCGGGGGCGAGGGCGCCGGACTGGACTTCTCGGCGATCGTCCGCACCCTCCGACCGCAGAACGGAACGACCGCATGACCGACACCGACATCAACACCGACGCCGACATCGACACCGACACCGACTCCGTCACCGGAACGAAGAACACCGGCACGTCCTACGAGACGATCCTGCTGGAGCGCAAGGGCCGGGTGGCCCTGCTGACCCTCAACCGGCCGCAGGCGCTCAACGCCCTCAACCTCCAGGTCATGACCGAGGTGGTGGCCGCGGCGGAGGAGCTGGACCGGGATCCGGAGGTCGGCTGCATCGTCCTGACCGGCTCCGCGAAGGCCTTCGCGGCGGGCGCCGACATCAAGGAGATGCGGCCGCGGAGCTACATGGACATGTACCTCTCCGACTGGTTCACCGCCTGGGACCGGCTCGGCCAGGTCCGTACGCCGACGCTTGCCGCGGTGTCCGGCTACGCCCTGGGCGGCGGCTGCGAGCTCGCCATGCTCTGCGACATCCTGCTGGCCTCCGACACGGCGAAGTTCGGGCAGCCCGAGATCAAGCTGGGCGTCATCCCCGGCATCGGCGGCTCCCAGCGGCTCACCCGGGCCGTCGGCAAGGCCAAGGCGATGGAGCTGTGCCTGACCGGGCGCACCATGGGCGCGGAGGAGGCCGAACGCGCCGGGCTCGTGTCCCGGATCGTGCCGGCCGACGAGCTCCTCGCCGAGGCCCTCTCGGTGGCCGAGACCGTCGCCGGCATGTCGAAGCCGGTCGCGATGATGGCGAAGGAGGCCGTGAACCGGGCTTTCGAGACCACGCTGACCGAGGGCGTCCGGTTCGAACGCCGTCTGTTCCACGCGGTGTTCGCGACGGCCGACCAGAAGGAGGGCATGTCCGCGTTCGTGGACAAGCGCCCGCCGCACTTCAGCCACGGCTGACCGGGCACGAAAAACGTACGGCCGTCGCGTCCGCGGCGGCCGTACGTTCATGTCCGGGCAGCGCCCGGCAGCACCCCTCCGGCATTCACACCGGGGCACCAGAGGTGTCGGATTGAGTCATTCCGGCCGCTGAGTGCGATCGCCGTGAGCTCCACAAGGGATCGACGGACTTAGATAAGGCTAACCTAAGTTCAAGTTCGCACTGAGGAGCTCTCACACCCCCATGACTCAAACGGCCCTGCCGGTGGCCGCAGCCGCACCGCAGCCGCCGAGAACCCGGTTCTCGCGCGGTGCGGTCGCCCTGCTGACCGCCGGCCTGATCCTGGCGGCGGTGACCGTCGCGAGCGTCGGCCTCGGCGCCCGCGACATCTCCGCCCTGGAGATCGTCAAGATCCTGCTGCACCCCGGAGCGAGCGGCTACGACCACGACGTCCTGTGGACCGAGCGCATCCCCCGCACCCTGCTGGGACTCCTGGTGGGAGCGGCGCTCGGCGCCTCGGGCCTCGTCATGCAGGCGCTCACGCTCAACCCGCTCGCCGATCCGGGCATCCTGGGCATCCAACAGGGCGCGGCGCTCTTCGTGGTGGTGGGCATCCTCTTCCTCGACGTCTCGGACGCGGGCGGCTTCTTCTGGCTGGCACTGGCCGGCTCCGCCTTCACCGCGGTGGCCGTCTACCTGATCGGCACCCGTACCGACACGGGGAGTTCGGCCCTAGGGCTGGTGCTGGCCGGTGTCGCCACCGCCGCCGTGCTCGCCTCGGTCGTCACCCTCCTGGTCGTCCGGGACGAGGCCGTGTACTCCTCCCTGCGCTTCTGGTCGGTCGGGCAGCTCACCGGACGGGCCCAGGTACTGGACGAGATCGCCCCGTTCGCGATCGTCGGACTGCTGCTCGCTCTGCCGCTCGGCCGGACCCTCAACGTGCTGGGCCTCGGCGAGGAGACCGCGCGCGGGCTCGGGGTGCGCGTCGAGCGCGCCCAGCTCGCCACCGCCGCCGTCGCCGTGACCCTGTGCGCCTGCGCGACCGCCGCCGTCGGGCCCGTGGCCTTCGTCGGCCTCGTCGCGGCGCACGTGGCCCGGCTGCTGGTCGGCAGCGACCACCGCTGGTCGCTGCCGCTGTCCCTGCTCTGCGGCGCCGTCCTGGTCGTCGGGGCGGACACGGCGGGCCGGCTGGTGCTGGAACACGGCGAGATCCAGGTGTCGGTGATGACCGCGGTCGTGGGCACCCCGTACTTCGTGTGGCTGGCCCGGCGCCGCGGGACGGAGCGGGCATGAGCGACACGGAACTCACCCCCGGGAACGCGGCCGTCGCCGCGACCGTACGTCCCCCGGCGGCTCCGGCCGCACCCCGCCCCGAGGCCCTCGCGGCCACGGCTGCCCGGCTGCGCCGCGACCGGCTCGCCGCAGGGCGCCGCGCGGCGGTCGTCCTCGCCGTGCTCGTCGCCCTGTCGCTCGGCCTGCTCGTCGCCTCGGTGCTGCTCGGCGGACTGCGCGGGATCCCCGGCGGGGACGTACTGCCCGCCGCGTTCGGGATGCGCACCGGCCTTGCCGACTACGTCATCCACCGCATCAGGCTTCCCAGAGCCCTGGCCGCGCTGCTGGCAGGGGCGCTGTTCGGACTCTCCGGCGCCCTTTACCAGCGGCTGATCCGCAACCCGCTGGCCACCCCCGACATCGTGGGCATCTCCGCGGGGGCCGGCGCGGGAGCCGTCACCGTGCTGCTGTTCGCCCCGGCCATCCCGTACGGGGTGGAGGGCGCCGCGCTCGCCGGATCGTTCCTGCTGGTCGGCGCCATCATGCTGCTCAGCCGGCGCGGAGGCCGGGTGGACACCCACCGGCTCGTCCTGATCGGCATCGCCCTGTCGGCGGTGTGCGCCGCGTACGTCAACTACCTCTTCTCCTCGGCCGGGCAGCACAGCATCGCGCAGGTCACCCGCTGGCTCGTCGGGAGCGTCTCGGGCGCCGACTGGACCGGAGTGGGCGTCCTCTCCGTCGCCCTCGGCTGCGCCGCGGTCTGCGCGGTACCGCTGAGCCGGGCGCTCGGCGCCCTGTCCCTCGGGGACCAGCTGGCCCACGGACTCGGATCCCGGGTGCGGGCCACCCGTACCGCCACCCTGCTGCTCGGTGCGGCGGCCGCGGCGCTGGCCACGGGCGTGACCGGCCCGATCGGTTTCGTCTCGCTGATCAGCGGGCCGATAGCGGTCCGGCTGGTCGGCGGTGAACGCGCCCTGGTGGTGGCGCCCGCGGTCGGCGCGGTGATCGTGCTGGCGGCGGACGTACTCGCCCAGCACGGTCCGCTGATCAGCCCGGTACCCACCGGCGCCCTGACGGCGCTGATCGGCGCCCCCTACTTCGTCCGGCTGCTGCTGCGGCGGCAAGGAGCACCCTCGTGAAAGACCTCATGACCCCCGACGCCCACGGCCGCGCCGCCGCCGGCCCCTGCGCCCCCGGGCTGGAAGCCCGGGCGATCAGCGCCGGCTACGACCGGCGGCACGTGATCGAGGAACTGTCGCTGACGATCGAGCCGGGCCGGATCACGGCCCTCGTCGGCCCGAACGCCTGCGGCAAGTCCACCCTGCTGAAGTCGATGGCCCGGCTGCTGCCGGTGGCCGCCGGCTCCGTCCTCCTGGACGGGCGGGACATCCACTCCCTGCCGACGCGGGAGGTGGCGCGGCGGCTCGGCATCCTGCCGCAGTCCCCGATCGCCCCCGAGGGGATCACGGTCGCCGACCTGGTCTGGCGGGGGCGCCATCCGCACCAGCGGTTCGGGCAGCGCCGTACGGCCGCCGAGGACGAGGTCATCGCCCGGGCGCTGGCCGCCACCGGAACCGCCGAACTCGTCGGCCGCCCGGTGGACCAGCTCTCCGGCGGCCAGCGCCAGCGGGTGTGGATCGCCCTGGCACTGGCCCAGGAGACCCCGCTGCTGCTCCTGGACGAACCGACCACCTACCTGGACATCGCCCACCAGATCGAGGTCATGGACCTGCTCGCGGAACTGAACGAGCAGTCCGGCAAGACCATCGTCCTGGTTTCCCACGACCTCAACCAGGCCGCCCTGTACGCCTCGACGATCGTCGCCATGCGCGACGGCCGGATCGTACGGCAGGGCACTCCGGCAGAGGTCCTCACCGAGCGGACGGTCGCCGACGTGTTCGGCCTCGACTGCCTCGTCGTCCCCCATCCCCGATCCGACCGGCCCCAGATCTTCCCCCTGGGCCGTCACACCATCCAGTAGGAGAGACATCCCGTGCACAGCGTGAACAGACGCCGTACCCTCACCGCCCTCGCGGCCACCGCCGTCTGCGTCGGTCTGCTCGCCGGCTGCGGCGAGGGTTCCGGGGACGCCGCGGGCAAGCCCGCCGCCTCCGGCGGCGCGGCCGACGGCGGCAAGGCCTTCTCCCCCGTCAGCCTCAAGAACGCCTGGGGCACCACCGAGGTCAAGAAGAAGCCGGTCAAGGTGGCCACCGTCTCGGACGGCGACACCGCGATCGCGCTCGCCCTCGGGCTGGTCCCGGTCATCACCCCGGACGTCGAGGACGGCTCCCCGGTCGCCGAGTACAAGCAGGCGGCGATCACCAAGCTCGGCGCGAGCAAGCTCAAGACGTACGACGACACCGACGGCACCGCCTACGAGGCGATCGCCGCCGAGGCCCCGGACGTCATCCTCGGCATGAACACCTGGGAGATGGACAAGGACTACGCGAAGCTGTCCCCGATCGCCCCGGTCGTCACCTTCACCGACAAGGCCCAGGCCGACACCCTCACGTGGCAGGACCGCCTGAAGACGGCGGCGAAGGCCCTGGGGATGGAGGACAAGGCCGCCGAGGTGATCGCGGCGAACGAGAAGACCACCAACGACGCGGCCGCCGCGCACCCCGAGTTCAAGGGGAAGACCTACACCTACACGGTGGTCCACCCGGAGCAGATCAGCTTCATGTCGTACGAGGCCCAGGACCCGGGCGTCTTCGAGAAGCTCGGCTTCACGAAGACGGACAAGGCGAAGAACTACGGCCCCGACAAGAACGGGGTGAGCCTGGAGAACCTCGACCAGCTCGACGCCGACGTCCTGCTGGTGACGTACCCGTTCGGTGACCGCGGTGTCATCAGCCCGAAGGAGCTGGAGGGCAACAAGCTCTTCCAGTCGCTGAACTCGGTGAAGAACAAGCACTTCGCCGTCGTCCCGTCGGACAACACCCTCGCCTCGGCGATCGCCTACCCCGACCCGCTGAGCGCTCCGTGGGTCACCCAGCAGCTGACCCCGCTGCTCGCCAAGGCGGTCGCCGGCCAGTAGCCGGCCCGCGGTACGGCGGCCCCCGCACCCCTGCGGGTGCGGGGGGCCGACGCCCGGCCCCACCCCCAGGCGCCCGGGGCTGTCGCCCCGAGCGCACCGCACTCCACGTGCCTTCCCGAACCCCTGAGGAGCCCTCCCGATGTCCAGCCGCAATCCCCGTCCGGTCGTCACCTTCCCCATCGTGCTGCGCGAGCTCACCGTGCTCCGGGTCCGGGACGTCACTCCGGGCATGCGGCGCCTGACCCTGGGCGGGCCCCAGCTGGGCGCGTTCGCCAAGGACGGCCTGGACCTGCCGGCGCTGCGCTCCGAGGGCTTCGACGACCACGTGAAGTTCTTCTTCGCGGAGGAGGGCGCGGAGCACCCGGTGCTGCCCGGGCAGAACGTCTCCAGCCTGGACTGGCCCGACGCCCGGCCGCTGACCAAGGACTACACCCCGGTGCGGTACGACCCGGAGGCCGGGGAGATCGACTTCGACTTCGTCAACCACGAGGGCGGGGTCGCCTCGTCGTGGGCCCAGGCGGCGAAGCCCGGTGACGTCACCTGGATCGCCGGGCCCAAGATGTCGCACGGCCACCCCGAGGGCGCCGACTGGCTGCTGGTGATCGGGGACGAGACCGCCCTGCCCGCCATCGCGCGGTGGCTGGAGGAGATGCCGGCCGGGACGGTGGCCCGCGTGTTCGTCGAGGTCGCCGAGGAGAGCCACCGCCAGGAGCTCCCGACGCGGGCCGACGCCGAGATCACCTGGCTGGTGCGTGACGGCGCCCCGGCCGGCAGCACCGACCTGCTGGAGCGGGCCGTGCGCGGCATGCGGTGGCTGCCGGGTGAGGTCTTCGCCTGGGCCGCCGGGGAGGCCGTCACCCTCAAGGGCATCCGCCGCCACCTCGCGGCGGACCGTCAGGTGCCGCGCGAGCGGACGCACATCACCGGCTACTGGCGCCGCGCCGAGCCCGCCCCGGTCCAGGGGCCGGCCGACGCCGCCGTGGCCGCGGAGGAGCAGGACCCGCACGACCGGCTGCACGAGCTCACCGATCTCGCGCCGGGCCTGGCCGTCCGCGCCGCCGTCACGCTCGGCCTGGTGGACCTGGTCTACCAGGGCGTACGGACGGCGCCGGAGCTGGCCGCCCGTACCGGGGCGGCGCCGCGCACGCTCGGCGCGCTGCTGACGTACCTGGTCGCGCTCGACGTCTTCGCCGAGGACGGGGGCGGCTACGCGCTGACCCCGGTCGGCGAGGAACTCGTCGAGGACGACCACTCCTTGGAGGAGTACGACCTGCGCGGGGCGCAGGCGGCGCTCGACCTGTCCCTCGCCGGTCTGGCGGAGAGCCTGTGGACGGGGCGGGCGGGTTACCGGACCCTGTCGGGGCTGCCGCTGGCCGAGGCGATGGCATCGGACGAGCGGCTGGCCGGGTCGGCGCGGGCGGCCGTCGAGGACGAGGCGCTGTGGATCGCGCCGGGTGTCGTGGGCGGGTACGACTGGGCGTCGACGGCCTCGCTGACCGCCGGCGGACACGGGGCCGGAGCCGTCGTCAACTCCCTGGTCCGGGCCTTCCCCGGGCTCAAGGTGACCGTCGCCGCCCAGCCCTCGGCCCTGCGGATCCTCGGGGAGCGCGTGCTGGACGCCGACGTGCTGCCCCGGGTGGAGCTGCTGGGCACGAGCGGCCCGGTCCCGCCCGGCGACGAGACCGTCCTGCTGTGCCGGCTGCTCGACCTGCTGCCGGACGCGGACGCGGCCCTCGTGCTGCGCGAGAGCGGCGCCGCGCTGCCGGCCGGCGGAACGCTGCTGCTGGTCGAGCAGGTGACGGGTGCGGACGCCGACGACGTCGAGGCCGCCCTGCACCACCTGCGCCTTGCCTCGGCGTTCGGATCGGCGGTGCGCTCGCAGGAGGAGATCACCGAGCTGGCGGAGGGCGCGGGCCTGCGGGTCCGCGACTGCCGGGACATCGGCTGGGACCACCGGCTGTGGGTGCTCGCGCCCGCCGTCGGCGACATCTAGGACGTGGCGTCCCGGGTTCCGCGCCGCGGCACCCGGGACGGACCTGAAGGGGGCAGGAAGCATGAGGGTTCACAGCACACCGCCGGACCGGCGGCAGCGGGGCGGGCGGGCGTACGGGGACGGCTCCGGCCGCGTTCCCGTGGGGGTGTAGGCCGTGCACGCGGATCGGAACACGGCGCCCGGACCTGAGGACTGGGCGGAGGACCTGGTCGACTGGCTGGAGGGCCACGACGAGGCGGAGGGCCGGCTGCGGGCGGCACTGCCCGAGATGGCGAGCCACCGGTGGGACATCGCGAGCCGGATGGCCGAGGCCCTGAAGGCCACGGCCCAGGGCCTGTCCGCCGAGGCGGCCGCAGCGGCGGCCGGTCTGACGGAACGGATGCTGCACGACTGGCTGGAGAAGGATCCCGCCTTCGCGCACGCCGTGTCCGCGGCCCGGTCCCTGGCCGCCTCGCGCGGCCTGCACGCGGGACACGACCCCACACCGGCCATGATCCACCTCGTGCTGCGGACCATCCGGCAGGGTGCTCCCTGGCCGTACGCGGCGAAGCTCGCCGGGTTCTCCATCCGCGGCTTCAACCGGCTGCGCCAGGAGGCGCCGGCCGTCGGCGCCCTGGTGGAGGCGGCCCAGCGGGCCCGGCCGAAGGCCCGCGCCGGCACGGCCAGGCGCGCGCGGGGGTCCGGACCGGGGCCGGGTTCCGCCCGGGGCAGGTCCTCGGCCGGATACCGCCTCGTGCACATGGACGACCCCCTGCTGTCTCCGCGGCTGGTCGGACGCCCGTCGCCGTCTTCGGGTCACGACCGGGAGGCGGAACGATCCTTCACCTCCCCCCGCGACACCCCGGGCCAGGGCGCGGAGCACGACCCGCCGTAAGCCCCCGCGCCCCTGCCCACGACGGGTTCCGTACGCGCCGCGACGGCGCGCCCGGAGCCCGCCCCGGAGCCCCCTCGCCCGTACGGGCCGCAGGGTCCTCTCCGCACGCCCGGACCCGGCCCGACGGCGCTCGGGGCGGGGCCACCGAGGAACCACCAAGGAATCACCGAGCGATCAATTAGGCCGATTTCAGGGCTACTTGACACGTATCACCCCATAAGTCAGCTTGGGTACGCCCTGCCTGACGACCTGGGCAGGACAGAGGAAGGATGGGCATGTCAGCACCACGTGCGAACCCCGGAACCGGGAACGAAGACCCCGCCGTACGGGACCGGTCCGGCCACGGCTCCGGCCGCGCCGTCCGCACCGGCCCGCCGGTCACGGCGACCCCGTCGGCGCACCCCACCGCGCCCTCCCGGAGCTGACCCGTGTCCGCGACCACCGCCACCGCGACCGCCCCCGCGGGCCCGGCCCCCGAGGAACTCACGGCCGCCCAGGCCCACGCACTCGCCGCGCAGCGCGCGAACCCCTCGTACGCCGGCCACCACGTCGGCCAGTACATCGAACTCGTCGGCCCGCTCGACGCCGCCGCCCTGGAGGAGGCCCTCGGCCTCACCCTGGGCGAAGCCCCCTGGCTGCGGTTCCGCCTCACCCTCGACGACGGCCGCTACGGCCAGGCCCCGGTGACCGCGCGGCCCGCCGGACGGCGGCTGCCGCGGCTGGACACCTCCGGAGCCCCGGACCCGGTCGCCGCGGCCCTGGACCTCGTGCGCGGACAGCTCGCCTGCCCGCCCCGCCTGGACCTGCTGCTCGACCCGCCCGCGCCGGAGCACATCCCGGACCTGGTCGGCGCGGTGCTCGTCACCCTCGGCCCCGAACACCACCTGCTGGTGCAGTACTTCCACCAGCTCGCCGTCGACGGCTACGGCGTGTCCCTGCTCAGCCGCCGCGTCAGCGAGCACTACACCGCCCTGGTGACGGGCTCCCGTCCGCCCGCCTCACCCTTCGCCCCGGTGTCCGTACTGGCCCGCGCGGAACGGGCCTACCTCCGCTCCGCCGCCCACGCGGCCGACCTGGAAGCCTGGTCCCGCCGCCATCCCGTACCGCCCGTGCCGGTCCGTCCCGCCGGGCGGGAGGCCCCCGCTTCCGATGCCACCGTGCGGCGCACCGTCCTCCTCGGCCGCGCGGACAGCGCAGCCGTGGCCGCCGCGGCACGGCTCGCCGGAGGCACGTGGGGCGAGGCCGTGCTCGCGGCGTGCGCCGCCCACCTCGCCCCGTACGGCGAGGGCGGCCGGACGCCCATGGCCCTGTACACGACGGCCCGTACGGCGCCCGGCACCCTGCGGGTCCCCGGCACCGCCGTCAACATCCTCCCGGCCGGCCTGACGGCCGGCCCGTACGACACCTTCCGCGACCTGCTCCGGCAAGCCTCGGCGGAACTGGACTTCCTGCGCCGCCACCAGAGGGTGCGGGGCGAGGTCCTCGCCCGGCACATCTGGCGCCTGCCCGGGGGGCGCGTCCCGGGGCTGCTGGTCAACCTGCGCCCCTTCGAGACCGAGCTGGACTTCGGCGGCACGGCGGGGCACGTGGTCAGCCTGGCCTCCGGCCCCGTGGACGACCTTTCGGTGGCCGCGTCCTGCGGTCCGGACGGCCGCCTGCGGCTCGACGTCGACGGCAACCCGGGCCTGTACGACGCCGGTTCTCTGGAGGAGCACGCGCGGGGGTTCGCCGCGATGCTGACCGCCCTGGGCCGTACCCCCGACCGGCCCGCCCGGCGCTCGGCGACGGCGTCGGCCGTACCGGCCCCGGTCCCGGCCGACGGCGAGGCCGGGCCCCTGCCCCTGCTGCCCTCCGCGCACCGGCTGCGCGCGGCCGGCGGCCCGGTGGACTCGGCGCACGAGGCCGTCCTGCTCGGCGTCCCCGCCGGGCTGGGCACGGCCCCGCTGCGCCGGGCCCTGGCCGGGCTGGCCCGGCGGCACCCGGCCCTGCGGCTGGCCCTGCACCGCTCGGACGGCGTCTGGAGCCAGGAGGTGCGGCCCGCCTCGGCGGCGCCCGCCTGCACCGACGCCGACACCCTGCGCCGGGTGCCCGTCGCCGGGATGCCGGCCGGGGACCGCGACCGGCTCGTCGCGGCGGCCGTCCGGACGGCCGCCGGTGAACTGGATCCGGGCAGCGCCCGGGTGCTGCGGGCCGTCTGGTTCGACGCGGGACCGGACGAGCCCGGACTGCTGCTGCTCGTGGCGCACCTGCTGTCGGTGGACGGCATCGGCTGGCAGACGCTGACCGACGAACTCCCGCTGCTCTACGGGGAGTCCCCCGCCGCCGCGCCCGGCCCCGCCGGCGGCCTCCTGGACTGGGCGGCCCGGCTCGGCGCGGAGGCGGGGGCGGGGTCCCGGATCGCGGAGCTCACCCACTGGACGCAGCTGACCAGGGGCTCCGCCGGGCGGAGCTGGCCGCCGGCCTCCGAGGGCCACCGGGTCGTCACCCGGCTGGAACTGCCCGCCGCGACGGAGCCGGCCGGCGGGGCCCCGCATCCCCACGACGTACTGCTGGTGGCCGCCCTGGCCCGCACCGCGCACGCCCGGCCGAGGCTGCACGACGGCACCGGGCTCGTGGTGGACCTGGAGCTGCCGCGCGCCGGCCACGCGCCCCGGACCGCCGGGCGGCTCGGTACGGTCCACACCGTCCGGGTGCCCCTGCCGCCGGGGCCCGGCGCCGGGGTGGACGCGTACGACCGCGCGGTCCTCGCGCTCGGAGCCGTGCCGGACCGGGGCCGGGGGCTGGAGCAGCTGCGCCACCTGAACCCGCAGACCGCGGCCCTGCTCGCGGACCTGCCCCGGCGCGGGATCCTCTACCAGCGCCGCGCGGCGCTGCGTCCGTCGGCCGGCGACGCCCGCTGGGCGCCCGCGGACGGGGCCCGGTGGCCCGCGCCGTACGCCGAGGATCCGTCGGGCGGCGGGCTCGCGCTGGCCGGCCCGCTGCGACTCGTCGTCCGGTCGGCGCCGGGAGGGGACGGACAGACCCTGCTGACCCTGCACTGGCACTGGTCCGACGCCCTGTTCGGGGCCGCCGAGGCCCGTGCGCTGAGCGAGGAGGCCACCGCCACCGCGGCGGAGATGGCCCGCCGCGAGCGCGAGCCCGCCCTCCCCGGTTCCGGCTTCCCGGCCGGGCCGCACACGACCACCCGTACGACCGACGACACCCCCACCCACCGCTAGGAGACCCCCATGGCCACGACCAATCCGTTCGAGGACGACGACGCCCGGTACTTCGTGCTCGTCAACGCCGAGAACCAGCACTCGCTCTGGCCCGCCTTCGCCGAGGTTCCGGCGGGCTGGACCGTCGTGCACGGCGAGGACACCCGGCAGGGGTGCGCGCGGTACACCGACGCGCACTGGACGGACATGCGTCCGGCCAGTCTGATCGCGCAGGGCTGACGGCCTTGTTACGCGCCGCACGCGCGGCAGGGCCCGGGGCAAAGGCCCCGGGCCCTGCCGGCGGGTACCGGAACGGGCGCGGGTCAGAGGTTCAGCCTCGGCACCCGGGACCCCCGTGCGGGGTCGAGCCGGACGGCCCAGCCGGGCGGCGCCCCCGCGACGGAGGTACCCGGCTCCGGAGGTACCCGGCTCCGCTCCCCGGAGGGCGACGCGGGCGCGGACCGGGCCCGCGTCGTCGCCCTCGACCCGCAGGAATCGGCTCACGTGGACCCGGTAGTGCCAGGTCCACGATTACAGAGATCATAAAACTTAGGTTAGCCTTACCTAAGTAGCCGTATCAAATGCCCTGCACCGCAGCGCACATGGCACCGGACGCCGCGGATCTCCCGGGGCCCCGCGCGGACCCTCACCAGCCGGCCCCCGTTCCCCGCCGGCCACGCCCCCTCCCGAAGCAGGAGAACACCCATGCACCCGCATCCCGCCCCCGACGCCTTCGCCCTCGACCGGCTCGTCCGCGACGTGGCCGACGTGCTGTACGCCGAGCCCGCCGAGGTCCTCGTGGACGAGAGCCTCCTCGACCAGGGCCTCGACTCCATCCGGCTGATGACCCTCGTCGAGCGGTGGCGCGCCGAAGGTGCCCGGATCAGCTTCGTCGACCTCGCCGAGCGCCCCACGCTCCGCGCCTGGGCCGACATCCTCTCCCCCGCCGCCTGAGGCGACCCTCCCACCCCCGGAGCCCCCCGTGCCCCTGCGTGACCTCGTCATCGACATCGAACCGCTGCGCACCAGCCCCGACTTCCGGGCGATCTTCATCGCCCGCGTGGTGTCGCTGTTCGGGCTGGGCATGGCGACCGTCGCGCTGTCCGCCCAGGTGTACGGGCTGACCCGGTCGACCCTGGACGTCGCCGTCGTCAGCATGATCATGAGCATCACCGTGCTGCTCGGGTCCCTGTGGGGCGGGGTCATGGCCGACCGGACCGACCGCCGGACGCTCATCGTGCGCGCCCGCGGCGCCGCCGCCCTCGCCTTCGCAGGTCTCGCAGTCAACGCGATGCTCGACGACCCCTCCCAGTGGGCGATCTACGTGTGCGTCGCCTGGGACGGCCTGGCCACGGGCGTCAGCGTCACCGCGCTGATGGCCGTCGCACCCACCCTGGTCCGGCCGGACCAACTGCCCGCCGCCGGCGCGCTGATCTCGCTCACCGGGGAGATCGGCTCCATCACCGCCCCGTTCCTCGGCGGTGTGCTGCTGGCGATGACGGGCCCCGCCCCCGTCTTCGCGTTCGCCGCCGTGACCACCGCCGTCACCGCCTTCCTCATCTCCCGGATCCGGCCGCTGCCGCCCTTCACCGAGGACCCTGACGAGGACGGCGAGGCCACCGAGGACTCCGGTTCCCTCCTCGTCGCCTTCCGCTACGCCTGGCGCAACCGCGTGGTCGGCGGTCTGGTGCTGCTGGGCGGCGTCACCGCCCTGTTCAACGTTCCCGTCGTCCTGTTCCCCGAGATGGTGGACCGTCAGTTCGGCGGCGGCGAGGTCATGCTGGGGCTCCTGTACTCCGCTCCGGCGGTCGGCGCCGTCGCGGTCTCGGCGACCAGCGGCTGGCTCACCCGTACGGCGCGCCCCGGACGGCTGCTGCTCCTGGCGGCCTTCACCGGAGGCCTGGCCACCATCGGCTTCGCCCTCAGCGGGAACGTCTACCTGGCCTGCGCGGCGCTCGCCGTCGGCGGGGCCTGCGGCACCGTGTACGAGATCCTCGAATACGCGCTGGTGCAGCACAGCACGCCGGACCGGCTGCGCGGGCGCATCGTCAGCGTGATCACCACCCAGGGCACCACCGGGGACATCGTCGGTGACGTCGAAGTCGCCGCCGTGGCCCGCTGGTTCAGCCCGGCCGGCGCGGCCCTGGTGAACGGCGCCGTGTGCGCGGTGGCCGCGGTCGCCGTCGCCATCGCCGTGCCCGGGCTCCGGCGCGCGACCCTGCCCCGTGAGGACGAGACCGCCGCGGACCCGGTCGACGTCGTGAAGTCCGGTCCGGCCGGCGCCTCCTGAACCGCCTTCCACTCTCCCCTCCCCCGCAGCGGACCCCGCGCCGACCGCCACGGCCCCTCCCCGCGCCCCTCCCCGCAGCTGCCTGAATCTGGAGCACGATCCCATGAGCGACCGCCCTTCCCAGCGTCTCCCCCTCACCGGGGCACAGGCCGGCGTGTGGTACGGCCAGCGACTCGACCCCGCGTCCCCGGTCTACAACGTGGGCCAGTACGTCGAGATCGACGGCCCGCTCGACCCCGGCGTGTTCGTCACGGCGCTGCGGCAGACGGTCGCCGAGTGCGAGGCGCTGACGGCGCGCTTCTCGGAGGACGCGGCCGGTGAGCCGTACCAGGAGACCTGGTCCGGTCCGGCCTGCGGACCCCTGGTGGCCGTCCTCGACCACACCGGCGAGGACGACCCGGTGGCCACGGCGGTCGACGCGATGCGGCGCGACATGGGCCGGCCCCTCGACCTGACCGCCGACACGCTGTGCCTGTTCACCCTGCACCGGGTCGGGCCCGAGCGCGTCCTGTGGTACCAGCGGGCCCACCACATCACCCTCGACGCCTACGCCTTCTCCCTGCTCTCCCGGCGCACCGCCGAGGTCTACTCGGCCCTGGTGCGCGGCGAGGAGCCGCCGGCCCGCACCTTCGGCGGCCTCGCCTCGGTCGTCGGGGCCGAGGAGGAGTACCGGGCCTCCGAGGCGTACACGGCGGACCGCGCGTACTGGCTGGAGCGGCTCGCCGACTGCCCCGAGCCGGAGACGCTGAGCGGCACGGCCGCGCCCGCGGCCCACGGCTTCCTCCGCGACGGAGCCACCCTCAGCCCCGACGAGACCGCCGGCCTGCTCGCCATCGCCCGTTCGGCGAAGGCCAGTTGGGCCGACGTGGTGACGGCCGCCTTTGCCGCCTTCGTGCACCGCTCCACCGGCAGCCGCGACGTCCTGCTGTCCCTGCCGGCCATGGCCCGGCTCGGCTCGGCCGCCCTGAAGGTGCCGGCGATGGTCGTGAACGTGCTGCCCCTGCGGGTGCCCGTGGGTCCCGCCACGCCCATCGGCGAGCTGGTCCGCGAGGTCACCGCGGCCACCGCCGGACTGCGCCGCCACCAGCGCTACCGCGCCGAGGACATCCGCCGCGACCTCGGACTGTCCGGGCGGGCGCAGGGCCTCCTCGGTCCGATGGTCAACATCAAGGCCTTCGACACCGCCCTGGACTTCGCGGGCTCCCCGGGTACGGTGCACAACATCGCCGCCGGCCCGGTGGATGACGTGACCCTCGGGGTCTACCACGACAGCGCCCGGGGCCGGATCCGGTTCGAGTTCGACGGCAACCCCGACGCCTACGACGAGGCTTCGCTGGCCGCCCGCTGCGCCGAGTTCGCCCACTTCCTGCGGGAGCTGGCCGCGACCGGGCCCCAGGCGCCGGTGGGCCGTCCCGACCTGCTGGCGCCCGCCGCCCTGGAGGCGGTCGTGCGCGCCGACGAGGGCACCGCGCGCGCCCTGCCGGCCGGTACCTTCGTCGACCTCTTCGAGGAGGCGGCCCGTCTCCACCCCGGTGTCACGGCCGTGATCGCCGGGAAGCGCTCCCTCGACTACGCCGCCCTGTCCGACCGGTCGGACCGGCTCGCGCGGGTGCTCGCCGCGAACGGTGTCGGTCCCGAGGCCGTCGTCGGCATCGCCCTCGCGCGCGACGAGGACCTGGTGGTGGCGCTGCTCGGCGTGCTGAAGGCGGGCGGCGCCTACCTTCCGCTGGACCTGGACTACCCCGCCGAGCGGCTCGCGTTCATGGTCGAGGACGCCCGGCCGGTGTGCGTGCTGACCACGCTGGACCTCGCGCGCCTCGTGCCGGACGTCGCGGGGGTGCCGGTCGTGGTCCTGGACGCCCCCGACACGCTGTCCGCCCTCGCGGACGCGGCCACGGTCGGCGACACCGACACCGACACCGACGCCGGGGCCGGGGCCGGGGCCGGGGCCGGGGCCGGCCCTGGGGAAACGATTCTCCGACCCGCTCCCCACCACCCCGCGTACGTCATCTACACCTCCGGTTCCACCGGCCGCCCCAAGGGCGTGGTGATCCCGCACGCCGCGCTCGCCAACTTCCTCCGCATGCAGTCCGAGGAGCTGGCGCTCTCCCCCGGCGACCGGCTCGTCGCGGTGACCACGGTCTCCTTCGACATCCACGTGCTGGAGATCCACACCCCGCTGCTGCGCGGCGCCACCGTGGTCCTCGCCGACCGCGACACCGTCCGCGACCCCGCCGCCCTGGCCGCCCTCGTCGACGAGCACCGACCCGCCGTCATGCAGGCCACCCCCTCGCTGTGGCACGCCCTCCTGGAGGACGGCCGCCCCTCCTCGCTGTCCGCCACCCGCGTCCTGGTCGGCGGCGAAGCCCTCCCGGCAGCCCTGGCCGAGCGGCTCGTCCGCGCGGCGGCGTCGGTCACCAACGTGTACGGCCCGACCGAGGCGACCGTCTGGGCCACCTCCACCGTCCTCGCGCCCGGCCACACGGGCGTTCCCGACATCGGCACGCCGTTCTGGAACACCCGTGCCCGCGTCCTGGACGGCGCGCTGCGCCCGGTGGCCCCGGGCCGGCCCGGGGAGCTGTACCTCGGCGGCGGGCAGCTGGCCCGCGGCTACCTGGGGCGTCCCGCGCTGACCTCCAAGCGGTTCGTGGCCGACCCGTTCGGCGTGCCCGGCGAGCGCATGTACCGGACCGGGGACCTGGTCCGGCGCCGGGCCGACGGCCGGATCGAGTTCCTGGGCCGGGCCGACGACCAGATCAAGCTGCGCGGCTTCCGCATCGAACTCGGGGAGATCGAGGCGGTCCTGACGGCAGGTGAGGGCGTGGGGCGTGCCGTGTGCCTGGTCCGCGAGGACCTGCCCGGGTTCCCCTCGCTCGTCGGCTACATCACCCCGGCCGCCGGCGCGGCCGTGGGCCCTGCCGCCGGGGCGCTGCGCGAGGCCGCGGCGGCGGCACTGCCCGAGTACATGGTGCCCTCCGTCGTCGTGGTCCTCGACGCGTTCCCGCTGACCGCCAACGGGAAGGTCGACCGGCGCGCCCTGCCGGCCCCGGACCTGTCGGGCCTGGTGTCCGCCGGGGGGCGAGGCCCACGCGGGGCACGCGAGGAGATCCTCGCCGGCATCTTCGCCGACGTGCTCGGCGTTCCCTCCGTGGGCCGCGAGGACGACTTCTTCGTACTGGGCGGGCACTCCCTGCCGGCCGCCCGGGTGATCGCCCGGACCCGGGCCGCGCTGGGCACCGAATGCGGGATCAGGGACGTCTTCGAGGCCCGGACCGTCGCCGCGCTGGCCGCGCTGCTGGCCGAGCGCGCCGCGGTGTCCCGTACGGCCCCGTCGGCCGCGGTGCGCCCCGACCCGCTGCCGCTGTCGTACGCGCAGCAGCGGCTGTGGTTCCTCCACCAGGTGGAGGGGCCGGGCGCCACGTACAACATTCCCTTCGCGGTGCGTTTCGACGGCCGGCTCGACGCGTCCGCGCTGGACGCGGCGCTGGCCGACACGGTCGCCCGGCA
This sequence comes from Streptomyces sp. NPDC044704, assembly GCF_056433525.1. Taxonomy (NCBI): domain Bacteria; kingdom Bacillati; phylum Actinomycetota; class Actinomycetes; order Kitasatosporales; family Streptomycetaceae; genus Streptomyces; species Streptomyces sp. NPDC044704. The sequence continues at coordinate 118,937 of NZ_JBWKGY010000022.1, forward strand.
CGAGGCCCTGCGCACGGTGTTCGGGGAGTTCGACGGCGTCCCGTTCCAGCGGGTCCTGGAGCCCGCCGAGGCCGGTGTGCGGCTCTTCGTCGACGAGGTGGCGCGGTCCTCGGAGGTCGACGGGGCGGTCACCCGGGCGCTCGGTCACCTCTTCGACATCGCGGCCGAGCCCCCGCTGCGGGTGACCCTCGTGCGCGACGGCGCCGCCGGGACGGACGCCCTCGTCGTGCTGCTGCACCACATCGCGAGCGACGAGTGGTCGATGGGGCCGTTCCTGCGCGACCTGGAACTGGCCTACGCCGCCCGGATGGAGGGGTCCGCGCCCGCGTTCGCCCCGCTGCCGGTGCAGTACGCCGACTACGCGCTGTGGCAGCGCGAGCTGCTGGGCGCCGTGGACGGGCCGGGGACCCTGGCCTCCGCACAGGCCGCGTTCTGGCGGTCGGAGCTGGCGGGCCTTCCCGAGGAGGCCGGGGGGCTCCCCGCGGACCGGCCGCGCGCGGCCACCGCCGGGCACGCAGGGGCCCTGGTGTTCCGTTCGCTGCCGCGCGAACTCGCCCTGTCGGTACGTTCGCTGGCGCGGGAGAGCGGCACCAGCGTGTTCATGGTGGTGCACGCGGCGGTCGCCGCGACCTTGCACCGGCTGGGCGCGGGCGAGGACCTCGTCCTCGGCAGTCCGGTCGCCGGCCGGGCCGACAGCGCCCTCGACGACCTGGTGGGCTTCTTCGTCAACACGGTGGTCCTGCGCACCGACCTGTCGGGCGACCCGGCCTTCGGCGAGCTGCTGGACCGGGTCCGCACGGCGGACCTGACGGCCCTCGACCAGGCCGACCTGCCGTTCGACCAGGTGGTGGAGGCGGTCAACCCCGAGCGGTCCCTGTCCCGTCACCCGCTGTTCCAGACGATGGTCTCGCACAGCACGGTCTCCGAGGACGTGCGGTTCCTGTTCGGGATGTCCGCCCGGGCCGACCGGGTCGACCCCGGCGTCACCAAGTTCGACCTGGACGTGAATTTCGCGGACTCCGCGCACGGCGAGGACCTGGAGCTGGAGGTCTTCTACTCCACCGCCCTGTTCGACCGGGAGACCGTGGAGGGCTTCGCCGACCGGCTGCTGCGCGCGCTCGCCGAGGCGGTCGCGGCCCCGGAGCGGCGGGTTTCGCAGTGGGAGCTGCGCGACGCCGAGGAGCGGGAGCGGCTGGCCCGGTGGAACGACACGGCCCGGCCGGTGCCCGCGCAGAGCGTCACCGAGGTGTTCGCCGAGCGGGCGGCCGCCACCCCGGACGCCGTCGCGGTGGTGGCCGGCGAGGACCGGCTGACCTTCGCCGAACTCAGCGACCGGGCGGGCCGGCTGGCGGCCGTCCTGACCGCCGGGGGCGTGGGCCCGGACGATGTCGTCGCCCTGGCGGTGCCCCGGTCGGCCGATGCCGTCGTCGCGGTCCTCGCCGTCCTCAAGGCGGGCGCCGCCTACCTGCCGCTGGACCTGGACCACCCCGCCGAGCGGCTGGCGCACATGCTGCGGGACGCGGCTCCGGCCTGCGTCGTGACCACGCTCGCCGTCGCGTCGCGGGTGCCCGGGGTGCGGGCGGTCGTCCTGGACGATCCGGGGACCGTGGAGCGGCTCGCCTCGACCGTGCCCGGCCCGGACGCGACGACGGGGCCCGAGCACGCGGCGTACGTCATCTACACCTCCGGTTCCACCGGCCTCCCCAAGGGGGTGGTGCTCCGGCACGCCGGTCTGACCCGGCTGTTCCGCGACCACGAGCGCGAGCTGTACCTGCCCGTCGCGCGCAGGCTGGGCCGCCGCGTGCGCGCCCTGCACACCGCCTCGTTCTCCTTCGACTCCTCGTGGGAGCAGCTGCTGTGGCTGGTGGCCGGCCACGAGCTGCACGTACTGGACGAGTTCGGGCGCCGGGACGCCGAGGCGGTGGTGGCGTACGTCCGCGCCGAGCGGATCGACACCCTCGACGTCACGCCGTCGTACGCCCGGCAGCTGGTGGACGCCGGGCTGCTGGCCGGGAAGTGGCGGCCCCCGCTGTTCCTGCTGGGCGGCGAGGCCGTGCCCGCCGCGCTGTGGGAGGAGCTGGCCGCGCTCACGGACGTGGAGGTGGTCAACTACTACGGTCCGACCGAGTTCACCGTGGACGCCCTCGTGGCCCGCGTCGGCGACTGCCCGGCGCCGGTGGTCGGCCGGCCGCTGGACAACACCCGGGCGCACGTCCTGGACGGCCGGCTGCGGCCGGTGCCGACGGGTGTGACGGGTGAGCTGTACCTGGCGGGCGAACAGATCGCGCGCGGCTACCTGGGCCGTTTCGCGCTCACCGCGGAGCGGTTCGTGGCCGACCCGTTCGGGGCTCCCGGCACCCGCATGTACCGCACGGGCGACCTGGTGCGCCGCCGGACCGACGGGCTGATCGAGTTCCTGGGCCGGGCCGACGACCAGGTCAAGATCCGCGGGTTCCGCGTCGAACCCGGTGAGGTCGAGGCGGCCCTGACCGCCCTCGACGGCGTGACCGCGGCGGCCGTCGTGGTCCGTGAGGACGTGCCCGGGATCCCCCGGCTGGTGGGCTACGTGACGGGGACGGGCGCGCCGGACCCGGAGCGGCTGCGCGAAGAGCTCGCCGCGCACCTGCCCGAACACATGGTTCCGGCCGTACTGGTGACCCTGGAGGCCCTCCCCACCAACGTCAACGGCAAGCTGGACCGTACGAAGCTGCCCGCCCCGGCCCTGGGCGGCGCGGCCTCCTCGCGGCCGCCGCGCGGCGCCGCCGAGGAGCGGATCGCCGAGGTCTTCACGCAGGCGCTGTCACTGCTCTCGGTCGGCGCGGAGGACGACTTCTTCCGGCTCGGCGGCCACTCTCTGCTCGCCACCCGGGTCGCGGCGCGGATCCGTGCCACCGGCACGGAGTGCTCGGTCCGGGACGTCTTCGAGGCCCGCACGGTCGCCCGGCTCGCCACCCGGCTGGCGGGCCGCGCCGGCGCGGAGCGGCCCGCTCCGGCCGCCGCCGGGCGCCCGGAGCGGCTGCCCCTGTCGTACGCGCAGGCCCGCCTGTGGTTCCTGCACCGCCTGGACGGCCCGTCCGCCACCTACAACATCCCCCTCGCGCTGCGGCTGCGCGGCGCCCTGGACCCCGCCGCGCTGGCCTCGGCCGTACGGGACGTCGTGGCCCGGCACGAGGCGCTGCGCACCGTCTACGCGGAGGACGCGCAGGGCCCGTACCAGCGCATCCTGTCGGCCGGGGAGGCCGAGGTGCCCTTCACGGTGGAGCGGGTCCCGGCCGCCGGGCACTCCGACCGGATCGGGCGGGAGACCGCCCGCCCCTTCGACCTGACGGCCGAACTCCCGCTGCGGGCCACCCTCCTGGAGGCCGGCCCGCAGGAGTGGACGCTGCTCCTGCTGATGCACCACATCGCCGGTGACGAATGGTCGACGGGGCCGCTGCTCGCCGATCTCGCCGTGGCGTACGCGGCCCGCCTGGCGGGCGGCGCACCGGAGTTCCCCGCCCTGGCGGTGCAGTACGCGGACTACGCGCTGTGGCAGCGCGCGCTGCTGGGCGACGCGGCGCAGGCGGGTTCCCTGGCGCACCGGCAGGCGGAGCACTGGCGGACGGTCCTGGCCGGTCTGCCCCAGGAGCTGTCCCTGCCCGCGGACCGGCCCCGGCCGGCGGCGCCCTCGTACGCGGGCCGGACGGTCACCGCCGAGCTGCCCGCCGAGCTGGTCGCCGACCTCGACGCGCTCGCCGCGTCGACGGGGACGACGGCGTTCACGGTGGTGTCGGCCGCGGTGGCGGCGCTGCTGCACCGGCTGGGCGCGGGCGACGACATCCCACTGGGCAGTCCGGTGGCGGGACGGGGCGAGGAGTCCCTCGACCCGCTGATCGGATTCTTCGTCAACACCGTGGTACTGCGCGCGGACCTGTCGGGCACCCCCACCTTCCGCGAGCTGCTGCGGCGTACGGCCACGGCCGCCACGGCGGCACTGGAGCACGCGGACCTGCCCTTCGAGGCGGTGGTGGAGGCGGTGAACCCGGAGCGGTCGCTGGCGCGGCACCCGCTGTTCCAGACGCTGGTGGCGTACGAGGGCGCCGGGCGGGGCGCTGTCGCCCTGTTCGAGGGGCTGACGGCCGAGGAGGTCCCGGTCGCGGCCGGCGCCGCCAAGTTCGACCTGGAGATCCTGTTCCGGCGCACGGCCACGGCGGTTCCGGGCGCGGCGGACACGGCGGACACGACCGGTACGACCGGTATGACCTGCGGCATCCGCTACGCGGCCGACCTGTTCGACGACGCGACCGTCCGGGCCCTGACCGCCCGCCTGGTGCGGCTGCTCGGCGCGGCTGTCGCCGGTCCGGACCGGCCGGTGGCCGAGCTGGAGGTGATGTCCGCCGAGGAACGGGAACTCGTCCTGCACGGCTGGAACGACACCGCCGTTCCGCTGACCGGCCCGGCCACCCTCGCCGCACTCGTCGGGGCGGGAGCCGCCGAAGCCACCGGCCCCGCCCTGGTCTTCGAGGGCACGGAACTGTCCCGTCCCGCCTTCGAGGAACGCGTCAACCGCCTCGCCCGGCTGCTCATCGGCCGGGGCGTCGGCCCGGAGACCGTGGTCGCGGTCGCCCTTCCCCGCTCCTTCGACCTGCTCGTCGCCCTGCACGCCGTGGTCCGCGCGGGCGGCGCCTACCTGCCCCTCGACCTCGGCCTCCCCGCCGAGCGCCTCGCCTACATGACGGAGACCGCGGCCCCGGCCCTGACCCTTACCGACACTGCGTCGGCAACCTCACTGCCGTCGGACCCTGACATGGAACGGATCCTCCTGGACTCCCCGGAGACCCTAGAGCACCTCGCGGCCCAGCACCCGGGCAGGGTCAGGGACGCGGACCGCGTGGCGCCCCTCCTGCCACGGCACCCCGCCTACGTCATCTTCACCTCCGGCTCAACCGGCCGCCCCAAGGGCGTCATGGTCGAACACGAAGCCATCGTCAACCGCATCACCTGGATGCA